>NZ_JAPVBP010000007.1:27548-321406 GCF_026968025.1 Modestobacter sp. VKM Ac-2978 | reverse complement strand
GACGACGACCCCCCGGCCGACACCGTGCCGGCACCAGGGCTCGACCAGCTCGACGAGCTGGTCGAGCCCTGCCGGGCGGCCGGGATCGAGGTCACGGTGCACCGCGAGGGGTCGCTGGAGTGCCTGCCCCGGCTGGTCGACGTCACCGCGTACCGGGTCGTCCAGGAGGCGCTGACCAACGTCACCAAGCACGCGGTCGAGCCGTCCGTGACGATCACCGTGAGCCGCACCGAGAACACCTTCAGCGTCCTGGTGGTGAACACCGGCGTCCGGCCCGGACCGGCGGGAGCGGGCTACGGGCTGATCGGGATGCGCGAGCGCGCACTCGCGCTGGACGGCACGGTGGAGGCCGGCCCGATCGGATCCGACCGGTACGCCGTCACCCTCGCCGTCCCGCTGACGCCCTGGGAGGGACCCCGATGATCCGAGTGCTGCTGGCCGACGACCAGGCGCTGCTGCGCTCGACGTTCCGCATGCTGATCGACGCCGAGGACGACATGACGGTCGTCGCCGAGGCCGCGAACGGCGAAGAAGCGGTCGACCTCGCCCGGCGGCACCATCCGGACCTGGTCCTGATGGACATCCGGATGCCGGTCCTGGACGGGCTCGCCGCCACCCGGCAGATCTGCTCCGCCCCCGACCTGACGGGCACGCGGGTGCTCATCCTGACCACCTTCGAGTCCGACGAGCACGTCGCCCGCGCGCTGAAAGCCGGAGCGAGCGGCTTCCTCGGCAAGGACGTCACCCCCGCCGGCCTGCTCGACGGAATCCGGACCGTCGTAGCTGGAGACGCCCTCCTCTCCCCCGCCGCCACGCGCGTCCTGATCGACCGCTTCCTCTCCAGCCCCGATGGCATCGGCGACCTCCCGCGCGGACTGCTGCCCACGTTGACCGACCGCGAGCGCGAGATCACCGAACTAGCCGCGCACGGCCTGTCCAACCAGCAGATCGCCGACCGGCTGATCGTCAGCCCGCTGACCGTCCGCACCCACGTACACCGGGCGATGATGAAGCTGGGCGCCCGCGACCGGGCCCAGCTGGTCGTCATCGCCTACCAGGAAGGGCTGGCGCGACGTCGAGGCCTCGAGCATTCGCCGGGTCACGACGGCTAGGGCGCCCTGATTCGCGGAGGCGCTTCCTTCCGTACCGAACCTCGACGCCGAGACTTCGCCTCATCGCGCGGTAGCCATCGCGCGATAGCCGACGACCTACCGGGGATGACAGCACTCCCCTACCCACCCTCGGACAGGAGAAGGAGCACCGTCGCTCCAGCATGCCCGCGGCGACGCGCGCCTGCGGCGCTGTATCGGACGGTGCGACCGGGCCAGCCTGACCCGCGGCGGGTGGGAGGTCGAGCAAGTCCTCGGTGACGGTCCGCTGCACCGCGTCGTGGGCGCGGTGGCAGCACCGCCACGGTGGCGGAGTCCAGGACGACGATCAAAAGGCCAGGTACTGCTCAACCGTCCCGAGAGACGGACCGCCAAGGCCGTCAGTCCGCTGTCAGCGCCCACGATGATTAAAGCGGCCATCTCGTCGTGGATGGTGCCGGCGTGAGAAGCGCCCAGCGGGGGCAAAGGGTCACAGATCTCCAGCATCAGTAGGACGAGCAGCTCTACCGCACGCACCGGACGCTGGACCCTACGACCGGGTACGGCGCAGGCACCACCGGCCAGCCACCACCGGCTCGCCCGATGCGCCATGGCCTGCACGGCCTTCACGGGCCGGTACAGCCTGCGCTACCTCCGGCTGTCACGTCAGCAGCATCGACCCGCCCGATGGACGCGGACAGGCTGGGGAAGCCCGCAACTCAACCGCCCTGTGAGGAGCAAGCCCGTGACCGTCTCCCTCCGCACCTCGTCTCCCCGCCGCACGTGGGGAGCCCTCCTGCTCACCGCTGCCGCCGCCACCGGCCTCGGCGTCAGCGGTGTCAACACGCCCGCCGATGCCAGCACGCCCGCCGAGACCACCGATGCCCACCGTCCGCACCAGCCCGACGCCGTCCAGACCGAGCTGGACGCCCTGGTCACCGACAGCGGGTTCCCCGGGGTCCTCGCCGCGGTGCAGGACCAGCACGGCCTGCGCGACTACACCGCCGGCGTCGGTGACCTGGCGACCGGGGAGCCCGTTCCGGTGAACGGGGAGGTGCGGATCGCCAGCAACACCAAGACCTTCACCGCCGTCGTCGTCCTGCAGCTGGTCGGCGAGGGCCTGGTCGACCTGGACGCACCGGTCGAGACCTACCTACCGGGCCTGGTCCGCGGCGAGGGCGGCGACGGCCGGGAGATCACCGTGCGCCAGCTGCTGCAGCACACCAGCGGCCTGCCCGACTACGACGACGTCCTGTTCACCGATTACCTCGCCCTCCAGCACCGCTTCATGGAGCCGCACCAGCTGCTCGACGTGGCGCTCCCCCGCCCGGCGCTGTTCGCCCCCGGAACCAGCTGGGAGTACAGCAACACCAACTACGTCCTGGCCGGGCTGCTCGTCCAGGAGGTCACCGGCCGGCCGATCGCTGAGGAGATCACCACCCGGGTCACCGAGCCGCTCGGGCTGACCGACACCTACTGGCCGCACGAGGGCGAGCAGGAGCTGCGCGCCGATCACCCGCACGGCTACTACCGGACCACGCCCGAGGAGCAGTACACCGACGTGACCGTGCAGGACCCCTCCTCCGGCTGGGCCGGTGGCCAGCTGGTCTCCACGCCCCGCGACCTGCTCGGCTTCTTCACCGCCCTGGTCGACGGCGAGCTGCTGAGCCCCGAGCTGCTGGCCGAGATGCAGACCACCGTCCCGGCACCGTCGGCCACCCCGCGCACCCAGGAGTCCTACGGACTGGGGCTGCAGACCTTCACCCTCAGCTGCGGTGGCACCGCCTGGACCCATGGCGGCGACATCCCCGGCTACGAGACCCGCAGCGCGGTGGCCACCGACGGCCGCGGCGCCGTCATCACCGTCACCGCCCTGCCCACCGATCTCCAGGGCGTCGTCGACGTCGAGGACGCCGTCGACGCTGCGATCTGCAACTGACGGGCGCCGCCCCCTCCCCGGGAGGGGGCGGCGCCCAGCCGGACGTGTCGAGGTAGCGCCGGACTGCGGTGACGCGGCGGTCGGCGCTGTCGTCGGGAGGCAGGTCGAGCTCGGCGAAGATGCTGCGGATGTGCTTGTGCACCGCTCCGTCGGTGACCACCAACCGCTCGCCGATCGCCGAGACGATGTAGACGTAGAAGGCGTCCTGCACGGCCGCGGACTGGTTGTTCCAGGACAACGTCAGACCGGCATCGTCCTCGGCCAGCGAGTCGATGACGGTCACGACTGCAACCTCTGCTCGGTGTCGGGGACGAGGACTACCGAGAAGCGGGGCCGCCAGAAGCTGTGCTCAGGTGACCTTGGAACCGCCACCACCGCGTGCCTTGCATCGCGGCAACCGACACGGTCGTGCTGCACCCGCCGACTCGGGAGCAGGCGACCGGCATGCCGGAAGCAGAGGGCTGCCGGGCCGTGTCGTCGTCATCCGGCCTACTGCGTACGGACGACGCCACAGACAACAGACACGCGATCCCTGTCGTGAGTGCAGGTCAAGCTCCACCGGGTTGGACGCCCTGCAAGCCCCGTCGTCGTCCCATCCGGCCACAGGACTTGATCTACTCCGCCCGCAGTACGCACAGCCTGCACACGAATGACGACACCTCACCCAGGAGCGACAAAGCTCCTCCTCACCAGCCGGACCCCACCACCGGACGGTCTCAGGAGGACGCCATGAGCGAGTTGCACGGTCTGACCAAGAGGTGTGGCCCAACCACCGTCGTCGATGACCTCACCCTCACCGTCCGACCAGGGATCGTCACCGGCTTCCTCGGCCCAACGAGGTCAGAAATCCACCACGATGTGCATCTTGATGGGCTTGGGGGCTCCCGATTCAGGGAGCTCGGCGGTCAACCGCCGCCGCAGTAGCGCGCACGCGCCACTCGGTCTGAACCCACGCACCCCACCCCCGCAGGCCTGCCTCGACCCGATCGGGACAGCACTGACCCTGCCGCTGAGCAGATCGACCGTCTTCTCCGAGGGGGCGGTCAGCCTGCCCTGAGCGCAGTCCCGACACCGCAGCCCCTTCTGCCACGAGGACGCCGATTGTGATTGACAGCCTGCTGGACGCCGTGAGCTCGCTCATGTCCTCACCGTGGGTGTACCTGCTCATCGCCCTGGTGGCCTTGGCGGATGCGCTCATCCCGCTGGCCCCAAGTGAGACGGTGGTCATCACCGCCGGGGTCTTCGCCGCCTCTGGCAGCGACATGCTGCTCGTGATCGCCAGCGCGGCCGCCGGCGCGCTGGCCGGCGACCACCTGTCCTACCTGATCGGTCGCCTGATGAGCAGGTGGACCGCCGAGCGGGACCCTGCCGGCTGGCAGGCTCGGACGCTGAGCCGAGCGGACTCTCTTCTCGCCGAGCGGCGCGGCATGGCCCTGGTCGTGGCCCGGTACATCCCCGGGGGGCGTACGGCAGTCACCCTGGGCATGGGCGCTCTGCGGCACCCATTGGCCGACTTCTCCCGATGGGATGCCGTCGCGGCCCTGTCCTGGGCCGCGTACTGCACGGCGATCGGGGCCATCGGCGGTGCTGCCTTCGCGGAGGACCCACTCCCTGCCGTAGTCCTCGGCGTGGCCATCGCCCTGGGCATCGCTGCGCTCACCGAGCTGGTCCGCCACCGCCGCCGGCCCCAGCGAGCGATCGTCGCGGCAGCCCCACGGAACTCAGACACACCGCTTGAGCTCGAGCTCCAGGCCCCCTCGCCGGATGAGGCGCCGCAGGTGCTCGGAACGGCACGGCACCGCGACGCCGACGATCAACGGGACACCGGGCCACGCAACCTGGCGAGTGCCGCGCTCGCGGCCCACCCACCTGCCGTCCTCGTGCCGGTCGGCGCTTCCTGCGCGACGCACGCCCCGGCGGGCACCGCATCACCGATGACGAGGCGATGACGTGATCGACGTGATCGCCGGGCAGCATCAACCGTCGACCGGCCGAGAAGGTCCCACGATGGCAACGGGCCCCTGGGAGCCCGGTGCGAGCCTGCGCCGGTTCCTCATGGTCTATGAGTTCGGGCTCCTGGAGATGTTGACGAAGGTCAAGATCCTCCAGGAGGAGATGCGGTTGATCAACGGCGAGTCACCCATCGAGCACATCGCCTCGCGGGTGAAGACCATCGAGAGTCTCACCGCCAAGGCGCAGCGGAAGGGCGTCCCGCTCACCACGGCCAGCGTCCAGGACTCCATCCACGACATAGCCGGCATCCGAGTCGTGTGCAGCTTCGTGTCCGACGTCTACACCGTCGCAGAGATGCTGCTGAGCCAGCCCGACGTCGACCTGGTCATCGCCAAGGACTACATCGCCGACCCGAAGCCCAACGGCTACCGGAGCCTGCACCTGATCGTCGACACACCCGTTCACATGTCCGACCGGGTTGCCACCGCCCGAGTCGAGCTCCAGCTACGCACCGTGGCCATGGACTTCTGGGCCAGCCTCGAGCACAAGATCTTCTACAAGTGGCATCGACACGTGCCGATCGCCCTGCGGGAAGAGCTCTTCGAAGCAGCCCGCAGCGCGAGCGCCCTGGACCAGACCATGCAGCGGCTCCATCGCGAGTCCCACAGCGGGGCTCTCACTCAGCGCGCTCTGACACCCGATTGATGCACCGAGATCGCCCATCCCCCAACCACCAGATGATCGGAAGGCCCCCATGCGCATCCTGTTGAGCGGTGTCCCGGCGTTCGGGCACCTCCTCCCCTTCGCACCACTGGCCCGGGCCGCGCTCGCGGCCGGCCACGACGTGGCCCTGCTGACCAGCGGCGGCATGGCCCCGCCCCTGGCCGCCGACCTGCCGGGCGTGCAGGTGCTGCCGGCCGGCCCGATGCCGGACGTGCTCTTCGCCGAGGTCGGCCGGCGCACCGGCGTCGCCGACGCCGCGGCCGATCCCCAGCCCGAGGCGGTCGCGGAGTTCTTCGTCGGCGTCCGGGTCGACCTGACCGCCGATGAGGCCGTCGCGGTCGCCCGGGACTGGGCGCCGGACCTGATGATCTGCGAGGCCACCGACTTCGTCGGCCCGCTGGTCGCCAGTACCCTCGGCGTGCCGTGGCACGTGCTCGCCCTGGGCCCGGCGGTGCCGCCGGAGTTCACCGCGCCGATGGTCGCGCTGGCCGCCGAGCGCTACGCCGGCCGGGGCCTGGCCTCCACTCCCCCGTCGTCCTACATCGACCCGGTGCCCGCCGCGCTGCAGACCCCGGGCTTCACCTCCCCCGCACGGCACCTGCTCGTGCGCGCCGAGGCCCACCAGCGACCGGGGTCCTCCACGGCCGCCGAGCCCGGCACCCGGGGGCGCCGCCGGGTGCTGGTCACCCTGGGCACGGTCTTCACCGACCCGGACCTGCTGGCCACCATCGTCGGCTCGCTGGACGACGCGGACGTCGACGTGGTCGCCACGCTCGGGGTCACCGGCCTGGCGGCGCCGGACACCCCGGGTGTGGACTACCGGCCGTTCGCACCCCTCGCCGAACTGCTGGACGTCGACGTGGTCCTCTGCGCGGGCGGCTCGGGCACCGTGCTCGGCGCGCTCAGCCGGGGCATCCCGCTGGTCGTGCTGCCCCAGGGAGCCGACCAGCCGCTCAACGCTGCGCGCACCGAGGCCGCCGGCTCAGCGGTGGTGGTCCACGACCCGCGGGAGGCCGGGGCGGCGACCCGGCGGGTACTGGAGGACCCGTCGTTCGCCGCTGCGGCCCGCGACCTCGCCGCCGAGATCGCCCGCACCCCCACCCCCGCGGACGTCATCGCCACGCTGGTCGGCGAGAGGGCGTCGACGAGCGCGTCCATCCCGCAGGGCTGAGCACAGCCCGGCGCCGGACGACGGGGTCTGGCGCTGGGCGGTGCCTTCACTCAAGGGCTCCAGCGTTCCCAGCCCCCAACGGCCCGCCGGCGCAGCCCGGCTCCAGGCCCGGCGGGCCGCCCGGCGCCGAGCGGCCGAGATCGGCCCTGAGTCCCGGCCGCCTGCCTGGCCGGCCGTCGCGGACAGCCTGCGTGGCGCAGGTGGCGGCGGCCGCAGGCGTGGCGGTGACCACCGTGTACGCCGGTGTGGGCGGCAAGCCCGAGCTCATCCAGGCCCTGACCCAGAGCGGTGTCGGCCGACTCCATCGCGCAGTTCCTGACGCAGGGCGCCGCGACCGACGACGGCCGGGAGTTCGTGCGCCTCACGCCCAGGCGACGCCGGCGGTGATCGGTACTCGGGAGCGCACCGGTCAGGTGGTGACGTGCGCCTGAGTGTCCGCCGCGACCCGCTTACGCGCGCGGTAAGCAGCCGCTTTCACGCGGTTCCCACACTCGTCCATGCCGCACCAGGTTCGCCGGGCGCCGCGCGACCGGTCCAGATAGATGCGGGTGCACGACGCGCGGCCGCACTCCTTGAGGCACGCGTCCGGGTCCGACAGCACCGAGATGGCCGAGCGCGCCACGTCGGCGAGGGCGTTCTGGGCGCTCCCATCCCGCTCGACGCGATCGGGAGAGAGCCGCACCCGCACGCCGGGCAGCGCAGCCAGCGCGTTGACCACCGCGAGGTCCGACGGATCGAAGGGCACACCCTGCAAGCGGTCGCTGGCCAGCCGGTACACAGCCTCGCGGAGGGCCAGCGCCGCTTCCAACGCGGTGTGGTCGACCGGCAGGTCCGGGGCGAGGTCGGCGACCTCCACCAGCCATCGCTGCAGGTCGGCCGCCCCGCGCAGCAGCTCTTCCGGCTGGGCGTCGTTGCGCCACTTGCGCGTCCCAGCCAGGTCCAGGGCCGGGTTGCCACTGACGAAGGCGAAGGCCACGTCACCATCTTGACAGGTGACGACGGCGCGGCTCAAGCTCGTCACCAGTCTGACAGGTGACGGGAGGCCGCGAGTGATCGACGAGTACGACTACCTCTACTTCGCCGAGAGGGCGTTGACGGGCATGCGCACGATCGTCCTCGAGCTGGGGGACGACGCGGCCAACCTGCGTGCCCATGAGGGGGCCAACACGCCTTACGCGCTGCTCTGCCACTGCCTCGCCGTGGTCGAGACCTGGGCGGGGGGCTTCGTGCACGGCCGGACCGTCGACCGCGACCGTGACGCGGAGTTCGAGGCCAGCGGCGAGGTCGGCGCACTGGCGGACCGCGTCGGACCAGTCATGGAACAGTTCCGTCGCGATGTGGCCACCGCCCAGCCGCACGACCGGTTGGCAGTGGAGCCGCCCGCGGACTTCCTGGGTCCCGCGCGGAGCCTGACACAGGGCGCCGCATTCCAGCACGTCTTCGAGGAGCTCGCCCAGCACCACGGGCAGATGGAGATCCTGCGGGACCTGCTGGTCCTGCATCGGGCCGGTCGGGTGGACGCGTGACCGAGATCGCGGGGCTCGACCCGGCTCGCCTGCGCGGTGGTCATGGCGCCAAGTGGACCGCCGTCCCCGAGGACGTCATCCCGGCGTGGGTCGCCGACATGGACATCGGGATCCCGGGCCCCGTCCGCGAGCGCCTCACCGAGACCATCGAGCGCGGCGACCTCGGCTACCCGTACTGGGCCGCAGGTGACCCGGTGGTCGATGCCTTCGAGGAGCACATGCTCACGCGCTTCGGGTGGCCACCAGCTCCGGGCCGGAGCCGGGTGATGAGCGACCTCATCCAGATCCTGCAGGTCACCATCGAGCACACGACCGAGCCGGGTGACGCGATCGCCCTCCATGTGCCGGCCTACCCCCCCTTCCTGGCGTCCATCGCCCGGGCAGGTCGCACCATCGTGCCGCTGCCGGTGCACCGGTCCACCGATGGCTGGCACCTGGATCTCGAAGAGCACCGGCGGCTCGTGGCCCACCACCGGCCACGGCTGTTGGTCCTGGTCAACCCGCACAACCCGACCGGACGGGCCTTCCGGCAGGACGAACTGCTCGGCATCGCAGACATCGCACTCACCCACCGGATCCCCGTGTTCGCTGACGAGATCCACGCCGACCTGACCTACGCCCCCCACACGCACACCCCATTCGCCTCCCTCAGCCATGAGATCGCTGACCTGACCATCACCACGACGTCACCGGGGAAGGCGTTCAACCTCGCCGGCATGCGGTGTGCCATCGCCCACGTCGGGCACACCCCGATGGCGGAAGCACTGGCGAAGGCGCCACTCGACTACTTCGGGACACCCAGCGTGCTGAGCCGCATCGCTGCCGTCGCCGCCTGGCGTGAGTCGGCCGAGTGGTTCGAGATCGTCATGGACGGGTTGACTGCCAACCGAGCGCTGGTCGAGAACTGGGTCCGTCGGCGAGGCGACATCGACCTCGTGCCGCCCGAGGCGACCTACCTGGCTTGGATCGACTTCGCCCGAAGCGCCGTTGCCGCCGATCCAGCCGGGAACTTCATGCAGCGTGCCCGCGTGCAACTGAGCCCAGGTACCGACTTCAGCCAGTACACCCCTGTGGACACCACGACGTTCGCGCGGCTGAACTTCGCCACACAGTCGACCACCCTCCAGCAAGTACTCCACCGCCTTGATGCGGTTCTTGATGGAGAACACTGACCAGACCCGGTGGACGGGACTGGCCCCGAGTTCAGTTGACTCGTCGGGTGTGGTGGTCAGGCCGCGGTAGCGGCGAGGTGGAGTGTCTCGTACTCGGGGAGTGTGAGTCGTCCGAGGTGGCGTTGCCGGCGTCGGCGGTGGTAGGTGCGGTCGATCCAGGTGATGATCGCCAGCCGCAGTTCTTCGCGAGTGCTCTATCGCTGCTGGTCCAGAACGTATTCATGCTGCAGGGCGAAGAACGACTCCGTGGCTGCGTTGTCGTCGCAGGCACCGACTCGGCCCATGGAGCCGACCAGGCCGTTGTTCGTGATCATGCGGACCAAGGCGTTCGACTGGAGTTGGCTGCCGCGGTCGGAGCGGACCACGGTGCCGACCGGGTCTCTGCGGATGGTGGCGTTCCGCAGTGCGGCCACCGCCAGTGATGCCTTCACGGCGAGTCGATGGAGTAGCCGACGATCCGGCCGGAGCAGACGTCCTTGATCGCGCAGAGGTAGAGCTTGCCCTCGGCGGTGTTGTGCTCGGTGATGTCGGTCAGCCAGGTGACGTCGGGCGCGGTCGCGGTGAACTTCCGGTCGACCAGCCCCTCATGCACTGGCGGGCCGGCATTTCGGTTCAGGCCCGAATCTATATTGCGGGCGGTCGTCGCTGAGGCCTTCGATGAATTGATCGCCGTCCTGCACGCAGGCGCACAGGACGACGACCCGGTAGACCGGCTGTTCAGCCTCTGTCGAGGCTATCTCGACTTCGCGCGCGACTTCCCGGAACGCTACCGATTGATGTTCGGTGGCGTCTGGGAGGTGTCGGATACCGACGATGAGGTCGAGCTGGAGGAACGTGCGCGCGTCGGCCGATCGGCCTTCAACGTTCTGGTCGAGGCCCTTGATGCGTGCAGTGAGGCGGGTGTGTCAGACAGTTCGGATCCTTTTACCGACGCCACCGCCCTCTGGGTTGCCTTGCACGGAATGGCGGGCTTACGCCAGACTGCTCCACTGTTCCCGTGGCCTTCACATCTCGACGATCTACTGATCAGATCTTTGGCGCGACTATCTTGACCCGGACTTCGACTTGGTTCTGCCAAACGGGCCGCCTATCCGAGCAACCTGGCCCGCATGGACGCCGCGGGTGTGGCGATGGAGGTCCTGTCCGTCACGACCCCCGTGGCCGGGGTCGCGATGTCGGTGCGCACGCACGGCACCACCGCTGGGCGGACGCTGTCGGCCGTACTCGCGGGTGCGCGACGTCTGCGTCAGGAGATGGCATCGATGAGGTCGGTCAGAGCGTCGTGCGGGCTGCGCATCTGCGCCATGTCGGCGGCTACTGCCTCAGCGGCTCGCCGGTAGGACGGGTCGGTGAGCACTGCGGCGATCAGCGCTCCGACGTCTCCGGGTGCGGTGGCGACCAACCCCGCTCCCGCGACAGCGACCCGCTCAGCGTTCATCGGTTTGTCCAGGCCCAGCGGGAGCAGCACCAGCGGCACGCCTGCGCTGAGGGCGGACAGGACTGTTCCGGCGCCACCTGAGGAGACGACGACATCGACGTCTCGCAGCAGGTCGTGCATCGGCACGAAGCCGACCACTTCGAAGCGGTCTGGCACACCGTCGCTGCCGGACAGGTCGATCCCCTCGGCACCTGCGATGCGCAGGTCGACGTCTGCGGTTGCCGCCGACGCAACGACGGCGACCAGGACATCGGCATCGTCGACCACGGTGCCCAGGGTCACCAGCACCCTTGCGCGCTGGCGCTCCGCGTCCACCACGTCGCCACCACCGTCAGGGTGAGAGCTGTGTACCCGCCCCTCGTGCCCGGGCCCGCTGCCGTGAGGCTGAGGACGAACGGGGATCCGAGGAGCTGGGTAGCGGTCAGCCTCGGTCACCAGAGCATCCGGCCACGGGTCGAGGTATGCGATCGGCGCACTCGGCACGACACCGAAGTCGGCGAAGCGTCGGGCCGCACGTTGAGCGAACTGATCGGCCAAGAGCGGGATCATGGGAAGCGACGCACCGTGCGCCACCCACGGGGTCTTTCTCGAGGACGCGGCGAGCTGCCCCAGGTAGTCCACCAGGTCGCAGATCATGACGTCGGGCGCGAAGCTGTCAGCGGCGCTCATCGCCGCTTCCGCTCCCAAGGTCAGCCGGGTTTCGATGAGGATCTCCACAGCCGACACGAGTGGGTCCTCGAGAGGTTCCGCACCCGTCCGACGCGACACGTCAGCCAGGGTCGTGGCCAAGTCCGGTCCAGCCGGCAACAGACGCACGTCTGCGGCAAGTGGAGCGACCGATCGATGGGTCATCAGGGCGGTTTCGTGACCCGCCGCCGAAGCCGCCCGCATCAAGGGGATCATCGGCAGGAGGTGACCGTAGGCGGGCGTGCTGGTGAACAGGATTCGCATGTCGTCCCCACGTCTCGATACATCAGGGTCCACTCGTGTTCCACAGCCGCCGCGCCACGGTCCGCTGCACTGTCCGACGATTACGCGGGGCTCGAGCTGAACGCGCGTTCGCTCACCCACTCCTGCAACGGGCAGGTCGCCCTTCTCCACAATCCAGCGGCAAGCGGTTTGCCTGTCAGGCGCGGAAGCTCATCAACCGGCGTGACCGATCAACATGCGTCCATGGTGCGCGGACACCGATGTCTCGTTCCATCCAGCTGACTGCTCAGTCACGGGTGCAGCAGGCTGTATTGACGACTCCGCGCTGTCGTGGTTATCCACCGACGGCACCAACGCCCACGCCGGGGGCAGTCCGCGGAGGGAGCCTGTCCAGCGCGCATCCGACTCGGACTGGCCCGTGGCGAGTACGTGACCACCGACTCCCCGCAACGGGTGTCCGCTTTCGACGAGTGCGGGCCTCTTGTCATCCGTCCGCAGGCCGGTTCCGACTGGGCACCCGAGGCCGCCCGCGAACCACCAGAAGCTGCACGGCGTCCGACAGTTCCACGGCTGCTACAGCGTCGGTGACGACCAGCTCTGGGGCGTCGTGCACCGGCGCAAGAGCACGGCGAGCACCCTGGCCGCGCTGAGATCATTCCGCGCCGGACGAGACAAGGGGATCCGGGCGTGCGCGGCACGGCACGAGGTCGAGCTGTGCTCCACCCCGACTCACGCGTCCTGGGCCAATCCGATCGAGGCGCAGTTCGGGCCGTTACGCCCCTTCGGCGCCTCGAAGATCGTGGTCACACGGCACTACTTCGGACGAAGCTCACCGCGCTCCACGCAGATGATCGGATCGGGCTTCGCGATCTCGAACATCGCTTCGGCCAGGGCCAGCCCTTCAGGATCTTCACGCGCGGCGGCAAGAGCATCACTGCTGGCCCAATGCGACTGATTCACCACCTTGGCGCCGTCCAGAGAAGCGTAGACAGTCGAGCCGAGGAAACCCGACTTCTTCCGCATGACCTCGCCGGCGCGATGGATCGCATCGATCAGATCCTGCTGCCGCTCCACGGCAACCGCAAAGACCCCGATGACAGTGACCCTCACAACTCATCCTCCAGACAGCATGCAAACACCAGCCGAACCACGGCCGACAACGCGCCCACCACAACGGGCCTCAGGACGTCGTAGTTCACGGGCTCCCCACCGTATTGCTCACTACGCCCGCGGGCCAGCCCTTCAGGACCACCACTCTTGCCCATGACAGCCGGCGCGTCTCCTGCACCCAACACACGGTCCCAACACCGTGAACGTCCGTGGTCAGGGCACCATGTGTACTGACCGGAGATGTTGGTCGGGCGATTCCGCTTGTGATGAGCGACCGATCGGCTGCCGAGAGGTACAGCCTGCTGTACCTGATCTTGGTAGCGCAGGGGCTTCGCCTGCGCTCCACCCGCGGCCAGATTGTGTCTTGACCGGCAGCCGACAAGACGGAGCGCGGCTGACAGGCTGCCCGGCCGTCCCGACCCGCGGACGCACGACGACGGCCGGGTGTGCCCGCCCGGGACAGCCGCCGCCCGTCGCGCCCTCACCGCTCCACCCGGCGGCTCGACCTCGTCGCCGAGAGGTCCGATGACGTCCACCCCGAGAGGAACTCCTGATCACCATGACCGGAACGCGTCTCCGCCGATCCACTTGCGCAGCCCAGCACCACGGACTTCCGGGAGGTGCCGCGTGATCGAGGAGACCGCGGCCCGCGCCGAGCAGATCGAGGCCCGCGCGATGGAGACCTTCGTCCGTGACGCCTCACCCGCAGCACACCGCCAGCTGGGGATCAGCACGGCCCGACTGGGCGGCGGCGTGGTCGTCGCGGTGGCCAACGACCCGACCCACTACTGGAGCAAGGCCCTGGGCTTCGGCGTCACCGAGCCGGTGACGCGGTCGCTCGTGCAGGAGATCTGCGCCTTCTACCGGAGCAGCGGAGTGGCCGTGGCCACCCTCCAGATCGCCCCCGCCGCCCTGCCTGAGGACTGGCCGGAGATCGCCGCGGAGCTCGGGTTGGTCCACAGCTCGACGTGGATGAAGCTGCAACGCCACGTCCCCGATCCGATCACCTTCCAGCCGGCCGCCACCCGGCTGAGGATCGGGCCCGTGCCCGAGGACCAGCACGACGAGTGGGCGCGGGTGCTGATCAGCGGCTTCGGCATGCCCCCGGTGTTCGAGGGGCTGGGCGCAGCTGCCGACCCCGAGTTGGTCCACCGCTTCGCCGCCTGGGACGGCCGGGACCTGGTGGCCAGCGCGAGCGTCGTCGTCGACGGCGACGCGGCCGGGTTGTTCGGCGCCAGCACCCTGCCCGGCCACCGGGGGCAGGGAGCGCAGTCGGCACTCATCGCGGCCCGGCTGGGCGCTGCCGTCGACGCCGGTGCCCGCTGGGTCAGCGCGGAGACCTCGACGGAGACACCAGAGTCACCCAACTCCTCGTTGCACAACCTGCGGGCTGCCGGACTGGTCGACCTGTACGAGCGGCCGAACTGGGTGTGGCGCGCCCCGTGACCGCCAGACCGGCGGGACACGGAGACGGTCGCCGTCCCCGGGGCACCCGGAGTTCACCTCGGGGCCAGCCCGGCCGGCGTCCGCTCGTGACCTTGACCGTCCCCCTCCGCCCGACGTCGCCGGTACCGGCGCCCTGCTGGTGACCGTTCACGGCCTCACCGAGGAGCGCACGTTCTGGGGCGGGGTGCCGCTGGCCGAGCGCCTCGCACACTCCGCGTCGACCTGCGCGGTCACGGGCAGCCCGCTGGACCGGGCCCTACTCCCCCGCTGACCGTCGCCACCTACGTGCACGAGTTCGTCGGCGCCTCGCCGGCCGCTGCTGATCGGGGTGGTCGCCTTCACCGCGGTCTCACTGCTGTGCGCGGTCCGCCCGTTGGTGCCCCCTCGATCCCGATCGAGCAGCTAGCCGAGAGCCTGAAGGTGCTCCCGCGCGGTGTCGACATCGTCGCTGAATGCCGAAGTCCGTACTGTGTGATGGCCCTCGACGCCGTGCGACTCCCGCCCAAGGCTCTGGCGCTCGGCCCGACGCCTCGAAGACGGCCACCCCGAGCGGCGCGCCCGATCCCGCCCAATCGTGAACGGCGTCGTGACGGCGAAGCGCGATTCTCCGCGATCACGGCGACCGGCCGGTTCAGACCAGATCACGTCGAGGCCGTCGCGCGAAACATGGTCGTCGAGCGCGACCGCCGTCATCCTCGGCCGAATCGTCGGCCACCGAGGTCGACGGCTCGGTCGCGGATGTACTCCCGTGCGAGTACGCGTCGCCTCCTGTGGGTGGACGCGGCGGCCGGCGGCCGCCGTCATCGTGGTGGACACCAACCATTCTTCGGAGGTCTCGTGTCCCCAGAGCCAGATTCCACAGTCGTCGATGGGCAGTCCCGGAGCCCGCTGTCAGCCAACGCTGATGACGCTGCGGCCATGCTCGTCGGCGCCGTCAAACGATATGGCTCCGGCCAGTCGGCCGTCGTCGCGCTCGACGACGTCACCATTGCGTTCCCGGCGGGGAAGTTCACGGCTGTGATGGGCCCGTCGGGTTCGGGGAAGTCGACGATGATGCACTGCGCCGCCGGGTTGGATCGACTGACGTCGGGCCGCGCATTCGTGGGCAACACGGATCTGTCG
Source organism: Modestobacter sp. VKM Ac-2978 (assembly GCF_026968025.1). Lineage (NCBI taxonomy): Bacteria > Bacillati > Actinomycetota > Actinomycetes > Geodermatophilales > Geodermatophilaceae > Modestobacter > Modestobacter sp. VKM Ac-2978. The sequence continues at coordinate 305,788 of NZ_JAPVBP010000007.1, read as the reverse complement.
ACCCTCGACGACCGTGAGTTGACACGGCTGCGTCGAGAACGGATCGGGTTCGTCTTCCAGGAGTTCAACCTCGTGGCGACGCTCACGGCCAAGGAGAACATCCTCCTGCCGTTGACCCTGTCGGGCCGCCAGCCGAGCGATGGAGTGCTCGATCAGGTCGTGTCGATGCTGGGCCTCGGTGATCGCATGCACCATCGGCCGACGGAGCTCTCGGGCGGCCAGCAACAGCGCGTCGCCGTCGCCCGGGCGCTGGTCGCTCGGCCACAGGTGGTGTTCGCCGACGAGCCCACCGGCAACCTCGACACCCGGTCCGGACAGCAGATCCTCGGACACCTGCGATCAGCGGTCGACGAGCACCGTCAGTCGATCGTGATGGTCACGCACGATCCCAACGCCGCTGCCTGGGCCGACCACGTCGTGTTCGTCGTCGACGGCGGAGTGCACGACGTGATGGACCGCCCGTCGGCCGATTCGGTGCTCGACGTGATGAAGGGCCTGGGCCGATGAGCCAGATGATCCGGAGCGCGGCCCGGAGCGTGTTCGCGGGGCGGAATCGGTTCGTGCTCACGGGCACGGCGATCACACTGTCGGTGGCGTTCCTCCTCGCGACGCTGGTGCTGTCGGACTCGCTGCGCGGCCGAGCGGCCAGCGACATCTCCGAAGCGATGGCCGGGACGGACGCCGTGGTGCAGGGCGTCTCCCTAGGCGAGCCCGGCGGAGGACCGGGAGATCCTGCCAGGTCGGTTCAGCGATCACTGGATCCCGACATCACCGAGCGCGTGGCTGGGGTCGACGGCGTCGACGAGACCGCCTCGCAATGGGTCGGCTTCGCGAAGCTGGTCGTCGACGGATCGTCGGTCGGAACCGGCACGGCGAGCGACCTCGGCCGCAACTGGATCGCCGACCCGACGCTCAATCCGTTCCGGCTCGAGAGCGGGCGAGCACCGACCGAGGCCGGAGAGATCGTGATCGATCGATCGCTCGCCGGCGACGCAGGCGTGGACCCGGGTGACGTCGTACAGGTCTTGACCGCGACGGGGATGCACGACGCGACCGTCACCGGTGTCGCGACGTTCGGTTCGGCGGACACGGCACCGCTGCAGCGAACGGTGCTGTTCCCCGACGCAGCGGTGCCCGCCTGGCTCGACCTCGCGGCGCCGACCGAGGTGCTCGTCGACATCGCGGAGGGTGCCGACCGCGCCGAGGTGCTCGGCCGACTGTCGGCGCTGTCCGACGCCGAGGTCGTCGACGGACCGGACTACATCGCGACGATGCAGGACGACGCGACGTCACCGCTGCAGTTCCTGACCGTGTTCCTCCTGGCCTTCGCCGTGGTCGCGGTGTTGATCGGCGTGACGATCATCTTCAACACGTTCGCGCTCACCGTCGCCCGCCGCCGGCGGGAGTCAGGACTGCTGCGTGCGATCGGTGCGGAACGACGCCAGGTCCTCGGTGGAGTGGTGATCGAGGCGGTGTTCGTCGGAACGATCGCCACGCTCGCCGGCCTCGTGTGTGGGGTCGCGGGAGTGGGCGTGCTGCGCTGGGTCGTCGGACTCACCGGGGTCAGCCTGCTCACCGGGCCGTCGATCGTGAGCCCGATCTCCATCGCGGTCGCCGCGACCGTCGGAATCGGCGCAACGATCCTCTCGGCATGGATCCCGGCTCGCCGCGCGGCGGCGACACCACCGATCGAGGCGCTGCGCGAGAGCGCGGCGGAACCCCGGGTCGTGAGCCCGGTGCGGACTGCCAGCGGACTCGTGCTCGCCGCGGCGGCGATCGCTGGAGGAGCTCTGGCCGTGGTGCGCTCGAGCCCGGTGTGGCTCGTGCTCGCTGCTGCCATCGTCCCGGCGCTCGTGCTGTGCGGCCCGGCGATCGTGACCGCAACAGCGCGTTGGAGCTCTCCGGTTGCCCGCCGCACCGCCGGTGTCAGCGGCACGATCGCAGCGCGCAACTTGGCTGGGAGTCCACGCCGATCGGCATCGACAGCGCTCGCGCTCATGCTCGGCACCGCGATGGTGACGATCTTCGCGATCTTCGCGAGCTCTCTGACGAGCGGGATCGGGACCGATGTCCGTGAGGGACTGCGGGCGGACCTGGTGGTCACGTCGGCGACCCCCGACTTCGCGACGATCGACCCCACCCTGGCCGGCCGGATAGCAGCGCTGCCCGACGTCGACGCGGTCACTGCGCTGTCGTTCGCCGAAGGGATCGTGGCAGGAACAGCCGAGGCGGTCGGCGGCATCGACCCGACGGCCCTGCCCACCATGGTCGACCTCGACCCGATCGCCGGTGACCTCGCCGACCTGAGCTCGGGAGGCGTGGCCGTGGTCGGTGACGACCCGGCGCGGCTTGGCGAGACCCTGGAGATCCAGTTCGAACGATCGACCATCGAAGCGCCGATCGTCGCTGTGGTCGCGAGGAGCACCGGCGGTTTCGAAGCGCCGGCGTACTTCGTCGACGCCGCGACACTCGACACCGCGGTCGGTCATCTGCTCGACGCACTGGTGTTCGTCGACCTCGCCGACGGAGCGGCGGCGGACGCCGAGAACGACGTGAGTGCCCTGGTCCGAGATGCGCCCGGGTCGTTCCTCGAGACCCGAGAAGAACACATCGCCAACAGCGGGAGCGAGATCGCGGCGTTCGGGAACTTCATCGACGGGATGCTCATCCTGGCGAGCTTCATCGCGCTCCTCGGAGTCGCCAACACCACGGCGCTCGCGATCAACGAACGCTCTGGAGAGATCGGGCTGCTGCGAGCGGTCGGCGCGTCTCGCCGGGAGGTGCGTCGTATCGTGCGGCTCGAGGTGGCACTCCTGTCTTTCGTTGCGGCATCGATCGGCATCGCCGTCGCAGCCGGCCTCGGCTGGGCGCTGATCGACGTCACCGGTGGCGCGGAGATCCCATCCGTCGTCATGCCCTGGACCCGTCTCGCGGTGACGCTCGTCATTGCGGTCGCAGCCGGCGTGGTCGCTGCAGCGTGGCCCGCGTTCCAGGTCTCCCGGACGCCCGTGCTCGAGCTGGTGCGCGGCGACCGCTGATGCGAGAGTCTCTGCACCTGGGCCGGGCGGCCGACGACCGGTCCAGGGGCAGGGACCTCCCGGCGGAGTACCCGCCCGTCATCGGTTGCGACGATGATCGTGCCGTGACGCACACGGATCACCGCGCCGGTCGCACAGATCTCGCTGTGATCGTCGCCGCGTTGGCGGTGTCGATCGGCGTGTTGGTCACCGATCCGGACGTCGTGGCCGGACGGCAGCTCCCAGGCATCGCGCTCGCGGTCGCAGCCGCAGTGCTGCTCGTCGTCGCCGGTCGGTTCGGTCGGGCCACCGTCGTGGCGATCGGTGTGCTGGACGTCGTCACCCTCGCATGGACCTCCAGCCCGATCGCGTTGCTACCGCTGCTCGCCGTGGCGCTGTTCCGTCTCGTGTACCGGAGCGAGGATCGTTCTGTCATCTGGTTCGGATCGCTCGTCGCGATCGTCGTCGCCGGCTCCGGAGCGCAGGTCGGTGGTGAGCCGTTCTGGTTCGAATGGGTCACCGACGCAGCCGTTCTCCTGCTCCCGATCGCCGCCGCGGACGCCCGTCGCTCCGACCTGCGGCGTCGAGCCGACGAAGTGGAACGCCAGGTCGCCGAGCGGCTCCAGGCGGAACGCCTTCGCATCGCGTACGACCTGCATGACATCGTCGCCCATTCGCTGTCGGCGATCACCGTCCAGTCCGGCATCGCCGCCCATGTGTTCGAGCGCGATCCGGCCGCCGCTCACTCTGCGCTCGTCGAGATCAACGACGTGGGCAGACGATCGCTCGACGAGCTGAGATCCCTCCTCGGGCTCCTGCGGTCCGACGAGTCGGTGCCGCTTCGCCCGGTACCGACGGCAACCACCGCCCTCAGCGATGTCGTTGTCGCTGCCGCCGGGCACTCGAGGGCGGTCGAGGTGGTCGAGGACGGTGACTATCCTGCGGGGGTGGCGGAGAGCACCGTGGTGACGGTGCACCGCATCGTGCACGAGTGCCTGGTCAACGTCGCCCGCCACGCCGGCGTCGTCCCCGCGGTCGTCCGGCTCCGGCACGGGGACGGCGGCGTGCACGTCACGGTGTCGAACGACGCCCCGGCCACCGCACGCGCCGCTGTGCCGGGCACCGGCATGGGTCTGCTCGCGATCCGTGAGCGAGCGGAGTTCCTCGGTGGCACGGTCCACGCCGGACCTGCCGACGACGGTGGGTTCGCGGTGCGCGCGTTCGTGCCCTACCAACTGCCCGACGGGCGGGGGGCATGACCGCCCGGCCCGACGCGCCTGCCACGGCGACGCGCAACATCCGCGTGCTGATCGTCGACGACCAGGAGTTGGTGCGTCGCGGGTTCGCAGCACTGCTCGCCAACGAGCCTGGCATCGAGGTCGTCGGTGAGGCCGGCGACGGCGCGCAGGCGATCGCCCAGACCCGGCGGACACGCCCCGACGTCGTGCTGATGGACATCCGCATGCCCCGCATGGACGGGCTCGAGGCGACGCGAACGATCTGCGGAGACGAACAGCTCCGCGCCACCAAGGTGCTCGTGCTCACCACCTTCGCGCTCGATGAGTACGTCTACGAGGCGCTCCGAGTCGGTGCCTCCGGTTTCCTGCTCAAGGACACCCCGCCGCGACTCCTCCTCGAGGCGATCGCCGCCGCCGCCGACGGCGATGTCCTCATCTCACCAGCGATGACGAAACGGTTGGTCGCCGACCTCGTTCGCCGACCGATCAGCTGGCCGGGGGACTTGGGTCCCCTCGATGTCCTGAGCGAGCGCGAGCGGGAAGTGCTCGCCGAGGTCGCACGTGGCAAGACCAACTCCGAGATCGGCGAGTCGCTCTACATGTCGCCGCTCACCGCGAAGACGCACGTCAGCCGCATCCTCGGCAAACTGAACGCGCGCGACCGCGCCCAGCTCGTGGTCATCGGATACGAGACCGGACTCGTCAGCCCCGGCGAATGAGCATCGCGAGCGTCGTGGTGGTCTGCTCGGCGCGTTCGGCAAGTCGGTGATGAAGATCGGTATGACCCGGCGACTGGAGCCACTGGACCGGATCCGGGAGCTGGGCGACGCATCGGTCCCGTTCCCGTTCGACATCCACAGGCTGTACTTCTCCGATGACGCGGTGACCCTGGAGAACGAACTGCACAACTCGTTCGCCGCCTCGCCGGCTCAACCAGGCCAATCCCCGACGGGAGTCCTTCTTCCCCACGCCCGAGGAGGTCCGGGACGTGCTCGCCGAGAAAGTCGGCAATCTCCTGGAGTGCCCCCCCTTACCGTTTCCGCGTCCCCGCTGAGGGGGCTCCTGGTCACCTGGTCCGGCATGACTGACTTCTCCTGTCGTTGATGATCCGGGGGGTGTTGGTACGGGCCTGGTGGCACTGGTGGACCGCTGATAGGGAAATGGCTGCCTTCGGGCAGGTCTTCGTAACGTGGCTGCCGGCATCCAGTGCTCGACTGGCCAGGACGGGCATCGGTGCAGGAGGCACATCGATGAGCGAGCTCGGCCACACGGTGTTCTGCGGGCTGGACGTCGGCAAGGGCATCCATCACGCGGTGGCGCTGGACCCCGGCGGGAAGCGGCTGCACGATGCCGCCCTGCCTCAAGACGAACAGCGCCTGCGTCAGCTGTTCACCAGGCTACAGGCCCACGGTGAGGTGCTGGTGGTGGTCGACCAGCCGGCCACGATCGGGGCGTTGCCGATCGCGGTCGCCCGGGACGTGGGCTGCCATGTCGCCTACCTGCCCGGGCTGGCGATGCGCCGGATCGCTGACCTGCACCCGGGATCAGCCAAGACCGATGCCCGGGACGCCTTCGTCATCGCCGAGGCCGCCCGGACCATGCCGCGCACCCTGAGCCGAGTCGATTCCGGTGAGGAAGTGCTGGCTGAGATCCGGGTGCTGATCGGGTTCGACGACGACCAGGCTCAAGAGGCAAACCCGGCTGAGCAACCGCATCCGCGGGCTGCTCACCCAGATCCACCCCGCCGCCAAGCGGGTGCTCGGTCCTCGAGTGAGCACCAGGGTCGTACTGGAACTGCTCTCCCGCTTCGGCGGGCCCGCCGGACTCCGCGTGGCCGGCAGGCGGCGACTGCTCACCGTGGCCCGCAAGGCCGCACCCCGCGCCGGGGAGCAACTGGTCACCGCCCTGCTGGCCACACTCGACGAGCAGACGGTGGTCGTTCCCGGCAACACGGCCGCGGAGAAAGTGCTCCCGCGGCTGGCCCAATCGCTAGCCCAGGTGCCTGCCCAGCGGCGGCAGATCGCCGAGGAAGTCGAAGGAATCCTCGATGCCCACCCTCTTGCCAAGGTCCTGACCTCGATGCCCGGCGTTGGGGTCAGGACCGCAGCCCGCATCCTGCTCGAAGTCGGCGACGGCAGCACCTTCCCCACCTCCGGACACCTGGCCGCCTACGCCGGCCTGGCGCCGGTCACCCGCCGCTCGGGCTCCTCGACCCGCGGCGAGCACCCGCCCCAGGGAGGCAACAAGCAGCTCAAGCGGGCACTGTTCCTCTCCGCCTTCGCCGCCCTGGCCGATCCGACCTCACGGGCCTACTACAACCGCAAGCGCGCCACCGGGAAACGCCACAACGCCGCCCTCATCTGCCTCGCCCGACGCCGGGTCGACGTCCTGTTCGCCATGCTCCGCGACGGCACCGCCCACCAGCCTCAACCGGCTTGACCCAACCCATAGGGACACCCCCCGAACGCGACCACCCAGGCCGGCAATTCGACATGCAGGCGACATCAACCGTTCGGGACACCCCGCCGCTGAGACCAGGCGCGAGCCATCTTCCGTAGCCCCGAGGTACGGGAGGACCAAGGACATGACCGCGGGCGTGATCTCCTCACCCGGACGCGGTCGAGCAGCGGCCGCCTTCCCGGAACCGGCCTGCCCGATGCCGGCCTCCACCCCCTGCGGCACTCCGCAGCCAGCGCCATGCTCGGCCACGGCGTCCGCTGAAGGTGGTCTCCGAGATCCTCGGCCACTCCTCCATCGCCATCACCGGCGACGTCTACGGGCACGTCTCCCGCGACGCCGTGGCCACCCTGGGCGCCGTCCTGAGCAACTCAGGGTCGGCTAATGGTGGTCAAACCACCCGGAACAGCAGCAGGGGCCGTTCCCGATTTCCCGGAAACGGCCCCTGCCCTGCGACTTCTCTTGTCGGGCTGACAGGATTTGAACCTGCGACCCCTTGACCCCCAGTTTCCTGCGCGGGGTCCGCCGCCGTTCACCCTGATCCGGTCTTCCCTGGTCAGCGCGTCACCGCGTCCCTCGACGTCCGCGGTCGTCCGGCGACGTTCGGACCGCGTTGCTGTACCGGTTGCTGTACTTCCTCCCCTGCGCTGGGCAAGTCCTCTCTGCAGCAGCCAGGGAACGGTACGAGCTGCGGGACTCTCGGTCGGGCGGTCAAGAGTGCGTTGATCCGCAAGTCGACGGACGGGCGGGACGCTGACAACCGCCTCGGCCATCCGGCGGGAGTCGCCGACCCGAGGTCCAGCGCTTGGAGAGCGTCGGCCAACTAGAGCGCGCAACCGTGGTCGGCGGCGAACCGATCAGCAGCAAACTCGGAACGTCGGCAGGTCCGCGCGTCGGCCAGCGGACAGATCACCGCCGCCAGCGCGACAGCCCCCACCACTCCCCCGGCCAGCCATTGCCCCTCGTGCGCCGCCCGCACCATCGCAGCGCCAACACCGCAGATGCTCACCCCGCGAGAACGCCCTGAGACTGGCGACCCGAAGGCGCCGTGAGGCCGGCCAGCAGCCGCGCTGCGGCGATCCGTCGGGCTGCTGACCAAAGCGGCTGCAGCGCCTCGGCCTCAGCCGGGCTGTGCCGGAGGAACCCGAACACAGCGCGCACTGAGTGCTCTAGTGCTCGAGCCAGGGGGCAAGGGCGGCGGCGCGCTGGTCGTTGGTGGTCAAGATCTGCCGGCAGGCCACTCGGTGACCAAGGTGGGGTTAAGTCGTTCGACCTTGCCGTTCTGCCAGGGGCAGTGCGGCTTGATGAACCTCTGTCGAGCTCCGATTTCGGCGCAGGCGTCGGCGCTCGTCCCGGACCCATGACCGGGCAGGCTCCACGACCACGCGGTCAGGAAGGCAGCCCTCTGCGACGCAGCAGTGACGTGGCCAATTAGAAGTGCACCCGGTCGCTGAAGGAGTTCAGATCCCGCCCCGTGAGCCGCTCGATCAACGCCAGCCGGTAGCGCATCGTGTTGCGGTGGATGAACAGCGCCTCCGCGGCAGGGCCGGTGGCGCAGTCGTGCGACAGGAACGCGTCGAGCGTGTCGACCAGCTGGCCGGCGTTCTTCGCGTCGTAATCGGTCAAGGGTCGCAGGGCGCTCTCCGCCAGGGCGTACATCGGCCGGTCCAGGGTCGCAGCCATGAGCGCGGTCTCCAGGTCCATGCGGTTCTGGTAGCTGACACCTTCGCCGCGGGCCACCGCGTCGGCAGCCTCGAAGAACGCGACCCGCAGGCCGCCGACCCCCGCGTGCGAACCGCTGACACCCACCCGGGCGCGAGCTCCCAGCCGGCTCAGGTGGCGGAGGGCCAGGCTGGCCACGGCGTCGACCTCATCCCCGGCGGGGACCACGAGCACGAGCCCGTCGGCGAGGGTGGTCCGCAGGTACGGGTCCCCCCGCTGGGCCAGCAGGCTGTGCAGGTTCGACGGGAAGGACTGCAGGAGCCGCGGTGCGCAATCGGCGCGGCCGAGGATCACGTGGTTGGCCGAATCCGCGTCCACACCGAAGCCCGCCAGCCGCCTGACGGCATCCCGGTCGGGGATCGCGCCGTGCCGGATGTCTTCCAGGAGCTGCGCCACCAGCTCCCGGCGCCCCGACAGCAGCGCCTGGAGGCACCCGAGCTCGAGAGCAGCGACGCTCGCCGCGAAGCGGAGCAGCGGGAGGTGCTGGGCACCGGCCGAGGTGCACAGGAGGGCTATCACGTCACCGTCCAGCTCGATGGGGACGACGACGTACGGGTTGGCGGCGTGCGGAGCGTCCGGCCGCCATCGGAGGAGTGTCTCCACGGGCCAGAACATGCGTGCGGGCGACTGGGACACCATGCTCCCGCGCATGTCGACGACGGAGACGGGAGTCCCGAGCCGGTGCCGGAGCAGTGTCACGAGTCCGTCGACACCTCGCCCCGCCGCGATCGCGCCGACCAGGTGCTCGTTGAACGCAAACTCCACTGACGCGTCGTTCCCGATCGGCGTCGCGTCGGGTGCACCGGCATCGGTCGGTACGTCGCGGCCCGAGGAATCGGGGTCGGTCACCACCCGCCTCCTCGACGTCAGCGAGCGAGCACCTGCCTGCCTCTGCCGCCGACGGTAGTTCCCATCGTGTGCTCGAACAAGGAGCGGCAATGTCCTCGTGCAGCCACACATCGGACGTGCCAGCCGGCTCGAGGTCCCAGCGGGAGGCCGCGCCAGCTCTCCCGTCGACGTCCGCGGCCGGTCTGCTCCCGCGGCTCCACCGTGGTCACGTCGGCGCGGTTAGGAGCTCAGGACGGGTTGACCGACCCCACAGGGAGCGACCCGACCGCCGGCAGCAGGTGCCCCATGCGTTCCTGCTTGGTCCGGAGATACCGGACGTTGTGCGGGGTGCTGACCGACGGCAGCGTCACCCGGTCGACGATGTCCATGCCCTGGCCCTGCAGCCCTCCGTACTTGGCCGGGTTGTTCGTGATGAGGCGGATCCGCTGGACCCCCAGGTCGGCGAGGATCTGCGCGCCGATGCCGTAGCTGCGCGAGTCCACCGGCAGCCCCTGCGCCGTGTTCGCCTCAACGGTGTCGAGCCCCTCCTCCTGCAAGGCATAGGCCCGGATCTTGTGACCGAGGCCGATGCCCCGCCCCTCGTGGCCGCGCAGGTAGATGACCGCGCCGACACCCTCGGCCGCGATCGCCTGGAGCGCCTGCTCCAGCTGGCTGCCGCAGTCACATCGCAGCGATCCGAGGATGTCGCCGGTGAGGCACTCGGAGTGCACCCGCACCAGGGCGCCGCGTGGACTGCGCCCGGCGGAAGCCACGTCACCCATCACCAGCGCGAGGTGCTCGGTCCCGTCCACCGTGTTGCGGTACGCGATGGCGCGGAAGTCGCCGAACTCCGACGGCATGGTGGCACTGGCGACAGGTGCCACGAGCCGTTCGGTCGCGCGACGGTGGCGCACCAGATCGGCGATGGCCAGCATGGGGAGGCCATGGGCAGCGGCGAACTCCCGCAGGTCCGCCCCGCGGCGCATGCTCCCGTCCTCGGCGAGGATCTCACCGATCACCGCGACCCCCGAGAGACCGGCCATGCGGGTGAGGTCGACCGCCGCCTCGGTGTGCCCCGCTCGCACCAGGACGCCGCCCTCGCGGGCCCGCAGGGGGAAGACGTGTCCGGGGCGGCGCAAGCCCGCCGGGGACGTACCGGGATCGGCCAGGGCGCGAACGGTGGCCGTCCGGTCCACTGCGGAGACCCCGGTCCCCGTACCGATGGCGTCGACGCTCACAGTGAAAGCGGTGCCGTGGGCGTCGGTGTTGTCCTCGACCATTAAGGGCAGCCGCAACTCGTCAGCACGTTCTGCGGGCATCGGCGCGCACACGATCCCGGTCGTGTGTCGCACGAGGAATGCCATCTGGGCGGTGCTGACGAGCTCCCCCGCCACGATCAGATCGCCCTCGTTCTCACGGTCCAGGTCGTCCACCACCACGACCATCCCGCCATCGGCGAGCGCGGCCACGGCGTGCTGCACGGCCTCGGCCGGCATCTCGCGGGTCACGTGGCCGGCCCGATCAGGACGGGGGCGGCGGCGGCCAGCGCCGCAACCGACGTGGACGGAGCCATGGGGATACCTCCGGGTACCGACGTTGGAGAGCGGAAGGCGGGATCGGGCACCGATGCGCTGACCGCCCGTCTCTTATAGAGGGATGCGCGTAGTCTTACAGTGACCAACATCACTGTCAAGCACACGCGTGCGGTTCGGGTGTAGACGACGTGGACGTACAGCTGCGGCATCCTCTCGTCCGGCATGCATGAGCGATCCCCACGGGGGCCAAGCAGCGGGCGCGCCGCTAGCAGGGCGGCCACCACACCGACTCCGAAAGGCGATCATGTGGCCATGAGAGCCCACCTCGACGCCCTGGCGAGCAACGTGCGTGCGCTGCGCGAAGCGCACGGGTTGTCCCTGTCGCAGCTGAGCGATCGGTCGGGTGTGGGCAAGGCGACGCTGTTCAAGATCGAGCAGGCGAGGACGAACCCCACGCTGGAGACGTTGCTTCTGATCGCTGACACCTTCGACGTGCCGGTGGCAGAGCTCGTAGCGCGGCGGACCCGAGCGAGCATCGAGGTGGTACGGGAAGGAGAAGGCGACGAACTCGTCGATGACAGCTCGCGCGGGCACGGCATCCGGAAGCAGGTCGTCGGTGCCGGAGTGATGAGCATCGACTCCGCCCGCTTCCACGCAGGCACGTGCATGCTCGCCCAGAGCCATGGCGTAGGTGCCCGCGAACACGTCCTGGTCCGCAACGGGTCGATCGAGATCGGTCCCGCCGGCGAGGAGGTGATCCTGCACGCCGGGGACTACGCCACCTTCGTGGCCGACCGCCCGCACAGGTGGCGCCCCGTCGACGGCGACGCGACCGTCTGGATCATCGGCACCTTCCCGCGGCCCGCGGCCTTCGTGGAGCAAGGGCCTGACGGTCTCTGAGGACACCCGGCGACCGAGCCGACCGACCGCTTCACGCGGACGGCCGGCGCGCCGTCGGTCGGCACGGTCGTCAGCCGTGTGAGACGAGTTGCTCCTCGAAGAAGGCCCCGACGACGCCTACCGCGAACGGCGCGTCCATGCGCGGATCCTCGTGCCCGGCACCACCGATCACCAGCAGCGACGACGCGCCACGGGCACGCACCAGCGCTTCGTGCAGCCGCACGCTCACCGACCCGTCCACCACCCGGTCCCGGTCGCCGGTCACCAGCAGGAGCGGCGCCGCCTGGCCGGACACCAGGGACATGGGGTCGGCCGCCCGATGGCGAGGATCGGAAGCGTCGAAACTCCCACCCAGCAGGGCCTCGGCCGAGGACGGCGGGAAGAGCTCCCGCTCGAGGGGCGTGCCCGCGGTCTGGCTGGAGAGGTCGTGCGGTGCGAACCAGGACACGGCGGCCTCCACGTCAGGGCGTTCTCCCGCCTCGGCATTGCCCAGGGCGAGCAGCGCGGCCAGATGCCCCCCTGCGGAGGCTCCCCATGCGCCGACGCGTTCCCCTGGGATGCCGTAGCGAGCGGCCTGGCTGCGCAGCCATCCGATCGCGGCCCGGGCGTCGTCCAGTTGCGCGGGGAACTGCGCGACATCACTGAAGCGGTACTGGAACGAGGCGACCACGAACCCGCGCTCCGCCAAGGGGATCGCGCGATCGCTCTCGTAGTCGGTCCGCTCCCCCACCTGCCAGCCGCCGCCGTGGAAGTACGCCACTGCGGCGCGGGGCGGTTGCATCGCCGGGGCGAAGACGTCGACGTGCAAGCCGGTGTCGTCAACGGTGCGGTAGACCTGATCCCGGTAGACGTCGACCGCGGATATGGCTGTCATGTCACTCCTCTCGTGAAGGGGGCGGGGGACGGGTCCCCCCGTCCACCCGCCCGGTACATCAACCTCGGGCGTTCCTGACACTCAGCCCCACTGGCCCTCGATGCCCTCGACGTTCCCCTCGGTGAGCACGTACGGCGTGATCTCGTCGGCGACCTCTTCTGGGGTGATCACGTCATCGCCGTTGATGTGGTCCACCAGTGCCTGGGCGGCGATCTCACCCCAGGTGAAGGGGGCCAGCACGGTGGTGCCGTAGACACCGCCTTCCTTGATCGACTCGACGCCCTGCCGGCTTGCACCGTCGCCCAGGACGACGACGTCGTCCCGGCCTTCGGCTTCGAGCATGTCGACGACCTGGACCGCGGTGCTGTCCGTGGAGTTGAGGATGACGTCGACGTCGGGATTGGCGGCCAAGAGATCACGCACGACCTGGCGACCTTCCTCCGGGTTGTAGCCGTCCTCGCCGAGTGCCACCCGCTGGAATCGGCTGTCGCCGCCGAATCGCTCCTCGAAGACCTGGAGCTTGACGGCCTCGAGCTGATAGGCCTGGGAGCCGACGATCTGGATGTAGCGACACGGGTCCTTGCCCTCGCACGCCTCCTCGAGCAGGTCGGCCGAGGCCTCGCCTCCGGCGATCAGGCCCGCGGAGACGGATGCGATGACACCGTCGACCTGCGGCGCGGTCTGCGTCTCATCGGGTCCGATGATCGTCTCGAGCCCGACGACGGGGATACCGGCCTCGCGCGCCCCATCAACGCAGGGGATGGAACCGGGACCACTGAGCGGGTTGAGGACGATGCCGTTGTAGCGGCCGGACGAGACGATGTCCATGCAGTCGGCGTTCTGAGTCTCCACATCAGAGCTGTCGAACACGGTCAGCGATCCACCGAGGGGCTCGACGACCGACTTCATGCCTTCGATCTGCACTTGGCCGAAGTCGGAGATGTCCCCGGTGACGAAGGCGAACGTGGGTGCGCCCTCCTCTGCCTCTGCGCCGCCGGTCCCCCCGGCGTCGGAACCGCAGGCGGCAAGGCTCATCGCCAGCAACCCTGCCGTGCCAATCGACGCCAGCGTCCTCGTGGGAATGGTCATCTTGTACCTCTCTCTGGGTCGTGCTGCGGCTCGGAGGAGCCTTGGACGGACAGGAATGAAGAGGCGGACGCTCAGCGTCGGTCGGCGGTGCGCATCCAGGTGTCCCAGCCGACGGCCAGGATGATCACCAGCCCGGTGAAGATGCGCTGATATGTGGGGTCGACCCCGAGCAGGTTGAAGCCGTTGCCGATCAACTGCAGCAACATGACTCCCAGCAGCGTTCGCCAGATGGCCCCTGCGCCACCCAGCACCGACGTCCCGCCGAGCAGCACCGCTCCGATGGCCACGAACTCGATTCCCACGCCGGTGTTGCCGTCGACGGTGAGCGTCCGGGAGGCGGAGATGACCGCCGCGATGCCGGCTGCCACGCCGAGGATGACGTAGGTCGTGGCTCGCACCCGGTTGACGTGGACGCCGGCCAGGCGCGCCGCCTCGGCGTTCCCGCCGGCTGCGAAGAGGTGCCGTCCGAAGACGGTGCGGTTCAGCAGGAACATGCAGAGAAGGGCGAAGACGACGAGGACGATGATGGTCACCCGGACGCCCAGGATCCTCGGCTGGGACAGGGCTCTGAAGGAGTCGTTCTCGATGATGACGAGGTAGCCGCCTGTGAGCGCCAGCGCGAGCCCCCGGAAGACCATCGTCGTGGCGATCGTGGCGACGAACGGATTGAGCCGTCCGTAACTGGTGAGGGCTCCGTTGACGGCGCCCATCGCGGCTCCTGCGAGGAGGGCAGCCCCCAGCCCGGCGACGACGCCGGCGGAGTTGGTGACCTGTGCACCGACGATTGCGCTGACCGCGAAGATCGCGCCGATCGAGAGGTCGAAGCCACCGGCGATGATGACGAGCGTGAGTGCGCACGCCAGGATCCCCACGGTCACGGACTGGTCGAGCAGGTTGAGCAGGTTCGAGACCGTCAGGAAGGCCGGCGAGGCGATGGAGAGGACGACGAACAGGATGACGGCCGCGCCCACGATGCCGTAGTCACGCGCGTGCGCCATCACCGTCGCCCACCGTCTCGACGAGGACTCCACGGGGCTCGGGGTCGGGACTTCCTGGAGAGTTGTCATGGACGTGCTGCGCTCCCGGTGCTGGTGGAGGCGGTGTCGAACGCCGCCTCGAGGATCTGGTCCTTGCTGGTCTTGGCGGTCTCCAACTCGGTGACGGCCCGCCCCCGAGCCATGACGACGATGCGGTGGGTGAGTGCGAGGATCTCCTCCAGCTCGCTGGACACCACGACGACCGCGACACCCTGGGCGGCAAGGTCACGGATGATGTCGTAGATGGCGGCCTTCGCCCCGACGTCGACGCCACGCGTCGGCTCGTCGACGATCAGGACACGGGGCATGTCGACGAGCCACCGGCCCAGCACGACCTTCTGCTGATTGCCGCCGGACAGCGTCGTCACGCCGACGTCGATGGAGGCGCACTTGACGCCCATCTGATCGCGCAGCTCCTCGGCACGGCGCCGTTCGACCCTCGACCTCAGTACGCCGAATCGCGCGAACCGGCGGAGGTGAGCCAGGCCGAGGTTCTCGCGGACGGACCGGCTCATCACGAGCCCGAACTCCTTGCGGCTCTCCGGGAGGAGCGCGATCCCTGCGCGGATGGCTGCGGCCGGTGACCGGAACCGACACGGCACCCCGTCGAGCCTCACCGTGCCCGAGGAGATCGGGTCGGCACCGAAGATCGCACGGCAGACCTCGGTACGACCGCTGCCCACCAGCCCGGCGATGCCGACGATCTCCCCACGACGGACACTGAAGGAGACGTCGCTGATGATCCCGTCGCGGGTGAGGCCCTCGACCTCCAGGATCGGCGGCGCCCCCGTGTCGAAAGCCGGCGCCAGCGAGTGGGAGAAGACGTTCTCCTGCTCGTGGCCGAGCATGGAGGTGACCAGTCGCTCCGGGGTCTCGATCGAGGCCTCAGTCGTCCGGACGAGGCAGCCGTCGCGCAGGATGGTGATCCGGTCGGAGATCGAAAGCACTTCCTGGAGGAAGTGAGAGACGATGACGACAGTCGTCCCGCGTGCTTTCAGCTCCCGGATGATGGCGTGGAGCTGATCCACCTCCACCGGCGTCAGGGCGGCGCTGGGCTCGTCCATGACGATCAGGCTCGCGTTCCGCGCGAGCGCGCGTAGGATCTCCACCTTCTGCTGGTCGGCGAGGCGGAGTCGACCGACTGGGCGGTCGGGATCCAGGTCGAAGCCGGTCGCCTCGACCAGCTCGGCGAACCGCTGGCGTGCACGGGCACCCTGCAGGACCCCACCCGCGGCGAACTCCATGCCGAGGAACGTGTTCTCGATGACCGACCGCATCGGCAGGAGCGCCAACTCCTGTTCGATGATCGCGATGCCGTCACGCAGGGCATCGTGGGGCGCACGGTAGTGACGCTCGTGCCCATCGACGATGAGTTCGCCGCCGTCGTGCCGGTGGGTGCCGGCGATGATCTTGCCCAAGGTGGACTTGCCGGCGCCGTTCTCGCCGATGAGGGCGTGCACCTCTCCCCGGCGGATCTGGACGTCCACGCCACGAAGGGCGTGCACGCCACCGAATCGTTTGTCGACGCCGCGCGTCTCGACATGGATCTCGGACAAGTCTGACAAGCGCGTGCCTTTCCGATATACGAACCGCTTAGTTCGCCGACGCTGCTGGCAGTGGCCCACCACGAGGCGGTGCGCGGAGTGACCCCGGACACTAGGCGGCAATCGACAAGCTGCAACCGTTTATCGGACCCGTTATCGAATCTTAACGAGGCCGCGCCTCCGCACCGTGGATGCCACGGCAGTGGAGTGGACGCTTCCCCGGTGGGCGCGAGCGCGAGCGGCCCAGGAGCGGTCGGTCCGCACCCCTACTGACCGCTCGCACGGGCAGCCACTCCCCACGGGCCCCAGCGAACTGAGACTTCGAACACTGGTGCCCTATAGTCGGGCACTCCAGCACCACCAAGGAGAGGGAGCCCCGTGAGCTACATCTGCACCGTGATCTTCGAGACCGACGTCGCGAACCTGGAGAAGGCCGAGCGCGATCACCCCGAGATCATCGGGGGGATCATGAAGGCCGCTCAGGGCCGCATGCTGGGCCACACGCGGTACTCCCGCGCCGGCTACACGATGGACGTCGACGAGTACGCCTCGGAGGAGGCCTATCGCGAGTTCGCCGCGGAGGCCGGCGAGCTCATCCGTCAGTACGGCGAGACGGGCGGCGCCATCCCGAACGACACGCTCTGGAAGCGGCACGAGGCGTGACCTCGCAGCACCGCGACATCGAGGTGGTGCGCGTCGTCCCCCGTTCAGGCGCGAGGGACGAGCTCCTGCAGATCCGGCCACGGCTGATCGAGGAGTACCGGGCCCACTTCGGCGACCGCTTCACGGCAACCCTGTCGGAAGCGGAGGACGGCGAATGGGTGGACGTGTGGACGTGGGCGGACCGCGCCGACGCCGAGCACGCACTCGAGCACCAGGACTTGATCCCGTCGTTCGCACAGTGGGAGGAGCGGGTTGAACTCCGCTCGCTCACCTGGGCACGCGTGATCGCCTGAGCTCTTGCTGCCGATTCGTCGGCTGGGGCCCGGCGCGTCCGGGCCCCAGCCGGCCACCCGGCGCGGTCGGGCCTCCCAACTATGACCGTTTATCGGTATGGTTCGTTGCATAACCGAACGCATACCCACTGACTCGGAGGACCCGTTGAGCAACTCCGCACCAACTACGCCCACATGGGCGCGGCAGCGCGATCCCGACACCGTTGCGGTCGGAGACGTTCCCGTCGCGCTCCGCCGGGAAGGGAGCGGTGAGCCGCTGCTCTACCTGCACGACGCCTGGTTCGCGCGTCAGTGGCTGCCGTTCCACGCCGGCCTCGCCTCGCAGTTCGACGTCCTGGCCCCCGAACACCCGGGCTTCGGCGACACCCCTCAAGGCCCCGGCTTCGAGGGATTCCTCGACTACGTCCTCCACTACGACGCCCTGCTCGACACGTTGGGCCTGACCACCGTGCATCTTGCCGGGCACGGGCTCGGCGCCCGCATCGCCGCCCATCTCGCGACGGTCTATCCCCACCGCTTCGCCACGCTCACCCTCATCGCCCCCAGTGGGCTGCGGGGCAGCAGCGAGCCGCTGGTCGATGCGTTCCGCATGTCGCCCGAGCAGTTGGGGGCTGCCCAGTTCAACGGCCGCGAGGAGCGATACGCGGAGTTCACCCAGCTCAAGGGCTTCCCGGACGACGCCCTGGACGCCTATGCCGACTCCACGGCCCACGCCCTGCTGACCTGGACCAACCGTTTCGACCGCCAGCTGGAGCGGCGCCTCGGTCGAATCTCCTCGCCCACCCTCGTCGTCGCCCCGGAGGAAGAGCGCATCGCCGCGCCCAGCGCCGCCGCACGCTACGCCGAGCTCATCCCGGGCGCCCGGGTGGAGGTCCTCCATGGTCAGGACGGACCCAGCGCCCACGCCCTGCCCATCGAGAACCCGAACTCCCTCGCCGAGCTCGTCGCTTCGCACGCCTCGGCCCACCCGATGACGGAGGCCTGAGACATGACCGCACGCGAATTCCACGTGATGCTGCACGGCGGCTACCCGAACGTGCCGTACGCCGGGAAGCGCGGCTCCAACTACATCGACCTGCCGAACTCCCACTACGACCGCACCGAGGGGCAGCGGGTGCTGGAGCGGCAGCTCGACACCTTCGTGGCCCTGGAGACGATGGGCTACGACGGCGGCGTGGTCAGCGAGCAGCACAACGGGCCCATCGGCCTGCTGGGCAACCCCCTCCTGGCGGGGGCGTTCGTCGCGGCCCGGACCTCATCGATCAAGATCGGCGTCGTCGGACCGATCATCAACGCCTACCTCAGCCCCGTCCGCATGGCCGAGGAGGTTGCCGCACTGGACACGATGTCCCGTGGGCGCCTCCTCCTTGGGCTGCCCATGGGGCACGGCATGCAGTACCACTCCATGGGCGTGATCAACCCGGCCACCGCACGCGCCCGCTACCGCGAGGCGCATGATCTGTTCATCAAGGCCCTCACCCACGAGGGCCCGTTCGAGTGGTTCGGCGAGTTCTACCAGATCCCGTACGTGAACCTGTGGCCGAAAACGGTCCAGGACCCGCACCCCGAGATCCTGATCCTGGGCGGTGGTTCCCAGGAAACCCTGGAGCTGGTCGCGGACAAGCGGTACGGCTACCAGTCCGTCGGCCTGAACTCCATGGCCTCCATCGCCAAGACCATGGGGCGGTTTCGCGACCTCTGCCGGCAGCGCGGGTACGAGGCCGACCGCAGGCAGATCTGGGCGTCGGTCAACATCCACGTCGCCGAGACCGACGAGCAGGCACGCCTCGAGGCGGAGGCACATGCCCTCTGGCTGGGGCAGAACTTCTTCCGGTCGCACTTCCACGACAACTTCCCGCCCGGCTACCTCTCACAGCCGTCGATGCGCGGAGTGCTCGGCGGCGGCTATCGGAGCAAGTCCACCGCGAAGGCGGCGTTCGATGCTGCGGTGGAGAGCGGCAACCTGATCGTGGGGTCGCCGGACACCGTGGCGGCCGGGATGGAGCGGCTCTTCGCGGAGATGGACCCCGGGCGCGTGCTGCTCGACCCCCTGGGCGACACGAAGCCCGCATGGCTGGTCAACAAGACGCTGAGCCTCTTCGCCGAAGAGGTCCTGCCTCGGCTCCGCGAGGGTGGCGTGCCACCCGGCCAGCACACGAAGCTCGCCGGCTACGAGTCGCTGGCAGAGTACGGCGCCCGGAAGGACAGGACCCTGCCTGCACCCACCGTCACGCTCGGCGACGGCCTGATCGACGCGAGCACGTCGCACGTCGCGTCGCTGCGCCAGCCCGTCGAGCCCGGCGAGTTCCTGGCCTGACCCACCGCCGCGACCGGGAGAGGGCGCTCCACACCTGCGCGCTCCCCCGGTCGTGACGCCAGTTGCCCCACGGGCCCCACGCCGTTCGGGCCGGAGCCTGCGCCTCCGACGATCACTGGCCGCGCACGCCTGATCGCCAGTGCGCCGAGCCCCCGTGCGGCACCCGTCCGCGCGGGGGCTCCGTCGACCGCTGGCGCCGGCCGACGTGGTCGGCACGCATCGGCCGCGGCTCGCCGCCCAGCAGTCGAAGGGCGCCGCAGAGCTCGTCGAGACCCAATCGTGGCCGTACCGCGCTCGGCGCTGCGGTTCGCCGCAGCCCGGCAGCGCCCGGGCGGCCCGTCCGGCGTGCCAGCGCCCTCACCTATCGCGGAGGAGCGGGTGCCGACCGCCGCTCGGCCACCTCGGGTGCGACCGGGATGGCGGTCCTCGGTGATCGCAGGGCGACCACAGGCTCCACGTGCGTGCCATCAGCGTCGGACTCGGGCACCGCGTGGCGCGCGAGGTGCCGCGCCGCCGGATCGTCTACTGGCCCGCCCGGCGATCGGCGCGCCGTCGACCACAATCTCGGCAGCGACGCACCGCCCGAAGCCGGAGCCGGCTTCGGGCGGTGCGAGTGCTACGGACGGGCGTCACGGCTGGACCCAGCGGAGGCAGCACCGGCTTCACGCGCGGACCCAGCAGACGTCGCCCTCGGCCGCATGCAGCTCCATCGTCCTACCAGGTGTCACGTCCACGTCTGTCGGCGTGAGTACCTTGACCGCGCCCCACCCGTTCACGTCGACGATGATCTCGTACTCGTCACCCAGCAGCAGCGCGTCCACCACCCGACCCGAGAACGTGAGACCAGGGCCGCCGGATTCCGGCCACGGCTGGAGGATCTGGCGACGCACGACCAAGGGGCATCACGGTGAGGGAAGGTCTCCGCCGCGCGAGGCACCGATCGACGTGCCGTCGTTGAACGGTGGCGGCCACGCGGCGGCGCACTGCGGACGTCAGTGCCCACGGTGCGCTGAGCCGGCCGCGGGTCCACCCGGACGCCCTCCCCCGGCAGGTCAGTCGCGCGGCCTCCAACCGGTGCCGGTGAACAGCCACTCGGTGCGCCGCCAGAGCTCGCTCCCGGAGTCGGCATAGCCCTCGAACGCAGACATGTGCGTCGCCCCCGGCAGGTCGAACGCCGCCCCCGCGTTCCCGTGCGCATGCCACGCGGCGAGGAACTCGGCGCTCTGCCGCGCGAACTCGGGTGTTTCTCGACCACCGTAGGTGACGAGGAGCTCCCCCGGAACGTGCCGGACGCCGAAGAGGGGCGACTCCCTGCTGACCACGTCGTGAGTTAGGAGGAGCCGCGGCGCGAGCCATGAGTACGGGAACGGCGAGAGGTCGAACAGCCCGCTGATCGCCAGACCTGCCTTGACCGCGTCCGCTGGCAGCCCGTACTCCCCTTCCCAGTCGGTGAGCATCAACTGGGCCACCTGCTGGCCGCCCGCGGAGTGTCCTGCCACGACCACCCGGTCGGTGTCAATCCCCAGTTCGTGCCCGTCACGGACCAGGTGGGCGATCAGAGCGCGCATCTGCCGGGTGATCTCCGGCAACGAGACCTTCGGGGTCAGCGAGTAGTCGGCGACCGCGACCGAGACACCCCGGGACACAGCGGCGCGAGCGACCAGGGAGAAGTCCTTCGCGCTGTTGGCTGCGTGCCAGTACCCACCGTGGATGAAGACGAGGACGGGCGCGCCAGCCGCGTCGGCCGGGAAGAAGTCGAAGGTCTCATCGAGCGTCGGTCCGTATCGGACGCCGAGTCGGCAGGTCAGCTCCTCTCGGGTCGCTGCGCTCCACTGCGCGTGCCGTGTGATCGCCTCGATGAAGTCCGGCTCGATCGCGTCGATCCGGTACTGCTCATCGATCTCCTCCTGCGTGCGGAACTCCCGGTACAACTGGGCTCCGGAGCGCTCGAGCGTGCGCGGCCGGTCACGCATCGGTCGACCTCAGATCGCTGCTGTCGAAGAACTTGCCGCCGAGGTAGATCAGCGCTGGGTCATCGGTGTACTCGGCGCAGACGACCTCCCCAATGAAGACGGTGTGCGTGTAGGCCGGGATCTTGTAGCGCACGGCGAGCTCGAAGCGGCCTGTGCAGCCGGCGATCAGCGGGCTCCCCGTCTGCCCCGTCGTCCACTCGATGTCAGCGAACTTGTCACCGCCGGACTGGGCGAAGCGTCGAACCACCGCCGTCTGCGAGGTTGAGAGGAGGTTGACCGCCACGTGGTCGGCGGAGAACAACCACGGGTAGCTCGACGACGTCACGTTGACAGCGAAGAGGATCAGTGGCGGATCGAGCGAGACGCTCGAGAAGGAGTTGACCGCGAGGCCGTACGGCTTCCCCTCCGGGGAGGCCGCGGTCACCACGGAGACGCCCGTGGGGTATCTGCGGTGCACGGCCCGGACGACCTCGCCAAGGTTCTCTTCGGTCATCTCATCTCTCTCTCGCGGTTGCGGAGCGCACGGTTGCGCACTGGGCCGCTCAACGGTCGATGGGCAGGATGCCCAGGTCGTGGAGGACGCTGACCTCGTTCCACGAGGCCCAGTCCTCGGCGATGACGCCGTCCTCGAACCGGCTGATGGTGATGCCATAGGCCCGGATGCGTCGCCGCGTCGGGAGGGCCCCGAGGTAGGGCCCGAGGTGGGTGCCCACCGATTCCCACCGGTAGGCGATCCGGTTCTCTTCCCGCACCATGTCCAGGGACACCATCTCCAGGTCGGGGAAGCCGATGTGGAGCTCCCGCAGCATCTGCTTGAACTCGTCGCGCGTGTAGGAGCGGCGACCGTGCCGGACGTAGTCCGGCGCGAAGAACTGATCCAGCGCACCGACGTTCTTGTTGTCATCGAGCTCTGTCCAGGTCCGGGCGAGGACGTCCTTCAGATCCACGGTGGTCACCCCCTGCTCACCAGGTTCACGGTCTTCTCGATCGTGTTGGCCAGCAGCCCCGCCATGCCGAGCTCCTCACCGATCCCGCTCGCGCGCTGGCCCGACCAAGGCAGGGCAGGGTGTGGCGGCCCCCAGGCGTTCACCCACACCGAACCGGTCTTCAGCTGGCGGGTGAAGCGGGTGACGGCCGAGGCGTCACCGGTCCACAGGACAGCGGTCAAGCCGTATTCCGTGTCGTTCGCCAGACGGAGCGCTTCCTCGTCATCGTCGAACGGGATGATCGTCCCCACCGGTCCGAAGATCTCCTCACGGGCGATCGTCAGGTCGTTGTCCCCCACGAACACGGTCGGCTCGACGAAGTAGCCGGTGGTGCCGATCCGCCGACCACCGGTCACGAGATGCGCTCCCTCGGCGAGTCCGCGCTCGACGTATCCGAGGACGCGGTCGAGCTGCGCGCTGCTGATGAGCGAGCCCATGGTGGTGCCCTCGTCGAACGGGTCCCCCACCACGGCACTCTGCGCGATGTCGGCCAGCCCCTGTGCCACGGCCCCGACCCGACTGCGGTGGACCAGGATGCGCGAACCTGACGCGCAGGTCTGCCCCTGGTTGGCGAACACCGCGGTCGCGATCACCGGGAGCGCGGCGTTCAGATCGGCGTCACCGCGGATGATCTGCGGCGACTTCCCCCCGAGCTCGAGGGTCACCTTCTTCAGCTGCTCACCCGCGACGGCGGCGATGTGCCGTCCCACTGCTGTGCTGCCGGTGAAGCTGATCTTGTCCACCTCGGCATGGCGGACCAGGGCCTCACCTGCGACCTGGCCACTTCCGGTGACGACGTTGACGACACCGGGCGGAAAGCCGGCCTCCGCCACGAGGGCGGCGATGTACAGCGTCGTGAGCGACGCCAGCTCTGCCGGCTTGACGACCACGGTGTTCCCCACCGCCAGAGCCGGCGCGAGCTTCCACGCCAGGATCATCGTCGGTGCGTTCCAGGGGGTGATGGCGCCCACGACGCCCAGTGGCTGCCGGAGGGTGTATGAGAACCGCTCCTGCCCGGCGAACGGGGGCAGTCCGAAGGTCGTCCCGGTCACCTTGTCCGCCCACCCGGCAAAGTGCCGGAAGGTGTCGGCCACCAGAGGGATCTCGAACATGAACGACTCGACGTAGGGCCTGCCAACATCAGAGGCCTCGAGCGTGGCGAGGATCTCGCGATCACGCTCCACCAGGTCGGCCAGCCGCCACAGCAGGCGTCCGCGGTCGGCTCCGGACATCTGGGACCAGGGACCGCGCTCGAAAGCATCGCGGGCCGCGCGCACCGCCGCGTCCACGTCGGTGGCGGTGCCCGCGCTGAGCGTGGCCAGCGGGGCCCCCGTCGCGGGATTCTCGACGTCGAAGACGCCCCCGTCGGCGGATGCCCGCCAGGCCCCCTCGATGTAGTGCTGGGTAGGGGGCAGTTGGAGCTCGGTGATCATCGCACCTCTCTCGGTGGTGGCTCGGAGCGGGTGGTCCAGCTCCCTGTGCCGCGGTGGGTGGAACGCACGTTCAGGGGGCGGGCCGGATCGTGGCAACGGCCTCCCCCATCGGCAAGGCCGGATCACCACCGATCCAGCCGCGCAGGGCGACACGGTCGCCGTCCTCCAGGAAGGTCCGCGTCGTCCCCGGACCGATGGGGATCTCCCGCGTACCGCCCCAGGACAGCTCCAGGAGGGAGCCCTGGCCCGCCGGATCGAAGGAGGAGATGGTCCCGGTCCCGTAGAGGTCACCCGTGCGCAGCGAGGCACCGTTGCGCGTCATGTGGGCCAGCTGCTGAGCCGGTGACCAGTACAGGGAGCCGGCGGACGGCCGGCTGAGGACGTGCCCGTCGATTTCCAGCTCGAAGGTGACCGCAGGGTTCCTGGGCTCGGCGACCTGCAGGTAGGCGAGCACGGCCGGCTCCTGGTGCGGCCCCGACACCCACGCGTCGTCGAACGCGGCCATCGGCACGACCCAGGAGCTGATCGTCGTGGCAAAGGACTTCCCGAGGAACGGTCCGAGCGGCTGGTACTCCCACGCCTGGATGTCGCGAGCGCTCCAGTCCACCAGCAGGACGGCGCCGAACACGTGCTCCCGGAAGCGGTCGGCGGGTACCGGTTCGCCCTGCCGGGAGGGGCAGCCGACGACGTATCCCATCTCGACCTCGACGTCGAGCCGCCGCGTGGGCGCTTCGGCGACCTCGTCCCCGCGGCGTTGCTGGCCCGCGGGGCGTACGACGTCCGCGCCGGATGGGATCACCGTCCCGGCCCGTCCGTGGTAGCCGACCGGGAGATGCCGGTAGTTGGGCTTGAGCGGCTCCTCCCCCGGCCGAAGGATGCGGCCGGCGTTGCTCGCGTGCTCGATGCCGGAGAAGAAGTCCACGAAGTCCGCGACCTCGAAGGGCATGAGCACGGCGACCTCGTCGACGCCGTGGACGTCGGGCTGGCCCGCGTGGACTCCCTTGCGCACTCGGGCGGCGACCGCAGAGCGAACTTCGGCCCACCGGCGCGGTCCGGCCGCCATGAACGGTGCGAGGGTGTCGCGCCCGAACTCCTCGGTCCCCAGCAGAACGGCCAGATCGAGGACGAGGTCACGGACGGCGACACCCACCCGGGGCGCGCCACCCCGGGGGGCAACGACACCATAGGGCAGGGTTTGCTCGCCGAAGTGGAAGGTCGGCACCGGCGCTCCTCCGGTAGGGCAGCGGGCTGCTGCGCGGTCAGGGACGGAAGTGCCGTTCGATGCCGTTCCAGACGTCGTCGTAGTCCGGTTGCAGGGTGGCTGCAGCCATCGCCTGCTCGGACACGACGATGGGCAGGCGGGTCTCGAACATGAAGGCGAGCGTGTTGTCGATCTTGTGCGGCTGGAGCTCGACGGTGCTGGCCCGCTCGTACGTCGCGTGGTCCGCGCCGTGCGAGGTGAAGGTGTTGTGCAAGCTCGCCCCACCGGGCACGAAGCCCTCCGCCTTGGCGTCGTAGACGCCGTACACGAGCCCCATGAACTCGCTCATGATGTTGCGGTGGTACCACGGCGGCCGGAAGGTGTCCTCACCGACCAGCCAGCGCGGCGGGAAGATGACGAAGTCCGCGTTCGCGGTGCCCGGGACGGCGCTCTGCGACGAGAGCACGGTGTAGATGGACGGGTCGGGGTGGTCGAAGGACACCGTGCCGAGGACCATGAACTTCGACAGGTCGTACTTGTACGGGGCGTAGTTGCCGTGCCAGCCCACCACGTCGAGCGGCGAGTGGTCGTAGTCGGCGGCCCAGAGGTTGCCGAGGTACTTCTGATGGAGGACGACGTCCTCATCCCGGTCCTGGTAGGCCGCGACCGGGCTGAGGAAGTCGCGGTGGTTCGCCAGGCCGTTGGCCCCGATCGGGCCGAGTTCGGGCAGCGTCAGCATGTGCCCGTAGTTCTCCAGCACGTAGCCGCGGGCCTGCCCGTCGGGCAGCTGGACCTGGAACCGGATCCCCCGCGGGATCACGACGATCTCGCCGGGTGAGACCTCGAGGATGCCGAGTTCGGTCGGGATTCGCAGCCGACCCTGCTCGGGAACGATCAGCATCTCGCCGTCGGCGTTCACGAAGTACTCGCGGTCCATCGACGCGGTGGCGCCGTACAGGTGGATCGCCACGCCGTCCTGTGCACGCACGTCGCCGGTGGCGCCCATCGTGAAGAGGGACTCCACGAAGGTGACCGGCGCCTCGCTCAACGGCGGGGCGTCCCAGCGCAGCCGGTTCGGCTCCGGAGCCTCGTTCGCGATCGGCGCCGCGAGGAGGTTGCGGGCGTCGACCCGACGGTACTGCGAGTGCTGCGCGGATGGCCGGATGCGGTACACCCAGGTGCGCCGATTGTGGTGGCGCGGTGCGGTGAACGCCGTACCGCTTAGCTGCTCGGCGTAGAGCCCCAGGGGTGCCCGCTGCGGGCTGTTCCGCCCTTCCGGGAGTGCGCCCGGGACGGCCTCGGTCACGTGCTGGTTGCCGAATCCGGGCAGGTAGGCCAGCTCCTGACCGGACGAGACGAGCAGTCCGTTGGCGCTGATCTGGTGGACGTCGGTCATTGCGACCCTCCAGGGAGTGCAGCCGGCGTCGGAACGCCGGAGAGATGGATGGAAGTAGCGGGCTGGCTCTACTGCGGGAAGGACTTCGTCACAGGTGCTTGCCGCCGTCGACGACGAGCGTGGTCCCGGTCGCGATGCGCAGGTGCGTCACGGCTCCGGCGATGCACTCGGCGACGTCGTCCGGGTGCACGACGACCTTCAACGGGGTGCCACTGGCCTGGGCGACGATCGCGTCCAGGCTTCGTCCCTGCACGAAGTCGGTTTCGACCGCGGCAGGAGCGACTCCCAGGACGCGGACCTCCGGCGCGAGAACGCGGGCGGTCGACATCGTGAGGTTGTCCAACGCGGCCTTCGCGGCGCAGTAGCCCACGTTGCTGCCCAGCGCGGTGGTTCCCGAGAGCGACGAGACGTTGACGACCACGCCGTCCCCGGAGGCGACCAGCAGGGGGGCGAAGGTCCGGGTCACGGCGAAGGGGCCGCGGACGTTGAGCCGCATCATCGAGTCGAAGAGCTCGTCGTCCATTGCCGCCAGGTCAGCGTGCGCGATCTTCTGCGTCGCCCCGGCGGAGTTCACCAGGACGTCGACGCGGCCGTATCGCTCCTCGATCTCATGACGGGCTCGCTCGAGTGCCGGGGTGTCCTCGATGGGCATGCGCACTGCGCTGTGCCCGTCCCCAGGCAGGCCCTGGACAACGCTCTCCGCGCGCTCCAGGCCCGAGTTGTAGCCCACGACGATGCGTGCCCCGTAGCCGGCGAGGCGGCGGGCGGTGGCGGCGCCGATGCCACTGCTGCCACCGGTCACCACCGCGACCCGACCTTCGAGCGGGTACTCGCCCAGCCCGCCTCTCCTGACCTCCCGCTCCACTGCGGCCGATTCCGCGCTCATCTGCGGGTCAGCCCAGGTGACCGGTGAAGCCGGCCGTGCGGTTGCAGAGGTCGACGAGCGCGGGAGCGTTGCTGGTACGCGCCTCCTTGCGGTCGCCGGCCGCCCGGGCCGCCCAGATGACGCCTGCACCGATGAAGCACAGCGGCTCGGGCTCCCACTTGCGGGGCTTCATGTTGACCAGCGGCAAGGCCGTGAGCTCGGTGCTCCGGCCGAGGATCAGGTCGCGCATCGTGGCGACCGACGAGGTTGGACGGCGCGAGGCCCTCGCCCACGTAGGCACCGGCCCAGCCGAGGCCGGTGTTCCGGTCCGGCACGGCGCTGGGTGCCCAGTTGCGACTGGCGCCGAAGACTCCTTGCCACGAGTGGGCGATGCCGCCGCCGTCGAGGAAGGGGAAGAGCTTGATCAGCTGCTGGTAGTAGTGCTGCGTCACGTGCGGCGACGCCGGCTCGTCCGCGTTTGGGGCCGAGCGCCAGCGGTAGGGGACGCGCGGGTCGTCGCCGCCGATGGCGATCCGGTTGTCGCTGGTGAACTGCAGGTGCAGGAAGGGGTGCTCGGCCAGCAGCGCCGAATGGCTGGACCACCGCAGCTGGGCGATCTGGTCCTCGCTCAGGACCTCCGTCGCCAGCATCGAGGTGTGCACGGGGATGATTTGCCGGCGTTGACCGTCGATCGACTTGGTGTAGGCCTCTGTCGCCCGGATGACGAAGCGGGCACGCACCGTCCCGTGGGCGGTCACCGCCTTGCCCTGCTCGATCCTGGTCACCGGCGAGTTCTCGTACACGACACCACCGTGCCGCTCGACGGCCTCGGCGAGCCCGCGGACGAGCCGGCCACCGTCGACGCTTGCGCAATGCGCGCTGAAGCGGGCACCGAGAGCGCCGGCGATGTTGATCCGCTCGAGCACTTCCTGGCGCTCGAGGTAGCGACTGTCCTCAGGCCCGAAGCCGAATTTCCGGTCCTCCTCGATGCCAGCCTTGAGGCGGCGGGCCTCGAGGTCGTTGCGCGAGACGATGACGACGCCGTTCTGCGCGTACCCGCAGTCGATGCTCTCCCGCTCGACGACCTTGCCCACCTCGGCGGCCGCCTGCTGCACGGCGCGCTCCACGCGGATCGCCGCCTCACGGCCGCCACCGCGCTTGGCCCAGAACTCGCGCGAGCCGCTAATCCGGGCGATCACGGCACCGCCGTTGCGCCCAGAGGCACCGTAGCCAGCCACCTTGGCCTCGAGAACCATGACCTGCAGGGACGGGTCCTCCGTGAGCAGCTCGAGCGCCGTCCAGAGACCGGTGTAGCCGGCGCCGACGATGACCACGTCGACGTCACGGTCGCCGTCGAGCGCCGGGCGGTCAGTGATCGGACCGCCGTTGCGGAGCTCCACCTGCTGCCACCAGTGGGAAAGGGCGGACTTGTTCATCGTCTTCCTTCTGCAGTACCGGTCGTGGCGAACGACGTGCGCCCAGCCGCTGATCCCGCGGAGGGGTTTGCGGCGGGCGGTCGTGAGCTGCTCCTGCATGACCCTAGTGCCTGTTCCGATAACCGCAAGCACTTGGTCGATATATGTACAACTGGGACACCATGCGCTCACGGTCCTCGAGGAGCTCGGGAGCGGGAGAGGCTTGGGCTCTTCCAGCCGGCCAATCGCTTGAGCCATCAACTGCCCCGTCGCGCTCATCTGGGACACCGGATCCGGTGGCATGGACAACATCCACAGCTGACACACCCGACCCTCGAGGACCGCCATCGACCGGTCCAGTCGATCCGCTGCACGATCACCGTCGCCGGCGTCGTCGGCCACTCCCCCACCGGCGCCCGAGTTCGCGGCTCAGCCGCATCGACGATGGAGTCCCGGGTGACCGGACCTACTTCGGTGGGGCATCCCCCCACCAGCGCCCGCCTCACGGCGACGCAGCCGTCAGATGAACTCCCGGATGCGGAGCGGTGACCCATCTGAGAAGCGGCTGAAGCGGAACATGTCCGCGTCGATGCTGGTCGGCTTCTCGGCGATGATCTCCGCCGCAAGGCGTCCGACGCCGGGACCCAGGGAGTACCCCTGGGCGCCGTGCCCGGTGTTGACGAAGAGGCCTGGGATGGCGGGGACCTCGGACACCACGGACGTGTAGTCCGGGGTGGCGTCGACGACCCCGGCCCAGCGCTCCACGATCGCGGCGTCCCGCAAGGCCGGGAGCAGCTCCTGCACCGCCGCCAGACCCCTGTCGCCGGCCTTGACCATCGGCCGAGCGGTGAGCATCCGAACGCGCTCGAACTCGGTGACCTCGTCGTTCCGCCACATGCGCTTCGTGCGCAGGGAAGCGAGGAGATCGCTGCCGACCTGCACGCTCAGGAGCCGCTCGGCCCGGTTCCCGAGTGCGAGTTTGAGGGCCGGCAGGAAGTGCGGCAGCAGGCGGAAGCTGTCGAGGGTGACCGGGACGGCGTGCATGGTCACGCCGATCGCGTAGGACCCGTCGATCTGCTCTCGCCAGGCCGCGCCACCGCCGATGCCGGCGCCGCGAAAGGCCGTACCGCCCTTGACCCTCATCAGGGAGGAGGCGATGCCCTGCTGCGGCAGGTCGACACCGAGGTTGCCGAGGAACAGTCGCGACCAATCGCTGGCGGCCTCGACGACGCGCTTGGTACGCACCTCCCCCAACTCCATCACCACGCTGTGGATCGCGCCGCCGGCGGTCTCGATTCCCCGCACGGCCACCGGCGCGAAGACCTTGACGCCCTCCGCGCGCGCACCCTTGCTGATCACCGGCACCGCGTGGGTCGGTTCGGCAGACCCGTCACTGGGCTGGTGCAGAGCGCCGATGAACTGACGGCCGGCGTTCGGGATCAGGTCCTCGATCTCGTCGCGGCCCAGGATCCGCGCGTCGACGTCCCGGGGGAAACGCTGCGTGGCCTCGCGCTGCCACGCGGACTGGACGGCAAGATGCTCCTCGTTCGCGATCAGCTGCAGGTTGCCGTTCCGGCGGACCCCGACGTCGAAGCCGAAGCGGTCGGCGAAACCCATCCAGATGTCCTTGGCCAGTACGGCCAGCGGCACTTTGTTGTGGTGCAGAGCGTTGGTGTAGACCCAGCCGAAGTTCCGGCTCAACGCCTCGCCGCCCACGAAGCGCTTCTCGGAGACCACCGTCCGCAGACCGAACTGCTTGAGGTACAGCGCGGTGCTGATCCCGGCGATGCCCGCTCCGATGACCACGACATCGGCCTCGGCGGGGATCTCGGACAGCGGGTCGGTCTCGACGGGCGTCGCCCGCCGGACTTCCGACTCCAAGAGCCACCGGCGTTGGGCGGCGAATGCTGCTCCAGCGAGGACGCCGGCGGAGGTCCCCACTGCGGGGATCCGGCCGTGTCCGTCCAGGATGTTCTTCAACACGCGCGTGCTCCTCAGCCGATTGGTACGTGCGAACGGACGCTGCTCGACCTCAGTGGTCGATCAGGACCGGGGGCGATCCGCCCGGTGTGCACCCGTCCGCCAGCGCACCATGCCGGAGCTGCCGTGACGTGCCGGAAGTCCTCCGGTGCGATGTCGAACGGATCCCCGTCGAGGACGACCAATCGGCGGAAGCCGCGGAGCTCCGACTGCGACCACCATGAGAACCGGCACTTCGCCACTGTGCGTCACCGCTCCCAACCTGCGACGGTCCGACCAATGGAGAAGGTGAGCCAGCGAGACAGAGGCCGGGTCGCACGTACGCCGCCGGCGGCCGGATTGGACCTGGACAGATGGGCTGGATGGGTCGCGAACCGATGACCGGCGGGACCATCGTCCCGACGGCCAGTACCTGTAGTACATCTGCGCTGGTCCATGAGCACCCGGTCGACATGGGAAGGCTCGAGCGGCCCGTGGATCGGCAGTGCACGTGCACGGCCTGGACCGCCGTGTGCCCGACCAGCTGCCCGTGAGGTTGCCGTTCTGGCTCGCCCCTAGGAGGGAGCTGTGGTCCTCATGCCAACGCCATGTTCGAATAGCGATACCTTGAGCCCATGGCCGAGATCGCACAGACTGCGGACCACGCCCTGCGCATCCTCGAGGAACTCGGGCGTGGACAGGCACTGACTCCTTCACAGCTCGCGGAGCGGCTGGGGCTGAACCGCACTGTCGTGCACCGTCTCCTGGTCACGCTCAATGCGCGCGGGTTCGTGCTCCGTCAGGGGTCGGTCTACCGGCCGGGGGCGACGCTGATCCGGCTGGCCAGTGTGCTGGAGCCGGATCTGCGGGCCGCCGCTGCACCGGTCATGGCGCAGGTCGCCGAGGAGACCGGCGAGTCGCTTGTGCTGCACGTCGCGGACGGCATGGACGCCGTCGTGCTCGACCAAGCGGTGGCGTCACGGCACGTGCTCCAGGTGAGCCACCAGATCGGGTCCCGGCATTCACTGGCCAGCGGCGCGAGTGGACGCGCTCTGCTGGCCTTCCTCCCGCCGGCCGCGATCCGTCGGGTCACGGAGAGCCTGGACCACGAGCCTTCCCTGGGACGCAAGCTCGATGCCGTACGCCAGATGCGGTATGCCGTTTCGCACGATGAACTGCAGACCGGTGTGCACGGCGTAGCCGTTCCGGTGCTGGACGCCGCGGGGACGGCAATCGCCAGCCTCGCGATGCTCGTGCCCGACGGTCGCGCCCGTGGACTGGAAGACCACGTGGATGCCCTGTGGGAGGCGAGCGAGCAGATCACCCGCGCTGCAGATCCGTTCCGGTCCGAGAACGTGAGCGCCTGAACCTTTTCGCGCCCCTCGCCGAGTTCCCTGCGCATCTCTGGCACGTCGGATGTCACCTCGCCCAGGTGGCCGGGATATCTCGTTCGCTCGGACGTCGCACCCTCACCACCCTCGGTGTGCCGTCGTGATGCCCTCCCCGTGTGCCAGGACGCGTTCGTCACACCGTGACGCCCTGCCAGTGCCTGATTGGCTGCTCGGCCGCGAGGAGCTCGGCTGACTCCTCGCGCCATGCTCGGAAGTGCGGTGTGCTCCGGTGCCCCTCGAAGGCGGCCTCGTCCTGGAACGCGCTCACGAAGCGGAGGACCTCCAGGTCCTCGGTGTCCTCGACCACGAGGAAGAGAAGGCATCCCCCGTCTTCCAGCGCCAGTGATCGCGCGGCGTTGCGACGGGCTGCCGCGACGAGCTCCCCACGCAGCCCCGGCCGCGCCGTGAGCGTGGCGAGGACGACCAGCGAACCGGCCGGTACGGAGCCTTCCAGCCTGCGCGGACGACCGTGGTCGATCACGCCTGCTGCCTGCTCCCGATCCTCGGGCCTCACCATCCCGTTCCTCGCTTTCCTGTTCGGGTGACTCGCGTCGCCAGGACGGGCAGTGGCCGCGCCGGGCAGCAGGCGGCCGTCAGGCCTTGCCCGAGGGCCGGGCCGCCCGCGTCCGCACGGTGAACCGGGAAGAGAGGTGCTCGCCGCGCTCCAGCTCGTCGACGAGCACCGCCGCGTAGTCCTCGACGGACACCCACGACTCCCCGCTGGGACCAAGGAGCAGCTGGTCCTCGCCGAGTTCAACGTCGCCGGTCCGCCCGCCGGGCGAGATCCCGTCGGACGGCGACAGGTAGGTCCACTCGACCGGACCCTCGTACGCCCGGTAGGTATCGAGGGCATCGGCCTGCGCGACAGAACCCTGTCGCCAGGCCGGCGGGAAGTCCTCCGCGTCCACGCGCCGCCGACCATCGGCGTTGATCAGACTGCCTGCGCCGCCGACGACCAGCAGTCTGCGGACGCGGGCCCTGGCCAAACCCTCGAGCAGCTGGGGCGCGGCATCCGCGACCAACCGCGGGTCACCGAGGGCGCCGCCGCCCAGGGCACTGACCACGGCGTCGTACCCGCCGACCGCAATCGCGATGGAAGAGGCGCTGCGTGGGTCGATCGCATGACCAGCGGCACCCTTCGGCGGCGGCGACCCGCCCGGGCGCAGCCCAGCAGTGACGTGGTGGCCTCGCTCCGAGAGCTCGGCCACCACAGTCGAGCCGACCATGCCGGTCGCGCCCAGGACGAACACGTCCATGTCTTCTCCTTCGTCGTGTGCCTTTGCAGTCGGATGACCCGGGAGGGTCGGCGCGCCGCGCGCAGGAGCCCGACCGGCCGGCGAGGAAGGATGCGCGCGGAGCCGCCCATGCTGCGCCGTTCCCCTCGGAGGGCGCGACCGGCCGGTCGGGCCAGGGACATCACCGCGCCCCCGTGTCGACGAGGTCGATGTGCGCCCGCAGCTCTTCGCCGGCGACCCACCCGCGGCCGGCCGCGTAGGCGACCATCGCGTCGAACTGCTCGGCGCTCGCGCCGTGCGGCTCCACGCACCGTGCGCGTAGCTCAGCGATCGAGAGCCAGGCGTGGGCATCGTCGAGCCGACCCAGCCCGGAACGCCGGAGAGCTGCCGCGAGCTGACGGTGGTCGAGCGACCGGTCGGCCACCACCGACAGCCTGCCCGTGTCGCCCGCTTCGTCGACGACTGCCTCTTCACGACCGAGACGGATGATCATCACTTCTCCCCGAGTTCGTCTGCCAAGGCGCTGGAAACTGACGCACCCGAAGTGACGGCGCCCTCCATCCAGTCGGCGGCACCGTTCTCGGAGCCTGCCCAGAAGATCCGGCCGACGGGTCGGCGGAGGGTGTGCCCCACGGTCGTGAGCACGCCTGGCGGGACCGTGGTGCCGCACCCCTGCGACCAGGCATCACCGGACCAGTCGAAGAAGTGGAACTCGCGCGGCCTGCGTGCAGCATCGCCGAATGCGCGCGCCAGGTCGTCGAGCACCCGCTGGCGCACCCCGTCGGGCCGTGCCCTCAGGTCAGCGAGTTCCGTGGCGGCCGCGCCGTCGTCGCCATAGAAGGCGAGGAGGACGCCGTCCTTGGAGTCGCTGGTCGAGGCGTCGAGGGCAACGGCGAACGGACCGTCGAGCACGGCCGCCCCGCTCAAGCCCTCGCGGCGCCAGAACGGCTCGTCGTACACCGCGAACGCCTTGCCGCCGTGCGCCGCCCGCCACTGCCTCTGCAGCTGATCCCGATCGGGCGGCAGCGGGGGGACGAACTCGATGGAGCCCGCCTGACCGGGCTCCATCGACACCACGAGCGCGCGCGCTCGGGTCGTCACGCCACCGTGCGTGACCCGCACTCCGCCGGCATCGTGCTCGACCCTGGTGACCGGTCGCCCCAGGAGGAGGGGCGCATCGAGCCGGCCGGCGAGTGCCGCCACGACCCAGGAGGTCCCCCCGACGAACCGGTCCCCGAGGTCGTGCAACGCGTCGAGTCCGCCGGCGCGGGCGGCGCTCCACAGGACGTAGAGCAGCGACACACCGTGGGGGTCGCCGAAGGTGAAGAAGTCCCGTTCGATCAGCTCACGCGCGGCCTGGTTCGCGACGTTCGCTGTCAGCCACCCCGCCAGGCTCTGCCGGTCCAGGTCCGTCGCGACCTTCGCTTCCCAGGGGTGCTCGGCCGGTACCTGCTCGGCGAGCCGTGCCAGCGCCCCGTACGCCCCGGAGTACGCGGCCGCGGCCGCGGCATCCTGCTCGAACGGACTCACCTCGACGACCCGGCCCGCAGGGGTCAGCCGGATCATCGCCCCCTGCGGGGGCGCGGGCTCGAGACGGATGCCGAACGAGGCCGCCAAAGCCCGCGGCTCCGTCGCACCGGGTGCGACGAACTCACTGCCCCTCTGAAGAACCCGTCCGTCGGCGCACGTGGCGCTGTCGAGTCGGCCGCCGACGCGGTCGCGTCCCTCGACGACGATGAGCGAGAGGCCCGCTGCCCTCAGCTGCGTCGCCGCCACCAACCCGGACAGCGCCACACCGATGACCACGACGTCCACTGCGGACGGCGCAGACCCGGCACCGCGGTAAGGGGGCATCGTGTCTCCTGTCCATCTCGGGACGACGGGGGCAGGGGGGCGAAGCGCCGGGAGAGGCGCTCCCAGGTGGCGGTGCCGCGGAAGGCGCCGGAATCACAGGCGACCAGGATGAAATTCGAACACGAGCATCCGTTTAACGAACCACGCTACACCCTGGTCGCGGTGTGGGCTCGCACCCCTGGGACCCAGCGCGACCTCGGTAGCGTGGCGGCCGCGGTCAGGAAGCCGCCGTCGGCCATGGCCTTACCGCGGCGAGTCGGCCCCACGTTGTCCTGCTCGGCGGAACCGGCGACGGTGGCGAACAGGGACGGTGACCAGCTCGAGGCCGTCGAGCCATGCGTCGCGGGAGTCCTGCCGTCGGTCCCGCGCCGGAAGGTGATCGACGTCCGGGTGCAGACCCCTCGTACTCATCACGGTCGGTCCTTCGAGAGGGTCCGAGGTCCGCGCAGCCGCACGGCCGCCGGGTCAGGGCGTGAACCGCCGGATGGACGTCGGGGTCACACGGGCTCGGCCCTGCGCGTCCTCGAGATCGTCGAGTCCCGACTCTCCACGCGGTCGCGGTCGAACTCCAGCGCGGCGTACTTCTCCGGGTCCCACCGGCGGACGTTCAGTGCGTGAGGCGCACCCCCGACCGCTGTGAGCACGAGCAGGGGCAGCAGCGAGATGAACGAGGAATCCTTGCCTGCTATGGGGTCGAACTCCTTGGCCATCAGCACGAACGCCACACTGAGCCCGATGGCTCCGAGAGGGGGCGCGAGGAAGGTCTCCACCATTGCCGCCCTTCGCGGCGCCTGAAGTACAGGGTCACGACAGCTGCGGCTGCCGCCTGCAGCACCACCATCGCCAGCGTGCCGATCCCGAACAGGACCGACGAGATGTCCAGCAACGGGTCGAGCTGCAGCAGAGCGAGGACGGACGAGCACCACCGCCGCGGTGCCGGCACTGACCGCCACCGCACGCCTGGGCGCCTCGCTGCGCCGGTCCCGCTCGCCGACCCACCGGGGCAGGAGCCCCTTCTGGCCCAGCGCCTGGATGTAGCGGGCGAGCGCGTTGGTCAGTGCCAGGGTCGAAGCGAACTGGCTGAACAGCATCATGTACGAAACGACGTGGCTCACCCATGCCGGCGCATGCGCGCCCATCAGCTCGAACACGATGTTGCCGTAGGAGTCGAGCGACGCAGTCCGGACCTCGTCCACGCCCACGGCTCCGATGATCACCCAGGTGCTGAACGCGAGGAGCAGCGTCAGGATCGCCACCGTCGCGTAGGTCGCCACAGCGACCGTCCGCTTGGGATCCCTGGCCTCGGGCGCGTACAGGGCGGCGGACTCAAATCCGGAGAAGCGCATGATCGCCTAGATCAGCGCGACGGCGAAGCCGCTGCCGAAACCGATCTCCGGCGAGAAGACCTCTACCGGGAGCCCATCGCCGTCGTCACCGGTGAGGATGAAGATGTCGAGCGCGAGGATCACCAGGAACTCCAGAGCGACTGCGACGGTGATCACCATTGCGCCGATCTCGATGTTCAGCGACGCCAGCACCACGGCGAGCAGGAAGGCGATCGCCGCGCAGACCTGCCACGACACGCTCAGGCCGGTCTCGACCTGCAAGATCTGAGCCCCGAAGAACCCCATGATCACGACGGCGCCGATGAGGAAGGCGCCGTAGGTGGATCGCCAGCCAGGCGCCCGCGGAACCGGCCACGCGGCCCATGGCCGCGCTGATGTAGGGGAAGAACCCGCCAGGTTCAGTGATCCGGTGGCTCATCGCCGCGTATCCGACGGCGAAGAGACCCAGGATCACGCCGGCGACCAGGAACATGACGACGAGCGACGGCCCTCCCAGCGCCAGCCCGAGCGGCAGCGTGCCGAGGACGACGGCGAGGGGGGCGGCCACCGAGATGACGAGCACCGTGATGTGGGGCGCTCGCAGACCCCCGGCCCGCTCCGGTGAGCTGGTCTGAGTCGGGTCCGACATGTTGAAGCTCCTAGGGGTCGCTGGACAGACTGACGGCGCAACGGGTGGCGCACCCGCGACGAGCTGCCTGGTCGTTGGAGCAGTCCGATGCCGGGGCGGGCGACGTGCTCCGAGCGGCCGCGCCCGAAGCTGGCGCCTGCCGCTGGGGGCAGAGCTTCTGCGACCTGGACCGCAGAGCAAATGTCACCCGGCACAGAGCGTCACCCCTGCGGCAGTGCGCCTGCCCAATTGCCCGATGCGGGCCTCTCCCGACGTGCGGAAGAGGGCGGCCCCGGCCAGCCCTGCCGCTCGGCGGCGGCGCGACCCGGTCCGACCCGATGAGGCAGTTCCGGGACCGGACGCCGGACGCGAGTGCGGCGGCCGGCCGGCTCCGGGGACAGACATCGCCGTACACCGCCGGCGCCGCCCCTCGGTCCTGGTCCTGACCGATGCCACCGTGCGCGCTCAGCGACGGACATCAACGCTCGCCGAGTGGTCCGATCCAGCCGGAAGGCCTCGTCCGCCCCGATGATCAACCCCCTCGTGCGCGCTGGCCGGTGGCCGGATCGATCGAGGTGCTGTCCCGGTCGGCGGATCAGACCTTGAACTGGCCGACGAGCCGCGTCAGGTCTGCCGTGATCGCTGCGAGTCCCGCGCTGGCGGCCTTCGTCCCTTCGGCGTCCTCACCGGTCTCGCCGCTGACGGCCGAGATGGTGCGGATGGACGTGGCGATCGACCCCGCGCCCACCGCTGCCTCGCTGACGCTGCGGGACATCTCGTTCGTCGTAGCAGTCTGCTCTTCCACGGCACTGGCGATCGCCGTCTGGTAGTCGCTGATGCGGGAGATCACCGCGTCGATCTTGGAGATCGCCTCCACCGCACGAGCTGTGTCGGTTTGGATGGCATCGACCCGGCGGACGATGTCCTCGGTGGCCTTGGACGTCTCCTGCGCCAGGTCCTTGACCTCGTTGGCGACCACCGCGAAGCCCTTGCCGGCCTCACCTGCCCGGGCAGCTTCGATGGTCGCGTTGAGGGCCAGGAGATTCGTCTGCTCCGCGATGGACGTGATCACCTTGACCACGTCACCGATCGCCCGGGACGACTCACCGAGCTGGGTGACGGTTCGGTTGGTGTCCCCTGCGACGGTCACCGCCTCGCCAGCCATCAGCGCCGCCTCCTGAGCGTTCGAGGCGATCTCCCGGATGCTGGCACCCATCTCCTCGGCGCCTGCCGCCACCGACTGCACGTTGCGCGAAACCTGTTCCGCAGCCGCTGACACCTGCTCCGTCTGCGCCGCGGTGTGGCCGACCGAGCCGGCGATCCTGCTCGAGACCCCGGACATGTCATCGGAGACCCGGACGAGGATCTCCGACGCGCGGCCGATCCCCGAGACGGTCTCGGCGACCTTGTCGACGAAGCGGTTGAAGGCGGCGCCCAAACGACCGATCTCATCCGTGCGGCTGTCGTCGACCCGGGCGGTGAGATCGCCGTCCCCATCGGCGATCTCCTCCATACGGCCACGCATCGCGTCCAGGGGCGCTACGACCCGCCGCGCCACCAGGAACACGGCCCCCGCAGCCACGAGCATCGCGAACACCGCGCCCACCAGGATCGTCGTCCGCAGTGCGCTGGCGTCGGCGAGGATCGCCGCTTCCGGGATCTCGACGACGAGCGCCCAGTGCTGCCCTTCGGCGACGGCCACCGGGGCGGCAACGACCACCGAGGGGCCGTCGGCGCTCTCCGTGCTGCGCCGGACGAGAGACGCCTCCGCCACCGCCTCGCCGGCCGCATCGCCCACTTCGCCCACTTCGCCCACGAGCGTGCTGCCCACTTCGTCCCCTGGCCGGTTGCTGGCCAGGACCACGCCGCTCGAGGTGACCAGCGCTGCGTGGCCGACCTCGTACGGTCTGATGCCATCGATCTGCTGCTCGATGCTCGTAAGGGTGACGTCGACACCGGCCACGCCCACAGTCGCCCCGCCCACGAGGACGGGCGACGTCACCGAGGACATGGTCACGTCGTTCACGGTGAAGGGGTCGGTGACGACGTCGGTGCCCGAGGTGCGCGCGAGGAGGTAGTAGTCGCCGGCCCCGGGTTCGTCGTAACCGGACATCACGGTCGTCGCGAGGACGTCGCCGTCCCGCATCCAAGCCGTCGCGTAGCGACCGCTCGCGTCGGTGCGGGGACTGCCGGCGTACGCCTGGTCGAGGCCGTCGAACGCGTTCGGCTCGAACAGCCCCCAGGCTCCCGCCAGGGTCGGGTCGTCCTCTGCCAGGCGCAGGATGACGTCATCCGCGAGCTCCCGGTCCGCCTTCCGGGTACCCGCCATCGTGGCGAGCGTGCGTGCCAGCGTCTGCGCCGTGGAGAGCTGGCGGCTGAGACCACTCTGGATCTGCTCGGCCTCCGCGGTCGCGACGCTCTCGGCGTACCGCAAGCCATCATCCTTGGCCTGCCCGGTCGCCAGACTCGCAACGACGGCGACCAGCGCACCGAGAACCAGCGCGAGGACTAGCACGGTGCTGAGGACCAGCCGAGCCTTGATGGTCACGGGAACTCCAAGGTGAGGAACAACGGGGCGCATGATCCGTTCTCGGCCACCGGGGGCGTCGGCATCAGTCCAAACTCGTCCGATAACCGCACTTGCCGCACACGGCACATGGGCACCGCCCGTCACTCTGTTCCGTCTTGTGGCGTCGGTCGGTGAGCCAGGCATCTTCAGCCCGGCGGGGAGCCGGGAGGCGATTCGACTATCGTTACGGATTGTTCGGATTGGTCATCCTCTGGAGGACTCGTGGACAAGGTCCTACCCAGCGCGCGAGAGGCCGTCGTCGACATCGCGCCCGGCTCGATGCTCCCCGTCGGCGGGTTCGGTCTCTGCGGGGCCCCGATCACGCTGATCGACGCTCTGCTGGAGCAGGCCACCCAGGGCGAGGAGGACGCGGACCTGATCAACGCAGGTAAGGGGACCGTGGCCGACTGGTTCGTCCCCGGCACGATGGTCGACGGGATGGGCGGGGCGTTGGACCTCGTCGAGGGCCGCCCGCCGCGTGATCATCACGATGGAGCACGTCGCCCGCGACGGGTCGCCGAAGATCGTGCAGGACTCCACCCTGCCGCCGGCAGCGGCCGCGTCGACCGGATCGTCACCGATCTCGCCGCCGCCGACGTGACGCCCGAAAGCCTCGTGCTGTGGGAGACCGCGCCGGGTCTGACCGTCGAGGAGCCCATCGAGAAGACGGGCGCTCTCCTCACGACCGCCGACGATGTGCGTGAGATGCCCCGTCCCACGAACGTTCAACGGCCCTCCCCCATCCGGTCCACCGCCCTCGGAACACCACGGAGGTTCCCGTGTCCCACCCCGTCCTGCAGGTGGTCGCCGCCAGCACTCGTCCGGGTCGTCGCGGCGTCGCCGTCGCCGGATGGGTGCAGGAACTGGCAGCGCACATGGTGCGTTCGACGTCGAGCTGATCGATCTGGCGGACGTCGGCCTGCCTGTGTTCGACGAACCGCATCACCCACGGCTGAGGCGATACGTGCACCAGCACACAAAGGGCTGGAGCGCGACGGTCGATCGCACCGATGCCTTCATCTTCGTGTCCCCGGAGTACAACCACTCCTTCCCCGCCTCCCTGAAGAACGCGTTGGACTTCCTCTCGGCGGAGTGGGCCGACAAGGCCGCCGGTCTCGTCACCTACGGTGGCGCCTCTGCCGGCCTCCGTGCGTCGTCGGCCCTGAAGCCGGTGCTCGGAGCCCTGCGCATCCTCACCGTGCCCGAAGGGATCTCGATCCCCTTCTTCACCCAGTTCTTCGATGCTGACGCCTTCGTCCCCAACGCCGAGCTCGAGGCTGCCGGGAAGGCGATGCTGGACGAGCTGGCGCGGGTCACGCCGCCGCTGCGCACCCTCCGCGCTTCCTGACCCGGCTCGTCGAGCCTCCTGGCGCGGCCTCGCGCACGGTCGTCGCGCATTCCGGCGCCGTCCGCAGGCCGTCCCGTCGGGGAGATCCGACCCAGAACCCCCCGGAACCGGGCGACCCATGGGCGCTGGTCCGCGCGACACAAAGGAGCACTCATGAGCACCCCGATCCGCTGTGGCCCGAAGGTGACGCCGTGACGGCCGCCGAGGACGCGCGTCCCATCTCTGCCAGCGAAGAGGCCCGGTGCCAGGCGCTCCTCCGCGCGGACGTGCCGGCACTGCGGCGGATGTTCCACGACCGGCTGCTGTACACGCACGCCAGCGGTGTGCGGGACACGAAGTCCGCTTACCTCGCAAAGGTGGAGAACGGCTACTACGTCTACCTGCGGCTGACACATCGGGTAGAACGGGTCAGCGTCCTCGGAGACACCGCGATCGTCGTCGGTCGTCTGTCCGGTGACATGACGGTGCAGGGCGCCCCCCGGACCTTTGAGAACCTGTCCCTCGCAGTGTGGACGAAGTCCGACGGCGACTGGCAGCTGGTGGCGCACGGTTCCACGCGGCCACCGGCGGACTGAGCGTCACACGGCCCCACTGACCCCCGTGCACCAGCTCGCGTGGCCCGGACCGCCTCCTCGTGGACCGCGGTCCCCTTCGACGAGGTCTCATCGGTCCACTCCGCGCGCGACGGCCCGCTCATCGACGTGACGACGCGGGCTGTGCACGGCTGCAGGTTCAACGCCCGATCGCTTCATCCCGCGTGGGAGCGCGCTCGCGAACAGATCTCCAGGAGTCCGACGAGCTCACGCAGGGCTCGGCCGACGATTGACCGCTCCCCTTCGGCCGTCGCGGTCACAACGCTGCCGTCGATCACCGCGCCGACGAGAGTCACAGGCACCTCCCCTCGACCACAGGCGTCGAGCAGGTCGCCCACCTGGCGATCCATGACGTCACGCGCCCGAGCCAGGCGGGCCGACAAGGCGTCGCTCTCGCGGGCGCAGTCCACGACCCAGCCGAGGGTCCCGGCGAGCGTCGCATCGTCCTGGCGGGGTCCGTAGTACGCCGTCAGGAGCAGTTGGGCGACGTCTGCGGCGCCGGCAGGGTGCAGGCATTGTGCCGCGGCGAGCACGTCCTCCGCAGAGACGGCCCGTTCGCTCTCGACCTCATCGACGCACGCCAGCAGCAGAGCCTCTCGCGTGTCGAAGTAGTACCGGATGGCGCCGAGCGAGACCCCTGCCGCCTGCGCGACGGACCGATGCGTGACGGCTGCCGCGCCCTCGGCGGTCATCAGGGTGATCGCGGCACGCAGGATCTCCTTGCGCTTCCGTACGGCGCGTGCCTGGCGAGGGAACCCGTCGATGGGCTTCATCACAGATCCTCACAGACTGATACAGGTGTACTACTTCTGGTCTACAGTAGTGGCGGACTCCCGTTGGGCCCTCCTTCCTGCTGGACATACTCCGATGAATCACGTCGTCCCTCGTTCCTTCACGCTCACCACCGCCGCGATCGTGGCTCTGTTGCCCTTCGCCGCAGACATGTACCTGTCCTCGCTGCCGGCGATAGGCGCCGACTTCTCGGCCCCCGTCTGGGCCACCCAGCTGACGCTGACCGGCTTCCTGCTGGTGCTCGGCCTGGGACAGCTCGTCGCCGGCCCGATCACCGACGCCATCGGGCGCCGCGGCCCACTGCTCGTCGGCCTCGGACTGTTCGTCGCGGGGTCAGTCCTCGCGGCAGTTGCACCGTCCATCGGTGTACTGGTCGCCGGCCGGATCGTCCAAGGCATCGGCGGCGCCCTCGCCGTGGTCGTCGCCAACAGCTCGGTCCGCGACCGGGTCGTCGGCCTGGCGGCAACCCGCCTCTATGCCGTGCTGATGACTGTGGCCGGACTGGCCCCGGTAGTCGCTCCGGCGGCAGGAGGGCTCATCGAGCAGCACTTGGGCTGGCGATCGGTGTTCGTGGTCCTCGGCCTCCTCGGCGCGCTCGTCGCGGCGAGCGCCGCCGTCTTCCAGAGCGAGTCCCTGCCGGCGGAGCACCGGACTCCGTTCACTCCCGCCCCGGTGCTGCGCGCCTACCGCGACCTGGTGCGGACGCGGGACTTCGTCCGACCCCTGGCGGCGATCTCGGCGCTGTTCATGATGCTCTTCGCCTACATCGGCGGCGCCTCGTACGTCTACCAGGCGCGGTACGGATTGGATCCGGCCGCCTTCGGGCTGGTCTTCGGCGGAACGGGGATCGCGTTCCTGCTCGGTGCGGTGGCCGCCCACCGCATGGCGGCCTCCAGTGACCTGAGGCGTCAGTCGCTCGCCGGAGGGTTCATCGCTCTCGCCGGCGCACTGTTGGCGGCGATCGGGACCGGCACGAGTGTCGGGCTCCCGGTGGTGATCGCGGGCATGGCGGTGGGCCTCTTCGGTCTGGGCATCGCCGAACCGGCATTGATGAGCTGGTGCATGAGCTCGGTGCGCTCGAACACCGGCTCGGCGGCGGCCCTCATCGGCGCGTCCCAGTACGGGCTGGGTGCAGTTGCGACGGTCGTCGCTGGCATCGCCGCTGCCGGCGGCCCGGCGGTGTGGGCGGCACTGGTCGCGGCGTTCGCCCTGGTATCGGTCGCGATCACCCGATCGATCCCGGGCAATCCAGCGATCGAGGACGGCCACGCGGAGGCGGAGCCGTCGGCCGAGCTCGTGCCCGTGGGCGCGGCCTCCTGAGAAGAGGACGGAACTGTCCCACGCCGACTGCCGCGGGCGACCGAGGCTCGTTCACCGTCTCGTGACTCTCCCGCACGGGTCGCCGTGTCGAGGCGGGCCGTCGACGTGGCTCCGACGGTGTCGAACGGCACCTTGCGGCCCAGGTGGCTGCTCAGTTGCTTGGCGTAGCGCGCCGGGACGTCGGTGCGGACATCCGCGCGGCTGCGGAGGGCGGAGGTCAGGGTCAGGAATGGGCGGCCCGCCTCTGAACTGCAGTTTCTCTGTCGGGCTGACAGGATTTGAACCTGCGACCCCTTGCCCCCCAGCTTCCGGCGCGAGGTCCGCCGTCGGCCGCCCTGGTCTGATCTGAGCCGCATCGTGCAGCGCGGCCCGTACTGCGCCGATCCTGGACTCGGCCAGCCGCAGCGTGTGGGAACGCCTCGGAGCTCGCGGCCGAACGATCAGGAGGTAGGAGCGGGGGTGCTCGGCCCGAAGGGCAGCAGCAGTTGCTCGAGCGGCAGCCGGTCTCGGACGGCGGTCTCCCGGCTGGCGAACGGCTCGGCGAGCTGCACCGCGTCGTCCCGGCGTCCGACGGCCAGCACGACGAGCGGAGTGACGACGCCCGGAGCCGCCAGCAGGGCGGCGACCCGGTCGCGGTGGAAGCCGCCCATCTGGTGCACGGCCAGGCCCTCGTGCTGAGCCTGCACCGACAGGTGGGCCACCGCCTGGCCGGTGTCGTACACCGCCCACGGCCGGGACGTGCCGTCC
The DNA here is from genome assembly GCF_026968025.1 of Modestobacter sp. VKM Ac-2978. Classification (NCBI taxonomy): domain Bacteria; kingdom Bacillati; phylum Actinomycetota; class Actinomycetes; order Geodermatophilales; family Geodermatophilaceae; genus Modestobacter; species Modestobacter sp. VKM Ac-2978. The sequence goes on along the minus strand of NZ_JAPVBP010000007.1, from coordinate 261,244 downwards.
GGACCGACCGTCTCGGCCGCGGCGATGATGAGGGCCGAGGCGCCGTGCGCCCACGCCTGGTTGCCCGGCTGCAGGGCATCGAGGACAGCGGCGAACTCGGCCCTCCCCCGAAGTGCGACGGCGAACCGCCACGGCTGGGTGTTGGACGCGCTGGGCGCCCAGCGGGCGGCCTCGAGCACGGCGGTCAGCTGCTCGACCGCTAGATCGTGCCGGGGGTCGAGGGCGCGAGGGCTCCACCGCTCGGCGAGCAGAGGATGGAGTGGCTCGGCGGTGGTCGCCGCCTTGGAGATCAGCGGGGTCATGAGATGCGGCCTTCCTTCTTGTGGATCAGCAGGTCGAGCTGGAGCCCGATGGGTCGATCGGCACACCGAGGCCGCGGCTGAGCGCGACGCCGCCAACGAGCTCCACGATGGCGGCGAACCACGCGGCGGCCGAGGTGGCGGGTACGCCGGCCTGGTCGAGATACGCGGCCGTGCCGTCGATGGCGTTGAGGTACTGCCTCTGCCAGCCGTGGGCCGAGAACACGGCGCGGAGGGCGAGGCGGACGAGCAGGACGGCGATATCCCGAGCGGGAGCGGGGAAGGCCATGGCGGTTCCTCACGCGGGCGTCCGTTCATGAGGCGCCAACTGCCACAGCACTCGATCGATGCGACCACCGACTCAGGTCGACGCGTGACAGACCACCGACTTCTCACCACCGACCATCTCCTCCCGACCGTATCAATGAGCGTTCACCGTGTTCGTCGATGCTGAGCTCCCACTCGTGCGGGACGCCCGCGCGAAGGTTTCGATGACCGCTACGACGACACCGCGGCACGGCGCAACCAGTTCTGCCTTCGCCACAGGCGCCGCCACGAACAGCAGGTCCCGCAACGCTCGCGCCTCCCGGCAAGATGCCGCGACGCTCGAGAGGATCACTTCGGCCTATTCAGCTCGCCCCCGGCGGATGTAGCGCGATCCACAACTCAGCCCTGGTCCCCGGCTCGTCGAGGTCGCGTCCGAGCAGCTGACCGGCACGGCGCACCCGCTTGCGCAGCGTGTGCCGGTGCACCCCGAGCTGCGCGGCGGCCGGCTCCCACTGACCGTGATGCGTCAACCACACGCGGACGGAGTGGACGAGGTCACCTGCGCCGGCACGGTCGGAGGCGAACAGCGGCGCAAGAAGTGAGTCGGCGAAGGCCCGCGTCGCCGTCGGCTCGAGCAGGGCCGAGAGCCCGGGAGTGGCCAGGTCCTCGAAGTCGACGACGACCGTGGTCCGCCCCCGGCCGTGTTGGGCGGCCTGGCGTGCCTGCTGGAGGCCGTCGACGAGCTCCGACCAGCGGACCGGCCGGGACATGCCGACCGCGGAGCCGGGGACGCGCGCTGGCAGGACGTCGAGTTGAGACGCTAGTCCGGTCTCCGCCGAAGTGAGGAGGACCAAGGCGTCGTCGAGCTCCGCGGAGAACAGTGGCACCCGCCCGTGCGCCGCTGCGTCGGCCGCCACATCGACCGCGGCGGAGCGCTGCTCGCCGCTGCCGAGCACGGTGAGGACACGGAGCGGCTCGGAAGGGAGTTGCTGGCCCAGTTCGTCGACCACGCCGGACACTGTGCGTTCCTCGCCGGCCAGGAGCAGCCGCAGCAGCGCGGCACGCAGAGCAGCCATGGCACTGTCCAGCCCCCGCGATTGCTCCATGCGCAACGTCAGCAGCAGCGCAGCGGCGTTCACGACGTGCCGCTCGGTCGGCGGCAGGCTCCCGGACCGGCCGACCGCCAGGAACCCGCGAATGCGTGCGTTCGTACCGAGCGACTGCACCAGCACGGTGTCCTCGGGTCCACTGATCGCCGCACTGGCCGGTGCGCGCGACCCACGGAGGCGGTCCAGCTCGGTCCCGAGGGCATGGGCATGTCGGACGGCGCCAGGTGGGGCGGCTTCCAGTGGTGCCCCGACCGTGTCGAGCAGCAGCGCCCAACCGCCGATCGCGCGGGCGAGCCGCTCCAGCAGCGCGCCGGGTGCGCCGGGCGCGACTGCGGCCCGGGTCAGCTCCTGCTGCACCGCCGCCGATCGAGCGACCGCGGCATACTCCTCGGCCGCGAGAGCCGCCGAGACGCTGCGCGAGATGGCGATGAAGGGGGTCCCTCGGGGCACGTCAACGACCGGCAGGCCGCTCTTCTCGGCGGCCGCCAGCAGTTCGGGCAGGACGGCCTCCTGCCCGAGGCCAGTCCCGAAACCGAGCGCCGCGACACCGGCGTCGACCAGCCGCCGCACGTAAGGGCCGGCCGGTTGGTCCTGGCGCAGCGCGAGTCCCGTCGTCAGCAGCAGTTCCCCACCTTCGAGGAACGGCGCGGGATCGGCCAGCTCGCTCACGTGGACCCACGACAACGGGCGGTCGACGATCGCATCGGCGGTCAGGAGCACCAGGCCGAGCTCAGACCGAGCGAGCAGGTCGGCGACAGTGACTGGCAAGTCAGCTCCCAAGAAGGGTCGGCTCCTGCCGGAATGGACATCCGGGGGAAGCCGACACGCCTGTTTGACCGTACTCGGTTCGGCTTCCGTTGCCGAGACTCAAGGGAGTCCGTCCCCCCAGGCGAGGAGCTCCTGTGACCGACCTGCTCGTTTCTCCGCTGACGCCCGCCCAGGAGCGTCGACTGGTCACGGAAGTGCCTGGCCCTCGGTCACGGGCGCTCAGCGCCCGGCGCGCGGCCACCGTGTCCGCCGGCGTCGGGACCACCCTGCCGGTCTTCGTCGAGCGGGCCGGCGGCGGTGTCGTGGTGGATGTCGACGGCAACTCGCTGATCGACCTCGGCTCAGGCATCGCGGTGGTCAACGTCGGCAACGCCGCGCCTCGCGTGGTGGCCGCCGTCCAGGAACAGGTCGAGGCGTTCACCCACACGTGCTTCATGGTCACGCCGTACGAAGGCTACGTCGCCGTCTGCGAGGAGCTCGCTCGCGTCACCCCTGGCGATCACGACAAGCGCTCGGCGCTGTTCAACTCGGGCTCCGAGGCAGTCGAGAACGCGGTGAAGATCGCCCGCGTTGCGACAGGCCGGTCAGCGGTGGTGGTCTTCGACCACGCTTACCACGGACGGACCAATCTCACGATGGCCCTGACGGCGAAAAACCTGCCGTACAAGAACGGGTTCGGGCCCTTCGCGCCCGAGGTCTACCGCGTGCCGATGAGCTACCCGTTTCGCGACCCGGCTGGTCTGACCGGCGCCGACGCCGCGATCCGCGCCATTCGCCAGATCGAGACGCAGGTCGGCGCAGCCAACGTGGCGGCGGTCCTGATCGAGCCCATCCAGGGCGAAGGTGGATTCGTCGTCCCGGCCCCCGGTTTCCTGCCCGCCATCGCCGACTGGGCGCGAGAGGCCGGAGCGGCCTTCATCGCCGATGAGGTGCAGACCGGGTTCTGCCGCACCGGTGACTGGTTCGCCAGCGAGCACGAGGGCGTCGTCCCCGATCTGATCACCCTGGCCAAGGGCATGGCAGGCGGTCTGCCTCTTGCCGCTGTCACCGGCCGAGCCGAGCTGATGGATGCGGTGCACACGGGTGGGCTCGGCGGAACGTACGGCGGTAACCCCCTGGCCTGCGCGGCTGCTCTCGCCTCGATCGAGACGATGGACGAGCTCCGCCTCGATGACTCGGCCCGAGTCATCGAGGCAACGATGCTCCCCCGGCTGCGGGCGCTGCAGGAGCACTTCCCGGCCATCGGGGACGTCCGCGGCCGCGGCGGCATGATCGCCGTCGAACTGGTGAAGCCGGGCAGCACTGAGCCGGACCCGGCTCTCACCGCCGCTGTGGCGAAGCACTGTCATGCGGAGGGAGTCATCGTGCTGACCGCCGGCACCTACGGAAACGTGCTGCGCTTCCTGCCACCGCTGGTCATCGGCGAGTCTCTCCTGGCTGAGGCGCTCGACGTGCTCGACGCCGCGTTTGCCGCCCAGGCATGAAGGCCGACCCGGTCCACGACCGGGTCCGGCTGCGGCCCGCTGTCGCCGGATCGGGTCCGCTCGTCGGCGCGGTCGTCGAGTGGCCTTCCACTCGCCCGCTGCTGGCCGACGTCGTCCCGGTGTTCGAGCGGCTGGGGGTCCGCGTCGCCGACGCCCGACCGCTGCCTGAGGTGGGCGCCACGGCGATGTTCCTGGACCTGCTGCTGCCCGAGGACGTGGCGGCCGAGCCGGCCCTCGCCGCGTTGAGTCAGGCACTCGCCGCGGCGTGGGCAGGAGAGACGGAGCTGGACGGGCTCGCCCAGTTGACGGTGACCGAGGGCCTGCCTGTGCTGCAGGTGACTGTGCTCCGCGCCGCCTGCCGTTACCTGGCGCAGACTGGCACGGGACTCTCCCGTGCCTACATCGAGCAGATGGTGCTCGGCGCTCCGCGCTTCGCCCGGGCGCTGATCCGGCGGTTCTTTGCGCGTCACGACCCCGATGCTCTCGATGCTGCCGGAGCTGCTGCGGCAGGCACTGAACTCGAGTCCCTGCTCGATGCGACGACGAGCCTCGACGAGGATCGCATCCTCCGCGGGTTGAGGGATGTTTTCGATGCCGTCGTCCGTACCAACGCCTTCCAGGACGCGGCCGGTCGCCCACCCGCCCAGCTCGCGCTCAAGATCGCATCCCCGCGGCTGACCTTCCTCCCGGCCCCGAGACCGTGGGTCGAGACGTTCGTGTACTCCCCCACGGTGGAGGGTCTGCACCTGCGCGGCGGGCCTGTCGCCCGTGGCGGTCTCCGCTGGTCAGACCGTCCCGAGGACTACCGCACCGAAGTGCTCGGCTTGTTGAAGGCGCAGCTCGTGAAGAACGCCGTGATCGTCCCTGCCGGCGCGAAAGGCGCCTTCGTCGTGCGCGGCGCCGGCGACCAGACTGCCGTTGAGCACGCGTATCGGTCCTTCGTCGCGGGTCTGCTCGACATCACCGACAATCGGGTGGACGGCCGAGTGGTGCACCCAGCGCGCACCGTCGTCCTCGATCAAGACGACGCCTACCTGGTGGTCGCCGCCGACAAGGGGACGGCGACGTTCTCCGACCTCGCCAACGAGCTCGCCGTCGCGCGCGGCTTCTGGCTCGGCGACGCCTTTGCGTCGGGGGGGTCGGTCGGCTACGACCACAAGGCCATGGGCATCACTGCTCGGGGGGCCTGGGTCGCAGTGCGCCGGCACCTGCGCGAACTCGGTGTGGACCCCGATGTCGACGAGATCACCGCTGTCGGGATCGGCGACATGTCCGGGGACGTGTTCGGCAACGGCATGCTGCTGTACGAGCGCCTCCGCCTGGTCGCCGCGTTCGACCACCGGCACGTGTTCCTCGACCCCGACCCGGACCTAGCGACGTCCTACGCCGAACGCCGTCGGCTGGCTGCGCTTCCCGGGTCGTCGTGGGCCGACTACGACTCTTCGGTGCTGTCACCGGGTGGGGCGGTCTACCGACGCGATGCCAAGCGGGTGCTCCTCTCTCCAGAGGTCCGCCGACGGCTGGGTACGGAGGCGTACGAGCTGACGCCCGACGAGCTCATCCAGGCCGTGCTGCGCGCGCCTGTCGACCTCCTCTGGAACGGCGGTATCGGCACGTACGTACGGGCCGACGACGAGACCGATGCTCAGGTGGGTGACCGCGCCAACGAGCGTGTGCGCGTGACGGCTGCGACCCTGCGCTGCCGGTTGATCGGCGAGGGCGGGAACCTGGGGTTGACCCAGCGGGCCCGCATCGATGCAGCTCGCGCCGGGGTCCGGGTGAACACCGACTTCATCGACAACGCGGCCGGTGTGGACACCTCCGACCGCGAGGTCAACCTGAAGATCCTCCTCGCGGATGCGGTGAGGGAGGGCGAGCTGTCCGTCGGGGCGCGGGATGACTTCCTCCGGACACTCACCGACGAGGTGGCCACCGCCGTACTCGCCGACACCGCTCACCAGGTGAGAGCGCTGACGGTGTGCGCCGAACGTGCGCCGTTCCTGCTCGATCGGCACGCCGGCCTCATTCGTGACCTGGAGCAGCATGCCGGACTGGACCGTGGCCTGGAGCACCTGCCGTCGGAGGCCGACGTCGAACGGCTGCGCGCGGCCGGTGGCGGCCTCACCCGGCCCGAGGCGTCCGTTTTGCTCGCCTACTCCAAGAACCTGGTGCGCGAGGAGCTCCTCGGCAGTGATCTGCCTGACGATCCCGCCCTGCGCGGGGTGCTCCTCCGATACTTCCCGCGCGCCGTGCGGGAGCGCTGGCCCGACCGGATCGCCGCGCACCCACTGGCCCGCGAGATCACCGCGACTCAGCTGGCCAGCGACCTGCTAGACCGGGTCGGACCCGGGTTCCTGCACCGGCTGGAAGAGCGGCACGGCGTGGGTACGCCGATCGCGGCACGGGCGTTCGCCGCCGCCCAGCAGGCGCTCAAGCTCGACGCGGTCTGGGCGATGCTCGACGAGGACGTGCCGCCGTCAGTCGAGCGGCTGGCCGTACCGGAAGCGCAAAGGGCCACCGAGCGAGTGGCCGACAGGTTGCTGCGCCGGTACCCCGACCCGGTCGCACTCACCGCGACTGTTCCGGCCCTGACGGCGTTGGTGGCCGACGTGCACTGCATCGACGACACCATGGCGCAACAGCTGCGGGCCGCTGGAGCCTGCGCTCAGCTCGCCGACGGTGTTGCGGCTCTCGCATCTCGGGCCGATGCCCTTGACCTCGCCGGGCTCGTCGAGACCACTGGCCTGCCGGTCTGCAGGGTCCTCGACCGCCACTGGGCCCTCGGCCGCGCGCTCGGCATCGACCGGGTGCCGGCTGCCGAGCTGGCCGGCGACTCGACGTGGGAGCTTGCCGCCAAGACGGTCCTGCGGGAGCAGTTCGACGAGCACATCCGTGCCCTCACTGCCAGCCTGCTGGCCGACGGCGGGGATGTCGACCGATTCCTGGACCGGCACTCAGCCGCGATCGGCCGGTTCACCGCTGTTCGCGACGCCGCCGCGACGGCACAGCAGAACGCTGTCGCGTTGCTCGCCGTTCTCACCGACGAGCTGCTCCAGCTTCGGCAGGCCGCGGTCTGATCCCGCTCTTGCCGACACACGTCCAGGGCCCGGTCCGATCGGACCGGGCCCTGGACTTCTCCTACAGGTCGATGCCCGTCAGGACCAGCACCCGCTCCTCGGTGAGGTCCTCCATGGCCGCGTACACACCCTCTCGTCCGGTGCCGGAGTCCTTGAGCCCTCCATAGGGCATCTGGTCGGCCCGGTAGCTCGGCACGTCCCCGATCACCACACCGCCGACCTCGAGCTCTCGCGCGGCCCGGAATGCGAGTTGCAGATCGCGCGTGAAGACGCCGGCCTGCAGGCCGAAACGGCTGTCGTTGACCCGCGCGAAGGCCTCGTCGATCGAGTCGACCACATCCAGCACGACGACGGGGCCGAAGACCTCCTCACAGGCCACCTTGGCATCGACGGGCACGGAACTGAGCACAGTGGGCGCGTACGTTGCCCCCTCTCGCGTGCCACCCGTGAGGACGGCCCCCCCGGCCGCGACCGCCTCATCCACCCAGCTCTCCACCCGACGTGCAGCGGCCTCGTCGATGAGGGGGCCGACATCGGTGGCGTCGTCGGTGGGCGCGCCCGTCACGAGCTTCTCCACGGCTTCCACGATTCGATCGGTGAGCACCTCTGCGATGTCACGGTGGGCGAAGACCCGCTGGACGGAGATGCAGGACTGGCCGGCTTGGTACATGGCGAAGGTGGCGATCCGGGACCCCGCCCACGCCAATGCGTCACCGTCCTGATCGGGAGCGACGACGACCGCGGCATTGCCGCCGAGCTCGAGGGTCACGTGCTTGCGCGGCACCGACTCCCGGATGGACCAGCCGACGGGTACGGAGCCGGTGAACGAGACGACGGGCAGCCGTGGATCCCGGACCAGCTCGGCGGCTACCTCGTTCGTCACCGGCAATATCGACCAGGCGCCGGGGGGCAGATCCGTCTCGCTCAGGATTTCGCCCAGGGCAAGCGCGGACAGCGGTGTCGCCGGAGCAGGCTTGAGGACGATCGGCGCCCCGACGGCCAGCGCCGGGGCGACCTTGTGGGCGACGAGGTTCAGCGGGAAGTTGAACGGTGCAATGCCGAGGACCGGTCCGCGCGGGGCCCTCCGGATCAGCGCCATCCGCCCGGTAGCGGCTGGGTCGGTGTCCAGCCGCTGCAGGGACCCCGACCAACGTCTCGCCTCTTCTGCGCCCCAGCGGAACGTCGAGGCAGCCCGGACGACCTCGAGCCGTGCCCACTTCAGGGGCTTCCCCGACTCGGCGGTGATCAGTTGAGCAATCTCTTCGCGACGTTCGGCCAGCCGCCGCGCAACGTGGTCCAGGGCGGCGGCCCGGACGTGGGCTGGCGTGGACGCCGACGCCGCACGAGCGTTGTGCGCAGCATCGACGGCGTCCTCGATGTCGCCGGGCGTGGCCAACGTCGTCTCTCCGGCGACCTGCCCATCGTACGGCGAAGTGACTTTCAGGATCTCGGCGCCGGACTTCGGCGACCCAGCAACCCAATAAGGCGTTGTCGACACTTACCCTCCTCTGACCCGGCGGCTTCCCTGTTCAACGCTGCCTCCCCTACCGAGTGCTGCGGAAGGCGCCGATTCGGCCACCTCGAACTCTGGAGGGTGCCCCGTTGACATCGGCTCACGGCATCACTTCACACCGCCCCGACGGCGAACTCGTCGAGTGCGGACGGCTCCCTGGGAGGTGGAAGCGCACCACCGAGACCTGACGTGGTTGGGTAGACCAACCTCTCGACTGCTCACCTCGCCCGCCGGCGGGACCGCCAGCGGGCGAGGTGAACGCCCCATCGAGTGCTGCGCCGGCAATGCCCCGGTCACTTCGGCACTACCGGTCCGTCACCAGATGCGACCAGTTCGTCTGGCCGGAGCTGACTAACCGGCGGCGCTCCGCGGCGGGAAGATCGGAAGGACTCCCAGGCTGTGCAGCACGCTGACCTTGTTCCACGAAGCCCATTCCTCCGCGATCTTGCCGCCGCGCAGTGCGCTGATCGTGATCCCGGACGCGGTGACCAACTTGCCTGTCGGAGGCACGCCGAGGTACGGGCCTTCATGATGCCCGGTCGAGGACCACCGGTAAGCGAGCCGATCGCCATCGACGATGACGTCATCAATACGGGACACCAGGTCTGGGAAGGCCTGGTGCCGCTCCCGCAAGGTGTCGACGAACTCCTCACGGCTGTAGTCGGCTTCACTAGCATGCCGAACGTAATCATCGGTGAAGAACTGGTGCATCCCCTGAGCAGCACTCTTGTTGATCTGATCCCAGACGTAGTGGATCCAGCCGACGACGCCATCGTTACCCATGTGTGCCCTCCACGATCAGTCGTCCGCCAACAAGCTGGTCGGATCGAAGAACTTGCCGCCGAAGTACAACAGCGGAGCCTGGCGAGGTTCGGCACCTGCAGCCACTACTTCGACGATGAAGATCGTGTGGGTACCTGCGGGGATCCGCGAGATGACACGACCCTCGAACGCCGCGGCAGCGCCGTCGACTAACGGTGCTCCGGTCTGCCCGGCATGCCAGTCCAGGTCAGCGAACTTGTCGCCTTCGGACATCGCGAAGAGCATCGCCACCGACTCCTGATGGGCAGCCAGGATGTTGATGGCAACAGGGTTGTCAACAAAGAGATGAGGGTGCGTCCGAGACGTGGAGGAGACGCACACCATCACCAGCGGCGGATCCAACGAGACGCTGGAGAAGGCGTTCACCGCGAGCCCGACCGGTTCACCCCCCACGATCGTTGTCACGACCGTCACCCCCGTGGGGAAGGCGCGGTGTGTCCCCTTGATCGCGGTGACAAGCTCAGCTGCATTGGGCTTGACACCAGTTGACTCAACGCCTCTTGCAGACATCGCCATATCCTTGGCTCCTTCGCTCACCGCGTAGTGGCATGGCCACCCCTACGCTGGGACGACAATTCCTTGATGGGCTTCACGAGCGCGACCGTTGAGGAACCGGGCAACCGCCAGGTCTTCCACGGCGAGTCCGACAGACTTGAACACGGTGACGGCAGTTGGGTCGGATCGCCCGACCGCTCGGCCGAGCAGCACGTCTCCGATCGTCCCCTGGATGGCATCGAGCTCGAAGGTCGAGTGCTCGGCGGCGAACAGCAGGTCACCGGCATCTGCCACGGCGGCCTCCACGTCATCGACGAAGACCGCAGCCTCGGAAACGATCTGCGGGTCCAGCTCGACGCCGCGGGACGTGCTGGCGCCCACTGCGTTGACATGGGTGCCGGGCGACAGCCAGGCGTGCTGCAGGATCGGCGATCGAGCCGGAGTCAGTGTGACGACTACGTCGCTCGCTGCGACTGCCTCACTGGCGTCGCTCATCGGACGCGCCTTGAAGCCCAGGCGCTGCGCGGCGGACGCCACTCGCTCCGCCGCCGCTTCTGTCCGCCCCCAGACACGGACGTCGGTCAGCGTCCGCACCTTCCCTATTGCTTCGATGTGCGGAAGAGCTTGTTGCCCCGTGCCCAGCACCGTCAGGACGGAAGCGTTCGGGCGGGCCAACGCGTCGGTTGCCACGGCCGTGACGGCGGCGGTTCGGATTGCGGTGACAGCCCCAGCGTCCAACATTGCGATGAGGTCACCAGTCCTGCCGTCGAAGAGGAGACACAGACCATGGTGACTTGGACCCTCGCCTGGCTGGTGTACCACGCACACCACTTTGGCCGCGTACGCCCCGCTCTGCCCTTCGTGCTGGGCTGCCTGATAGGCCGGCATCATGCCCAGCGCGCCCCCGCCCGATGAAGGCACGAGTTCGCGACGGTGCAACTGCTCCGACTTGCCGAGTGCGTAGTCGACCAGGGTCTGACGCATCAGGTCGATTGCGGTCTGCGGATCGAGTAGTGCATTCACGGCGGTGCCGTTGAGATAGAGCCGCGCGGACAGGTCGGTCGGGGATTTGGCTTCGGCCCTCATCGATTACGCTCCTGACGTAGCCCTCGGTCGGCACCTGCAGGTGGCGCCCCTCCCCTGAGGGACGCCACCTCGACTCACGGCTTCTGCCAGATCGTGTCCTCCGGCGTGGCGGTCCCTCGCAGCTCAGCCAGCTGTGCAATCAAGCCGCCGGCTTCGGCGAGAAAAGCCCGAAGGCTCTCCTCGTCGGGCCATTCATCGATGTCCAGGACCTCGTCGTCACGCACAAGGCGTGTGTGAGAGATGTTCCCGTGCTTCTTAAGAAGGCCGATCACCTTCTCGCGGAGCTCGGGGTGCTTCGCATCGACCTCCTTCATCCTCGCTTGATCGGCGTTCTTGATGTTCACGGTCACGACGATGCTCATGACTACCTCCTGGGGGTGTCCGACTTCAACTACTTCTGGGTGTCCTCGAGCGGCACGCGCAGCTCGGGGATGTGGCTCGTGCGGATGTCGATGGCGTGACCGTCGACCCATGCCATGGGCTTGGAGATCGGCTCTTGGACACGCGCGCCGTACTCACTTCTCGTGCGGAACGCCGCCCCCTCCTCGGCGGTGTCCCAGATCGGCTTGCCCGTCCGGGCGCGGAACTTGGGCATCACCTCTTCGGCGAACATCGTCATGTTCTTGCGAGCCATCCACGAGGGCATGGTCCATGCGTCCTGGGTGACGAGAAGGCGGCCCGCGCCGAGAGTGGAGGTGTACTCCTCGATACGCTCAGCAACGGTCTCAACAGACCCGCAGATCAGCTGGAAGTTGTCAATCGCCTCGTCGATCGTCGTTTCAGACGCGTCCTTGCTTCGGTAGCCGCCCCCCAGCGCCATGCCCCTCAGCGAGCCCTCGCTGGCGTAGCCCGGCGGGAACGAGTCGTGAAACGGAGAGCCGAAGGAGTTCTGCTGCACCGAGAGGTAGTGGGCCTCGACTTCCTGCCTGGCTTGCTTGTCTGTCTCAGCGACATGAACATAGGACTGCGCCACGAGCTGACGTGGATCCATCTCGTACCCCTCGGCTTGGCAGAGCTCCCGGAAGGTTGCGGCGTTCCTCTGGAGAACCGGCCACGGAACCAGCACGGCCATGTAGCAGTACCGTTCACGCGAAGCGAACTGGAGGGTCTCCTTGGAGCCGGCCGCGGGTACCCACACCTCTGGATAGGGCTGCTGCATCGGCTTGGGCCAGAGATTCGCGTATGGAGCACTGAAGTACTTCCCATCGAAGTCGAACGGGCCTTCCTCCGTGAAAGCCCTCTTCAGGAACTCGTGCGCCTCGTAGTAGCGTTCGCGCGCATCGGTGGGATTCATCATGGCGAGCGAGTGGTAATTGGCCCCGATCCCCATGGGCAGACCGAAGAAGTAGCGTCCGCGGGAGAGGATGTCGAGCGCCGCGACCTCCTCGGCGTACCTCATGGGCGTGAGATAGCTGTTGAGCAGCGCTCCGACTGTACCGATCCGGATGTTGCTGGTTCGGGCGGCAAGCGCGGATGCGAGGACGATCGGCTGGGTCACGACGGCGTTGGGACCGCCGTGTTGTTCGAGGACGACGAGTCCGTCGTATCCGAGTTGCTCAGCGAAAACGGCATCCTCGATGAAGTCCTCGAAGATCTGCTGTCCGCGGAGCGGATCGTAGTACTTCGTCGAGGTCGTGATGAAGATCGACTTGCCGAGCTGGTCGCGACGGGGGATGAACGAGTACTTGTTGCCATTCCAGAGATAGAACTCGAGCTCAGACATATCGTGACTCGCTCTCAGATCGAGTGGACGAAGTCGGACAGGAGCGACGCGAGCGCCGTCGGCTCCTGCACGAACGGGACATGGCTGGTCGGAACGCTCGATCCAGGGATGTCGACCACCTTTGCTCCAGGGATGAGCTCGGCGTACCGAGCCGCCACAGACTTGTCGATCACGCGGTCGTCATCAGGCAGCACGATCTGGGTGGGCACTGCCACTCGTCCCAGGCGCCGGTCGAGCTTGCGGTCGTAGCGCGGATTCCAGGCGAAGCGGGCGAGTCCCGTCAGCTCCTTGTAGTCCTGCACCGTCTCCTCGACAGGCTCGCCGCCTTCGAGGTACTCAGGGAATCTGTCGGCCGCGCCATTGAAGACCCGCTCGAGCGCCTCGTGTCCTTCCTGTCGGAAGGGGTCATGCAGGAACGCCCCCTTGAGGCCGGCCGGAGCGACCAGTTGCAGGCTCCGCAGCCGTTCTGGGAAGAAGCTGGCGAACTCAGCGGCGATCCAGCCGCCGAACGAATGACCGACGAGATGAACTCGCTCGAGCCCAAAAGCGTCCAAGAGGTCTGCGTAGTGCAGGACGAGGTCGTCGAAGGACTCCAGCCATTTAGGCATGGGAGTGTCTCCGAAACCCGGATGCTCGGGCACCAGGAGATCCGTGGACTGGGACAGCGCCTCGTAGAACGGCAACCAGCGCCGCGTCAGGCCCGCCCCGTGGAAGTAGACCACCGGCTCGCCCTGACCCGCTCGCCGGTACGCGACCTGAGCACCGCGCACGTCGATCGTCGAGGGCTCCGTGTAGAACGCCCACTTAGCATCTTCGGTCATGAGACCTTCCCTTCAGGCCGACGGAGTACGTCGCTACCTGGAGAACGCTATGGAGCACCGGTGCCGGGACGTACGACCTAGCGCGCACCCTTATCCACCATCCGCGCGCAACCAGACCCTGGGCGCTATGACGGTGCGGCGGCAAGATCCTCGTCGATTAGGCTCCCATGGCGCGTCTCGGGGGTTGATGTCACCCGCGCGGCCTGGACGTTAGAGGAGTGACGATGGCAGCCCGGTACTTCTCTAAGAGGCACTACACCGACGCCACGTTGTGGAATCAGGACTCAGACTCTCTCGTCAACCCGACGCGCATTACTCCCGTTGCGCCAGACGGCTTCTGGCTGGAAGCCGAGGCCATCGAGGTGAACGGGGTGCGTCTGGCGGTCGTGACCTCCACCGGACACATCGTCGAACGAACCAGGGCCCTGATCGAACGGACGCGGGACCCTCGCTTCACTCTCACGCTCCAGATGGCCGGCAGCAGCCATCTGAGTCACGAACGCGGTGAGAGTCAACTGGTCGCCGGGGACATCACCATCACCGACTCGGCGCGACCCTACCGTCGCGTCTCCGAGGGTTTGAACTCCATGCTCGTCGTGGTCTTCCCGCAACAGTTGCTGAATCTGCCGCCCGGCTCCATCAGCATGCTCATAGGCAGTCAGATCTCCGGCCGGTCGGGTGTCGCTGCGATCAACGCAGGTTTCTTGCGGGCCGTCGCCGACAACTTGGACGCCCTGCAGGCCCCCATGGGGCTCTCCATCGTCAACGCCGTCATTGATCTGACGACCACGTTGATGGGCGACACCCTGACCTCCAGCGACGTCGGTCAGTCGTTGAGGGACATCGAGTTGTTGATGTCTGTTCGCAACTTCATAATGGAGAACCTAGGGGACGCCGACCTCGATCCCACGCAGATCGCTGGCGCCAACTACATCTCGGTGCGCCAACTGCACATCCTCTTCAGCCGGGTCGGCGTGACGGTGTCACGATGGATCCGCGATCGTCGCCTGGAGATGTGCCGACGCGATCTGGCCGATCCGCTCGACTTCGGGACGCCCGTTCGAGTCGTTGCTGAGCGCTGGGGCTTCCGGAACCCGACCTACTTCGCCCGCGTGTTCAACGAGACCTATGGTCTGAATCCTCGGGAATACAGGAAGGTCGTCGTCTCGGGTCCACATGCCGCGATGTGAGCGATCGAGGTCAGGGTCCAGAAGGGACCCAGCTGCAGTGGCCGGACAGGTTGGTCAAGCGGGTGATCGGCGGGCAGGGTCCGGTCGCGGTGTGAAGTCGCTGATGGTCGTACTCGCGCAGCCGGGCCGGTACAGCCTTTCGTCGCCCTCGGCCGTTCGGCAGCGCTCGACCTACCCGGTGATCTGTGGCCGGTAGGGGCGCTTGTTCGGCGTGACGCCCAGCTCACGCCTGGGCGTCTCCCCAGGCGTGAGCGCGAGTGGGCACTGTTTTCGTCGCTCAGCACCTTGCTCGACCGAGCTGCCGCGAGCAGCGAACCAGTTCACAGCCCTTCGCAGTACCCGGATGGCGGTCGCGGCGACCACGTCGACCGGAACGCTCGGCCGGCCCCGCCCCGAGCCGAGCAGAGATGGGGGAACAACTGATCCGGGGACAGCTCCCGTCGATGGTCGGCCAGGAACAGCGAACACTCCCCCGGCCGGCCGCAGATGAGCTGACACCCACTCCGCGTCGAACGACTCCCGCTGCGACAGCGAGCGCGCCTGCACGAGAACCGTCCCTCCGCCTTGTCCTGCCCTGTCCTGGCCCGCTTCAGGGCAATGGAGAGCACAGCTTGTTCAGCAGAATCCCGGCCGACCTGGCGAGACAAACGCCGAACAGCGCAGGACTCATGAGCACTGGGTCCGTATGACTCGACGCCGCATGTAGCGCAGATGAACCCCGCAGCCAGCCCCCGACAGCGCAAACATGACGAACGCGGCCACCACCGGCGAAGCGTGCGGCAGGAAGGCGAGCGGTACGAGGACCAGCGACGATCCGAATTGTACGACCCCGAGGATCCCGCTCGCGGTCCCGGCTAGTGCGGGCTGCCGGGAGAGGGCAATGGCCGTGGCGTTGGGGAGCACCAGTCCAAGCGGTGAGATGCATCCTGTCAGCGCGAGTTCGACGACGAAGAACGGTAGCTGGAACAACAGTGCGAGTAGTAGCAGACAGCTTGAGAACATCTGGAGCACTAGGCCGGCAGCTATGAGGGTCGTGGGCTGGATGACACCTGAGAGGCGCCGTGACACGATTGAGCATGCGACCGCTCCGAGAGACCATATCGCGAAGGACAACGCGTAGCCGGTTGGCGACAACCCGAAGGTCTCCTGCAACAAGAATGGTGTCTGAGCAAGGATCAGGAAGAGGACTCCACTTACCGCCGCGATAGCTACGAGGCTGACTCGGAACACCCCGTCGCCCAGTAGAGTACGGAGACCTCGCGTTGGGCGGGGGGCGGCGTTCGAGTCGTGCAGGGCAGGCTCCGGCAAGACCGCCCAGGACAGCGTGAAAGTCACGACGCCAAGTCCCGCAACGGCCCAGAAGATCACCGGCCACGGCCCTACTCTCAATATCGCGCCACCGAGGATGGGCGCTAGCACCGGGACGATTCCGCTGACCATGGCAAGAAAGGAGAACACCGATGTGGCGGCACTGCCTCCCGCCACGTCTTGGACGTAGGCACGCGAGACTGCGGCGCCAATCGCCCCCGCGACGCCATGAAAGAATCGAGCCACGACGAGCATCGTGACCGAGGGCACTACGGTGCAGACCGCTGCCAGGACGGCGAACGCGAGACTGCCGAACAGCAGGAGGCGGCGACGACCGAATCGGTCACTGAGCACACCAGTCACCAACTGGCCTCCGGAGAAGCCGAGCAGGAATGAGTACAGGGTCAGCTGGGTCGATCCCGTGGAAGCACTCAGGTCGTGCGCGATGCTCGGGAGGGCCGGAAGGTAGAGGTCGATACCGATCGGCCCTCCCGAAGCCAGGAGGGCGAGCGCAACGAGCTGGCGACCGGTCAGCTTCGGTCGAAGGTCCTCAGGCATGAATGCCGTATAGGTCTCGCTCCCAGTCGGTGACGTGGCTGTGGAAGGCGGCTATCTCGCGTCGCTTCAGCGCCGCGTAGACGCCGACGAACTCCTCGCCGAAACCCGCTTTCATGATCTCGCTGCCTTCGAACGCTTGTACGGCCTCCTCCAAGCTGGACGGCAGAGCTCCTCCGTCACGCGTCGGCCGCATCTCGTTCGTGATCCCGCTCCGCATCGCGTGCAGAGTCGCAGCGAACAGCAGATGCGGCGAAGCACTTGCATCTCCGCAGCGGAGTTCGACCCGCGTCCCTGCACCCATGTCCGGCGGGATCCTGATGAACGCCCGACGGTCGTCCTTACCCCATGAGCCGTTCCTGGGGCTGAGGCCTTCACCTGTCAGCCGTTTGTAGGAGTTGACAGTCGGTGCCGCGACGGCCATGAGCTCAGGAGCGTGAGCCTGCAGGCCAGCAATAGCGGCCAGTGCCGTGTCCGACAACTCATCGCCATCTTTGGCGAACGCGTTGGTCTCACCATCCCAGAGCGAGACGTGGACATGGAGCCCATTGCCTTCGGAGCCGCTCCTGGGCTTCGCCATGAAGTTGGCGTCCAGGCCTTCGATCGAGGCGAGGTCCTTGACGGCGCACTTGAGCAGGAAGGCTTTGTCGGCCGCTGCGAGGACGTCGTCATGATGCAGGTTGATCTCGAACTGCCCTGGCGAGAACTCTCGCGACAGCACGGTGACACCGATGTCGAAGTCGATGAGCGCCCGGTGCATCCGGCCGACCACCCCCCGCGGATCGGTTACCCGGTCCACGGTGTACGAACTCCCACGCTTCGAGTACGGCTGCCCATCTGCTTGCTCGAACAGGTAGAACTCCGGCTCACCAGCCGCAATGGCCCGGAGACCTGTGTCTGCCAACAACTGTTCACCGGCAGACTTCAGTTGGGTCCGCGCGCACAGCGGCGACGGGCCGTCCTTCTCCCACAGGCTCGAGAGCAACCAGGCGCAGTCGGGTTCCCAGTTCGGGAACCTCACGGTGCTCGCATCGACCCTGGCGTGGACGTCCGGGTGGGACGCGAGCTGTGGGAAGTCCTGAGCGTCCAACGGAATTCCCATGAGGTCCTCCGCCATCGCCATCTTTGAGTAAGCGAGCGCCCCGTTCAGGCTGCTTCCGCGCTCGATCGGAATCTGCTTGGCTCGCTGCCGGCCGAACAGATCCGGATGAATGGCTCGGAGCACTCCGACGCCACGGTCTGCGAGAGAGGCGAGCCCCTCGTCGGTGAGTCGCCCATTATGGGCGGATGTCGTCTTCTGGGCGTCCATGCAACACTTCTTCGCTTCTCGGGGGGGCGCATGGGCGTTCCTACTGGTTCTGCAGTCGGTCCATGACGGTTAAAGCCCCGCGTGACGGCCTGACTAGTCGTACGATGGCCACGAACGCCGCACCGACCAAGGCCGGGCGCAGGCAGTGACCTGTTTAGAGGACTGCCGCCAGGAAGGCCCGGGTCCGCTCGTGCCTGGGGTTGTCGATCACCTCCTGAGGTGGGCCCACCTCCACGATGCGGCCGGCATCCATGAACACGATGCGATCGGCCACCTTGCGGGCGAAGCCCATTTCGTGCGTCACCACGATCATGGTCATGTCGCCTGACTTCGCTAGATCGTTGATGACTGCGAGGACTTCGCCGACGAGTTCCGGATCGAGGGCGCTGGTTGGCTCGTCGAAGAGCATCAGTTTCGGATCCATCGCCAACGCTCGGGCGATCCCGACCCGTTGCTGCTGCCCGCCCGACAGCTGAGATGGGTAGTGGCTTTCCTTGCCTTTCAGGCCGACACGCTCCAACAGTTCATAGGAGCGGGCGCGGGCGGTGGCCTTGCTCTTGTTCTGGACGATGACCGGAGCCAGGCTCACATTCTCTGCCGCGGTCAGGTGGGGAAAGAGGTTGAAGCTCTGGAACACCATCCCGATGTCCAGACGCTTACGGCAAGCATCCTTCTCGCGGAGCTCGTACAGCTTGTCGTTGGTTTCTCGATAACCGACGAGCTCATCGCTGACCCAGATACGGCCGCGGTTTACCTCCTCCAAGTGGTTGATGCAGCGGAGGAGTGTGCTCTTACCTGACCCCGAAGGGCCGATGAAGCAGACTGTCTCACCAGACTTGATGTCAAGGCTGATGTCGAAGAGCACGGGCTGGTCACCATACGACTTGCTGACACGTTCAAACTTGACGTTCGCGCCCCATGCACTTGTGGGCATCTTGGTCCTCGCTCCTTCCTCACTCAACGCGGTCACTTCTCTGCCGTCTTTCGCTCGATGAAGTACTGGGCAACGGACCACAGGCTGATCACGATCAGGTACCAGACGGTTGCGACGATCAGAAGCTCGATCACCCTGTAGTTCACACCCGAGATGCTCTGCGCGATCGTGAGCAGGTCACCTCCAGCGATGACAGCGACGAGCGCTGTCGCCTTCACCGTGTTGACGACTTCGTTGCCCAGAGGCGGGATGATGACCCGCAGGGCCTGTGGCAGGACGACGTAGCGGAGCGTTTGGAATCCATTGAGGCCGAGTGCCTTGGCAGCCGCGTACTGCCACCTCTGTACAGAGAGGATCCCCCCGCGGACGATTTCGGCCATGTACGCGGCCGCGACGAGTACCAGAGCGATGACGGAAGCCACGAAAGGCGTGAACACTGCTTGAGTCGGCACCGAGTAGAACGTGATGTCGGTGAAGGGAACACCGATCTTCAGTTCCTTGATGAACAACCCGAGATTTCCTACCAGGATCAGCAGGACGATCATCGGGATGCCGCGGAAGATGAAGCTGTACGTCCACGCGATGCCACGTAGGGCGCGACTGTCCGAGACCCGCATCACAGCCAGGACGACGGCGAAGACCAAGCCGACGACGATGGAGATCACGGTCAGTTTGAGGGTGACCCACAGGCCCGCGAGGATCGAGCCGTCAGCGAAGTAGTCACCGACGACCGACCAGTCGATGTACGGGTTCGAGACGATGCCGTAGCCGACGGCCAGGACAGCCAGCACGGCGACAGCCGCGACAGCGTTGCGGCCGTTGTGCCGCAGTGGAACGACGACCGGATCTACCGTCTCGCTGTGATCCGTCAGTGGTTCTTCGTGGGACAGGGAGGGGCGCATGTGGGCTTCTTTCGTAGAATTGCGCAACACTTTGCTGACTAA
The DNA here is from genome assembly GCF_026968025.1 of Modestobacter sp. VKM Ac-2978. Lineage (NCBI taxonomy): Bacteria > Bacillati > Actinomycetota > Actinomycetes > Geodermatophilales > Geodermatophilaceae > Modestobacter > Modestobacter sp. VKM Ac-2978. The sequence goes on along the minus strand of NZ_JAPVBP010000007.1, from coordinate 241,540 downwards.
AGCGGAGCCGGCCTACGAGGCCGGCCCCGCTTCGGCGTTGACAGTTACTGCTTCTCGCCGGCCGGCGTACCAGTCAGGTAGTTGACCACGAGCTGATCGGCATCCAGAACGGCCACGGACGCACCCTCGTCCTCGAGAATCTGCTGGTAGGTACCGTCCTCGTGAAGCTGCTGAAGCACCTCTGCGACGGTGGTGGACAGTCCCGGTTCGTCCTTGGAGAACACCATCCCGCTCAGACCGCTGTCGATGGTCTCCGCGTCGCTGAGCTTGATGGCTTCCACGCCTTCCAAACGCGACGCAGCATCGGAGTTCACCGGGAGGGTGTCGATGACCAGATCGATGGCACCCGAGTGCAGGGCGACCTCCTCACCCTTGGTGTACCCCTGGTACACGATCGGGCTCTTGCCAGCACAGAACTGCGTGTTCGCCTGCTCTACGTAACTCTCGAAGATCGAGCCGACACTGCCACCGACCGTGGCCCCGCACATCGTCGCGAAGGAGGTCACACCGCTGGGATTGCCCTCCTCGACGAGTACCGACAGAGGTGCGGCGTAATACGGGATCATGTCGTAGAGCTGAGCTTCGCGTTCCTCGGTCTGAGTAGCTTGACCCCACACGATGTCGAACGCGCCACTGTCGATGCCCGGGAGCTGTCCTGGAAACGGGGTGTTGCGCCACTCGACATCCAGACCCAGGCGCTCACCGATCTCGGCCGACAGATCGGCGGCGATCCCGGCGGGCTTCGTCGCGTCCGACTCGCTCGAGTAGATCACCGGCGGGTTGTCGAACGAGCCGGCGATGACCAACGACCCCTTGGACTGGATCTCCTCAGGAAGTTGGTCGCGGAGTGACTGGTCGACCGTTGCGGCTCCGGACGAGGAAGCGGCTCCAGTCGATCCTTCTTCCCCGCCGCCGCAGGCGCTGAGTGAGAGGAGAAGGGCCCCCGCAAGGGCGGCACCCCCTGTATTCCTGAGGCCACGCAAGGACGAATGGTCCCGCGTCGGGAACACCTTCATAGTTGCAATCCAATCCGTCGGTCGGGATGGCTGTGAACCTCGGCTGCGACCGCGCTAGACCGCTCGGCGACCCGATGCTAGGGGTGACGCTGATCACGACGAGGTTCGTATGGTATCCACACCGGTCGTTTCGTGACTACGGATGTGGTCGACTTTTTTGCGCCCGTCCGCTGTCGGGCAACCGGCTCAGCCATGCACCGGCAGGGCAAGGTAGCGGGCGGTGAGGCCGCTCCCCCGGCAGTCGGGCGACCGGGTGGGTACGCCTGCCCCTCAGTTCGTTGCCGGACGCAGTTCGGTCGACGTGCGTCGGGCGCTTGGTCGTGGCGCCAGCTCGGCGCTGTGCGGTCGGCTGGAGGTCCGACAGCGCGCTCCCTGTTGCTGGCGTTGACGGGTCGACTTCGTTCCGGTTCAGGCCGCGGCGTAGTTCCGGGCTGACGTGATCGGTCGCCCGGCAGGGCGATCAGTCGGTCGCGCAGGTCGTTCGTAGCCTCTGACCACCGCATGCAACGCTGACTGAAGATCGCCAAACGCAAGGCCGGCCTCCTCGGCGAGGTCTTCTCGGCGGTCGCCTCGAGCACCGGCGTCGATCTGAGAGTCGAGAACCGCGGGCAGCGCCAGCGGCCGAGCCGCTGGATCGGGAGAAGGAGGCCCCGCGTCGGGCGACCGCCTGTTCGACCGAGATGTGCGCTCTCAGAGGGGAAGACCCGCTGGTCCATGACCTCGCCGCCGGCAGGATCCCTGCTGCGGTGACCTGCCGCTCGTGTTCTTCGAGGAGGCGTCCTGCGAGTGCCAGGCCGGCCCGGTCAGCCGGCGTGCCTGGAAGGACACACACATGGTCAACGCCGCGATCGACATCCACCACGACGACCCGCAGTTCGGCTACCGGGTCGTCACCGCCGAACTGGCCCAGCAGGGAGTGCAGGTCTCTGGCAACCGGGTCAACCGGCTGGTGCACCTCTCGGCAACTGTGGTCGGCGCACATGCGCAGCTGCGGTCGAACTGCGAGCCCGGACCCCCGGTGCATGACTTGACCTGGTGCTGAGCGGCTCCCCCGCCGCCGAGGCAGCTCTACCTCTGCGCTGTCACGGATCCGTATCCAGCGCATCGTCGGCTACCTCGTCGGCTACCTGGTCGACGCCCGGACGACCTCGGGACCGGCGGGCAACGCCCTGCGCGACGCCGTCGCCGCCCGCCGCCCACGGAAACGATCATGCGCTCCGAGCACGGCAGCCAGTTCCGCTCGCACGACCACGACCACGACCACGACCCTGCGCGGCGCTCGGCTGCGCGGCTCGATGGGACGGGCTGGAGCCTGCGGTCGACAACGCAGCCATGGAATCGTTCGTCGACCTGCTGCAGAAGGAGCGTCCTCAACCGCCAGCGGTGGAACACCCGAGCCGGACTCCACCCGGCGATGGTCGTCCGGATCGAGAGGACCTCCCATCGCCGCCGACGACACGACGCCCTCGGATGCACGATCCATCGAGTTCCAGACACTGACTCCGACCGCTCACGCGACCTGAGTCCACTTGCCCCACCGGGTCAACCAGACCCTGGGCAGTCTCCGGTGGTCACTCGGTGAAAGCGGCGGCACGGGGGAACGTATGGACGATCCACACCGACGCGTCAGCGCCGAGCGCCTCCCAGCGATGGAGGCGATCTGCCGGGTACGTCGCGTAGTCGCCCCCTTCGAGGATCTCCTCGTGACCCACGGGCCCGACTCGGATAGAGCCGCTGCGCACGAAGACGTGCTCCCGCGCCCCCGCGCCGTGAGAGGTGGAAGTCTCTGGACTGTTGGCCCGGAACGTCTGCACGTGGATCTCCAGCGATCCCGCACCAATCGTCTGGCTCCGGAGCACCCGTCCGTCGGTGGACTGGTCGCTGATGTCCTGTCCCCCTCCTGCCCGCACGATCTCCACCTCGGCGCGTGGTGGCGTGGCGAGGAGGGAGGGAACGGAGACATCGAAGGTCTCGGCGATCGCGATCATCGTGTCCAGAGTGGGATTGGTACGTCCGCGCTCGACCTTGAACAGGGTCGCCTTGGCGACACCGCTGCGCTCGCTGAGTTGAGACAGCGAGAGACCATGGGTCTCGCGCAAGCGCTTCACGTTGCCGGCGAGTGACTCTAGGTGGCCGTTCAAGCGAACCTCCGGACGCCGTCCCCTGACCCGCGCTACAGGGGTACGCCCTGCTCACCTTCACGATCCTGCCACACCCGACTCGCACCGGTGCAGAGCTTCATCCAGCCATCGATCAGCCGTTCGATCGCCCGGGCGCCGCGACCAGCGAGGTGCACCAGCCAGGACGTTGGTGACGGCGGTCGGGCTTGAACGCAGGAGGATTTCCGAGTGGGGTGTGGCTTGTCGAAGGCCCACATGCTGCCCGGAGGTGCTCGTGTCCCGCGGTGATGCCCACACCACCGTCCACGGCCAGAAGCTGATCGTCGCCCGTCACCGGGCCGGCTGGGGGCAGGCGCATCGCTGCTGCGATGGCTTCTCACGCGAGTACGTGCGGATGTCAATCACCCGCTTCCGAGCCGAGGGCGGCTGGGCTCATCGACCGATCCAGCCGCATGCACATCTGCCCGCGGCAGACCCCCGGCCGAGCTGAAGGCCTGCATCATCGATGCGTCGCCGCCAAGGGCACCGGGGTTCGGCCTGGATCGGCACCGAGCTGAAGGCGCCGCTCGGAACCGTCTCTCGCAATCTGCGCCGCGGGCAGCCTCGATTGGCCGCCCGCCCCGGTGAGACGAACCGGTCCTCGAAGGTTCCCGCGATCCGCTATGAGCGATCCCGCGCCGGCGAGCTGGTGCACCCGGACCTCAAGCAGCTCGGCCGCATCCCCGGAGGTGGTGGCCGGCGCACGGCCGTGCGGTCGGCAGCACAGTCGCCGTCGCACCACGGTCGCACATCCATTGGCCCCGCCTCGATCAACGCATCTCCTGAGCGAGGTCAACGAGGCGATCGGCGAGTTGATGCACGATGTACTGGAGCATGTCGCTGCCTTGGTCGGCGGTCGCGGACGCAGGTTGGTCCGTGTAGCCGTCGATTCCCGCCCAGACCCCACGGCCGTAGACGCCGCGCCCGGGTTGCATCGGGCCATCGGCTCTCCGAGGCTCACGTTCGCCGGCGACCCAATCTGGCCGGGCCGCGAGCATGAGGGAGGTCTCGAACCAACCAGCATGGCCGGGTTGAGGCTGGGTCCCGGCGGTGGAGGCGAACTCCCAGTAGTCCACAGCCGCGACCAGGAGATCGGATCTCGCCGCCGCGTCAGAGGCAGCGGCATGACAAACGCCGGTGTTGCCTCCGTGACCATTCACGAGAACGATCCGGCGAACACCGCTCGCGGTCATGCTCAGCATGGCCTCGACGAGCACGTCGATCATCAGCCCCGGGCTTAGCGAGATCGTCCCGCCGAAGGGCAGGTGGTGTGCCGAACAGCCGATACGCAGGAATGGCGCGAAGAGGAAGTGCGCGTCTGTTCGTTCGCCCACACGATCCAATGCCAACTCCACGGCGCGCGTCGACAGGGTGATGTCGGTGCCAGTGGGGAGATAGGGGCCGTGCTGCTCGATGGCCCCTACCGGGATAACGACGAGCGCCTCTGGCGCCAAGGCAGCGATCTCGTGCCTCTTCAGTTCCTCCCAGCGTTGCCACCCGTGCGGACTTGCGCCTGACTGCTCGATCATCCAAGGCACCTCCTCAGCCCCACACCTGCTCCGGCAGAGCGAAACGCAAGTAGCGGAGACTCGTCACGTTGTTTCTTTCAGGAAACGACGGTATCTGTATAATAACCAGCTGGCAATGGCGCGTCCTCGATCCGGCTCCCTCCCGGCCCCTCAGCCGCCGCGGCGCACTCGTGACGTACGCCTGCCAGCGCAGCGAGGGCCAACCCGGGAGGCGGAGTCCGACTCTTCCAGCGCGAGGGTGCCGAAGAGGCGACCGGAGGCCCAGAGAAGACACGTGGACGTCCTGACGGAATTCTCCGGGCGGACGACGACGAGGAGAGCGAGGCGGTCTCGACACCCATCACACCCGCCGGCATCCATCGGTCCAACCACCCCATCGAAGCGCAATCGTCGAGTACCGCCCGCAGGAGCCAGGAGTTCAATCGTGCCCTGGCGACCGCCGGCTCAAGAGCGGCCGACGCGTCGGCCGGCAGGCAACTTCCTTCGGCGGGCGGGTGAACAGCTGGACGACGGTCAGACCCGATCATCGCGGGGCGTGCGTGTCGTAGGCACGGAAGCCGCGCAGTCGCCGGGGGTCGAGGGCGGAGATGTCTGCACTCCCTGCGTCCCCTGTCACGACGATCTGAGCGACCGCCTCGGCTGCCGCTGGCGCGATTCCCATCCCGTGCCCACTCATCCCAGTGAGGACAACCAGGCCACTGAGCCCCACCTCGCCGATCACAGGCAGGAAGTCAGCACTGCTGTCGATGGCTCCTGCCCAAGCGCTCTCGATCTCGACGCTTTCACCGAGGCTCGGCACCAGGCGACCCAGTTCCCTACGAGCCCTTGCGACCAGCTTGAGGTTCGCCTCCGGCCTGTCGAGCGGAAGCGCAGCCAGAGGCAGGCGCCGCAGCCTCGACCCAACATCACCAGCGAGCCGCCTGCCCGCGTGGAGGCGTAGCGTCCGCCAACTCCCGAGGTATGTGCGAAGAAGATGCGGTGCCGCAGAGACCTCCTCCCAGCCGACGTCTATGTCGACGTGCTGTCCGAGCCCGAAGTTGATCCGTCCGGACAGGTCTTGCCGCATTCCGGCGCCGGTCAAGTCCCAGACGGTGCTGTGCGTCAGGCGGGGCACCGGGACGGTGCGCGCAACCGTGCCGACCCCGGTGTACTGGGGCAGGTGCACGCCGTGTCGGCGCAACAGCCGTGACGACCACATGCCAGCGGCCAGCACGGTGGCAGCAGTCCGGATGGTCCCGCCGGGCGTCTGCACGCCGACCACGTTGCCGCCGGTGATGTCCAAGGACACCGCGGGAACGTTCTCCAGCAGTTCCACGCCCTCGGACAGCGCCAGGCCACGGATGGCCTGCATCGCCACGACGGGATCAAGATGCCCGTCGGTCGGCGTGAAGCCGACCACGCCCACGCCCGCGCCGATCCATGGAAAACGCTGAGTGGCCTCTCGGGGACCGAGCAACTCGAAGGGGATGCCCTGCTCGCGAGCGATCGGCGCCCATGCGCGGACCTCCACTTCGCTCGCTGCGTCGCGTCCGACCGACGCATGACCGCCGTTCGTCCAGCCCAGACGTTCGCCGAGACGGCCGTGCAACTGCCCCCACAGCTCGGTCGAGCGCCGCATGAGCGTGGCCTCGCTGGCGCCGCGGCCTTGTTGGCGGACGAATCCCAGATTGCTACCCGACTGAGCGCTACCCGCTCGACCGGCGTCGAGGACGACTACCGACATTCCTGCCCGTCGCAGTTCCAGTGCGGTGAGCAGACCCAGCACGCCGGCACCGATGATGACGGAGTCCGCGGAATGCGGCACGGCTCTGGGCGCTGGCTCGGGATGCTGCTGGTGGATCGCGCCTGCGGACAATTCATCTCCCTGTGAACGCTCGGGACAATTCGTTCTGACCTGGAGCAAGTCACTCACGAGGTGCTTGACCAGCTCACATCGCGCTCAGCCGACCGTTGAGGAGGACGCGACCGCCCCCAGGGCGGCGCGGACAACTCGGTGACGACGACTAGTGGACCGCTCTCAAGATCTCTGCCGCAGCGCCGCGCAGCAGCGCGGCGTCGCTGCGCATGCTGACGAGATCGAAGCCCTGACTGGCTCGCATGGTCGCCTCCGCAGCGCCGGCCGTCTGGATGGCTGCGATCACACCAGCTCGGGCGCAGGCTTCGACCACCGTCCGAACGGCGTCGTCATGGCTCGGCTCGCCGACCTCATAGGCGCTCCCGAGACCGAGACTGAGACCCAGGTCGGTCGGTCCGACGAAGATGCCAAGGATGCCATCGACCGCAGCGATCTCGGCAACGTTGTCGACACCGGCTGCCGTCTCGATCATCACCAGACAACGCGCAACGTCATCGGCCGCGGCCCTGCCGCGGAACGGCCCGAAACTCCGCGTTCCCCGAGGGGGGTACTGCGTGGCCGCGACCATCTGCCTCGCCTGTTCGCCCGTCTCGATCATCGGGACGACGACCGCCCAAGCGCCCAGGTCCAACGCACGGCCGACCGACGCAGCATCGCCCGACGGGACGCGCACCAGGGGCGCGGCGCCCACGTTCTCGATCGCTCGGGTGAAGGTGGCGACGTCCGCCCAGTCGAGGAGCCCGTGCTGAAGGTCGACGAGCAGGAAGTCGAAGCCCTGTTCGGCCATGATCTCGGCCGCACCCGGTTCCCCGAGGACCGCGAACGTTCCCCACCTGGTGGGTCCAGCGCACGCGGATCCGAGCCAGGCGACGACCTGCTCGTCTCGGGTCATAGGCGCGCCTGCTCCTGGAGGATGCGCTTCGCGAGTGCAGCACTCCACTCGGAGACCGGCTCCCCCTCTGGCTGGGAACGGATGTACGCCTCGGTTCGGGCCATAATCGTCTCGTCCGGCTCTTCGAGATCGAACGGCTCGGCGCACGGCTGAGCGACGTACCAAGGGGTGTCGACGAAGAACTCGAGACCGTTGCCCTCGGGGTCACGGACGTACAGGGACCAGGCATTACCGTGGTCCATCGCCATCTGCCCACACAGGTTCTCCTCGGTCAACCTGCGGTTCAGACGCCGGAGCGAGTCCAGGTCGCGCACGCGGAACGACACCTGGAAGACGTTCGAACCGATGCTGCCCCCCTCCACCGGCGTGGTCTCGATCACGGTGTCGCGTCGGTTCGAGGCGAGGACGAACTGATGGTGCTCATTCGGGTCGGTGGTGAGGAAGGCGAGGTCGGTTCCACCTCCCGCGTTGATGTGCCCTTCGTCGGCGATGGTGAGACCGACGACGCGGGTGTAGAAGTCCAGCATCTTCGAGAAGTCCAGGCAGCTCACACCGAAGTGACTGACACCGATCTTCCGCCCGGCCAGTCCCTGGTCGAGAACGCGGTCGCTCACGGTTCCTCCTTCATTGTCGGGCTACTGGGGGCCGGGTTGGCGCTCCAGACGGTGGTTCCCCATGTGATGGTGAGCAGTGTGGTGTCCAGTCCTGGAGCGGCACCATGCCAGTGCGACTCGTCGCCCGGAGCTTCGATCAGAGTGCCCGGCTGAAGCTCGATGGCACCGTCGCCTTTCGTGCCGACCACAGCCCGTCCCTCGACCACCCAGAAGAGCTGGCCGCCTGGATGGGAATGCCAATGAGTGGTGGCGCCCTCGAGGAAGCGCACGAGCGCTACGTCCGGCTGTGAATCGTCGGCTGCAGCACGGAGCATCGCCAGCGACACTTCGCCAGAGAAGTTCCCTCCATACGTCCCTGCTGGCACGACGTCCCTGATGACCCGCATGCTCAGCCGACCTTGACAGGGTTCCGCATGCGGCCGACCAGGTCGACTTCGGTCTCGACGATGGATCCGTCCTTGAGCCAGAGTTCAGGAGTTCGCGACTCGCCTACACCGCCGGTGGTGCCGGTCCAGATGTGATCACCGGCATTGAGGGTGCAGAAGCGAGACAGCCATGCGATCTGCTGCGCCACAGAGAATATGAAGTCGCTGGACCGGGCGGTCTGCGTGTGAAGACCGTCGACCCAGCCGTCGAGCCCGATGTCATTACGGTCGGGAAATTCATCAGAAGTCACCAGGGACGGCCCGGTCGGACCGAAGGTGTCATAGGACTTCGCCATCGAGAACTGCTTGATGGGCGGACGGAACTGCTCTCCACGGTCCGAGATGTCGTTTCCAGCCATCATGCCAGCCACCACGTCCCATGCGTCGTGTTCGCTGACGGCCTTGCAGGTCCTACCGATCACCACGACGATCTCTGCCTCGAAGTCGATCATAGGGCGATCACGTGGGGCGACGATCGTGTCGAACGGACCACAGATACTGGTGGGAAACTTCACCATCACGTGGGGCTCTTCCGGCATCGTCTTCTTCGACTCGATGACGTGCGAGGCGTAGTTCAGCGCCAAGGCGATCACCTTTGACGGACGCGGGACAGGCGCCTTCAAGTTCTTCTCGTCCAGCAGCGGCAGCGACTCGACGTCGGCATTCGCAGCCAATCTCCGGAGTTCTGGGTGGACGTCGAGGTCGGCTAGGGTCATCGGGTCCCTCGAGAATTGCCCCGCGGATGCCTGCTCGACATCCAGGACGCGGCCCTCGATGAGAATCGAAGCTCGACCCGCCACATTCGCTAGCTTCATCAGTTGATGCCTTCCGTCACTGAGATCTCTTCTGGATTACAACCGTGCAGCGATGTTCTCGCCGGCAAGCTCCTCGAGCCTGCGATGGATCCCCCGGATGGCGTACTCCGACTCCGGCTTCAGGACGGTGCTCCGCAAGATCCGGCCCTGCTCCCCATCCAGCGTCACGTCGTGACGCTTGCCCATCGCATCTGCGGTGACATTGAATGTCGCCAGGTGGATCTGCTCGACAGGGGCGCCCGAGCCGGCCAGGACGAAGAGTTCCTGGCTGGCTTCCGCGATGGCTGACAGCGTGGGGAGCCGTGGGAAGTAGCTCACGATGTCGAGTTCAGGTGCCTGATAGGGCACCAGCGAGCGGGACGTGCCCAAGAGCTCGTGCCAGGCAATCGCTCCCCGACGGTTCGCGCGCAGAACCTGTCCGAGACCTTCATCGGTGAGGGGGAGGACTTCCAGCGTCATCCACAGCGCGGCCGCAGCCGCGCCAGCACGGCTGCACTCGAGTGAGATCTCCCCGAGGTGGAGCTCAGTCGAGCTGAAGTAGGTGTACGGCGAGTCGTGAACGTACAGGCGACCGACGGATGGATCCCGAAAGAGGACGGCACCACACCCGTACGGCTGGAGACCGTGTTTGTGTGGGTCCACGACGATGCTGTCAGCATCCGCGAGAGCTCGGAAAGGTCCACTCTCGACCCCGTCCTCGGAGTCGTCGGCGATCAGGGCGTAGAACCCGCCGTAGGCCGCGTCCACGTGCACTCGAGCGCCATGGTGGCGAGCCAACTCAACGATCTCGGGCAGAGGATCGAGGCTGCCCAGACCGGTGGTCCCCACCGTCGCGACGACTGTACCGATGTCTCCGGAGGAAAGCGCGCGTTCCAACGCGCTCAGGTCCATGCGCCCGCGCTCGTCCGTTTCGATCGAGGCACCCTCGACGCCGATGAGGGCACACATCCGCGAATGGGTGTAGTGCGCATCAGCGCTGTAGGCGACCTTCTTACCGGGATGCAACTCGCGGGCGACCCACAACGCTTCGAGGTTGGCGATGGTGCCGCTGCTGGTGAGATGCCCGAGGTGCTGAGGAAGTCCGAACATGGCTGCCAGCTTGCTCACGACCTCCTTTTCCATGGCGGCCGTGGCCGGACCCCCATCGAGCGCGTGGTTGTTCGGATTGATCAACATCGCGGTCACGTAGCCGAGAATCGCGGCAGGGTGCGGTGGCTTGAGGATCTGGCCCACGTAACGCGGATGGCCATACGGATAGTTGTCGGCAAGACGTTCCACAAGCCGCTCGAACGCACTGGCGAGCTCCGAATCCGGCACCTCCGTGCTCGGATGCGCCTCAAACTCACCAAACCCAGATTCCCAGGCCTGGATCGCGTCGACTGCCTTGGGCAGCCACTCTCGCAAGTCCGTCATCTCGTTCGTGCACCTCCGTGAGGCCGCTCATGTGGTTGTTCCTCGGGTGATTGCGTCGATCCTGCCTGCGTCGGCGAGAACTCCCGCGACTTTCCGCGCAACACTCATGAACCGCTAGCGCACGATCAGCCACTAGGCGTGCACACCCGCCGCAAACATCAGTGCCGGTGAGCACCGGGTGGCACTGTGGCCCGACATGCGGCAGCTGCGGCGGGCAACTGACTGGGGAAGCAGTGAGGTGGAGACGACGTGAGGCTCATCGACGGAGGCGGTTCCAGGGACCTGATCGCAACCCTCCCGACGAGCAGAGCAGAGGTGCCGGTCCTCTTCGAGGTGATGTCGCCAGCTGACTCCGCCCAGCCCGCACCCGACCTCGACGGCGTTGCGATCTCTGCCTGCAACAGCAGCCCGCGCGCACGGTCCGCACCGCGGGTTCCACTGTGGCGGCGCGTTGGCGGGACGTCTGACGGATGCCGGGTGACAGGTAGGTCGGTCACTCCCCTCCCACCGGACGAACGGGGCTGCAGCCTGTGGTCTCCCGGGATCTGCGGCCCACGTCGTCGACATGACTGCGGTGGGACGGTACGGACGTTCGAAGTGCTGGGGATGGACCGATGACGCGTCCGCTGATCGCCATGGCCCTCGACCGTCGTCTGACGAGTTCCGAGGGATGGCCAGACGAGCTGACCGACGCGCTTTTCGCCCCGTACATAGACCTCATAGAGGCGGCAGGTGGCGTCGCTGTGCTGGCTGCGTCCACCGACGCCACGCTGGCTGAGGCGCATCGCATCGTGGAGCTGGTCGACGGGGTTGTGGTGGCCGGCGGTCGCGATGTCGATGCCCGGACCTACGGGCACGATCCGCATCCGGCGAACGACCCCCCTCTCCGCGCCCGAGACCGCCTTGAGATCGCTCTCACGCTCAAGGCCATCGACAGTGGCAAGCCGGTGCTCGGCATCTGCAGGGGCATGCAGATCATCAATGTCGCGCTCGGTGGCACGTTGGAGCAGCACTTGGCCGATCGGGTCGACGAACCAGATATGCACTTGAATGGGCAGTTCGTCGATCATTACGTGAACACGATCCCCGGCACGCGCGTGTGGCGAGATCTCGGTTCGAGTCTCAACGTCCCTTCCCATCATCACCAGGCAGTCGCAACGCTCGGTAGGGGATTGCGCGCTACCGCGCACGCGGGAGACGGAGTCGTCGAGGCAATCGAATGTACGGGTTCCCGGTTCATCGTCGGAGTGCAGTGGCACCCGGAGCGCCGACCAGCGTCCACAGGTCTTTCTATTGTCGAGTCCTTTGTCACGGCGTCGCGTCGAACGAGCGCGGTCGTGCACGGTCATCAGGAGGTGTGATCATGCAGAACGCATATCGGGTGACCGATCCGCGGACGGGGGCGGTGGTGGAATCGTTCGACAGCATGCAGTGGACTGAGGCCGAACGAGTCATCGCGGCCGCTGACGAGGCACACCGGACATGGCGTCGCCTTCCGCTCGAGGAGCGCGCAGCGAGCCTTGGGTCAGTTGGGAAGCTGATGCGGGAGCGACGACATGACCTGGCAGCGCATGCGTCCCTCGAGATGGGAAAGCCTCTCGACTCCGCTGTCGGGGAGGTGGGGGTGGTGGCCGACATCTTCGAGTATTACGCCGAGGAGGGTGCCGCACTGCTCAGGTCCGAGGTCTTCACGCCGCGGTCGGGTGGCACAGCCGAGATCCTGAAGAGGCCAGTCGGTGTCGTTCTCGGCATCATGCCCTGGAACTACCCGTACTACCAGCTTGCTCGGCTCATCGCACCCAACCTGCTTCTCGGCAATGCAGTCGTCGTCAAGCCGTCGCCGGCATGTCCCCGGAGCGCCGCGGCGATCGAGAGAGTGCTTCTGGATGCAGGAGTTCCACCGCACCTCTACTCCACCCTGTTGCTGGACAACGAGGACGTCGAGAAGGCGATCGCCGATTCTCGGGTACAGGGCGTTTCCTTCACCGGGAGCGAGCGTGTCGGAGCCGTCATCGGTGAGACTGCCGGTCGCCATCTCAAGAAGGTCGTCCTCGAACTGGGCGGATCTGATCCGTTCTTGATCCTCGACACCGCTGATCCGGCTACGACGGCGCGCGTTGCCTACGGCGCCCGTATGGCGAACATGGGTCAAGCTTGCAACTCGCCAAAACGCGTGATCGTTCGTGATCACGATTACGGCGCGATCGTGGGTGAGCTCGTCCAGCAGGCGATCAAGCATGCAGCAGACCCAGCGATGCAGCCCCTTGCATCGCGTGCCGCAGCCGAGCATGTTCACGCACAAATTCGACGAGCCGTCGCACAGGGCGCGAAGTTGCACACCGGAGGAGCCCTGTCGGGGGTTGGCGCCTTCATCTCCCCTGCTGTGATCACAGACGTCACGTTGGACATGGACATTGCGACAGAGGAGGTCTTCGGCCCCGTCGTAGTCGTCTATCGTGCCGACAGCGACGAGGAGGCCATCGAACTCGCGAATCAATCCCCGTACGGCCTCGGCGCTGCGGTGTTCACCTCCGACGAGCAGCGGGCCACCGACACCGCGGACCAGCTTGACGTCGGTATGGTCTACATCAACTGCGCTGAAGACTCTGAACCGGATCTCCCGTTCGGAGGCGTCAAGCTGTCGGGACACGGTCGCGAACTAGGACGGCTCGGCATTCTCGAGTTCTGCAACCACAAATTGGTGCGGCGCGCCTCACCAGCTTGACTCACGTTTCCGCGCAGGCTTCGAACGGCGTTGATCCGGCGGCGGGGCATGGGTACCTGGTTGTGTTGAGTTCACGCCGACGCCTCCTGGGGGAGAGCGGTCAGACGCCGACGTCAGGTCGGCATGGACGCTCGGAAACGCGGCACTTCGCATGCCGGTCAGCGGTCGGCTTACATTCCCTTTGTGCTCGACTGAGATGGAGCAGTGGATGGCGAGAGCAGCTGGACGGGGGACCCTCACCGCCTCCGCGGCGAGGGTGTCGTTGACGCCGGTGGACGTGGCGCTTCGTGGTGTTGCGGCGGGGCGCCCCGTGGTTGTGATCGACGGGGAGGACGGGAAGAACGAGGGCTCCCTGATCATCGCCGCCGACGCCATCACTCCGGAATGGATGGCCTTCATCGTGCGGCACACCTCTGGCCTGGTGTGTGTGCCAATGACCGACGCGGCCCTCTCCCGGTTGCGGATTCCGCCAATGGTGCATCCGGATGACGAGCGAGTGGGGACGGCTTTCGCGGTCAGCGTCGATGCGAGTTCAGGCGTCTCAACGGGAATTTCTGCCCGTGACCGTGCGCATACGGCACGCCTGCTGGCAGATCCCGCATCCGAGCCAGGCGATCTGATTCGGCCGGGGCATCTCCTGCCGCTGCGTGCACGGGAGGGTGGCGTTCTCGCGCGGGCAGGATGCACCGAAGCCGCCGTTGACTTGGCTCGTCTCGCTGGCAGAGAACCTGTCGGCGTGATGGCTGCATTGGTGGAGGATGACGGCTCGACGCGAGACCTCGCAAGCTGCACCGTGTTCGCCGACGTACATGGTCTTGCCATCATCACGATCGAGGAGATCCGGACTTTCCGTCGTGCGCAGGAAAGCCGCCTTCGCCGCGTTCTGACCGCCCAGGTGCCCACTCGACACGGCGTGCTCACGGCGGTCGGCTACGCCGATCAGGTAGGTGGCCAATCGCATCTGGCTTTCGTCGCGGGACTCGACGCCGATGGATGGTTTCCTGAAGGTTCAGACTGTCCGGTCGGGGTCCACCCCGACTGCGTGTCCAGTGAGGTTCTCGGCCGTCGCCTCCACCGCTACGGTGGGGACCTGGATGCAGCGATCGAGCAGATCGTCGCGGCAGGACAGGGCGTGGTGCTCTACTTGTCCGGTCGCGAGGCTCCAATCGTCAGCATGCACGCCGCACAGCAGGCTGACGAGTCATCGGCCCATGGGCCAGGCAGCGCCGATGGAGACGCGGGATTCGACCTTGCGATCGACGCCTGTGACCGCGACGCGGCGGGGCACATCTTGACTGATCTTGGCGTCGTCAGCGTACGACTGCTCACCGACTCCCCTGTCAGCGCGGAAGGTCATGTCGGTTGAGCACGCCCGTGGCCCAGTTGTTGCCGCTCACCCCTCGGCCTGTCGGCGTACGCGGCCTCCCTCGAGCAGGTGGCCGGCGTTCCCGACGACCACCTGGCCGCCGCCCGGGAGACGCTGGGCAGCGCAGCGGACTCGGCAGGGACGCTCCCCTCTGAGGTCGCGCTCCCCTCTGAGGTCGCCGGAGCCCTGCTGGCCGAGGCGCGACGGACCTTCCCCGCGTATACACGCCGTGCTGGCGGTCTGCACGGCCGTCGTGGTGTAGATCGGCGTCCGGGCCATCGTGGACCTGCGGGGTGATCGGCTGGCCGCTGAGGCGGCCCAGGCTCGGGGGGCCCCGCCGGTCGTCAGCGGACACGACGAAGCGATGACCACCGGGAGAGGCCGCGTCGGCCCGTGCAGAAAGCGCCGCGTCGAGTTGGCCGGTGCTGCGATGCGGGTGCAGGAGCGCGAGGGTGTTTGATCATCGACCACCCGTGCGGTCGCCAAGGGAGCAGGTGTTCCGCTCGGCGCGGTGCACCATGCGTTCGACAACAAGGGCCGATTTGGTGCGCGCGGTCCTCCAGACCAACCGGGAGCGGGCCACTGCTCTGAGGGCGCGGGCCGTTGAGGCCGGTACGACTCCCACTGAAGCGCTCAGGACCGCCCGGATGCGTCACGCGGACGACGTGGTCGAGCACCCAGGTGCCTAGCTGGCACTCCGGGAACGTGCGTTGACGGGCGGCCGCGCCGAGGAGTTGCCTGCTGCCGCGCCGGACGCGACCGAGGCCGAGTCGACGCTGGGCCTGCTCTACGGTCTGTCGCTCAACTGGCTCTACACCCGCGACGACGACCACTTCCGCCGGTCCGACGAGGCCGCGGCGCGTCGACTCGCCGAACAGCTCAGCCCAGCCGACCGGCGGCACGGCCGGTCGGCGCTCCGTTGACCGGATGGACGTCGTCCGCGACGAGGGCGCCGTCCACAGTGCCGCCCAGCGCCTCGACGACCGCCCCGCCCTCTGCCCGATGGCTCACCGGGGGTGGGCACGCGCTCGTGCGCAGATCTGCAGCAGTCCGATGAGTTCACGCAGAGCCCGGTCCGCGATCATCTGCTCTCCTTCCGCCGTCGCGGTGACGACGCTGCCGTCGATCACTGCGCCGACGAGGGTCGCCGGCACCTCACTCCGGTCGCAGGCGTCGAGCAGGTCGCCCACCTGGCGGTCCATGACGTCACGCGCACGCGCCACGCGGGTCGACAGGGCGTCGCTCTCGCGGGCACAGTCCACGACCCAACCGAGCGTCCCGGCGAGTGTCGCATCGTCCTGGCGGAGTCCGTAGTACGCCGTCAGGAGCAACGCGGCGACTTCTCCGGCGTCTGGGGGTGGCCGGCGCTGCGCCGTCGCGAGCACGTCGTCCGCGGCGGTCGCCCGCTCGGTCTCGACGTGGTCGACGCACGCCAGCAGCAGCGCCTCCCGTGTCGCGAAGTAGTACCGGATGGCACCGAGTGAGACGCCTGCCGTCTGCGCGACTGACCGGTGCGTGACCGCTGCCGTGCCGTGGGCGGTCATCAGGATGACCGCGGCACGCAGGATCTCCACGCGCTTTCGAGTGGCGCGGACCTGGCGAGAAGGTCCGTCGATGGGCTGCGTCAAAGTTCCTCACAATTCGATACGTGCGTATCACTTCGAGGTTATCGTGGTGGCGGACTCCCGATTGGGCCCTCCTTCTCTTGGACACACTCCGATGACCCACACGATCCCTCGATCCTTCACGCTCACGACCGCCGCCATCGTGGCCCTGCTGCCCTTCGCTGCGGACATGTACCTGTCCTCGCTACCGGCCATCAGCGCCGACTTCTCGGCTCCGGTGTGGGTCACGCAACTGACGTTGACCGGATTCCTGCTCGTGCTCGGCCTGGGGCAGCTCGTCGCGGGCCCGATCACTGATGCCGTCGGGCGACGACGGCCACTCCTCTTCGGCCTGGGGCTGTTCACCGCGGGTTCGCTCCTCGCGGCCCTGGCGCCCTCCATCGGCGTACTGGTCGCCGGGCGGGTCGTGCAAGGGGTCGGGGGTGCCCTCGCCGTGGTCATCGCCAACAGCTCGGTCCGCGACCGGGCCGTCGGTCAGGCGGCGACCCGCCTGTACGCGGTGCTGATGACGGTGGCCGGGCTGGCCCCGGTCGTCGCCCCCGCGGCGGGAGGGGCCATCGAGCAGAACTTCGGCTGGCGCTCGGTGTTTGTGGTGCTCGGCCTGCTCGGGGCGCTCGTGGCGGCGAGCGTTGCGTACTTCCAGGACGAGTCCCTTCCGCCGGAGAACCGAACGCCGCTCGCTGCCGCACCGATCCGGTCCGCGTACCGCGAACTGCTCCGGTCACCGGACTTCGTCCGGCCCCTGGCGGCGATCTCCGCGCTCTTCATGATGCTCTTCGCCTACATTGGGGGCGCGTCGTACGTCTACCAGGACCGGTACGGGCTGGACCCGGCCACCTTCGGCCTGGTCTTCGGTGCCACCGGGATGGCGTTCCTGCTCGGTGCAGTGGCCGCCCACCGCCTGGCGGCCTCCATCGAGATCAGGCGGCAGTCGCTCGACGGAGGGTGCATCGCTCTCGCCGGCGCGCTCCTCGCGGTCGTCGCGACCGGCGTCAACGCCCCGCTCCCGGTGGTGGTCTCCGGCATGGCGGTGAGCCTCTTCGGTCTCGGCGTGGCAGAACCGGCGTTGATGAGCTGCTGCATGAGCTCTGTACGGTCGAGCACCGGCTCGGCGGCGGCCCTGATCGGTGCGTCGCAGTACGGCCTGGGTGCGGTGGCGACAGTCGCCGCGGGCTTCCTCGCGAGCGGCACCCCGGCGATGTGGGCAGCCTTGGTCGCGGCGTTCGCCCTCGTGTCGGTCTTGATCACCCGGCAGATCCCGAGCGCTGCAGCGATCGGTGACGGCCACGCGGAGGCGGGGGTGTCGGCCACTGCGGTATCGGCGGGTTGAGCGGTCACCCATCCGCAGACAACGCTCAGCGTGCCCGGGGCACCGCCTCCGGTGGTGTCCCGAGCACTCGTCGTCCCGAGATCAGCGGTGCCCAGATTCCTCTCCTCCCTGAGCCAGCCGCTCCCACAACGCGTCTCAGGTGTGGTCGATCGCCCCTCCAGACGATGTCCGAGTTCGCCGGAAAGTCCCGGTGCGGGCTCCCCACGATCAAGCCGATCACTGCAGTGCCTCGATCGCCGGGTTGACACCGCCATGACCCGTCTGCGCCGCTCGGGCTGACCCGGTCGCCTGGCTTGTCCCCGGACAGACCGCACGCCGGCCGCCCTGCCGAGCGAACCCCCGACGCGCCTGGTCTGCCCACGGGTGCCCACCGCCCGTGGTGGCCCGTTCGACCGCACTGACGGGCGTGCGTGAACCCTTCGTCGACCAACCGCGATCGAGAGCCACAGTCAGCCGCAGCCGGGCGCAGAAAGCGCATCGGACAGGTGCTCGCCGGCTCGGTGGACACCGACGTAGCCGGCGACCTCCACGCTCGTGCGTCTGCGGGCCAGCCCGGACAGGTCGGCGTGCCGGCCAGGCTCACGCGCCGCCGGGAGTTCGTGGACGGAGTCTGATCAGGTCTTCGCCAGCAGACACGTCAGGCACAACAGCGCCACGACGCGGTGGACCACTCGAAACACCGGCCAGAACGATCGCTGGTCGATCCGACACTGCTGACTGTGGCCGACTTGCCGGTCGGGAGCTACTGCGAATAGGTTGCAACAGGTTATTGCAACCTTCTCGCAACAGGAGATTTTGATGGCTGACTACGCCCTGCCGGACCTGCCCTACGACTACGGCGCGCTCTCCCCGCACATCAGCGGCGAGATCATGGAGCTGCACCACAGCAAGCACCACCAGACCTACGTGGCCGGGGCGAACACCGCCCTGGAACAGCTGGCCGAGGCCCGCGACAAGGACCAGCTCGGACCGGTCAACCTCTACGAGAAGAACCTCGCCTTCAACCTGGCCGGGCACGTCAACCACTCGGTGTTCTGGCCGAACATGAGCCCCGACGGCGGCGACAAGCCGGTCGGTGAGCTGGCCGCTGCGATCGACGACCAGTTCGGGTCCTTCGATGCGTTCCGCGCCCACTTCACCGCGAGCGCCCTGGGCATCCAGGGATCGGGGTGGTCGATCCTCGCCTGGGACTCCGTCGGGCAGAAGCTGCTCATCTGCCAGCTCTACGACCACCAGGGCAACCTGCCCGTCGGACTGGTGCCGCTGCTGATGCTCGACATGTGGGAGCACGCCTTCTACTTGCAGTACCGCAACGTCAAGGCCGAGTACGTGAAGGCCTGGTGGAACGTGGCCAACTGGGCCGACGTCCAGCACCGCTTCCACGCCGCGCGAACAGCGACCAACGGCCTGATCGTTCCGGCGGCGTGACCGGGCCCCGGCCCAGCGGCGCTCCCCCGGCACAGCTGGTCCAGCTCGGGGACGCCGCCCAGCGGGTCGCCGGTGTGCTCGCCGCCCGCTCCCGCGGGGACGCGGAGGGGGCGGCGGCGCTGCTGCAGACCTTCCCGGACGAGGGCGCACTCGCCGGTGGAGCGATGCTGCTGGCCGACCTGGTCCTCGGCGTGCACGCCTCGGAGACCGGCCGCAGCAAGGCCGAGTGCGTCCAGGACCTGGCCGTACAGATCGAACATGCCACCGGCGCCGCTCGTCCTTGATCAGCAGGTTGCCGCCGGTCGACGCGGATGCGCCCACCGGCGGCAACCGCACGTGAGCCCTCAGGAGTAGGTGGGTGTTCCTCTCGACGACTGAGGCCGCCGTGCTGTCCACGACCGTCGTCGGCAGCCGGCCGCCGGCGCCGAAGGTCAAGCGGCGGTTGTGGCCGATGCTCGGGCCGGCGTTCGTCGCCGCGGTCGCCTACGTCGACCCCGGCAACTTCGCGACCAACTTCTCCGGCGGCGCCTCGTTCGGCTACACCCTGCTGTGGGTGATCGTCGCGGCCAACCTGATGGCGATGCTCATCCAGACCCTCACCGCCAAGCTGGGGCTGGCCACCGGGCGGGACCTCGCCACCTGCTGCCGCGAGCGGTTCCCCCGGCCGGTCACCTGGGGACTGTGGGCGCAGGCCGAGGCGGTCGCGATCGCCACCGACCTGGCCGAGATCGTCGGCGGGGCGGTCGCCCTGAACCTGCTGTTCGGGGTGCCGCTGTGGATCGGCGGGATCATCACCGCGATCGTCGCGTTCATCCTGCTGGCCGCCCAGTCGCGGGGGTTCCGGCCGTTCGAGCGGGTGATCACCGGGCTGCTGCTGGTGATCGGTGGCGGGTTCGTCTACACGCTGATCGGCGCCGGGGTCGACCCGGGCGGCGTCGCCTCCGGCATGGTGCCCAGCTTCGCCGGCACCGACAGCCTGCTGCTGGCCACCGGCATCCTGGGCGCCACGGTCATGCCGCACGTCATCTACGTGCACTCCGCGCTGACGCCGGGCCGGTACGGCGACACCGTCACCGCGGGGAGGTCGCACTCCGGACGGCGCGGGCTGCTGCGTGCCCAACGGATCGACGTCTTCATCGCGATGGGGCTGGCCGGGCTGGTCAACGCCGCGATGCTGGTGATCGCCGCCCAGCTGTTCACCTCCGGCGACGGCATCGAGTCGCTGGAGAGCGTGCACGCCGGCCTGGGCGACCAGCTCGGCAGCGGCGCGGCCCTGGCCTTCGCCATCGCCCTGCTCGCCGCCGGGTTCGCCAGCTCCTCGGTCGGCACCCACGCCGGCCAGGTCGTGATGGCCGGCTTCCTGCGCAGGCACATCCCGGTGCTGACCCGCCGGCTGATCACCCTCGCCCCGGCGCTGCTGGTGCTGGGCCTGGGCGGCGACCCCACGACGGCGCTGGTCTGGTCGCAGGTCGTGCTCTGCTTCGGCATCCCGTTCGCGCTGGTGCCGCTGCTGTGGCTGACCAGCCGCAAGGACCTGATGGGCGGCTGGGTCAACCGGCGGGTCACCACGCTCACCGGCTCGGTCGTCGCCGCGCTGATCATCAGCCTCAACGGCTACCTGCTGGTCGACCTCCTCCTGGGCTGAGCACTACCTGCCCTCCCTCCGAGGCTCTCGGTGAGGCTGTGGTCGGCCCCGGCTTCCGTGTAGTGAGATCACTGAGATCCTGACCATGTGACCCTGAGGAGGGTTCGCGGGCAGACGTGGCTGTCCGCCGGAGTTCCGGCGCAAGGTGCTCGATCTGTTCGACGCATGGCGACCGGTCGTGGACGTGGCGCGGGACCTGGGCATAAGCCAGGAGTCCATCTACACCTGGCGTCGGCAGGAACGGATCGCAAAGCGGCCCACCCCGGCGAAGAAGCGCGCCAGTCCGTCGTCGTCCCGCGCGTCCACGACCGATCCGGTGACCGGGATACCCGCCGAGCACAGCTCCCCGACGACCGTCCGCAGCTTGGCCCCGTCCCGGCCGGATATCAGGACCTCGTCACCGGCCGCCGCGGCGAGCTCGGCGACGCGGCGGCCGATGCCCCAGGTGCCGCCGATCACGACGACCTGCGTCCTCCGGAGATCGCCGGGCACGGTCACGCGGCTTCCCGGAGCGGCCACGGCACGCGGACCAGCCTGGCGACCTCGTCGAGCATGGCCTTGCCGCCGGCCTCAAGCTCCGCGTTCGGCGCCCACCCACCGCACGGCGGTCGTCTCCCCGGGGCGGCCGCCGTGCGGTGTACCCACCTCCGGCGCCAGGTCCTCGCCCGCCGGCCACGGCGTGTGCCGCGCTGCCGGTCGTGGCGGCCGGGCCCCGTGCGCTCTGCGCACCAGGGGCCCCCTCCAGCGGGTGCGCTGACATTCCGGGACTGCCGCAGGACCATGGCCTGAACGCACTCACTCGATCTCCCGGTTGACCTATGACGCTAGCGATGTATCGTTAGCGTCACGCGATACGCAAACAGGAGGAACACCATGCATCCCACGCGAGGACACGCCGAACACCCCGGCGCCCGCTTCCACCACCCCCGCAGCGGCCACCCCGGCCCCGACGAGGGTGCCCCCTTCCGCGGCGGCCACCAGCGCGGAGCCGCCTTCCGCAGCGGCCCGCACCCCGGTGGTCGGCACACCGGTGGCCGTGGCCGCCGGCCACGCGGCGACGTCCGCACCGCCGTGCTCCAGCTGCTCACCCAGCAGCCCATGCACGGCTACCAGCTCATGCAGGCCATCGCCGAGCGCAGCGGCGGCCGCTGGACCCCCAGCCCCGGCGCCATCTACCCCACCATCAGCCAGCTCGAGGACGAGGGCCTGGTCACCGTCACTGCCGAATCCGGCCGCAAGCTGGTCACGCTCACCGGTACCGGCCACACCCACGTCGCAGAACGCCGCCCCACCTGGAGCGACCCGTTCGCCGACGACCAGGGCTGCGACGCCGGCCCCGACCTGCGCGGCCTCACCATGGGCGTGCACGGCGCCGTCAAGGAGATCGCCCGCACGGGCACCGAGGCGCAGCGCGCCGCAGCCGCCCAGGTCCTCGCCGACACCCGCCGCGCGCTGTACCTGCTGCTCGCCGACGGCCCCGACACGCCCGCGACCGGGGGCGGTTCCGAATGACCGCCCCCTTCACCGCCCGAGCCGACGTCGCCACCGCGAGCCCCGAGCGCTACGCCAAGCAACTCGCCGCACACCTCGGCCGGCGCAGCGAGATCCGCCAGGAGCCCGACGGCATCCGCATTGTGCTGGACGCTGGCGACTGCCTGCTGCGCTCGCGCGAGGAAACCCTCGAGCTGCTGGCCACCGCACCCGGCACCGAAGAACTCGAACGGGTCCAGTCCGTTGTCGGCTCACACCTCGAACGGTTCGGCGCCCGCAACGAACTCGAGGTCGTCTGGCGCCGGGGCTGAGCCTCCGCTCGGGCCCGGAGCGGACCGGGCCGTCCGGCCGCTCGTGCTCGAGCGCGGCGCCGGCAACGCCAGCCGCAACCCCCGCCGGACGGCAGCCACCGCCACCGCCTTGCTCATCGGCGTCACCCTGACCACCACCATGGTCGTCGGGGCCAGCTCGACCCGGGCCACCGCCCAGGCCGGGCTGGCCGCGAACTACCCGACCGACGTGATCGTGGAGACCTACGAGGGGATCCCGGTGTCGGCGCAGCAGCAGCTGGCCTCGACGGAGGGGGTGCTCGCCGCCACCGGACTGACCCGAGCCACCGTCACCGGCTCGGACGGCGAGGAGAACCAGGTGACCGGGATCGACCCGGCCCAGGCGCTCCCCGTGCTGCGGTCCGCGGACCGGACGATGCTGCCGGAGCCGGGCCAGATCGCGGTGCCCGCATGGTCCCTCGACGGCCACGGCGTGCAGGTGGACGGAACGATGACGCTCGACGCAGGCGACCGGTCGCGCACGTTCACCGTGGTGGCCGGCACCGATAGCATGCTGCTGCTCGACGCTGTCGACCTGCAGGGCCTGGTGCCCGACGCACCGGTGCAGACCATGTGGCTGCGGCTGGCCGACGGCATCGACCAGAACGCCGCCACCGACGAGCTCACCGACCTGGCCGGGACGGCGCTGTCCGACCCCTTCGTGACCGGGCTGGCCAGCGAGCGCGCGGCGATGGACTCCGTGGTGGACGTGCTGCTGCTGATCGTGACCGGGCTGCTCGGTATCGCCGTGCTCATCGCGCTGATCGGGGTCGGCAACACCCTCGCGCTGTCGGTGGTCGAGCGGCGCCAGGAGAGCGGCCTGCTCCGGGCCCTCGGGCTGACGCGGGGTCAGCTGCGCGGGCTGTTGGCATGGGAGGCCGTCCTCGTCGCCGGGGTCGCCGCGGTGCTCGGCACCCTGGTCGGCGGTGCCTACGGCCTCGCCGGTGCCACCTCCGCACTCGGCCAGTCGAGCGAGACGGGCACGGTGGTGATCAGCATCCCCTGGCTGCAGGTCGCGGCCATCGTCCTCGTCGCCACCGCAGCCGGGTTGCTGGCCTCGGTGCTGCCGGCCCGGCGAGCCGCAAGGATCCCGCCGGTGGCCGCCATCGCCGGCTGACGGAGCCCCCCCGTACCGTTTTCGCGTCCCCACTGAGGGGCTCCTGGTCACCAGGTCCGGCACGACCGACTGCCCCTGTCGGTGATGATCCGGGGTGTTGTCACCGGGCCTGGTGGCACCGGGTAGACCACTGATGGGGACATGGCCGCCTGTGGGGGCGGGGGGGCTTCGTGAAATGGCTGCCGGCAGCCTGTACTCGACCATGGCCAGGACGACGACGGATGCTGGGAAGGGCGCTCATCGAGAGTCTCACCCGTCGTGAGCGTGGGCGTGGCTCCCTTCCTGGGTGAGGATCGCCAGGATCTCCACCGGATGGTCGCCGTGGGCGCCGATGGAGTGCGGGATCATGGTCGAGAACTCGGCCGCGCTGCCAGGCTCGACGAGGATCAGCCGGTCACCCAGGCGCAGCTCCGCAACACCGGTGAGCACGGTGAACCAGTCCCGACCCGGATGGACACCTGCGTCCTCGACCGGTGACGCGGGCGTGGTGATCCGCATCTTGGCGACGGTGAGCTGGTTGGGGGTGCGTTCGCGGGCGAGGGTCCAGATGGTCATGCCGGGGCGCTCTCCCTGCTGCGGGCGGATGACCACGTCCTCGTCGTTGGTCGACTCGATCAGCTGGTCGAGGGTGGTGCCCAGTGCCCGGGCGATCGGGATGAGCTGGTCCAAGGCGATGCGGCGGCCCCCGGTCTCGATCCGGCTCAGGTTCGACGGGCTGAGGTGACTGTGTGCGGCGAGGGCGTCGAGGGACCAGCCACGGCCGACCCGTAGTGCCCTGATCCGCTGGCGAACCAGCCGGTCGACATCAGGTTCTTGCTCCGCAGGCAGGAGCGTATGCCTTGGAGGCATCGAAGTCCTTCCGTCAAGCCATGACCTCACCCGCTTCTTCCGAGCTCGTCCACTCCCACGGTCCGCTGCTGATGCAGCTGCTCGACCTCGACGCGGTCGTGCAGTCCCCGATGCTCGAAGAAGCCATCGCCGAAGTGGCTGGGCTGGCCGGTGCAGCCGTGCCGCAGCGCATCCTCGACGTCGGAGCCGGGACCGGGACGGGGACGGTCGCCCTGGCTCGGCGCTTCGCCGCCGCGGAAGTCGTCGCCGTGGACGTCGACGGGCAGATGCTCGACCGTGTCCGCGCTCGCGCCCACGAGGAGGGCGTCCAGCACCGGGTGACGACGCTGGAAGGCGACGTCGCGTCCGGCTCGCCGCAACTGGGTGCTGCCGATCTGGTGTGGTCCTCGGCTGCTCTGCACGAGGTGGCCGACGCCGGCCTGGCCCTGCAGAACCTGTTCCAGGCGCTGCGGCCCGGCGGGCACCTGATCGTGATCGAGATGGACGCACCGCCGAGGGTGCTGCCGAGTGCGTTCGCCGAGTGGGAGACACGGGTCCGAGCTGCCGGGAGTGGCTCCGCCGCGACCGATCACCCGGACTGGACGGGCACGCTGAAGGCGGTGGGCTTCGAGATGGTCCTCACCCGCTCACTCGTCACCGACCGGCTGATGCCCGCTGACGGACCTGCCGGTGACTACGCAGCACTCGAGCTGCGCCGGATGGGCCATGCCGCGATGTCGGCGCTGAGCGGGTCCGATCGGACGACGTTGGTGACCCTGGCCGGCTACGGCGCCGGCAACGTCCGCGAGCTCGGGGAGCTGTGGATCCGGGGGACACGCACCCTCTGGGCCGCCCGCCGCCCCTGATCCCGCGCCCTTCCACCGGTGCGCCCGAGGCACACCGGTGACCCACCCGTGTCGGACGTTCTGAGAGGCACCCCGTGACCGAGACGCGCACGAGCGACCAGTACGTCGGCGGCCCAGCCGCCACGAGCGACCGGCGGTGGTGGCTGCTGACCGCTCTCGCCCTCGCGCAGCTGATGATCGCCCTGGACACCACCGTGATCACGATCGCGCTGCCCTCCGCGCAGGCCGACCTAGGCTTCGCCGACAGTGCGCGGCAGTGGGTCGTCACCGGGTACGCCCTGGCCTTCGGCAGCCTGCTGCTGCTCAGCGGGCGCCTGTCGGACCGGTGGGGCCGCAGACGCCTGCTGGTGATCGGCCTGGCCGGCTTCGCGCTGACCTCCGCTCTCGGCCGCATCGCACCCAACATCGAGGTGCTGGTGGGGGCCCGGATCGGTCAGGGGTCTTCGCGGCGCTGCTCGCCCCGGCCGCACTGGCCCTGGTGTCGACCACCTTCACCGACCCCGCAGACCGGGTGCGCGCCTTCGGCGTCTTCGGGTCGGTCTCGATGGTCGGGACCACACTCGGGCTGCTGCTCGGCGGGGTCCTGACCGAGACGCTGTCTTGGCGCTGAACGATGTTCATCAACATCGCCTTCGCCGTGCCGGCGGTCATCGGCACGATCGTCTTCGCTCCCGGCCACGAACGGCACACCCCGCAGCGCCTGGACCTCATCGGGGCGGTCACGGTCACCCTCGGCCTGTTCGCGCTGGTGCTGGGCACCTCCAGCGCCGAGACCTCCGGCTGGGAATCGCCGGCCACGATCGGGACGCTGGTCCTCGCGGCGGGCCTGCTGGCTGCGTTCGTCCTCGCCCAGACCCGGGTCGCGGCACCCTTGCTCCCGCTGCGCATCCCGACCGACCGCGGGCGCGGCGGGGCGCTGATCGCCCTGCTGCTGGCCTCGGCCGGACTGTTCACGACCTTCCTGTTCCTGCCCTTCTATCTGCAGGTCACCCTCGGCTACAGCCAAGTAGCCACCGGCCTGTCCTTCCTGCCCGTGCCGGTCACCCTGGTTCTCTCCGCCGCGGTCATCGGCCCGGTCCTGACCCGGGCGCTCGGGGCCCGGTCCACCACCCCGCTGGGACTGACCCTGGCCGGGACCGGTGTTCTGCTGCTGACCCGGATCGGCCTGAACAGCGGGTACGTGTCCCACCTGTTGCCCAGCCTCGTGCTGATCGGCGCCGGCATCGGTCTGGTCATTGCGACCGCGACCGCCGCGGCCAGTTTCCTGCGGGGGGTCCGTCGTTGTTCGTTCTGATGAGGTTCGTCCTGGTCAGCGGCTTGTCCCGTCCGCCGCCGTCACCGCGTTCTCTCCCCTGCGGTGCTGTGAGAAGTCCTCCAGAAGATCACGCGGTGGCCGCCTCGACGTTCCGGGCCCGCTGCTCACTCGGGCCGTCGCACACCACCTCGGTGGACACCACTCTGAGCACCCGTAGGTGGTCGAACGCCCGCTGCTCCGTCAGTTCGCGGCGCTCCCTGAGGATGCCCGTTGCGATGCGGGCATCGGCTGCACGCCTCACCCGGTCGGCACGGCGAATGCCCCGCTCGAGCGCCCAGGGGAGGCCCACTGCCACCTGAGCAGCGAGGCAGCCAGTTCTTGTTGCGTTGTGGCGCATCGAGAAGTCGGGTGCGAGCGCCCCTTCCCGCGCCGCGAGTCGTCATGCGTCACTTGCGCCAGACGAGCAATGCGGCAGCAACGGAGACGTGACGGCGTGAGCGCCTCACACGCCTCCGAACGCACACCCCACCGCTGGTCCCTGGCATCCGAGCGCCGGCGTGCGCAACGGCGGGCACACCGAGCCCGACCGAGGGCGCCGCGGCATCGGCGCGCACCGCCTGATGTCCTCCCCCACCAGCCAGACCGACGCACACGCGAGAACAGGAGCGGCAATCGTGGCCATCGAAGGTGACGCCGACTGGATCTTCCACGGCGGCGCCGTGCACCCGATGGACGGCACCGAGGCGGTGTCCGAGCTCGCCGTGCGCGACGGCCGCATCGTGGCCGTCGGCGAGCGGGTCCGCGACCTCGTCGGCCCCGAGACGCACATCGCCGACCTGCAGGGCGGTGCCCTGCTGCCCGGGTTCCAGGACGCGCACGTCCACGCCGTCGCCGGGGGCCTGCAGCGGCTGGGGTGCGACCTCTCGGGCGTGCACCACCGTGCGGACTACCGCCGACTGGTCGCCGAGCACGGGGACCGGCACCGGGACGACCCGTGGCTCGAGGGCTCGGGGTGGTACGGCGACGTCTTCCCGGGCGGCTTCCCGCACCGCGACGACCTCGACGACCTCGTCCCCGACCGGCCGGTCGTGCTCACCAGCCACGACTGCCACGGCGTGTGGGTGAACTCGGCGGCCCTGCGGCGCGCCGGGATCACCGCCACGACGCCCGATCCGGAAGGCGGCCGGATCCAGCGCGACCCGGACGGCGAACCGACCGGCCTGCTGCTCGAGTCTGCAGCCGGCCTGGTCACCCGCCTCCTGCCGCCGCCCGACTCCGCGCGCCTCCGCGCTGCGCTCCTGGCCGGACAGCGGTACCTGCACGAGCTGGGCATCACCGCGTGGCAGGACGCCGCCGTCGGCGACGCCGACCTGTTCGTCGACAGCTTTGACGCCTACCTCGCCGCGGCGAGGTCCGGGGAGCTCACCGCCAGGGTGACCGGTGCGCTGTGGTGGCGCCGGGAGGATGGGCTCGATCAGCTCGAGCACCTGCGCGGACGACGGCGGCGTGCGTCGGCCGGGAGGTTCCGCGCCACCGCCGTCAAGATCATGCAGGACGGCGTCTGCGAGAACCACACCGCCGCCCTCCTCTCCCCCTACGCGGGCATGGACGGGGAGGTGGGCATGAGCTTCATCCCGCCGGAGTCACTGCGTGCCGCGGTGGCGAGTCTGGTGGCCGAGGAGTTCGACCTGCACATGCACGCCGTCGGCGACCGTGCGGTGCGGGAGTGCCTCGACGCGCTGGAGGCCGCCGGCCCGGAGTCCACCGGTCGGGACCCGCGGCACCAGATCGCGCACATCGACCTCATCGACCGCCAGGACATGACGCGGATGAGACGGCTGGGGGTCATCGCCAACATCCAGCCGCTGTGGGCCCGCGAGGACAAGGTGCTCGTGGAGACCAAGCTCCCGTACCTCACCCCCGACCAGCGGTCCCGGCACTTCGCCTTCGGCAGCCTGGCTCAGGCAGGCGTCTCCCTGGCCATGGGCTCGGACTGGCCCGTCTCCAGCCCGGACCCGCTGTGGGGCATCCACGTCGCCGTGAACCGCACCGCTCCCCCGGCGGACGTGCACGCCGACGACGACCACGCCAGGAACGTGCCGCTGCTCGCCGGCGAAGCGGTCGGCGTGCGTGCAGCGGTGCACGGCTACACCGCCGGAGCCGCCCGAGCCAACCGCACGGACCAGGAGACAGGGACCCTCACCGTGGGCAAGGCCGCCGACCTCGTGCTGCTCGACGGTGACCCCTTCGCCGTCGATCCCGGCGAGCTCTCCTCCCTGCGCGTGCGGGCGACCTTCGTGGACGGGGCGCCGGTGCACGAGAACTGGTGAGACCCGCAGCCCGGCGCGAGCCCCTGCGCCTCGTCGGTCGCCCGCCGCCGGAGCCGGCTCAGCACCATCCCGCTGTTCCGCGCAACCGAGAGGACGACGGGTCGATCAAAGGTCACCATCACCCAGATGGCCTGCGCCGACCAGCAGACCGTGAACGTGGACCACGCCGAGCAGCTCGTCCGGACCGCTGCTGCCAGCGGGGCCCCTGGTGCTGCTGCTGGAGCTGTTCGCCGGCCCGTACTTCTGCCAGGAACGGGACCCTGCCCACTTCGAGCTGGCCCGCACCATCGACCAGTCCCCCGTGGTGGCCCGGATGGAGTCCCTCGTACGTGAACTGGGGGTCGTCCTGCCGGTCAGCTTCTACGCGCGGACGGCGGACGGACTGTTCAACTCCGTCGCCGTGATCGACGCGGACGGCCGTCGCCTCGGGGTCTACCGCAAGTCCCACGTGCCCGACGACCCCGGGTACGTCGAGACGTCCTACTTCGCCGACGGGGACACCGGCTTCCGGGTGGACACCGCTGTCGGGCGGGTCGGGGTGGGGATCTGCTGGGATCAGTGGTTCCCGGAGGCGGCGCGGGTCATGACGCTGCTCGGCGCGCAGCTGCTGGTTCACCCCACGGCGATCGGCAGCGACCCGCTCTACCCGGGAGGCAGCCCGATGGCCCAGTGGCAGCGCTGCATGCAGGGCCAC
This sequence comes from Modestobacter sp. VKM Ac-2978, assembly GCF_026968025.1. Taxonomy (NCBI): domain Bacteria; kingdom Bacillati; phylum Actinomycetota; class Actinomycetes; order Geodermatophilales; family Geodermatophilaceae; genus Modestobacter; species Modestobacter sp. VKM Ac-2978. The sequence goes on along the minus strand of NZ_JAPVBP010000007.1, from coordinate 211,793 downwards.
GCCGCGGCGAACTCCGTCCCGGTGCTGGCGAGCAACCGGGTGGGCACGGAGCGCACCGGGAGCGGGCGGAGCCTGGATTTCCTGGGCCGGTCCCTCGTCGCAGACCACCACGGCGAGATCCTGACCCGGGCGGACGAGCACAGCGAGGTCGTGCTCCTGGCCGAGGTGGACCTGGCGCAGGCGGACGCCGAGCGGCAGATGTGGGGGCTCTTCCGCGACCGCCGCCCCGAGCTGTACGGACGACTCACCACCGGTTGACCGCACTCACCCGGCGATCCGGGACTGGAGGTCGCAGCCGGTGACGCCGGCTAGGTAGGCGCGGATTAACCGCCGGGCCTCCTGCGGGCGGATCGACTGGTTGCGGCCGACCAGGTGCAGGCCGTAGGCATCTTCCAGGACGACCGCGTTGGTCGCCGCGGCGCGCAGGTCGTCCATCGGGGCGAACACCCCGCGCGCCACGCCCGCGTCGAGGACCGTGGCGTAGAGCGACACCTCACGGTCGAACAGGCCCGACATCAGCACTGCGTGCGCCTTGTTCCGGGCGGCACTCAGGTGCAGCTCGTAGAGGACCGGGCCCATCGGGTCGGCAGCGTCGTCGGGGATGCCCTGGTCCACGAGCTGGTTGAGCTTGTCCCGCGGATCCTCGGCTCGCGCAGCCGCCTCCATGCGCGACCAGTAGTAGCGGTCGACCGCGTCGTGGTGCACGTCGAGCAGCAGGTGGTCCAGTTCGGGGAAGTAGTAGGAGACCGACCCTGCCGACAGGCCCGCTTCGTCGGCGACGTCCTTGATGCGCAGGCCGGCCAGTCCGCGCGCCGCGATGACCCGGCCCGCGGCCGCGACCAGCTGACGACGGCGTGCGGTCTGGTTCCGGGGGCGAGCCATGGCGACATTATCGATGACCCGCATCAAGAAAGGCCATGACTCGGCCGCTAGGAGTGTGGTCCGGGCCACCCTATTCTTCGGTACGCAGCGCAAAGAACCGGGCGACTGCACTCGCCACCCGGAGGGACCCCATGACCGCCCACCCGCTCGACCGGCTCACCGCCGAGGAGATCCAGCAGAACCGGGCGATCCTCGCCGAGGCCGGCCTGATCAGCTCCACCACCCGCTTCCCGTTGGTCATGCTGGCCGAGCCGGCCAAGCGGGAGGTGCTCTCCTGGCAGGAGGGCACCCCGTGGCATCGCCAGGTGCGGAGCACGCTGCTGGACCGGAGCGCCGGGGCGGTCACCGAAGTGGTCACGTCGCTGGACGAGGGCACGGTGGTGTCCCGGCGGGACGTCGACGTCGCCGTCGAGGGCCAGCCGCCCATCATGGGCGAGGAGTTCGTGCTGGTGGAGAAGATCCTCTGGCAGGACGCCGACTGGTGCGCCGCCATGGCCCGCCGCGGCCTGGACCAGCCCGAGCGCATCCGCGTCTCCGCGCTGAGCGCCGGGAGCTTCGACATCCCCGGCGAGGAGGGGCGCCGGCTGGTGCGGTGCCTGTCCTTCCTGCAGCTCGATGACGCGGACAACGTCTGGGCGCACCCGATCGACGGGGTCGTCGCTTACGTCGACCTGATCACCGCCGAGGTGGTCGAGCTCATCGACGACGGCATCTTCGAGCTGTCGACCGCGCGAGCCGACTTCGAACCGCGGCCAGCGGACCTGCCGGCCCGCGACAGCCAGCGGCCGATCGAGATCACCCAGCCCGAGGGGCCGTCGTTCTCCGTCGAGGGCAACGTCGTGCGCTGGGAGAACTGGGAGTTCCGCATCGGCTTCGACCAGGTCGAGGGTCTCACCCTGCACCAGCTCGGGTTCCGAGACGGTGGCCGGGTCCGGCCCATCGTGTACCGGGCGTCGGTGGCCGAGATGGTGGTCCCCTACGGCGACCCGTCCCCGGTCCGCTTCTGGCAGAACTACTTCGACGCCGGCGAGTACTCCCTCGGCAAGGAGGCCAACTCGCTCGAGCTCGGCTGCGACTGCCTGGGCGAGATCCACTACTTCGACGCCGCCATCGCCGACGACGACGGTCACCCGCGGACGATCCGCAACGCCATCTGCATGCACGAGGAGGACGACGGGGTCCTCTGGAAGCACACCGACGGGTACAACGGCACGAGCTCGACCCGGCGCCAACGCCGGCTCGTGATCTCCTTCTTCATCACCGTGGGCAACTACGACTACGGCTTCTACTGGTACCTCTACCTCGACGGGACCATCGAGCTCGACTGCAAGGCGACCGGCGTGGTGTTCGCCTCCGCCTACCCCGGCGCCCGGCCGGACGGCTCGGAGTACCCGTGGGCCTCGGAGATCGCGCCCGGCGTCGGGGCACCGTTCCACCAGCACCTGTTCTCCGCGCGGCTGGACATGATGGTCGACGGGGTTGGCAACGCCGTCGACGAGGTGGACGCCGTGCGGGTGCCGGTCGGCCCGGAGAACCCGTACGGCAACGCGTTCACCCGCCGGGCCACCCGGATCACCCGCGAGTCCGAGGGTGCGCGGATGGCCGACGGCACGGTCGGCCGCGCGTGGCACGTGAGCAACCCCGAGCGCCGGAACCGCATGGGGCAGCCGGTCGCCTACGTCCTGCTGCCCGAGGGGCAGCCAACCCTGATGGCCGACCCGTCGTCCTCCATCGCCCAGCGGGCGGCCTTCACGACCAGGCACCTGTGGGTGACCGCCCAGGACGACGACCAGCGGTATCCCTCGGGGCAGTACGTCAACCAGAACCCGGGGAACACCGGGATCGACAGCTGGGTCCGCGCCGACCGCGAGCTGGACGGCGAGGACCTCGTGCTGTGGCACACCTTCGGCCTCACGCACTTCCCCCGGCCGGAGGACTGGCCGATCATGCCCGTCGACCACACCGGGTTCGTGATGAAGCCCTACGGCTTCTTCGACCAGAACCCGGCGCTCGACGTGCCGGTGCCCCGCTCCGCGCACTGCGCCACCCAGGTCACCGGAGACGCCGTCCAGGCCGGCGGGTGCTGCGGTGGCTCCGAGCACCCGCGGGGCGAACCACAGCACGGATGAGCCACGGCGTGCACCTGACCGCCGCAGCGCTCTGCGTGGTCGCCGCCGCCGTGATGCTCGTCTGCAACCGGCACCGGCACCGGCACCTACGGCGGGCGCACCTCGTCGTCCTGGCGGCAATGGTGGTCAGTGCACTGGCCATGGAGTCCCCGTGGGCGCTGGCCGGCTGCACGCTGGCCCTCATCGGCACCGGCCTGGTCCTCGCCCTCCCCGGGGCCCGGACCGGCCAGGGAGCGCTCGGGTGCGCGATCGACGTGGCCGGCTCGGGCGTGCTCATGGCGCTGATGGCCGCGCCCGTCCTGGTCGCTGCCGCGACCACCAGTCCGATGACGGTGCACGCCGCACACCACCACGGGAGCGGCGTCACCCCGGGGCCGGCCGGCTACGACGGCCTCCTCGCACTGCTGGCCTGCGGTGCGGTGGCCGCCTGGTGGCTGGCGCGACGCCGCGTCGCGGGACGAGCGGTTCCGCGCCCACCGCGTTCGGTGGTCGCCGACGTCGCCGGCGGGCTGATGATGGTCGGCATGGGAGCCATGGCCGCCATGTGAGCACGGGACGACGGGACCGGAGAAGGCTGCAGCCGGAGCGGTGCCGCCCAGGAGCGCCGCCCCGCCGGACTGGTTCGCCATCAGCCACTGCTTCCCGTGCGCCAGCCCCTGGACTGGGTGCAGCATGTCCCACCACCGCTCGGCCGCCACCGCTCGGCCGCCACCTCGTAGGCCACCACCTCGTAGGCGCGGACACGGAGAACACGACCCGAGCCCCCGGGCATGCAGCACACGGGCGTAGCCGGCATGGTCGGCGACGGCTGCGATGTGGGTCAGCGCGGCGTCGAGGTCCTCCACCCCGTGCCGGGCCGGGGATGCCACCGCGCGATCCCGATGCGGACGGTCATGCCGAGGCCGGGTGCTCGGCCGCGCGGTCCTGGGCGATGAGGTCGGCCGCGCGCTCCGCCACCACCATGATCGTGGCCACCGGGTTCACCGACGGGATGGTCGGGAAGACCGAGGCGTCCACGACCCGCAGGCCGGCGACCCCGCGCACCCGCAACGTCGGGTCCAGCACGGCCAGCGGATCGTCGTCCGCACCCATCCGGCACGTCCCCGACACGTGGTAGACGGTCTGGTGGGTCGCGCGCAGGACTCGGGAGAGGTCGTTGTCGGAGGTGACGTCGGGGCCAGGGAAGACCTCACGCACCAGCCACGACCGGAACGGCTCCTGCTCCGCGATCGAGCGGGCGGCCCGGACGCCGGCCACCAGCATCCGCTCGTCGTGCCCGTCCGGATCGGTGAAGTAGCCGTAGTCGATCGACGGTGGTGCCGCGGGATCGGCGGAGGTGATCGACACCCGGCCGCGGCTCGCGGGCCTGGCGACGTTGGGTGCGATCGAGAGGATGTCGTCCGGCAGCTGCGCCCCGAACGTCACCGCGTGGTCGGCCCACGGCTCGACCGGGAAGTGCATGAGCACGTCCGGCCGCTCCGGGTCACCGTCGACCGACAGCATCGCTCCGGCGTCCCAACCACTGGCGCACGTGCTCGGGGGCACTGCCCGCGCCTCCCAGACGATCAGCCCCTCTGCGTGGTCCTGCAGGTTCTCCCCCACGCCGGGCAGGTCGACCTGCACCGGGACGCCCGCCCGCTCGAGCACCTCCCGCGGCCCGATGCCGGAGACCTGGAGCAGCTTCACCGAGTCGATGGCACCGCAGGACACGATCACCTCGTGGCTGGCGCGGTACGTGGCCGAGCCCGAGCTGCCCCGCACCTGCACCCCAACCGCCCGGCCGTCGTCGAGCAGCAGCCGCTCCGCCTGCACACCGGTGACGACGGTCAGGTTCTCCAGCGCGTCCATGACCGGGTGCAGGTAGTGGTGCGAGGTGGACGCCCGCTGGTTCGTCGACGGCGTGTAGCCCACCTCGAAGAAGCCCGTTCCCTCAGCCCGGTCGTCCAGGCTCCCGTCGTTCCACCGCTCCCGCACCGGGACGTCCAGGGCCGCGGCCGCTGCGGTGACGACATCGGCGACGTAGGGGTTGCGGTCCTGCGGCGCCACGGGCTGGATCGGCGTCCGCAACCGGTCGTAGTACGGCAGGACCGTCTCCGGATCCCAACCGGCCGCACCGAGGGTCACCCATTCACGCAGGTCGCCGGGGAGCGGTCGCCAGGAGATCATCGTGTTGGCGTTCGAGCACCCGCCGAGCAACCGCATCCGCGCCTGCCGGATGCCGCTGTTGCCCCGGGACTGGGGGACGCTGCGGTAGTCGAGGTCGTACTCCCCTTCGAGCATCTCCGCCCAGCGGCGCAGCGAGCTGGCGCGGTCCTCTCCGCGGTCGTCGGGCCCCCACTCCAGCAGGGCGACGGTGACATCACGGTCTTCGGCCAGCCGGGCCGCCACCAGGCAGCCGGCGGTGCCGCCGCCCACGACGAGGTAGTCGTACTCGGTCATCGGTGATCCATCCACGAGGTCATCAGGGCCGGGTCACCGGCGTGAACAGGGAGGACGAGCGGGAACCGGATCCACGGGCGCCGCGGCGCGGCGCGGTCAGCCCTCCGTGCGGGCGAGGACGGCGGCCGGTGCGGTGAGCTCCGACTCGGCGAGCGGCTTCGCACGCCGGCGGTCCCGCCGCTTGATCAGTGCGAAGTAGAGCGGCGAGACGATGGCCAGGCCGACGATCCACGAGACGTCGACGCCCTCGAGCTGCTCGGCGACCGGGCCGGTGAACAGCGTGGTGCTCAGGAACGGGACCTGCACGGCGATGCCGATGACGTAGCAGGCCACCGCGACACCGTTGACCTTGCCGTACACCCCGCCGTCCCGCTCGAAGAGCGAGGCGATGTCGTAGCGGCCGTGCTTGACGGCGTAGTAGTCGACCAGGTTGATGGCCGTCCACGGGACCAGCACGCAGAGCAGCAGCAGCATGAAGTTGGTGAAGTTGACCAGGAAGTCGTCCTTGCCGGCGATGGCCATCACCAGCGAGGCGAGGAACAGCACGGCCGCGACGACCGCGCGGCTGCTCGCACGGGGCACCCACCGGGCGAACAGGGTCTGCCCGACCGTGATCGAGGAGAGCGCACCGCAGTAGAGGTTCATCGAGTTCGTCGCCGCGATCCCGATGCCGAAGACCGCGATCACCAGCGTGCCGATGCCCTCGGTGAGCGTCCCCAGGCCGGTCACCGTGTCGTCCCCCGGCAGCGCCGCACCCACCAGCGCGCCGAGGATCATCGGGAGGACCGAGCCGGCGACGGCGCCGCTGTAGGTGGCCCAGAACGCGGGCCGGACGCCGGTGTCCTTGGGCATGTAGCGGGTGTAGTCCGACACGTACGGCGCATAGGCGATCTGCCAGAGGGCGGCCAGCGACAACGTGCCCATGAAGCCGAACCAGGAGAACGACCCGGCACTCAGGCTGCCCGCGGGCATCCCGTTGACCCCGAGGACCCAGATGAAGGCGAGCGCCAGGACGATCCCCGACACCACGCTCATCAGACCGGTCAGTGCGTGGATCAGGCGGTACCCGACGATCGCACCGGCCACGCTGACCAGGCCGATCAGGACGATGGCCGTGTTCTCGCCGACGCCGAAGAGGCTCGCCACCGCCTGGCCGCCGAGCACCAGGTTCGAGGCGAAGAAGCCCAGGTACATGCCGATCACCAGGACGACGACCAGCAGGCTCCCGTAGGACCCGAACTGTGCGCGGGTCTGCAGCATCTGCGGCACGCCCATCTGCGGGCCCTGGGCCGCGTGCAGGGCCATGACCACGCCACCGACCACGTTGCCGAGGGCCAGCGCGACCAGCGCGGCCCAGACCGGCAGACCGTAGACGGCCGTGGCGACCACCCCGGTCGCCACCGTCAGCAACATGATGTTGGACCCGAACCAGACGGTGAACAGGTTCCACGCCCGGCCGTGCCGCTCCGTCTCCGGGATGTGGTCGATGGTGCGTGTCTCGATGCGCTCAGTCGCCTGGGCGTTGTCCATCACGGCCTCGTCTCTGCGGGTGGCTGGAGCTCGATGGGTAACTATCGGCGTCGGCCAGGGGGCCACCAAGCACGCGAAAACGGGGATCCGGATCACCGGACGTGATGCAGACCATGGGCAGAGCACTCGGAACAACGCGGAGACCCACGACGGTCTCACTGGCCGACTGCTGCGGCTGCTCGCATCTGCCGAACTGCTGTCGGGCATCGCAATCCTCCGCTTTTCGGATGGCGCCTCCGAGGGCCACCCTGTCCCGGTCGGCGCGCCCACACCCCACCGGCACCCGACGCCGATCGAACCGACGCCGGCTGGGCACGGGGACGCGTGGGACAGCGGCATGGGCCTCATCGCCTCGGCAGCGGCTCCACCGCCGGAGCCGGCCGGTTCACCCCCGCCGGGGACGCCAGCGCCCTGGGCGCCACGCGTCCGTTGGCCATCGATTCAGGAGATGCCACATGATCAGCCCGCTGACCCGTACCGCGAACACCCGCCCCGAGCACGACCTGCTCGGGGACATCGAGGTGCCCATGGAGGCCTACTACGGTGCCCACACGGCGCGGGCCCTGGACAACTTCCCGATCAGCGGCGCCCCCCTCGCCTCCGTGCCCCACTTCGTGCGGGCCCTGGCCACGGTCAAGCAGGCCGCCGCAACAGCCAACCGGGACCTCGGGCTGCTCCCTGACGAGAAGGCCGCAGCCATCGTGCGAGCCTGCGAGGACGTCCGCGGCGGCGCCCTGCACGACCAGTTCGTGGTCGACCTGATCCAGGGGGGCGCCGGGACCTCCAGCAACATGAACGCGAACGAGGTGCTCGCGAACCGGGCGCTCGAGCACCTCGGTGTCGGCCGCGGCAGCTACGCCGTCCTCCACCCGCTCGAACACGTCAACCTCGGGCAGAGCACCAACGACGTCTACCCGACCGCCGTCAAACTGGCCCTGGACCGCCACCTCCAGGAGCTGCTCGTCCAGCTGGGACTCCTCCGGGCCGCGTTCAGCGACAAGGCCGCGGAGTTCGCCGGTCTCCTCAAGATCGGCCGCACGCAGCTGCAGGACGCCGTCCCGATGACCCTCGGGCAGGAGTTCAGCGCCATCGCGGTGACCCTGGCCGAGGACGAGCAGCGCCTGGCCGAGGCCCGCCTCCTGCTCCACGAGCTGAACCTGGGGGGCACGGCCATCGGGACGGCGCTCAACGCCCATCCCCAGTACCGCGAGCGGGCGCTCGCCGAGCTGCGGACGCTGACCGGCATCGAGACGCTCCGCTCCGCTGACGACCTCATCGAGGCGACACAGGACGTCGGCGTGTTCGTGCAGCTCTCCGGGGTGCTGAAGCGGGTCGCGGTCAAGCTCTCCAAGATCTGCAACGACCTGCGGCTGCTCTCGTCCGGTCCGCGCGCCGGGTTGAACGAGATCAACCTCCCGCCGCGCCAGGCGGGGTCCTCCATCATGCCCGGGAAGGTGAACCCGGTCATCCCCGAGGTCGTGAACCAGATCGCCTTCGAGGTGATCGGCAACGACGTCACGGTCACCCTCGCGGCCGAGGGCGGCCAGCTGCAGCTGAACGCCTTCGAGCCGATCATCGCCCGGGCCCTCTTCGCCAGCCTGGGCCACCTCACCGCCGGCGTGGACGTGCTGACCCGGCACTGCGTCCGCGGGATCACCGCGAACGAGGACCAGCTGGCCGCGAACGTGGCGAGCTCGATCGGCCTGGTGACCGCCCTCAGCCCGTTGCTCGGCTACGAGACGGCGACCGCGGTGGCCCAGGAGGCGCAGGCCCGCGGCTGCGGCAGCATCGAGTTGGTCATCGAACGAGGGCTCCTGACCCGGGCCCAGGTCGACCGACTGCTGGCTCCCGAGGCGCTCACCGGCGCGCCCGCTCTGCCCACGGTCCGACCCACGGACGAGACGGGGCGCTAATCGGCTCCCCACCGGCGCCGACCTCCGGACGGTGGTCCGCTGGGTCGTGGGCGCACCGGCCGGGCGCCGACCCACCCGGCTCCGCTGGACACCCGCTTGGCATCGAGTCGGTTGATGACCTAGCTTGACTTGTTCACCGGGTGTGATCTCGGATCGATGCGGTCGTCGTCCGCGCCACCGCGATCTCGACGCAGGGAGGCCCCATGAGGCGACGTCCGGACGTGACCCTCGCCCAGCTGCGCTACTTCGTGCAGGCGGCGATCCACGGCAGCATGACGCAGGCCGCCGGGGACCTCCGGGTAGCGCAGTCGGCGGTGTCCGCTGCGGTGGCCCAGCTCGAGAGGCAGGTGGGCACCCAGCTGTTCATCCGGCAGCGTGCGCGCGGACTGGCGCTCACCGCGGCCGGGGAGGAGCTGCTCAGCGATGCGCGGGCCGTGCTGGCGCACATGGACGAGGTCCTGGACACCGCGCGCGGTCGTGGCGAGCACGTGCGCGGGCACATCCGGGTGGCCTGCTTCGTCACCCTGGCACCCTTCGTCCTGCCGGCACTGCTGGCCGACCTCGCCGAGCACCACCCCGGGGTGGAGGTCGAGTTCATCGAGACCGAGGCGGAGACCCTGAACAGCGCGCTGCGGACCGGGGCTGCGGAGCTCGCGATCAGCTACGACCTCGGCCTCGGCCCGGAGATCGACCGAACGGTGGTCGCCGAGGCCGCCCCCTACGTGATCCTGCCGCCGGACCACCGTCTCGCCGGCCGCGCGCGCATCCACCTGCGCGACCTCGAGCACGACCCCATGGTCCTGCTCGACCTCCCCCGCAGCCGGGAGTACTTCCAGCAGATCCTCGCCTCAGCAGGGGTCAGTCCGACGGTGCGTCACCGGTCGGCCGGCTACGAGACGGTCCGCGGCCTGGTGGCGCACGGCCACGGCTACTCGATCCTCAACCTGCGGCCGGTCGACGACGTCACCTACGGCGGCGCCCGGGTCCTCGCCCGCCCCATCGCCGACGAGGTGCCGCCGTTGTCCATCGTCATCGCCCGACTGTCGTCGGTACGCCCCACCGCGCGGGCCCGCGCGGTGGGGACCCGAGCCCGCGCGGTGCTCCAGCACGCCCCCGTGATCACGTCCTGACCCACCGGCCACGGCGACGGAGGGCCGGCGGTGGCACTCGGCCCCCGGCTCACCGGCGTCGTGGCACGCCGACCGAGGTGACGACGGGTCCGCGCACGGCACCTGCCGACCCGACGACGACCGATGACTGCATCAGCTGGACTGGTCCAAGCGATCAGAAGCGGCTGCCCGTCGAGCCCCTGTGACGAGCAGGTTCCCGACCTAGGGTCCACGGTGGCGAGCTGCACGTGCGATGACGCCGCCGAGCCGATCCGAGCCCATCGAGAGGACCCGACGTGACCGAGGCAGTTGTGGGCTTCGAGGCGCCGACGAACAGCGATCCCCTGCCCACGCCCGGCGGAAGCGGTCCGCTGTCGGCAGCGGAGTGGGCCGAGCGCGCCTCCCGGGTCCGCCCGCGGGAGGAGCTGTTCATCGACGGCCGCTGGACCCCCGCGCGCGCAGGCGGCGTCCAGCCCTCGACCAATCCGGCCACCGGCGCCGTGATCGCCCAGGTGGCGTCGGGTCGAGCCGAGGACGTCGACGTCGCCGTGGCGGCGGCTCGTGCCGCGTTCCAGCGCGGGGACTGGTCCCGCGCGGCTCCGGCGGATCGCAAGCGCGTGCTGCTGCGACTGGCCGACCTCGTCGAGGCGAACGCCGAGGAACTGGCTCTGCTCGACACGCTCGACGCGGGCAAGCTCATCTCCGAGACCACCGGTGTCGACGTCCCGGGGACCGCCGCGACGTTCCGCTGGTTCGCCGAGGCGGTCGACAAGGTCTACGGGCAGGTCGCACCCACCGGTCCCGGCGACCTGGCCCTGGTCACCCGTGAACCGCTCGGCGTCATCGCGGCGATCGTCCCCTGGAACTACCCGCTCGAGATCGCCGCGTGGAAGCTCGCTCCCGCGCTCGCCGTGGGCAACAGCGTCGTCCTCAAGCCGGCCGAGGAGTCACCGCTCTCGGTGCTGCGACTCGCCGAGCTCGCCCGTGACGCAGGTCTGCCGGACGGGGTGCTCAACGTGGTCCCCGGACCGGGCCCCGTCGTGGGCCAGGCGCTGGGCCGCCACCACGACGTCGATGCGATCGCCTTCACCGGTTCGACGGCCGTCGGCCGCCTCCTGCAGGTGTACGCGGGCGAGTCGAACATGAAGCAGGTGTGGCTGGAGGCCGGCGGCAAGAGCCCGGACCTCGTGTTCGCCGACGCCGCCGACCTGGACGCCGCTGCTGCCGGGGTCATCCAGGGGATCTTCTACAACGCCGGGCAGGTGTGCTCAGCGACGTCCCGACTGCTCGTGGAGCGGTCGATCAAGGACGCCCTGCTCGACCGGGTCGTGGAACTCGGACGAGAGATCGTCGTCGGCGACCCGTTGGATCCCTCGACGGGGATGGGTCCCCTGGTCAGCGAGAAGCAGGTCGGTGCGGTGCTGGACCACATCGAGTCGGCGCGCACGTCTTCGCACCTCGTGCTGGGTGGCGAACGACTCGAGCGGGAGGGGTGCTTCGTCGGCCCCACGATCTTCGACGAGGTGCCACGAGGATCGCGGCTCGCGCTGGAAGAGGTGTTCGGCCCGGTGCTGGGGGTCTTCACCTTCGACCACGAGAACGACGCGGTGGCGACAGCGAACTCCGGGGGTTACGGGCTGGCTGCCTCCTTGTGGACCGACAACCTGAGCCGTGCGCACCGCGTCGCCAGCCGACTGCGCGTCGGAACGGTCTCGGTCAACACCGTCGACGCTCTCGACGTCACCACACCGTTCGGCGGTTTCGGGCTCTCCGGCAACGCCCGCGACCTCTCGCTGCACGCGTTCGACCAGTACAGCGCGCTGAAGACGACCTGGGTGCGCTACTAGTCGAGCGGCGCAGCGCCCCGCCGGCACCGCTGCGCCGCAGGAGCCGCCGCAGGACGACGCGCGCCGAAGCGGGCATGCAGGACAGCAAGCAGCTCGACATGCGCAAGTGATGACGCACCGACTCTTCATCGGCTGGGCCGATGCGAACGGTCGTGAACATGTATTGGCGCAGCTGCCCCAGGGTCGGGTTGGCTCAGCACGACCCGACGGCGGGGGACGGGCACACCGTCGTGGTCCCCAGGCCACGTGCGCCGGCTGGGATCGAGGGCCTGAAATCAATCGAGCGGGCTTGCCCACTGCAGTGGAGGTCGAGATGTCGATCGAGAGAACCGAAGTTGTCGTCGTAGGTGCCGGCCAGGCCGGCGTGGCGATGAGCGAGCACCTGACCGAGCGCGGGATCCCGCACGTCGTCCTGGAGCGGGCCCGGATCGCCGAACAGTGGCGAACGGGGAGGTGGGACTCCCTGGTGGCGAACGGGCCGGTGTGGCATGACCGCTTCCCGGGACTGGAGTTCGACCTGGAGCCGAACGGCTTCGCACCCAAGGAGCAGGTCGCGGACTATTTCGCCGCCTACGCCGCGAAGTTCGGTGCACCCGTGCGCTGCGGCGTCGAGGTGACCGCCGTGCGCAAGAACGACGGTCGGCCCGGTTTCCGGGTCGAGACGTCGGAGGGCACCATCGACGCGCGCTACGTCGTGGCCGCGACCGGCCCGTTCCAGCGGCCGGTGTTCCCGCCGATCGTCCCGGCGGACGCCGGGGTGTCCCAGATGCACTCCGCCGCCTATCGCAACCCCCAGCAGCTGCCCGCCGGGGCTGTCCTCGTCGTGGGCGCCGGGTCCTCGGGAGTGCAGATCGCCGAGGAGCTCCGGTCGTCAGGGCGGGAGGTGTACCTGTCGGTCGGCCCGCACGACCGGCCGCCGCGGCGATACCGAGACCGCGACTTCGTGTGGTGGCTCGGAGTCCTGGGCAAGTGGGACGCCGCCGCTCCCCCGCAGGGCGCCGAGCACGTGACGATCGCGGTCAGCGGTGCGAATGGGGGCCACACGGTCGACTTCCGCGAGCTGGCTGCCACCGGCGTGCAACTGCTGGGCATGACCGCCTCCTACGACCGGGGCACCATGACCTTCGCCTCGGACCTGCGCACGAACGTCGAGAACGGCGACGCCAACTACCTGGCGGTGCTCGACGAGGCCGACGAGCACGTCCGGCGCAACGGCCTGGACCTGCCCGAGGAGCCTGGTGCCCGGGTCCTGGGGCCGGACCCGGCGTGCCTCACCGACCCTGTGCTCGAGCTCGACCTCGCCGCGGCCGGGGTCACCACGATCATCTGGGCGACCGGGTACGCCCCCGACTACCGCTGGCTGCGGATCGACGCCTTCGACGATCGAGGCCGGCCGCAGCACCAGCGCGGGGTGTCGGCCGAGCCTGGCGTCTACTTCCTGGGGCTGCCCTGGCAGTCCCGGCGGGGGTCCAGCTTCATCTGGGGCGTGTGGCACGACGCCAAGTACATCGCCGACCAGATCTCCATCCAGCGCGGATACCTCGCCTACGACGCCGCGACCGAGGGCCCGCCGGACGAGTTCGAGCGTCCCGTGGACGAGCCCGGCAGCACCCGCGGCCCGAACTCACTGCTCACGTCCACCGGAGGTGCCTGATGCCCACCCACACCCGCATCCGTCCGTTCAACACCCGCGACACCTACCCCGAGCAGAACCTGGACAACGACCTGTGCCAGGCGGTGGTGGCCAACGGCGTCGTCTACCTGCGCGGCCAGATCGGCCAGGACCTGGAGACCCGTGAGTCGGTCGGGGTCGGGGACGTCGAAGCCCAGGCGGAGAAGGCGATGGCCAACATCGCCATGCTGCTGGAGGAGGCCGGCTCGTCGCTGGCCGACGTCGTCAAGGTGACCGTGTACCTCATCGACCCCCGCTACCGGGAGACCGTCTACCGGGTCATGGGGCGCTGGCTGAAGGGCGTGCACCCGGTGTCCACGGGCCTGGTGGTCAGCGCCCTGGCGCGCCCGGAGTGGCTGGTCGAGATCGACGCGACCGCGGTCATCAGCACGCCCGCAGCCGGGTCCGGCGCATGACCTTCTCGCTCGTCGCCCGGGACGCGACCGGGGCCCTCGGGGCGGCCATCTGCTCCTCCTCCCCCGCCGTCGCTGCGCGCTGTGTCCACCTCGCCGACGGGATCGGTGCGGTGAACAGCCAGAACGTCACCGATCCCCGGCTGGGGCCGGCGGTCCTGGACCAGCTCCGCGGCGGCCGCTCCGCCACGGAGGCGCTCGGGACCGTCACCGGTGGGACCCCGTTCATCGACCACCGCCAGCTGCTCGTCGTCGACGACCGGGGGCGGGCAGCCGTGCACTCCGGGCAGCGCGCCCTGGGCGTCTTCGGCCATGCCGTCGGCGACGGGGTCGCCGCCGGCGGCAACATGCTCGCCTCGGCCGAGATCCCGCAGCTGATGGTCGATGCGTTCTCCGCGGCGACCGGCGACCTCGAGCTGCGGCTGATGGCTGCGGTGCGGGCGGCGATCGACGCCGGCGGGGAAGCCGGGCCGGTGCACTCCGCGGGCCTGTCCGTGGTGCGGGACGCCGGCTGGCGGGTGACCGACCTCCGGGTGGACTGGACCGACGGCGCCCCGATCGAGGAGCTGGGCCGGTTGCTCGAGGTGTGGTTGCCCCAGCGCGACGACTACGTCACCCGGGGCCTGGACCCGACCACGGCGCCGTCCTACGGGGTACCCGGTGATGAGTGACACGGAGCGGGCGGCCCTGAAACGGGCCGCCGACCACCGCGTGACCGGCGCCTCCACGGCGCTGGTCGCGCTCTCCGAGACCCTGCACGCCCACCCGGAGACGGCGTGGGAGGAGCACCGGGCCGCGGGCTGGGTCGGCGAGGCGCTGGCCGATGGCGGCTTCACCGTCACGCCGGGCTACCTCGGTCTCGACACGGCCCTGCTCGCCGAGGTGGGCACCGGCCCGACGACGATCGGGATCATGGCGGAGTACGACGCCCTGCCCGGTCTCGGGCACGCCTGCGGGCACAACTTGATCGCAGCCGGCACGGTCGGCGCGGGTCTCGCGCTGGCAGCGCTCGCGGACGACCTCGGCCTCACCGTGCGCGTGTACGGCACCCCCGCGGAGGAGGGCGGCGGCGGCAAGATCGAGCTGATCGACGCCGGCGCGTTCCGCGATCTCGACCTGGCGCTGATGGTGCACCCGGCGCCGGTGGACGTCGCCGAGGCGCGTCCCTTCGCGGTCGCGCACAACCACGTGACCTACGACGGCGTCTCGGCCCACGCCGCCGCCTACCCGGACCACGGCGTCAACGCCAACGACGCCTTCGTCGTCGCCCAGGTGGCCATCGGCCTGCTCCGCCAGCAACTGCCCGCCGACACCCGGGTGCACGGCATCCAGACCGTCGGCGGGTACGCCCCCAATGCGATCCCCGAGCACACAGAGGGCCGCTGGTACACCCGCGCCAACTCCCTCGAGCAGCTCGAGGAGCTCGAGCAGCGCGTCCGGCGGTGCTTCGAGGCCGGCGCGCTGGCCACCGGCGCCACCTTGCACGTCGTCCCGGAGAGCAAGCCCTACGACGCGTTCCGCACCGACGAGCGGGCGCTGGCCGCCTACACCCGCAACGCGGTCGACCGGGGGCGCGTGTTCGCCGACCCGGCGGTCGCCGGGCGGATGAACCGGGCGTCCACCGACATGGGCAACGTGTCGCAGATCGTCCCGGCCATCCACCCCTACATCGGGGTCGACTCGCTGCCGTACACCAACCACCAGAAGGAGTTCGCCGCCGCGTGCGTCGGACCGGCCGCCGAGCGCGCACTGCTCGATGCCGCGGTGCTGATGGCCTGGACGGTCATCGACGTCGTCCAACAGGACTGACCGCTCTCCACCCGCTGGGCGGTTGCCGCCCCACCCCCCGCCGGCCACCAGCACCGTCGGGACACGACGACGTGCTGGCGGGACGGACCGTCAACGTCTTCGACCCGCAGATGGCCGGCGGGGCCCTGCTGGACCTGGGTGTGTACTGCGCCCACGTCCTGGTGGCGTTGTTCGGGTCGCCGCTCACGGTGACCAGCTGCTCGATCCCCGTGCCGACCGGTGCCGACGGAGCGGGTGCTGCTCTCGCGCTGTACCCCGGGTTCGTCGCCGACCTGAGCTGGTCGAAGATCACCTCGTCGTCGTCACCCAGCGAGATCCGGGGGGAGCTGGGATCGCTGTCCGTGGACCACGTGGCCAGTCCCCGCGCGCTGGTCCTCACCGGCGCCGACGGCTCCGTGGACCCGTTCGCGGTCGACGCGGAATCGCACACCCTGGTCCCGCAGATCGAGAGGTTCGTGCACCTCGTGCGGACCGGGCGGACGAGCGTCCCCGAGCACGGCACGACGCGGGACGCGTTGCGGCTCGTCGACCGGATCCGCCAGCAGGACGCCGGAGGGCTTCGATGACCGCGGACCGCACGCCCGCGGCGCGACCCCGCCCCGTGTTCATCGACCTGGACGGGACGTTGATGGACGCCGCCGGCCAGATCCCGGCCAGCGCCGTCGCAGCGATCGAGGCCGCCCGATCGGCGGGCCACCCGGTGCTCCTCTGCACGGGGAGGTCTCTCCCGGAGATCCCCGACCACGCCCTGGAGATCGGGTTCGACGGGCTCATCGCGTCCTCGGGCGGGTTCGTGCGGTCGCCGTCCGGGAGGGTCCTCCGTCATCTGACGTTCCCCCCGGACCTCCTGCGGGACGTCGTCCGGCACCTGGACGGCGTGGGCGCCGAGCACTTCCTGGAGACCAACGGCGGCACCTACGCGACGACGAGGGTGGTCGACCTGGTCAGCGAGCGGCTGGGCGTGCCCGTCTCCACGTCACCGCTGGGCGGGCGGAGCGACGTCCCCGGCGAGGTGTTGGAGGCGGCCGGTGCCCACGGGGTCAACAAGGTGTCGTTCTTCGGTTCCACGGCACCGGTGGCCGAGGTGGCCGGCTTCCTCGACGGACGAGCCGAGGTGGTGGCCGGCTCGATCTCCGGTCTGCCTCCGGCTGCCGGTGAGATCAGCCCGCTGGGCGTCACCAAGGCAGCAGGCATCCGGGTGCTGCTGGACCACGTCGGCGGGTCGCCCGCTGACTCCGTGGCCTTTGGTGACGGCCCCAACGACGTCTCCATGTTCGCCTTCGTCGGAACCGCGGTGGCGATGGGCGGCAGCCACCCGCTGGCCCTTTCCGCCACCCCGCACATGACGACGGCGATCGACGACGACGGTCTGGCCAGGGGGTTCGCCGCGGTGGGGCTGATCGACGGCCCCCGGAACGGCAGCGACCTGCGCCGCCGGGCCTGACGCCGCCGGCCGGCCGCTCCGGTCAGCCGGACACGGCTCCACCTGGAATCGTCGAGGCGCCGATCGGAACAGGTGCCCTGGTCGAGGTCCACTCGTGGGGCAACACGGCCGGTGACCACCGGGTCACCCGACACCGGTACCGGAGGGACGCGGGCGCTGGACGTCCCGCGCCCGCGTCCCGGCGATCGGGTCAGGCCGGATTGACCGTCAGGCGTGCTTGTCGCTCTCGTGCAGGAGCTCGCGCCCCCGGGTCTCCGGCATCGTCCGCAGGGTGAGGAAGCCGACGAGCCCGACCACCACGAGGATGAAGGCAGGCACGAGGTCGTTGCCCGTGCGGTCGATGAGGTAGGTGCTGATGTAGGGGATCGTGCCGGCGAAGAACGCACCGGCGACGCTGTAGGCCATGGACAGGCCGCTCTGCCGGGTGCGGGTCGGGAACAGCTCCGCGACGGTAGAGGCGTGGGTGCCCAAGATGATGGCCAGGATGGCCGCCAGCCCGAAGGTCGAGACCAGGCCGGCGGGGAGGCTGCCCTGCTGCATGAGCAGGAACAGTGGGACGGCCCCGACGATCAGCAGCACCGCGGCCGTGTTGAGCACCGGTTTGCGCCCGACCCGGTCGGAGACGTGACCGGAGAGCGGGATGAGCGCGATCGCGATCAGCGAGGCGATGGTCGACAGCAGCGCGGCGTCGGTCGAGGACAGCCCGACGATCTCCTCCTGGTAGGTGAGCAGGTACACCAGCACCACGTAGAAGGTGCTGTTCATGAAGGTCTCGATGCCGACCGTCTGCGCGAACTGCTTCCCGTTCCGGCGGAACACCTCACGCACCGGCTGCTTCGACACGGTCTCAAGGCGTTCGAGCGCCAGGAACTCCGGGGTGTCCTCGATCCGACGCCGGATGTACAGACCGACGAAGGCCAGCGGCACCGTGATCAGGAAGGGCACCCGCCATCCCCAGGCGAGGATCTGCTCGTCGGTGAGCACGACGTTGAGCAGGAACACCACGAAGGACGCCGCCAGGAACCCCAGCACCGACCCGAACTCGATCCACGAGCACCCGAAGCCGCGGCGCTTCGGCGGGGAGTACTCGGCCAGGAACGCGGCCGCCGACCCGAACTCGCCGCCCGCCGCGAGACCCTGGATGACCCGGGCCACGACGAGGAGGACCGGGGCGAGGATGCCCACCGAGTCGTAGGACGGCAGCAACCCGAGCATGAGCGTGCCGGCGGCCATCGAGATGATGACGATCGACAGGGTGATCTTCCGGCCGTACCGGTCGCCGATGTACCCGAAGAGCACGGATCCGAGCGGACGCACGAAGAACGCGACGGCGAAGACGGCGAAGACCGACAGCAGGTCGGCGCTCCCGTCCCGGCTCGGGAAGAAGATCTCGGCGATGGTCGTGGCGAGGTATGCGTAGATGGCCCAGTCGAACCAGTGGACGAACACACCGATCGAGCCGGCGATCAGGCTCGTGCGCAGTCCCTTCTGGACATCCGCCGGGGTGGTGTCGGCTCTGGTCATGTCTTGGTCCCCTTTGAACTAGGTCGTGTTCTCGGCCCGCGACCAGCCGACGGGCGGCGTGACGGTTGACGGGCACACGACGGATCGATGTGCGACAACGGACTGCTGAGCGGGCGGCCGCTCGGTTTAGGCCTCAGCGACGGGCGGACCGCGAGAAGAGAGCGAGGCACGGTCGACGAAGCGCCGCCCGACCCCGTGGTACCGGCGGCGAGGAGACCGTTGACCCCTCGGCGCCGGCCGAGCCGAGCGTGGTGCGCCGACCTCCCGATCCGGGGCCGGGGGCCTGTTCGGCCGCTCGATCAATGATGTGACAAGCAGCACACACTGTCCAACAGCATCTCTCGCTGGTGCGCATCTGCGCTTCCGATGTGCGGCAGGCAGGTCGTCCGGCTCGCTGCCTCCGGCGACCTGCCCGCCTCACCGCCCAGGAGCTGGCGGCCGCACCACGGGCGAACGCCCCGCGCCCCGCGCCGCCCACCGCAGTCGAGCGGCCTCGGGCTCAGCGATCGCCGACGACCGCCGTCTCCCCGTGGTCCACGGACCCCCGCGTGCCGAGCGTGCGGGTGAGCACCAGGTACACGGCACCGCTCACGACGAACCCGACGATCCACGCCACGTCGATGAACCCCAGCGGCTCGGCGAGCGGGCCGGTGTACATGGGCGTCACCATGAACGGGATCTGGACGACCAGTCCGATGGCGTACGTCGACAACCCGATCACGTTCCAGCGGCCGTAGCGGCCACCGTCCCGCTGGAAGAGCTCCTCGATGGCGTAGTGGCCCTTGCGGATGACGAAGTAGTCCATGAGGTTGATCGCCGACCACGGGATGAGGACGTACAGCAGGATCGTGACGAAGTTCTGGAACATCGTGACGAAGTCACTCTCGCCGGCGAGCGCTGCGGCCGTTGCGATGGCGCCGCAGACCAGCGTCGTCAGCACCCTGGTCCGGGACGTGACGACCACCCGGCTGAACGTGGAGTTGATGCCGGTCAGCGCACACATGACGCCCGAGTACAGCTCCGCCGCGTTGATCATCGCCGCGCTGAGGGCGAAGATCAGCAGCCCCACCGTGCCGATCGGCCCGAGCACCGACGCCATCGCGCCGAGCGGGTTGCTCGGGTCGACCGACCCGAGGAGCACACCGAGGATCATGACGAACACCGAGCTCAGCACCAGACCGAGGTAGGTGGCCCAGAACGCCGGCCTGACCCCGGTGTCCTTCGGGAGGTAGCGGGAGTAGTCGGAGACGTAGGGCGCGTAGGCGAGCTGCCACACCACCCCGATCGCGAGCATCCCGAAGAACCCCGCGACGGTGAAGCCGGCATCCGGGTTGGCTCCCGTCACGCTCGGCTCGAACCAGAGCATGACCATGGCGATGATGACGACGACAGCGATGATCACCGACAGGACCGCCATCGCCTTGCGCACCAGGTCGTAGCCGTACGCAGCGATCGCGATGCCGACCACGGCGAAGACGATGATGACCACGCGCGGGTTGAGCTCGGGGAAGACCGCCAGGAGGCTGTCCTTCGCGACGACGAGGATGCTGGCGAAGAACCCCAGGAACATCAACAGCGCGATGAACGCGAGCAGACTCCCGCCGTAGAAGCCGAACTGGGCGCGCGCCTGGAGCATCTGCGGTACGCCGAGTTGCGGGCCCTGTGACGCGTGGAGCGCCGAGCCGAATGCTCCGATCACGTTGCCGGTCAGGATGGCGACGATGCTCCACCAGATCGAGAGACCGAAGCTGCCGGTCGCGATGGCCCCGGTCACGACGGTGAGCGGCAGCATGTTGATGCCGACCCAGATCGAGAAGAGGGATCGTACGGAGCCATTACGCTCGTCCTCGGGGATCGGCATGATGTGCCGGGTCTCGAATTGGACGAGCGGTGCAGTGGCCGCCGGTTCAGTGGTCATGGAAGGCCCTTCTCGACATCATTGTCCGGACAAGGTGCTTCGTGTTCGGCCCATCGACCGCGGGTGGGGAGACCGCTCCAGCAGGTGGGGCCAGGGACGAACTCGCGGCATGACGTCGAGGATCGTGGTGGGTGACTCTGCGATCTGTAAAGTTCAGAAACCCGTTGAGCGGGATCGACGGAGATGATTCAGCTCCCTGTGACCGCTCACGCATCAGCGCCCCATCAGGGGAACTCGTCGAGCTCGCGAGCGATGTAGCCCTTGGTCGCGCGGTCGGTCCTGCCTTCGGCGCGGCTCCGGCCGGCGCAGGCGCGGGTGCGTCCATCCCGTTGCAGGCGGACCAGGACGACGGGTCACAGGCTCGGTCGAGCTGCCGGCCACCAGAGCGGCTGATCCGGTAGCGCACCGTCCTGCCCGAGGACGCCGGGATCGGAGCGACGCCGACCAGCAGGCAGCTGCTGCATCTTCGATTGACGGTGGTCGAGACTGATCGTGCCTGGATAGCGGCCTGAGTGGTGAAGGCGAGTCTGAACTCGACTAATGGGGCTTACCGAGGGCACGCTGGCGCCGGCGACGGTTGTAGGCGGGTTCGGTCCAGAACACGATCGCGGCGTGGAGCTCGTCGCGGGTGCGCCAGCGCCGGCGGTCCAGGACGTTCTCCTGCAGCAGCGCGTGCCGGGACTCGATCGCGTCGTTGTCACCCGCAGAGGCGACGCGTCCCATGGTCCCCTGCCGGCATGCGGCTCAGGACGGCGCGGAACGATCTTGCTCGCAACTGGGATCCGGGATCGCTGCACACCATCACCAGGCCCCGCGGCTGGCGCCCTGCGACCGCCGTCCGTAGCGCGGTGACGGCCAGCTGGGCGGTCATCCCTTCGTCGATCGCGTGGCCGACGCTGCGGTTGCTGAACGGGTCCTTCATCGCGCAGCGGTAGACCCTGCCCTCGGCGGTGGGGCGTTCGGTGATGTCGGTGCCCCAGACCTGATCGGGGCGCTGAGCAGTGACGTTCCGCTGCACGTGGTCGTCGTGTACAGCCGGGCCAGAGCCCTTGCCCGCACCTCGCCAGCCCCTGCGCACCGTGGTCGACCAGAGCCCCTGCTCCGAGCACGGTCGCCAGATGCGACGTTCACCGGCGACCAGTCCGGCGCCGGCGACTTCGTCTGCGAGGAACCGGTAGCCGAACTCCGGGCCGCCGCCGTGGGCGTCGATGAGGGCGTCGATGAGGTAGGCGTCCTCCAGATCGCGCTGGTTGACCGGAGCAGCAGTCCAGGCCTGGTGGGCCTGGGTCAAGTGGCCAACTCCCGCAGGTCAGCCGCACCGGGATGCCCTCGGCTGTCAACCGAAGTCGCAGCAGTCCCGCGGGGAGCAGGACGCCGAGATCGTCAGTCGCCCTCGGGAATCACCGGAACGAGCAGGTGAGAGTCGCGCCGCCCTCCGGTGTACAGGACGTGCCGGCCAGCGTTCACTGTGCACGGGTGTCGCTGAGCGAAGGCGTTCACGGGGTAGACGTGCAGGTCGTGGCCCTGAACGACCAGACGGAGAGTCTCTCCGGCGCGGAAGAGCGTGCCGGACGGCCAGATCTCGATGTCGACGGGCAGCCCGATGCACCTGCACCACCCAGAGCTGCTCGAGCGCAGCCTGATCTCCGGCCTGCTGCTGTCGCAGGCGCACTCCTGTTCCGAGCAACTCGCCACCGACGCGCAGGAACCCGCGCCCCAGAGCGTGCTCACCGGGTGATCGATGAGATCGAGCGGGCTCCCGACCGCGGCTTCACGGTGGGTGACCTGGCCAAGCCGTCCGGAGTGAGTGCACGCAGCCTGCAGTACGCCTTCCAGGAGCGGCATCAGATCAGCCCGATGCAGTGCCTGCAGCAGGTGCGGCTGGATCGCGCTCACGACGCCCTGGCGCAGGGCACGGGCTCCGTCTCGGCCGTGGCGTCCCACGGGGGGTTCTTCACGCGAGACGGGTCGGCAGGCGAGACCCTCGCCCACTCCTCCATCGCCATCAACGGCGACGTCCACCGCCACGTCGCACCCGACCTGTCACGCGGCGCTGTGGATGTCCTCGGTGCCGCCTTCGCGAGCAAGGGTCGGCCTCACGGTGGTCAGAATGGTGGTCAAGCGCCCCGCGACAGCAGTCGGGGCCGCCCCGGAGTGCTCCGGGAACGGCCCCTGCCCTGCCATCACTCTGTCGGGCTGACAGTGTCCTGGATCAGGACATCCCGGACAGGTGTCTCACGACATGCCGGACTGATGTCGCAGGTCATGCCGGACCCTCGGCTGAGGGTCGACCATGTCGAAGGCGCGGCTGGTCATCACGGCGATCGAGGTGGAGGGCCGGAGCCCGGCCGAGGTCATCGAGACCTACGGCGTCTCCAAGTCCTGGCTCTATGAGCTGCTGGCCCGCTACCGGGCCGAAGGCGACGCCGCCTTCGAGCCCCGCTCCCGGCGGCCACGCAGCTCACCGGGTGCCACCGCCCCGGCCACGGTCGAGCTGGTGCTGGGACTACGCAAGCAGCTGGCCGAGTCAGGGTTGGACGCCGGCGCGGACACCATCGGCTGGCACCTGACCCATCACCACCAGACCAGCCTCGCGCGGGCCACCATCCACCGGATCCTCACCCGCGCCGGCGCGGTCACCCACGAACCCGCCAAGCGGCCCAAGTCCTCCTACATCCGCTTCGCCGCCGAGCAACCCAACGAGACCTGGCAATCGGACTTCACCCACTACCGGCTGGCCACCCCCGACGGCACCCCAGGCGCCGACACCGAGATCATCACCTGGCTCGACGACCACTCCCGACTGGCGCTGCACGTCACCGCCCACACCCGGATCACCGGACCGATCGTGCTCAACACCTTCCGCCAAGCCGCCGACCTGCACGGCTACCCGGCATCGACGCTCACCGACAACGGCACCGTCTACACCACCCGCTTCGCCGGCGGCCGCGGCGGCCGCAACCACCTCGAACACGAACTACGCCGGCTGGGCATCACGCAGAAGAACTCCCGACCCAACCACCCCACCACCTGCGGCAAGGTCGAACGCTTCCAGCAGACGCTGAAGAACTGGCTGCGCGCCCAGCCCATCCAGCCCGGCACGATCGCCGACCTGCAGGCCCTCATCGACGTCTTCGTCGACACCTACAACTGCCACCGCCCGCACCGGTCCCTGCCCCGCCGGGCCACCCCGGCCACCGCCTACACCGCGCGGCCGAAAGCCGCACCCGGCGCCGACCGCAACCGCGACACCCACGACCGGGTCCGCACCGACCGCATCGACTCCACCGGCTGCGTCACCCTCCGACTGGCCGGCCGCCTCCACCACATCGGCGTCGGCCGAACCCACGCCGGAACCCAAGTCCTGCTGCTCGTCCAGGACCTGCACGTGCGCGTCATCGACGCCGCCACCGGCGAACTCCTCCGCGAGCTCACCATCGACCCCACCCGCGACTACCAGCCCACCGGCCGACCACCCGGCCCCACCCGCAACTGACAGACGCCCGAACCCACAATCCGTGGGTCCGGGCGTCCGGTATGTCCTGAGACATCACACTGTCGGGCTGACAGGATTTGAACCTGCGACCCCTTGACCCCCAGTCGTCGGCGGGGGGGGTCCGCTCCAGTTCGCCAACGTCCGTTTGTGCTGGTCAGCCGCTTGGTCGGTCCGCGGCGAACTACCCGGGACGAGGGCGGACGGACTCAAATGGTGGTCAAACGAGCCCGGGGCGCCGACCGCTGCGCGAGCCGGTCGAGCACCTAGAAAGTTGCTGATGCGGCACCCGCGAGCCGCTCAGCGCGGCCAGGAGCGTACTGACCCGTTCGTCACCCAACGCGCCGGCTGAGACCGACACCAGTAGCAAGTTGTAAGCACTGCGGCGGCCGCACGGCTCAGTCCAGCCCGGACAGCCGACCCGCGCGATCGGCCGCTGCCACAGGTATGGCAGTGCCACATCGAGTCCTCCTCGGACGCACTGAACGCGCCGGTCAGCCTGTCGTCCGCTACTCACATCCGGCCTTCGCTGACGCGTCGCCGCCCACTGTCGGCTACGCGCAGCAGCGCCAAACCCCGACGGCGACCGAGGCCTCCCTGGTCGAGGTGTCACTACCCGAAGTCCCCCGGCGCCTGCTCCCGACGCGAGCACCAGTTGCCGGGAGGAGCGCCGATGCCGAGCCACGCCCACGAGGCGATTCCGCAGGACGTCTCGACCATCACGTCGAGCGATCCGTCGCAGCCCCTCGTAGCCGACCTCAAGGAGCTCGACGCAGCGGCCGACCGCCATCGGCTGTGCGTGGTCCTGGTCAGCGCCTACAACGGCGACACGTACCGGCTGCTGACCGACCTGGCTGGCCTGCTCGAAGCGAGCGTCGCCTACGTCGATCGCCACACCGTCGAGGCCCACCTGGAACGGTCACTGTCCGACCCCACGTGGTCGGCCATCGCCTCCCGGCTCACCGCGATGGCGTTCGACGAGCACATCGGGGACGCCGGCACGATCCGCACCGACTGGATCGACGACGTACTGCTCCGAGCCAGCGTTCCCGGCCGGATCCCAGAGGACAGCCGCCCCCCAGTGTTACCCCGGCATCCACGCTGGCGATGAGGATCACTCGGACCTGCGCCAGCTGCGGCTACACCGCCGACTACGCCAGCGCACCGCTGGCCGATGCGCACCATCCTCGACACTCCTGCGCCAAGCACCGGCTGGCTCTGGAACGGGCTGCCCGACGCGCGGACCGTGCCGGCAAACGCACGACACGAGAGTGCAGCCATGCAGGGCGCCGGCACTCCCACGGCACCAGGGCCGCCTATGTCAAGGACCGGTGCCGGTGCACGGCGTGCACCGCTGCCAACACCGCGGCCTCGCGCGCCGCCAACCGGGAACGCGCCTACGGACGGCGACCGCCGCTCACCGACGCCGGCCCGGTCCACGACCACCTCGTCGCACTGCGGGCAGCCGGGATCGGAGTCGAGCGCATCGCCGAGCTCACTGGCGTGTCCGTCAGCCACATCCGGACGCTGGCTGCTTCCGACCGCGGCCACTCCCCCGTCACCCGACGGATCCACCTCAGCACCGCCGCCCGCATTTTGATCGTCAGCATCTCCGACGAGCACCGAGCCCCGCACAGCCGATTCGACGCAACCGGAACCCGTCGTCGGCTGCAGGCCCTTGCCGCCATCGGCTGGTCCCCCGAGCTGTTGGCAGCCGAGCTCGATCGCCGCACGAGCAGTCTGCAGCGCAGCATGACCAGCCCGTCGGTCACCGCTCGCACCGCCCGGGACGTCGCCGCGCTGTATGAGCGGCTGGAGAACACCCCGCCACCGCGAGCCACCCGCAGGCAGTGCGCAGCTGCAGAAGCCTCTCAGGCTCACGCCGTCGCGCGGGGATGGCTGCCACCGATGGCGTGGGACGACATCGATACCGACGCTCCGCCGCGATCGGATGCCCCTCGGCTCCCGACGGACGACGTCGACGAGATCGCCGTCGAACGCGCCATGGCCGGCGACGGCATCCAGTACGCCGGGCTGACCCCCGCTGAACAGACCCAGGTCGTCCACCGCCTCACCGAGCGCGGCCGGTCGCTCCGAGACATCGCCGCACAGCTGGCCACGACTAAGCGCACCGTCTCGCGACACCGCGGCCCCCTCAGTTCGAGATAACTCGAACGGCCACGGCCGACGAAAAGGGCGATCTTCAGCGGCCCTTGTCACGCGAACTCGCGAGTGCCCAGCCGCCTCGGCATCAGGTCAGGCCTATCGCGCGCCAGAAGTTGGGTTCGGTCATGATCCGAGTTCCGTAGGAGCGCGCCTTCTCCGCCTTCTCTGACAGTGATTGAGGGTCGGCGGTGACGAGCACGTCGAGCGTTTTCGTGACGCGTTCATGCACGATCAGGCCTGCTGCTCGTGCCAGTGTGTGTGCCTGGTCGCGAGTGATGGGCTGTCCCTGGATGCGCGTCTGGAAGGCGCCGGTGAAACACACGCCTAGCCCGCGGAGATCGTCGTCCTGACTTCGGCTGGGAGTCCGGGCTCGTGCTGCGTGCAGGGCGGCAGCGATCTCACCGACTCCGAACCCGAGTGCAGCCGCTACGTCCGCAAGGTCCTCGGCCTCCAGGTCGGTGACCACACCGTCTCCGAGCGCCGTCAGGGCCAGCGCCTCCAGGTAGTTCATGTGAGCTCGGTGCACGTCCGAGCGCGAGAGCCCCCAGGCCCGGGCTGTGTCGGCAAGGGTGCGCACCTCCGCTGAGTCCAAACGCCGGTCCTCCAGCGCCCGGGACAGCACATCGAGGTATGCCGCGGTGTCGGCTGGCTGCGTCGCGCTTCCTAGGCTGTGCGCGGGAAGATGCCGGATCAGCGTGACCAGTGGCGAGGCCTCCGGCCTAGATCGCGACGAGCGGGGTCGCACCGGGCCGCCGATCGGCCACACGGACCAGCTCAGCGCCTCGGGCCATACGTCGGGCACGCAGCCAAGGTCGGCCAGCGTGCCCCCGCCGGCGCGCCGCAGGTAGACGGCCAGCAGTTCGGCTGTCGCGGTCGCATCCCCCAATGCCGTGTGTTCGCCCGGGTGGGTGAGCGACTCCGCCGTCAGGCAGTCGGCCAGCCGGCCACCACCCAACGCTCCCAACCGATACGACAGCGCGAGGGTGCACAGCGCTGGCCAGGTGGGGGGCGCCGCCCCCAGACGCGTGAACTCCGATGACACGAACCCGAGATCGAAGCGGGCGTTGTGGGCGACCACGACGGCCCCGTCCAACCTGTCGGCGACATCCCCAGCCACGTCCAGGAACCGGGGCGCGTCCAGAACATCGGCCCCGCGGATTCCGTGCACGTGCGTCGGGCCGAGGTCGCGCTGCGGATTCAGCAACGTCGACCAGGAGTCCTCAACGGTGCCGTCCGGTGCGGTCCGGACGATCGCGATCTCGACGATCCGGTCACGTAGCCGCGGGGAGAAGCCGGTCGTCTCCACGTCCACCACAGCGAAAGGGGTGGTGCCGAGCTCCGGGCGGCCGTGCGGTCGCCGACCGGTTCCAGCGGCCGATGTCGTCGGGGCCAGGCGGGACGCCTCCGCCGCGGCGGGTCGGGTGGATACGTCGGGCGCCGACACGTTGGCGGCCGGCGCCGACGATGGCGCCGCTGCTGAGGTGCTGCGTGCGTCGTCCGGCCGATCGGCGGCGACGTCTCGAGCCTCGTGCAGTAGCTGGCGTGCGGCCTTCCAGGCGCCTTCGACGTCGAGGCTGCGTGCGGCGAAGCCCTCATTGAGCAGCTCCTCACTGAGCTGCTCGTCGAACTTCTCGACGATCTTGTTGTCGACCCTGGCAGCTAGCAAGGCTGGGTCAGGGGCGCCCTGCTCGACCAGCTCGGCGAGGCGGCTCAGGGCCTGCTCTCGCGTGCAGTTGCTCAAGGTCAAGCAGACGCCGTCTTGGGCCACCTCGATGCCCGCAGCAGTCAAGGCGACCGTGAGCGTCGAGCAGATGCGATCACCGCGCCACGGGAAGATCAACGTGTCAGCGCCATTGGTCAGCAACGGGTCCGCCCCGAGCCCGTACCGGACGAAGTTGTGACGGCCCTCGGTGAGCAACTGGGCCGCCGTCGCGTCCAAGTAGGCCGGCACCTCAGCACTCAGGTACACACGCCGCATCTCTTGGCGGATCCGGTCAGCGACAGCTGCGCCGGCGCCGGCGAATGTCGGTGGCCGCCCTCCAGAGGACCGGATCAGTTCGACGACCTTCTCGTGTGCGTCGACCGCCAGCACCTTCCAGCGTCGCCCGCCGAAGATGAGGAGGGACCCGGGCATCAACGGATAGTCGATCGGCAAGGTCCCGAGCGTGCGACCACTGGCGATGAGGCGGTACTCCTCACCGGTGCGAAAGGCCGCATAGAACGAGTAGTGGTTGACCAGGCGCTCGCCGGCTTGCCCGTGCAGCAGCAGCCCGTCAGAAGCCTGCATGAGCAGGTCAACTCGCTCATCCGCAAGTGCACGCAGCAGCTGTTTGAACGTGTCCCGGGAGACGCTGGCGAAAGGGCCGGTTTCGCACAGCACCCGATATGCCTCGAGTGGTGTCACCCCACCGTGCTGAGCGATCAACGACAGCAGCTGCTGAACGAGCGTGGACAGGTGGAGTCCGCCCGAGTTCGGCGCCTCGTTCCACCGATCGAGCAGCAAGTTGACCATGGCGATGCTCTGGACGAGTTCGGTGCGCAACGCGTCGGACGGCGGTGTTTGCGGGCCTACCTGCGGCTCGGTGACGTACAGCCTCATCGTGGCGGAGCCACCGCGACGGCCCGACCGGCCCAGCCGCTGCCGCATGCTCGCCACCGACTGGGGCGCACCTAGCTGTGCGATGGAGGTGACAGAGCCGATGTCGATTCCCATCTCCAGTGTGGACGTGCAGACCGCACTGACTGGAGTCTCTCGGTCCTTCAGCCGGGATTCGGCAAACTCGCGCAGTTCTCTGGAGAGGCTTCCGTGGTGCGGGATGAACTCGTTCGGGACGTGTTCGCGCTCGGACCGTCGCTGGAGCAGGTCCGCGTAGATCTCCACTTCCCGTCGCGAGTTGGCGAAGACGAGGTTGTCGGTCCCGCGCAGCGTCCGGTAGAGGTGATCGGCGATCGCCAGCTGGTGCCCCTCGGTCACCTCCTCGGCTTCCACGTCGCGGCCGCTGGCCTCCACATGCTCCGCTTGGCGTGCCGAGAGCTGCGGCGGCAGCGCCTCGTAGCCGCGCAACTGCAGCTTCAGTTCGTGGGTGTCGTCGACTGAGGTGATCCGGGTGACGCGTGCCCCGGCGCCGGGGCGCAAGTACGCCGCCGCACCGTCCATGTCGCCGAGGGTCGCTGACAGCCCAATCCTGGGCACGCGCCGGCGCACGGCCAGCTCTACCCGATGCAGGAGCGACTGCAGCTGCATACCTCGTTCGGTTCCGAGGAACGAGTGCATCTCGTCGATGACGACGTAGCGCAGTCCGCCCAGGATCTTCGCGACCTTGGGGCCGTGAATGACGAGGAGCGCCTCCAGGGATTCCGGCGTGATGAGCAGGATCCCGTCGGGATCACTGAGCACCTTCGCCTTGCGTGATCCGGGAACGTCCCCGTGCCAGCGATGGACCGGCATGTCCAAGTGCTCGCAGAGGGCGTCGAGCCGGCCGTACTGGTCGTTGATGAGCGCCTTGAGGGGGCTCACGTACAGCGCCTGCACACCGGATGCCGCACGCTGCTGCTCCGAGCGCGCGCCACTCTGCCTACGCGCGTCAACCGCGCTTTCTCGCGCGACCAACAGGCTCGAGCAGATCGGGAGGAACGCAGCCTCGGTCTTCCCGGCGGCCGTCGCCGCAGAAATGATCACGTCCCGATCGCCGGCGAGAATCGGGCGGACGGCGCGTTCCTGCGCGTCGCGCAGCTCGGTCCAGTTCTGCTCCCAGATCCATCGTTGGATGCGCGGGTGCAGTTCAACGAAGGCCGACGACTGATGGCTTGCGGCCTCACCCGCTGAGTCAGTCATGCGCAGCGGCCCATCACAGCCTGAAGGTCGCGAGATCGTCGTCTTCCGGTGACGACGCGGACGCGGAGCTCGACCCAGCCCCCGGCTCGATCTGGTCGGCTGAGCCGTCAGCGGCGTACGGGCGCGCGGAGCCGTCTTCCTCGGCCAGTGGCGCGAGATCGGGATTGGATTCGGCCACGAGGTTCACCGCGCCGACCAGCGGCGCCCAGTCAGTTCCCGGGTTCTGCTCGAGTACGGCAAGCAGGTTCACGAACTCTTTGATGGTGGTTCGCGGCGTCCGGAAGTACGCGTCGCCGATGCGGCTGGAGCAGTGGGTCATGAAGGCCGTCAAGGCGTCGTCAGGAACCAGATAGGCGTTCGCATCCCCGCCGGCGAAGACATGCCGCAAGCGGGTCAAGAGCAAGTAGAAGTCCTCGGGCGTCAGGTTCGCCAAGCGCAGGACGGGGCCGGAGTAGTCGACGAGGCCACCTGTGGCGTAGGTGTTCTCGGCCAGGCGCGACTGCAACGCCGCATAGGAGTACAGGCCACGCCGGGTGTCGAGCAAGAAGTCCGGGGTTCCACCCAGGATGAATCCGAGGTGGGCGGCGGTTCCCTGCAGGCTGTCGTTGAGGATGCGCAGGATCTGCTCGTAGTTGGCGTTGCGGGCTTGCGTGTTCGCCAGCTTGTACAGGTTGACCATCTCGTCCAGGCACACCAGCAGACCGCCGAAGCCGGCCATCACGACGAACCTGGCCAGCAGTTTGAGCTGGTCGTAGAAGTTGGCGTCGTCGACGATGGTGCGTACGCCGAGCGCCGCCCTGGCGTCGGTTCGGGTGCTGAACTCGCCGCGCAGCCAGCGCACCGCGTCGGTCTTGAGCTGCTCGTTGCCGGTGTCGTGCCCGCGCCAGTACGCGCCGATGACTTCGGCGAAGTCGTACCCACCGGTCAACTCCGACAGCGATGCCAGCCGGGTGCGGATGACGGCGTCCGGCGTTGTCCCGGTTTCTCGCGCCTCGGTGAGCGCGGCGGTGATGAACCGTTCGACGATGCTGCCCATGGCCCCACCGTCGGGCTTCGCACGGGTGGCGATGTTGCGCATCAACTCGCTGTACAGGGACCGGGCCTGACCGCCGGTGGCGTGCAGCCGCCGGTCAGGTGAAAGGTCGGCGTGCACCGTGACCAGCTTGCGTTCCATCGCGATCGACCGCACCAGGTTCAGGAAGAAGGTCTTCCCAGAGCCGTACTCACCGATGGCTAAACGGAAGGCGGAGCCGCCGTCGGCGATCCGGTCGACGTCACTCAGCAGGGCTTTGACCTCCTCGGCCCGGCCGACCTGCACGTGCTGCTGGCCGACACGTGGGACCACGCCAGCGCGCAGCGCCTGCAGGATCGCGTCACGCTCCCGCGGCCGGATCGTCGTGCCCACGGGACTGGCTGGGGTCATGCTGGTCATGCCTGCATCTCCTGGGCTACGACAGGGTCGATCGTGATGGGGTCATCGCCGTCGACGAGCGGGTCACCGACCCGCTCGTAGGCGGCTTCGTTCAAGGTGTCGACGGCGCCGTCGGGCAGCAGCCCCAGACCGGCGCACTCGGCTTCGAGCTCCGCGCGGGCCCAGCTTCCCCGGCCAGCGAGCACCGCCAGCAGCGTCGAGTGGGCAGCGTCGAGGCCCGCGATGGAGGGCCCCGTCGTGGCGGGCAGCGACGGCGGTGGCGGTTCCTCGTCGGTGAAGATGGAGCCGAGCAGCGCGGTGACCGCCGAAGTCTCGGCGAGCTTGGCTGCGACCGTCGCTGCGTCGAGCTGCACGGGCGTAGCCGGATCGCGGGGTACGCCGGGGTCGGGTCGGGCAGCCGGAGCCGGTGGAATGGCGTAGGCATGCGCGCCCCGCGAGGAGGACCTAACCGTCACGGGCGCGACTGCAGCGGTGATTCCACCGGTCGTTGCCGCGTGCACACGGCTGTAGACCGACGCAGGATCCAATCCGAGCAACTTGAAGATCTTCGTCAAGATCTTGATCTCCTCGGGGCTCACATGCCCGTCAGTGGCCGCGACGGTGGTGAGGAAGTCCCCGACGTTTTCGCGCTGCTCCTGGTCCAGTGCGGCAAGCCGCTTGGTGAGCCCGGTCAGCTTTACCGGACTAGCCGACAGCCAGCGCAGGTGGGCCTGCAGCCGGGCGCGTTCGGCGGCAGCAAATCCCATGGCGGCCTCGAGGTGCGCCACGAGGTGGGAGACCTCCGCATCCGACACATGCCCGTCGGCCGCGCTGACTGCGGACGCGAGGTGCATCAACAGAGCCGCGGCCTGGTACTCGGGACTTGGAGAGATGGGCTGGCCAGGTTCGGCGCGGAACAGCACCACAACCCCGGCAGGGTCCGGCACCGGCCCGCCGTGGCGGACGTCGGGTTCCAAGCCGATCCCGCGGGCGCTCAGCAGCTGTGCCAGCGTGACAGCCTCAGCCTTTGCCACCTTGCCCGGTGTCACCAGCGGCCAGAAAGAGAGCAGCTCGCCAGCGTCAACGACCATGCTGGCCTGCCCGTCGAGAACGCCGTTGACGAACGAGTCCAAGCGGGCCAGGTCGTCGCCGCCGGCGCTGTCCACGAGTTCTGGCGGCAAGAGTGCGGCCGCCGGCAGCGTCCCGCGCGCGTCAGGATTGCGTCCCAGATAGCGACTGTAGGCCTCCAGGTCCGCGGTGCACTCCTCCACGAGCGTGGCCAACTTCTTGCTCGGCCCCGCCTGGGTCAGAACGTCGGGCAGCGTTGTCGAGAGCTCAGCTCGGCCGATACCTGCACTAGCCGAGTGGTAGTCGAGCTTCACCATCGTGGTTGTCGCCCTGATGGTGATCCCCGGTCCGTGGCGTTCGCCGTACCTGGCACGGAACAGCGCCTCGTACTCGGCCGAACAGCGGGTTGCCGGAGTTCGCAGGTAGATCTCCGGGTGGTAGTAGGCCCACGCTAAGGCCCAGTCGGCAGAGACCGGTGTCCTGTCGACCGCGAGCTCCCCCAAACCGACCCGCAGGGCCATCGGGACGTCCCAGGGGTTGCCGGTGCGCGCAGGAACAGAGACGTCGCCCGTGCTCGTCGCGTAGAAGTCCAGCAGCTGCAGGAACCGTGTTGCGTAACCGCGGAAGGACCCGTTCTCACCGTAGAGGTCGAGCAGTCGCCGAGCCTCGGCGGCGATAGCGGGCATCTCGTCGCTGATGTCCTGGCCCGCGGCGGCGTCAACGAGCACCCGACGTTCGAGGCCGTAGAAGAAGAGGAACGGCCAGCTGATCGGGGCGTTCGGTGCGCGTCGGCCGTCGGCCAGCCACGTCAGGTACGCGGCGCGCGCTCCGGGTGTGAGATCGCTGTAGGAAGGCCAGTACCCGACACTGCCAGCCGCCCAGTCGGGACGGCGGAAGTCCAGCGGGAGCCGTGGGTCGATGAGCGCGGGGTCTGGGCCGTAGCCGGCGGCGGCTGCCAGCTGTCGTCCGACGTACAGCATCCCGCCGGGGAGGGTCAGGGAGCTCACCTTCACCGCAGCCCCCGGCGGAACCCACCCGTCCCTGCCAGCCCTGCCGACCGCTGCCGGCGGCGGCGGTGGCGGCGGCGGACTGGGTGACTTCGGCGCCGCAGCCACCGAAGAAGGCAGTGCAGACGACTTACGATTCGAGATCGGAGGCGGTGCCGACGATCTGACATCGGGGACCGGGGGCGCCACTGGAGGCGCCGCCGGAGCGGCGGAGGGCGCGCTCCGCTTGAACCAGTCCCGTAAACCCACTGCATCCCCCGTGTCCACCGTGGAACCCACCGTCGCGCCGAGCTAACTGTCTGCGACGAACGCAGGCTAGTCACCCAAACCGCCATCGTGGGGGATCAGCTGATCGCATGGGGTGACGTTTCGGGAACTGGTCTCACACCGGTCCCGGACTCGGTCCCGATATCTCAGCTGATCCGGATCCACGTTCAGCAGAGACCCGTCCGGGCGGAATCCGGCTCTGCCATGCCTCGCGATCGAGCCAACCTGCGAATTGATCTTGGACTAGTTGATCAACGATGGCATTTGATGGAGCGGCGCACTGACCAGCAAGGACTGCGCTGACTGGCGTTGGCGGCATGAGCTCGTTCCAGTGCGTTTTCGATGAGTAAACGATGCTTCGCCGGTACCATTAATCGAACGCTCCGGCCGACCGCCTTCCGACGTTGGCGCGCCACCGACCAAGCTGGGCTAACGCTGACCCTCTGCAGGATTGTGATTCTGCGAGGTGCCGAACGAGGGAGCGCCCAGAATCTCGCCTAAGCGGCGTCGGGACTGCTGCACCTCCCCCACCGCCGTGTCGACTCGCTGTCGCCAGGCGGTGACGAAGGGGCCGATCAGCAGTGGCTCGGGCAGCTTCGGCAACGAACCGACTGCTGCCGCGGCGTCTACGAACGCGTCCGCGGCAGCGTCTACCGCCTGCCAGACGATGGGGCGAGCACTGAGTCGCACCGTGGAGATGGGCAAAGCCAACTCCCCCATCGCCGCCTGGACGTTGTGCTGCCAGTCTTGCGCCCACCGGCGTCCCAACACCCGACGTCGCAACCGCGGACGGCCAACGAACTCCACGGTCCGCCGCAACCGGGCCAGTGAGATCGCTAGAGCAGCGTCGAAGCGAATACAGGCGTCGATCTCGGCCGCCCGAGCAGCGCGGTCTCGCTCCTCTTGCCAGTGAGCTTGACGGCTCGCTCGTCGATCCTCGAACTCTCGAGCTTGCAAGTTGACCTGCTGACGACCACTGCGCCAGACGGCGAAGACCGACCCGCCGACCGCAATGATCGCCGCCAGCAGCGTCGCCAGCGCCGGCACCCGGACGTCACCCACGGCGTCTTCCTACGGCACCTGGGCGTTGGTAGCACGCTGCACTCGCCGACTCATCCGCACAACCGTTGAGCGAAGACTCGGAGCACCGCCGGCTCACACGCAACCGCCGTATCAGCGCGGGTGGCCCAGGGACAAGGCCGCCATAGAGCGGGCCGTCCGTTGCACGACGCTCAGCACGAGGCCCACTTCGCGAGCGAGGCTGCGTTAAGCCGCTCGCTATACCGCAGGCGCTTGCCCGCGTTGAGTTGCTTCGCCAGATCCGCTAATTCCAATGGGCTCGTTCCGGGCCATCCACGACGGATGGCTTCGACGGCGAGCTGGCTTGGGACAAGCGCATGACCGTGGTTGCGCATGTACGTAAGCGCCTGCACCGCCATGGATCGCTCTCGAGGGTCGATGAGTCCCTGATTGAGCACTGGCAGCAACGAGATCCCGTCGACCACGGCCTTGATAGCAGCACTAGCCTCCGGGACTCGCGGAACTGGCTCGCCAGCCAGAAACTCGGCGTCATGGGCAGTGATCCATGGAGAGTGACTCTCGTGGCCACGGACGGCGACGAGCCCGCTGAGTTCGGAGCGACGCTCAAGGCCGAGGATGTCGTCCAGGTCTAAGCACCAAGCGATAACGATGCCCTCATGAGCCTGTGCGGTGTATCGACTGTGGCGGTTGCTGGTCGTGCCGAGGGGCAGGCCGGTCTGCGCCAGCCAAGGCGATGCCTCGATCGCACTTGTAGTTGAACCGATGATGGTGATCTTGTCATCACTACCGGCCCAGGCTCTGGCGAGGCGGTAAGCCGCTGACAGTTCAACGTGCGGGGAGATATAGGCGCGTCGCATGAGATGACCATAGGTATGAGAACCGACAGATCCTCTTCGTCAGTGCTGGCACAGACCACTCACGGACGGACGGTAGTTGGGCCTCGACTGCGCGCGGTCGTCTGAGCGCCCGGCCCGACAGGAGACGCCAGGGACCCAACCGCCATCGTGCCGACGACACGGTGGCGACCAGCCCGCCCAGGCCAATGACCGGCAGCTCGGTCTTCGACGGGGCCCCTCTGCTCCCCGCACTCATGCGGTCGAGCCCGTGCTGCGGGTCAGGCTGCGTCGGCGCGAATCCATCTCAGCGGCTTGTTGATCTGTGCTCCATCTAGGGAGTCATTACGCTTGTCCGTCGTATTGGGTGCCTAGGGAGTGCCTGCGGCCCGGTCTGCGCGGCGCATGCAGGGCGCGCGGGCCAGGCACTTTCACTCTCGCTTGACGGCGCTACAGTCGCGCCGTGTGGATCAGCGACGTCAACGTACCGACGGAGCTCATCGATGCGGCTCGCGCTGGTCGCCTCGTCATCTTCGTCGGCGCTGGGGCGTCAGTGGACCCGCCCGCCAACCTGCCGAATTTTAGAAGCCTAGTGAGGGAGGTCGGCGCTCGCGCCGGCACTCCCCCAACTGAAACGGATCTTGAACGACTCGACAGGTTTCTCGGCAACCTCGATGATCGCGGCATCCAGGTCCACGACCTAGTCGCCAAAGCGATCGACCAACCCGACTCGCGCCCGAACCGACTTCACCGCGCAATCATCGACTTGGCGCGGGCTCGCCCGCCCGTTCGGATCGTGACGACGAACTATGACCGGCACCTGACCAGTGCTGCCGAGGCCGCTGGGCTCGACGTTGAGGTGTTCCGCGCACCGGCACTGCCAGTCGGCGACGACTTTGTGGGCATCGTCCACCTGCATGGTGCGCTGGGCCAAGACACCCGTCACCTAATCGTCACGGACACCGACTTCGGGAACGCCTACCTCCGCCAAGCATGGGCAGCGCGCTTCCTGGACCGCATGTTCTCGGCCTTCACCGTCCTGTTCATCGGCTACAGCTACGGAGATGTAGTCATGCAGTACCTCGGCCGCTCGCTCGGCCGTGAGGGTGCCCGATTCGTGCTTACGCACCTCGAGGACCTGCCCGAGTGGAAGACTTACGGCCTGACCCCCCTCGCCTACGCGGCACCCGAGAACTCTCACGTCGCGCTCTCCGAGACGCTGGAACGGTGGGCTCAGCTGGCAACGCTCGGACGAACTGAGCACCGTCGCCTGATCGCCGACCTCGTCAGCACAGGGCAGCCGGCCAGCCTCGGCGACGAACCACCGGACGCCAACAACGAAGGCTCAGCCTCACCTGAACGCGTGCTCACCCCCGAAGAGAGCTCCTACCTCGAGGAGTCTCTCGGCGACCCTGAGCGGGTCCAATACTTCGTCGAGATGGCGCGCGGCCCCGAGTGGCTCTCGTGGGTAGCCACGCGCCCGGAGTTCGGCCGGCTATTCGTGAAGACGGAGGGGACCGACGAGCCGAACCAGGCCGTGACTCAGGCCCTTACCTCTTGGGTCGCCGACCACTTCGTGACTGTGGAGGAAAGCTCGCCTGCAGCGCTGCGCATCATGCGCGACCGGGAGTGGTCGCGGGCGACGCAGGCGAACATCACGCATCGGCTGTTCGCTCAAGACGGCGTCATGCCCGCCTGGCAGACACCGTGGCTTCTGCTAGTCCTTCAGCAGGCCCCTGTCAGTAGAAATGGCCTGCTCGACATGCTCCTCGCAAAGGAGAGCTGGCGCGAGAGACCGGACGTTGCATTGCTGCTCTTGCAGCATCGCACCCGGCCGATCCTGACATCTGGATTCGATCTGGGGAATGCGGCCGCCCCCAGCTTCGACATTGATCTCGTCGGCGAAGAGTACTGGCTGACGTCCGCCTGGACCGAGGTGTTTCTACCCATCCTCGACGCCCACGCTCACGCACTCCTGACCCTGGTCAGCGGCCACATCCGACTTGCATACCAAATGCGGCGGTCGATGCGTCCAGATGCACGGACGGACACACTGAGCTTCGGCCGATCAGCCATCGAGCCGCACGAACAAGACGACATTCGAGACTCCATGGACCTCCTCGTCGACGCCGCACGCGACTGCGTCGAGCGCCTCCTCCTCAACGACCCGCCAGCAGCAGTCGCCCAACTCGACGTGTGGATCGAGGCGAACGAGGCACTATTCCGCAGGTTGGCGGTCCATGGGTGGAGGGTGCGTGACGACCGCCATCAGGACGAGAAGGTGCGCTGGGTATGCCAACACAACCTGCTTTATGATCTTGACACCCAGCACGAAGTCTTCCTGCTGCTAGAGAAGGTAGTCCC
Organism: Modestobacter sp. VKM Ac-2978; assembly: GCF_026968025.1. Lineage (NCBI taxonomy): Bacteria > Bacillati > Actinomycetota > Actinomycetes > Geodermatophilales > Geodermatophilaceae > Modestobacter > Modestobacter sp. VKM Ac-2978. The sequence goes on along the minus strand of NZ_JAPVBP010000007.1, from coordinate 173,679 downwards.
GGGCGCCGCATCTGACGCGGTCGAAGACCTCCTAGACGCCGTCATGGCCGGCCCACCACCGGTGAACGACGAAGAACCCTCCCCCTACCGCCGGTACAACCTCCTTGCTTGGCTCGCTCGAACGGCCCCGGAGGTGCCGGCCATCATGGAAGCCTTCACCCAGGCCCAGGCCGAGCACCCCCAGTACCGGCCCCGCGAGCACCCCGACCTGGGCATGGTCATGACAGGGGGCGTTGTCGAGGACGCCGAGCCTTTCACCGCCGACGAGCTTCACACGAGGATCGAAAGCGACGAAGAAGCGACGCTCGAGGAAATTCGCACCTTCCAGGCCGTCAACAACTTTCAGACCACCGGACCGACATGGCGGGGCGCGGTCAACTCCGTCCGCGCACTGGCCACCAAGTACCCAGCGGACGGTCTGCTCTTGGCTCGTCACTTCGGTGCAGAAGACCGCGACCTGCGCTGGGCGGTGATCGACGCTTGGGCTGACGCCGAACTCGACGATAACCAGATCGCGGGCGTGATCGAGATGATCGGCGCCTGGGAGGTCGACACCGTCAGGGGTCACGCAGCGCGGATGCTCGCCAACGGCGGGCGCGACGGACGCCCGACTGCATGGCATCGGTATGAGTCGGCGCGCGAACTCGCAGCGAGCCTGTGGCCCACCGAGACGGTCATCGGAAATATCGTCGAGAGTGATGATCTCATTCTGGAAGCCATGAACCATCCGGCCGGCGACCTCGCCCAATTCTGGACCAAGGTTGTTCAACTCGAATGGCGCTCAGCCCCAGATGACTGGTCGGGGCTTCCGGCTGATCTAATTGGCCACCTGGACCTCATGGTCGAGGCCCAAGGCCGCAACGGTCTACTAGCCCGCACCATCCTCGGGTCAAACCTGCGCTTCTACTTCGCGGCTGATCCCCAGTGGACGCGCATACGCCTACTTCCCCTATTCGACTGGGACACTCACCCAACCGATGCACCCGCGGTATGGCAGGGCTTTTTAGCCCAAGGTCGTCCCGACGACGGACTCCTTGAAGCTGGCCTGCTCAATCTCTATCTGCAGTCCTGCCGGCACACCGACGAGCTCGGTCGAGAGCGGTCGCGAACCCAACTTGCAGACCACCTCGCCCTCGTCGCGATGTTTACCTCGACCGCGCCCGGGTCGTGGCTCCCCGCCCTAATCGCAACCGCCCCGGTGGAACTTCGGGAGGCTTGGGCCAGCCGGGTTGCCGCGCGGCTATCCGACCTCGACAGCGAGGAGACCGACCAGCAGTGGACCCGCTGGCTGCGCGAGTACTGGACCGGTCGTGTCGAGTCGATCCCCTTGCCGCTGACGGTCGAAGAAGCGTCAGAGATGGCGCAATGGGTTCTCGCCCTGCCGAAGCAGCGTGTCGAAGCGGTCGACTTGGTCAAGCGATCAGGGGCGCGATTCACACAAGCGAACTTCTTGCTGCACCGATTGGCCGATGAAGACCTCGCCGCCGACGCGGCCACTTGGACGGACTTTGTCACCCACTTGCTTCGCGGCACGCCCCAGCCGTCCTGGGACATCAATTACTACCTACCCAAGATCGCGAACGCTCTCAAGCAGGCGGAACCCCCTCAAGATTTTTCCGCCCTGATCGAGGAGGCAATGCGACTCGGCTGCACCGACGCACCCGACTGGTGACCGGCCTGAGCGTCTTACATCTCAGCACTGGGAAACATGGCCCGACGTCCGCGTAGCGCCTTCCTAATCGGCTGCACGGGACACCTCCGGGTCGGGCCCGCTCGTCGGACCGCATCGCCAGTAACGCTTCAGGGCATCGCCATCTCCCGTCGACCGCCGCTTGATGCCTGCGTAGACGCCTTGGCCATGGACGCGCACACGCCAGTCCTGTTGGCGCCGTCCCGTAAAGTTTGACCACAGGAGCTGAGCGCCCACGCGGGAGGTGCTTGGTCGCGCGATGCTGACGTGGGGAGAGTCGTGCAGCATTCATTATTTGTCTGGGCACTTGTCGGAGTAGACCATCTCGAAGGCGCGAGATGGGCCCATCGGTTACACGGCCGCCTCAAGCCACGATGCGCGCGAAGCGGTCGCGCTTTGGTCGCCCGATGCACGGGGCACGGAGATGTGACGTGATCGTCGTTGACGGGCGTACTGACCGAGAGAAGCTGGTCGAGTTGCTCCAGCTGCCAGAGCAGACGCACTTAGAGTTCAAGGCTGAACTGGACTTGACGTCCAAACAGGACGAGTTGAACTTCGTGAAAGATGCGGTATCGATGGCGAACAGGCCACCTGGTGGCTACATCCTGATTGGCGTGAATGACGACGGCACTCTGGCTCTGACTACCGGCACGATTGCCAATCGCTCTCTCTTCGACGGCGCTCGACTGGGCGACCTGATCAGGAAGTACATCGAGGGTGAGGTCCATGTGGTGTCGCAGATCCACGAAATCGATGGACATGAGGTCGTCCTGATTCATTTCCCGGACCACCGTGACGGGCTTCCGGTGCCTATGAGCAAGTTGGGCCAGTTCGCTGGCCAAAACGGCAAGCCCGTGTTGGTGTTCCGTGAGGGAGATGTTCTGGTTCGCGAGGGCGCCAAGAACACCCCACTTCGTCATGCGCACTGGAACGACCTGCTCAGCCGTCGCGACCAACGACTGCGCGAGGAGACGCGCGCACAGGTCGACTCGCTGATCGCTGACCTCGCCGCCGCCTTGCGGGCGGGCGGCAGTGCTGGCCCCGCCCTCGTTCCGCTGACGGTTGAGATGGCAGACGAGGCCTTCGTCGAGGGTGTGACGTCCTACCTGGAAGCCGACAGCGACATTCGCCTGCGCCAGTTCCTCGGACAGACGGCCGCTCTGGTCAGCAATCCCAAAGAGCGCTCGTCCGCCCTCGACAAGATTACGATCCTCGCGGTTCAAGCAATGTACTTCGAGCGTGACGCCGCCGCTCAGGCGGCGATCGGTCGCCTTTTCGATTCGTACGTCAAGCTTGGGCAGGGCGACGCTGTCGCGCGACTTGACGTCATCACGCGAGTGTACGTACTTGGCAGCCTTGCCGTCCGCCTTCGGCAGTGGGGCCTCGTCCGCGACCTCGCGCTTCGCCCGTACCCGCCTAACGGCGACGGGTACGTCTACTCCTCCTGGATCCGGCACGGACAGGTTGATGCAAGCCGCGCTGGCCTCTTTCCGCAAGGCACGGGCGGATTGATGATCTCTGCCGCGCGCGACTTGATGAGGGACCGACGTGCCATGCGTTCTGATGTCCCTGACAGCGCGTTACTGGATCGGAGCGATCTCGCGCACGACGATGCGCTCTTCAACTCTCTGTGTCAGTTCGACATCCTGTACTGCCTCATCGTGGCGGCGGAGGGGCAGCATCACGGGGGCGGGTATCCGGCCGCATCGGCGATGAACCAGGATAGAGCCGACCCAGCCTTCGAGGTCGTCGCGGGCGACGCAGCAGCTCGCAGAGCTATGTTCCCCGCTTCCAGCGAGCGAGGAATCGCTGAGGCAATGGCACAGGTATTCGCCAGTGCGGAGGGCGAGTCCCTCGGCTTCGGCGGCCACTGGTGGTCCCTGCCCCCGGGTGCGCATCGGTTCGTCAGCAAGCATCTGGGAGAAAGCGCATGAGCAATCCTTTGTCACCACTGGCAATGCTCGCGACGTCGATGCAGGCACAACCCGGCGTATACGCCCTGCTCTTGGGTTCTGGTGTGTCCACTGGTGCCAGCGTGCCCACCGGATGGGGCGTCGTCACCGAGCTCGTGCGTCGGATCGCAGCAGTAGAGGACCCTGAATCGATAGAGGATGCCGCCGGTGACCCTGAGAAGTGGTGGCATGAGCATCATGGCGAGCCTCTCGGTTACTCATCGCTACTTGAATCGCTCGCACCGACGCCGGCGGCTCGGCAGGGTCTATTGGCTGACTTCTTCGAGCCGTCCGATGAGGAACGTGAGCGAGGGATAAAGACGCCGAGCAAGGGGCACCTTGCGATCGCCGAGCTGGTCAAGCGGGGAACAGTCAAGGTTATTATCACCACGAACTTCGACCGGTTGATGGAGCAGGCGCTGGACGCGGTCGGGATCGCTCCGCAGGTGATCGCGCGACCGGAGGCGGTCAACGGCATGAAGCCGCTCGTGCACGCCCCAGCAACGGTGATCAAGGTCCACGGGGACTATCTCGATCTCGGCTCCAGGAACACTCCGAGCGAGCTAGACCTTTACCCGGACGAATGGTTGACCCTGCTTGCTCGCGTCTTGGACGAGTACGGCCTCATCGTCTCGGGTTGGTCAGCAGAGTGGGATACCGCGCTCGTCAGGCTGATCGAGTCCGCACCGAACCGTCGGTACCCGATGTATTGGGACGCGCGAAGCGGCAAGAGCCTCAACGCCCAGAAGCTGATCGCAGCACGCTCGGGTCAGACCGTCCCGGCGACCGGAGCTGACGAGATGTTCAGCGAACTGTTCTCCGCCTTAGAGGCGCTGGACCGTCTTGCTGAGCCGCCGCTGACGACTGCGATGGCGGTCGCTCGTTTGAAGCGCTACTTGCCCGACCCTGTTCGTCGCATCGACCTGCACGACCTGGTGATGGAGGCAGCGAACAAGGTGGTGGAAGGTGTAAGGCATCAGCCGCTCTCGATCGATCGACTCGACGGAGCAGGCTTGCAAGGAGTCCTGACGGCGAATCGGGAGATGTCCCGACAGTTGTGCGCCCTGCTCGTGACTGGTGTGTGGCACGACCTGGACGGAGATCACGACCGGCTCTGGATGGACGTCCTCGAACACCTGATCGCTGCCGGTACGACCGCCCGCATGGGTATCCCCGTTCAGCAGCCGCTTCAACAGGCTCGGCTGTACCCCGCGCTGCTTGTTCAGACTGCCGTCGGTGTCGTTGCGACCCGGCGAGGACGGGACGCCCTCCTCATCAAACTCGCCACCGAGGTCATGGGCAGCGTCGACGGAGGCGTGAAGATTCGGCTCCCGGCCTGCCAAGTCGTCCACCCCTACCGCGTCCTCGACAAAGACTGGGTGAACGCCCTACCTAGATGGAACGGCGGTACCTGGACATATCCACTGAGCCACCTACTCAAGGCTGACGCCCATACGATCCTCGCGGACCTAATCCCCGAAGACACCGATTACGTCGACAACTTCCACGGCTACGAGTACAGAATGAGCCTCCTCCACGAGGCCACCAACGCCACCTACTCGGAAGGCTACCGAGCGATGCCGGGTGAGTATGTGGGCGAACGGGCCTGGTCTTGGGATAACCGGAATCAGCCGCTCGCGGAAGTCGACTTCCGCGACAGCGGAGCGCGCGCCACGGACTGGCCGTGGGTGCGCCTGCTCGGTGGGGTCGACGCCTTCGATCAAGCACTGATCGAACATCGCAGCGTGCTGGAGAACTTCAAGTATCACAACATACGCTGAGCTGGCCGATCGGCTGTGCACCGCACGCCGCAGGAGCTAACGCGCTGATGGAAGGGCATCCACTGGATCGCGCGGGACTGAGTCACGTCGGCGACTACCGGCACCGGTCGTCCTCCACCTTCGCCGGCGGTAAGCCGGGTTGCGCCACGATGACCTTTGAGGGTGGCCGCGCTTCTCTGGCTGCCTCGCAAGACCTCTGGAAGCCGCCACGACCTCGTCGACACCGACCAGTCGGCCAGCGACGGGGCTCGCTTCCTGTCGCGGCGATCCAGCCGCCGAGCGAAGTTGGCACCGCTGTTCGCGCGCCGCGGAAGGATTACCCACCCCTCCGCCGCGACCGCCGCAGGCAAGATCAGGGCCGACACACCTCATGCATCACGGATGATCTTGCGGCGGGACAGGGCTTCCTAGCGTCAGTTTGTGATGACGGTGCACAAGCTGACGGCCGGAGACGGATACACGTATCTGACCCGTCAGGTAGCTGCGCACGACGCCACGGAACAAGGGTTCGGCAGTCTCGGCGAGTACTACAGCGACAAGGGTGAAGCCCCTGGCGTCTGGATGGGTCGCGGCCTTGCCGGTGTGCCGGACTTTCCGATCGGCGGCATGGTCACCGAGCCCCAGATGCTGGCGCTGTTCGGTCAGGGGCGTCACCCCAACGCCGATCAGGTGGAACGGGCCGCGCAACTGGCAGGCCTGGATCCGCAGGAGGTCGATCGAGCCAGCCGTCTGGGCACGCCCTACCGGGTCTTCGAGCAGGCGAACGAGTTCCGCCGTCGTTGCGCTGTCGAATTCCGCGAGTACAACGCCTCCGGCGGGATGCCGGCTGTCACCCCAGTACCGGCTGACGAGCGCGCCCGCATCCGCACCACGCTGGCCGGCGCGATGTTCGCGGAGAGCTACGGCCGTCCACCGCTCGATGCCCGCGAGTTGTCCGGCCACCTGGCCCGGATCTCCCGGCAGGCCACCACGGCGGTCGCCGGGTACGACCTGACCTTCAGCCCGGTCAAGAGCGTCTCGACGCTCTGGGCCATCGCCCCACGGGAGATCGCAGCCGTCATCGAGCGGGCCCATGCCGACGCCGTCGCCGACACCCTCACCTGGCTGGAGGACCACGCGGCGTACACCCGCATCGGCCGCAACGGCGGGGCGCAGGTTGAAGTGCAGGGGTTGATCGCCGCAGCATTCACCCACCGCGACTCTCGCGCCGGTGACCCGGACCTGCACACGCACGTGGCGATCAGCAACAAGGTGCAGACCCTTGACGGCCGGTGGCTGGCGCTGGACGGCCGTCCGATCTACAAGAACAACGTCGCCGCCTCCGAGCGGTACAACACCCGCGTAGAAGCGCTGCTGGTCGAACGGCTCGGCGTGCGATTCGCCGAACGTCCTGGCACCGAGCCCGGCAAGCGGCCGGTGCGGGAGATCGTCGGAGTCGACGGACCACTCCCCCGGTTCTGGTCATCCCGGCGCACCGCCATCGACACCCGGCGCGCAGTCCTCTCAGCGCAGTTCCAGGCAGACCACGGCCGGGCCCCGACGGCGAAGGAAGCCGTGTCGCTGGCCCAGCAGGCCAACCTGGAGACCCGCCAGGCCAAGCACGAGCCCCGCTCGTACGCCCAGCAGCGGTCCAGCTGGCGGACCGAAGCTCTGACCGTGCTCGGCGGGGCCGAGCGCCTGCAGCGCTATCTGGACGGCGTGCTCCGCCGTCCCCCGCCCAGAAAAACGCAAGGAGCAACCGATGCGTGGGTGACCGAGACCGCCGTCCGGCTGCTGTCGATCATGGCGAACGCCCGGGCGACCTGGCAGGAGAGCCACATACGCGCCGAAGCCGAGCGGCAGACCCGCGCCGCCGGGATCCGGCTGGCCGACGTCGATCGCGCCGTGGACGCGATCGTCGCAGCGGCCATGTCACCCCGGCTGTCGATCCGGCTGGGTAGCCAGGAGACGTTCGAGGGACCCGCGGCACTGCGCCGCTCCGACGGCACGTCGGTGTTCGCCGTGGCCGGCTCGGCTCGCTTCACCTCGAGCGAGGTCATCACCGCCGAACGAAGCGTGCTCGCGATCGCCAACCGGCGTGATGGACGTGTCACCCCGACCCCGTCGGTCGACCTGGCGCTGCTCGAGTCGGTCGCCAACGGAACTGTGCTCAACCCGGGCCAAACGCAGCTGGTCCGGGAACTGGCGACATCCGGTGCGCGGGTGCAGCTTGCGCTGGCACCGGCGGGCACCGGTAAGACCACCGCGCTGCAGACGCTCGCCGCGGCGTGGCAGGCCGGCGGCGGCACCGTCGTGGGCCTGGCCCCATCCGCGGCCTCCAGCGCAGTCCTGCGCGAGCAGATCGGCGCGGACACCGACACCCTCGCCAAGCTGGTCCACGCGGTGACCACCGGCGTCGACGTCCCGGCCTGGTTGCGCTCCGTCGGCCCGGACACCTTGGTCGTCGTCGACGAGGCCGGCATGGCCAGCACAACCGACCTGGCCCGGATGGTCGAGTTCGTCACCGAGGCCGGTGGATCGGTACGGCTGATCGGCGATGACCAACAGCTGGCCGCCATCGGCGCCGGCGGGCTGCTGCGCGACCTCGCCGCTAGCCACGGCGCGGTGAGCCTGACCCAGGTGGTCCGCTTCACCGACCCGGACACCGGCGCACCGAACCACGCCGAGGGCGCCGCCTCGCTGGCCCTGCGCGACGGGGACCCAGCAGCGCTGGCCTACTACGTCGACCACGGCCGGGTGCACGTCGGCGATCTCGCCACCGTCACCGACGGCGCTTACACCGCCTGGGCGACAGACCGGGCCGCCGACCGCGACGCCATCATGCTGGCGCCCACCCGTAAGCTGGTCGCCGAGCTGAACAACCGGGCCCGCGACGAGCGGCTGACTCGGACAAACGGCCCTACCGGTCCCGACGTCGCACTGGCCGACTCAGCGCGCGCCTCGGCAGGCGATGCGGTGATCACCCGCCGCAACGAGCGGACCATCCCGATCGGTGCCACGGACTGGGTGAAGAACGGCGACCGGTGGACCGTCGCTGAGGTTCATGCCTCCGGCGCCCTCGAGGTGGTCCATCGCCGCACCGGACGCCACGTCACCCTCCCGGCCGACTATGTGCGCGACCACGTCACCCTCGGCTACGCCACCACCGTGCACGGCGCCCAGGGCGTCACCGCCGACAGCTGCTACGCCATCACCACCGGCACGGAGTCCCGCCAGCTGCTCTACGTGGCTCTCACCCGTGGCCGCCACGCCAATCACGTCTTCCTCCCCATCGCCGGTGACGGCGACCCGCACAGCCTGATCACCCGGGACGCGCTGTTGCCGCCCACCGCCGTCGACGTCCTCAGCCGAGTTCTGGCTCGGGACGAGGCCCCGACCTCGGCCACCAGCACGGTCCGGGAGCTGGACGATCCAGCGTCTCAGTTGCACGACAGTGCCGGCCGCTACCACCACGCACTCAACGTCGCCGCCGAGGAACGACTCGGCTCGGCCGGGCTCGCCGCCATCGACACGGCCGCCGACGCAGCGGTGTCCGGACTGACCACGCAGGACGCCTACCCCGTGCTCCGTTCGCACTTGGCCCTGTGCGCTGTAGCCGGCCGCGATCCCGCCGAGGTGCTGCGGGAGGCGCTGGCCTCACCACGAGGACTGGACGATGCACGTGATGTCGCCGCCGTTCTGGACTGGCGCATCTATCCCACCGGGCAGCACTCGGGTGGCATCGGCCCTCTCCCCTGGCTCCCGACGGTCCCCGAGCCGCTGAGCGCCGACCTCGCATGGGGGCCCTACCTCGACGACCGCGCCCGCAAGGTCACTGCGCTCGCTTCAGACGTGGCCACCCACGCCGACAGCTGGACGCCGGCCAGCGCACCGCTCTGGGCACGCCCGCTGCTCGACCACGACCCTGCCTTGGTCGCCGACCTCGCCGTCTGGCGCGCCGCTCACGGCATCGAGGACGGCGACCGCCGCCCCACCGGTCCGGTCCTCCCCGCAGCCGCTGACGCCAGAGCCCAGCGCAGGCTCAACGCCCGCGTCGCCCACGTACTGGGCGATCCCGGCACTGTCACCGCGCGGTGGACGCCGTTGGTCGACCCCATCGACGCCCGGATCGCTGCCGACCCCTACTGGCCCGTCTTGGCCGAGCGTCTCAGTACCGCCGAGCGCGCCGGCATGGACGTCGCAGCGCTCGTCCGGACGACGACCAGCCGTGCCCTCCCGGACGAGCAGCCAGCGGCCGCGCTCTGGTGGCGGCTGATCCGCCACTTCTCCCCCGCCGTGATGGCCGCCGACGACGCATCCGCCAGGACGCTGCGCCCGGACTGGACGTCTGACCTCTCCGCGGTCCTCGGTAGCGCGGCCGCCGAGCGCGTGGTCGCCGATCCCCACTGGCCTGCGCTGGTTGCTGCCGTCGGCCGGGGCGGAGACGACGGCTGGCAGCCAGCACAGTTGCTGTCCACGGCGTACGACCTACTGCGTGCCGGACACCCGGACGACGAGGCGCTACTCCCACACGAACTGGCCACCGCCTTGCTCTGGCGGATCGGCCTGCTCACTGACCCCATCCCCGGCGCGGGTACAGCCCCGCTGACCAACCTCGGTCATGCCTCGGCCTCGGACGACGCACGTGGTGTGGACTGGATGGTCGGGCTCACCGAGCCCGATGAAACCGACCTTGCACCCCAACTGCTTGAGACCGACCCCGTCGAGCCCCCGGGAACTGAACCCTGCGATGAGGTCGGCCCATCAGGGGTCGCCCGGGAACGGCTCCTCGAGCTCAATCAGCAGGCCGCAGCCTTCTTCACCGCTGCGTATCAGGGCTCATGGGCACCGGCCTACCTGACCGATCGGCTCGGCACCAACCTCATCGACGTCGAGCGGTTCACCATCGGCTACGCACCCGCCGGCTGGACCGGCCTGACCGATCATCTCCGCGGCTTGGGTGCCAGCGATGACGAGATCGTGGCCGCTGGCCTCGGGAGCCACGCCTCCACCGGTCACGTCATCGACCGCTTCCGCGACCGGGTCGTCTTCGCCATCCGGGACGGCGACGAGACACACGGCTGGATCGGCCGCCGCAACCCCGCCCATGACGGCGATGGCAGCCACGCCGTGCCCAAGTACCTCAACACCGCCGAGACCGACCTGTTCATCAAGGGGCACAAGCTGTGCGGCCTCACGGAGGGGGCTCGAGCGCTGGCGGACGGTGCGACGCCGGTGCTGGTCGAAGGCCCCCTGGACGCACTCGCCGTCACTCTCGCCGGCGATGACGCATTCGTCGGCGTCGCTCCCCTGGGCGTCGCGTTCACCGACGCTCAAGCCGACCGGCTGCGCCCTCTGATCGGTACCGACCGGCCGCAGATCATCGTCGCTACCGACGCCGACCGCGCCGGCCAGCTCGCCGCCGACCGCATCTTCTGGCGGCTCACCGAGCGAGGTTCGGACCCGCGCCGCCTCACCGTCCCGAGCGGTAAGGACCCGGCCGAGTTGCTGGAGACGGCAGGTGCCGACGTTCTGCGTCGAGCCCTCGCGGACTCACCTAGCCTGGCCAGCGCGCTCATCGACGCACGTATCGACGCCTACGCCGAGCGGCTGGACACCGTCGAGGGTCAGGTGCTCGCAACCCGTCGCGCAGCGGAGGTCATCGCCGCAGTCCCGACCACCAGCTGGCCGGCGCACCTGACGCACGTGGTCGTCCGCACCGGCATTGCACTGGGCATCGCGATGTCGGAGGTCTTCGACGCGGCCCAGCGCCGTGCCAGGAGCGCCCTGGGACAACAGGATGCGGGTACGGCCGACGCGACAGCCGGCCCGGACCAGGTGACCTTGTCAGACGCCATGCGGCCAACAGAGGGACGCGCCGACACGCTCGATGTCCCCCTGCGGGCAGCGCAACAACGCGCTGCGTCAGCCACGCGGCGCCAGGCCCGAGCCGTGTCGCCGGGGCAACGACGGTGATGACGTGATCGGGCGGAGACGGCCAACCGGGTTGCCAGATCGACGCACTGAGCCGCGTTGGTCACCTACGCACGGCGATCGACTGAGCACCGTTCAAGGAAACACGCCGCCAGCTGTTTACAACGTAAACGAGGGTCGGGGAGGGCGGCTTCCTGCTGCTACGTTGCCTGCGCCCGGACGGTAGAAGCCGACTAGGGCGGCTCGAACAACCAATTCTGATCAGCTAAGAAGCGGAGACCGTCCTGCTCGACTTCTGTTCGATCGCGATCACGGCCCGCGACGGCTGGGTCGTCGTCCAACTCTCCGGAGAGGTCGACGCCCAAGCCGTATCGCAGCTGCAGGCTTCTCTGGATTGGGCGCTCCTGGAAGCGCCGCCTTTCTTGCGCATCGACCTCGCCGACGTCACGTACCTCAGCCTGTCGGCGATGGGTGCCATCCTCTCGGCCCGGTTCCGGGCCGTGCGCGCGCACACCGATGTCGTCCTCTCTGATGCGCCACGGACGCTCCGCAAGCTCATGGAGATCGTCGACGAAGACGGGCTCTGCAGCGAGCCGGCAGTTGTGGTGGCCTAGCTGCCGGCGCTACCGCCGTACGTACGACGCCACTCCTAGTGCCCTCAAGGCGATGTATGCAGACCGGGGACCTACTGACCGAGACTGACGCAGTCCGCGTGGAAGACCTACGGCCTGGCAGCCAACAGCCCTGGGACGTTGCTGGTCGCCCGCAGGTGCTGCCCCAGCTGCGGATCGAGGCGACTGGCCAAGCCGAGCAGGTCCGCGAACCGGCCTGCCACATCGGTCGTCAACAGCGGTTCGTGATGGGCCACGCGATTGCGCAGCGTGTGCAGGCGCCCGACCGGCCCGTCGACGTGGGTGGCGCGGTCGGTGCCTCGTGGGAAGGCTCGATGGAGGGCGGGCACCCACAGCGCCTTCTCGTGCGCAGCTGAACTGAGGTAGCGCCAGAAGCCGAACGTCAGCTCGGCGACCACCTTCCCGGGCCGCGCCGCCGGACCACCGGCGTTGATGATCGCGTGGCGCAGGTTGTCCCGAGGCTTCTCATTCACGTCGACGCGGCGGCGTCCCCGGGTGCGGTAGACCGGAGCGAAGACCATCCCGCCGGCCAGGGTCCAGTGCGGCGGCCCGGGCCAGCGAGCCGACAGTGCGCGGTCGTAGGCGTTGCGCAGGCCGACCTCCACGTGCGCCAGGTCGTGCAGCAGGGCCGCGCTGACCTGGGCGTTCCACTCGTAGAGCGCCAAGGCGTGACTGCGGTCCGACTCAGCAGCGGCCAAGTAGACCGCGAAGCGCGGCGCACTCAGCCAGGTCTCCACCCAGTCGCCGGCCGGCGGCAGGACGGGCGCTGAGTCCGGCGGAGTCGGCCCTGTCATCGATCTCCATCCTGACGTACATTCATCGTGAAAGCCCCGGTGGACCGCTGGCCTCAGGCCATGTCGCCGGGGCTTCGTCTTGCCCTTGTGCTTTCCCGCGGCGGTCCCTGGCCGCGTCAGCGACCACCACCGTCGACGAAGGCGACATAGCGGCTCTCCGCCGGCCAGCTCTGGTGCCGGCCGGTGCGGCAGGTGCTCTCGCCGAGGCGCTCGACCATCCGGTCGCAGAACATCGGGAACGCGTAGCGGTTCCACTCCTCGACCAGCTCGGGAGCGGCCGCGCTTTCCGCCTGCCACCGCAGTACCGCCAGCACCGGTAGCTCGCGAGCGATGTGCGGATGCTGGCGCCAGCAAGCCGGGATCATCTGCGCGGGTCGCCAGGCGTACTCATGGTTGATCCAGCCGACTACGTCGTCGCACCAGCTCCACACCGATGCGCTGAGCTCGCTGTTGCACCCGGCCGGTTCCCACGGGCGTTCCATGTCGGCCACGACGCCGACGGGGGCTGCCTGCCCGGACTCTCGGCGGCGCACGTCCTGCAGCAGCTCCAGTGCGACCAGTACGCCAACCGGCGGAGGCGGGAACGGTAGGACGATCACTGCGGCCACTCCCCGCGCAACAGGGTGGACGGCCCATCAGAGACGTCGTCCGGCCGGGGAGTCAGCCGGTGGTCGCGGGCGTAGCTCAGCGCAGCGGCAGTGCGCGCCTGGACGTCCACCACGTCAGCGCGGGCACGGGATACCTGCGCGCGCGCAGCCTCGAGCTCGGCCTTCAGCTGCTGCCCGTCCGTGCCATCGAGGCAGCGCTGCAGTTTGGCCAGGATGGGTGGCGCAGTGCCGGCGATGACGAGCGCGTGCCGGTCCGGCACGCGACGGATGTCCCCGGGCCGCAGCACTCGCACGTCCTCCCCCGAGCGCGACGTGCCGACGCCACCGGGGCCGTCGGTGATCGTCTGCCGGCTGATCCGCACGTCGTCCAAAAGGTCGGACAGCTCCCGGTAGAAGTGAACGTCCTTGCCTCCGCCGAAGACGACCAGGGTGTTGGTCAGCCCCAGCAGGGAGCGCGCTTCGTCCTCCCCGTAGGAGACGACCATCTGCTTCCAGGTCTGAGTCGCGTAGATGAATGACAGACCGAGGGCGCGCTCGTTCGCCATCCGCACCCGCAAAGTGGGCAGCGGGGTGGTCGAGGGCAGCTCGTCGAGGCAGGCCAGAAAGCAGGGAGTCATGCGCCCGTGCGGCGAGGTGTTGGCGATCTGCAGAGCGGTGTCCAGGACGTGCTCGGCGACGGCGGTCATCAACGGCGCTGCCGAGGCGTAAGGATCGTCGCGACCGAGCAGGTACACAGTTCCCTGTCGACTGATCAGGTCGACCAGGTCGGTCGCCGGGCGGCCGGGCGACGGCACGCAGCGCGCGCGGATCTCCGGCTGGAAAAACAGCGCCATCGCCTGCTGCACCGTGGTGACGGTGTTGCCGACGGTGTCCGGGCTACCGTGCAGCGCGCCGGCGAGAAGCCCGTCCCAGAAGCGGGCGGCGTGCGGGTGTTGCTGCAGGATCTCGGCCGGCTGCTCGGCGGCGACCGGGTTGGCGACCCATTCCAGGACGTGGTCCAGGGTGCGACCGGTGAGCGCGGCGGCGTGCAGGAAGCCCTGCAACACCTTCGCCGTCTCGGCTGCGTAGAACCGTGCAGCGTTGTCCTGCCGGCCACCGGTGACCGAGCCGGTGACCGTGCCGGCGGAGAACGCCTTCGCGCGTCGTTCAGCGATCTGCGGATCGACGCAGCCGGCGATCGGATCCCACACCAGCTCCGGGATCCCCGGCGCAGCACCGAACGGGTCGAGCACCGCGATCGGACGGGGCGGCCCGCCCGGCTGGACTGGGCATTGACGTCGCCCAGCGGTTAGCAACAGGTCGTCGACCTTGGTCAGCGTCGCCAGCCCCGCGCCGCGATGGGCCAGCAGTGCCGGGGCCAGCAGATCAAGCGTCTTGCCGGAGCCCTGCTCGCCGTACACGCCGGTGGTGCGGTCGTACCGGCACCACAGTTCGACACCACGTGGCAGCGATGAGCGACCCAGCCGCCAACCGACGTTCGTGGGCTCGAACCGGGACATACGTGTTCTCCTCACGATCAACGAGCTCGGGTGGGGCCGGACGCCTGGCCACGCGCCAACTGGAGATACCGACCGGCCTCACGCGTCGCCGCCTCCAGCGCGGCGGCCGTCTGCGGCTGGCCCAGCAGCGCCTGATTGGCGGCCAGGGCCCGTCGCGGGAAGTCGGCCGCGGTGGGCACGCCGACCGCTGCGGCCCGGGTCGCCACCGCGAGCGACAGCAGCCTGGCGTTGTGCAGCGCCCCGGCCACCGGCTGCAGGTCCACGGCGTCCACCCGGACCAGTCCGCCGAGCTGGTAGCCCCGCAGGTAGGCAGCCACCCGCTCCTCCCGCGGCGGCACGTCACGGGCGTAGGCCACCAGGGCACCGGTGTCAGCCCATGACCGGACCGTGCGGTACATCAGCTGGGTCGCCAGAGTCGGCAGGTGCTGGGCAGCTGCCGCGACGGCCTCCCGCAACGGCTTTGATCGCAACGCGTGGTCCAACCCCGGGCGGTTGAGCGAGGCGTGCAGACGCAGAGCCGCGTGCACGGCCGGCGGCGCATCGTGGTGCGGCCGCCGGCTGCCGTCGTCGTAGGGGCGCAAGGCGGTTCGAACGGCCCGCCAAGCAGGTGCTGCCGCCTGCCCGGCTGCCGGCTGGGCCGCCGAGTCGAGCCGCTGCGCGGCATCGCTGAGCGTCTCGGCGGCGAGCGTGTACGCGAGCACCTCCGCCACCGACGGGCACTCCGCCGCGCTGCCGGTGGCGCGGAGCAGCACGGCGACCGCATCGGGGACGACAGCAGCGGGGTCCGAGCTCGTCAGGATCGCGGGCCCGGCCAACGGTCGGTCGAGGATGGCGGTGTCCGCCCGCGACGGTGGCTGCAGCGCTGCCGTCTGCTGGACCAGCACCGACTGCCGCTCGACCTCGGCGAGCCACTGGCCCGCCGGGCCGGCGTGCAGACCCCCGGCGATCACCTGAACCAGCGGCGTGACCGTCTCCGCCACCGCCGTGGCCGCAGCCCACCGGGTCGCAACAGTGGTGTGGTCGTAGAGACCGGCGAGGGTGTCGGCCGCGGCGCCCGCGAGCCTGGCCAGGGTCGACTCGGTCGCCGGCGCACGAGCTGCAAGCTCGCTACAGGCAACGGCCAGGGCGGCGACCTGCTGCTCGCGTTGATCACCGATGGCCGGGGACAAGCCGTCGCGGCGCAGCTGGGCCAGCGCCCGGCCCAGCTGTCCCAGCGCGGTACCCGCGTCGGCGCGGGCCGCAGCGGTGGGCTCAGTGGACTGCGCGGTGTCGGCCAGGGCGTCGAGGAGCTGCCCGAGCGAAGTGGCCATCAGCGCGGTTCCCGCAGGGCACGACGACCGTGCCGGGCCGCGGCAAGCACATCGGGGTGCGCGAAGTCCTCGGGCTCGAGCTCACCGAGGATGCGCAGCGCCCGGGTGATGAGCTGGTCGGGGTCGTGAGCGTCGGTGGTGGCGGGCACCGGCCCACTGGGCGCACGCAGGGCAGTGGCAGCGGCAAGGCAGTGCAGCTGTGCCGACGGCCCCGCCTGGTCGTTGCGGGAAGCGGCGGCAAACAACGCGGCGGCCTCCGAGCGGGCGGCCAGTAGATCGGCGTCCAGGCCGTCGTTCGAGGTCATCGAGGGATCTCCTTCGCAGCGGGCGTGGGTGATGTCTGGGTCGACGGTGCTCGGGAGAGCGACCGGGAACTGGTGCTCTGGGCGGATCTGTGGGTACGACCGCGGATCGCGTCGCCCGCTGTGGACAGGAGGTGACCAAGCCGCTCCCAGCCGCTTCTGGCCGGGTAGCGATCCGGGCGGATGACCGCTCGCCCAGCGCGAAGCTGGCGCAGCCCGAGGGCTTCCTCGGCCTCCCCGCGGGTGGCCATGCCGCTGCGGGCGTCGCTGGGACGCCGGTAGCGGGCGCCCAGGACCGCGGTGATGACCGCGGCGGTCAGCAGGCCGAGCTCGGCGGCGGCGACGCACGCGTACACCGGGATGGGCCCGGCGACCCGACCCAGCTCGTCCGGTGACAGGCCACGGCCGGGATCGCCGCTCAGGAGCCCGCCGAGGACGCGGGTCGCCGTCTCGGTGCCGTCCGGCCACACCCAGCCACCGCCCCACAACGCCGAGGCGAGCCCCAGCCCGGCCATGGCCGCCAGCCCTACAGCGATCAGGGCGCCGCCGACCGCAGCGACGGCCAGTTCCCATCCCCGGCCGATCGGCTGCGCCTCGCGACGTCGGGATGGCGTCGTCACTCGCCGGCCCTCGGTCGGCGGTGGATGTTCACGTCCATTCCTGGTTGCCCTCTCTGCCGGTCAACCGGCGGTGGCGGTGGCGTGCAGGTCGACGCCGCGCTCTGCCAGCCAGGGGACGGGGTCGACGGCTGCGCCGTGGACGCGGACCTCGAAGTGCAGGTGGACGCCGGTGCTGTTGCCGGTGGCGCCCTGGTGCCCGAGCAGCGCGCCCGCGGGGACCTGCCGCCCTGGCGTGACGGTGTAGCCGGAGAGATGGGCGTAGCGGGTGGTGACTCCAGCGCCGTGGTCGAGCTCGACGAGGTTGCCGTAGCCCTTGAGGTTGAGGCTGCCGTCGCGGTCGCAGTAGGTACTGGTGCAGGCAGCGGTGATCACGGTGCCGGCCGCGGCGGCGTAGACGGGGGTGTCGCGGGGTCCGGCGAAGTCGACGCCGGCGTGCTGGCTGCCCCAGCGGAGCCCGAACCCGGAGGTCAGCTGCCCCGTGGTGGGCCGGGCCCAGGCGCCGGCCGGCACCGGCAGGGCGGGGCAGACGCTGGCTACCGCCCCGGCCGGATCCGCAGCCGCCCCCTGGGCGGCGGGCCACAACATCGCGGTGAGTTGCCGGGCGAGCGTCTCCCCGTGGGCGTAGGCATCCCCGTAGGCCGAGACCTGCACGGCTTGCGCGGCCCGGGTCAGCGGGATGGCCTCCCAGTCCGGCACAGCGACGAGCCGGGTGTAGAAGGCTTCGGCGGCGTAGACGGGGTCCATCAGCTGGGCGACGGTCCCCCAGCCGGCGGTCCAGCGCTGCTGGAAGGTGTTGACGCTGTCGTGGTCGGAACCGAGCCCGTCGTGCGGATGGGTCAGGCTGGTGGCGGTCTCCGCAGCCTGCTCGGGCGTGAGTTCAGGGCTGCTGCCGTCGTTGGCCAGCATCCGCAGCCGGGACTCCTGCCAGGCGGTCGCCAGCGCCACGGTGGCCGCGTGCGAGCTCAACCCCCGTGCTGCGCCGACGGTGACGATGGTCTGTGCGTGGCCCATCTGGACGGCATCCAGCTCGATGCCGGCGACGGTGGCGCCGGTGCCGGCTGTCGAGCAGGCTGACGATGCCGATGCTGTCGGTGTGGCCGCGGCGGCGAGGACGGCCAGCGGGATCAGCAGAGTGAGCGCGGCCAGCATCGGCAGCGCGAGCGGGACGGCGGCCTTCCACAGCCAGGCCCTCGCCATGCGTTCCGCCGTCCCGGTCATGCCGTTGTGTCCAGGGCGTCGTTGGTGTCGGTCAGGGCGACGTCCAACGAGGTCCGGACGGTCTGCACCTTCGCCACATGGCTGCCGACCAGCCAGAGCGCTCGGCCCCTGGCTGCGGCAGCCCAGTCGGTGACGATCTGCTCGGCCATCGGGCTGAGACCGAGCAGGTCGGAGAGCTCGTCCCCGATCTGCTCGTCCTGGCCGAGCAGCACCTTGGTGGCGCAGAGATGCAGCAGGTCCTTGGCGATGGCCACCGCCTGGCTACCCGCATCGCCGACGGTCAACATGTCGGAGGGCTTGTGTGCGATGACGACCTGGATGCACCCGTCGTTGCGGGACAGGCGCAGGTCGGCGTCCAGGGACTTGACCGCGTCGGTGCCCAGCCGCATCTGCTTCCAGCACTCGTCCCGGATGACGATCCGCAGATCTCCGGGCTCGGCCAGCTGGGTCATCGCCCGGCCCCAGGAGTTCAGGCAGGTGAGCGCCACGCCTACGGCCTCGTCACCCAGTGGGTCCAGCCGGGACAGGGACAGCGACTGGATCGGTGCGCGCCAGTCCACCGAGACGGTGGTCGGTGCGTCGAACAGGCCGGCCAGATGACCGGTGACCAGGGCTCCGAGTGCGTCGCGCACCGGCCGGGTCTCGTCCAGGAAGTGCTGGCGGGTGGCGTAGCGGCACGCGTCGACGAGTTCGTCGCTGGGCGCGCGCAGCGCCTGCCAGAGCTGAGGGATGGTCACTTCCCGCATCCGGTCGGCCCCGTCGGCGTAGCCGGTCAGGTCGCGGAGGACCTGACCGACAGCGGTCTCCGCGGTCGGCCCGAACGGCACGTGCTGTGAGCCGACGAGGCCTCGGATGAGCAGCAGCCATCGGGAGAAGACCATGGCTGCGCGGCGCCGTGCTTCAGCCCGGGGCAGCCGGGTCCAGTCGTTGCCCAGTGGCCCGAAGTCCAGCGGGTTGATCCGCGCAGGGAGGCCGTGACCGACCGCGTGCGGCTGGACCTGCAGGGCCCGGCAGAGCGGCTCGTACTCGTCCTTGACGTCGCCGAGCACCAGCGTCCGGTAGCCGTAGGCCATCTGCCGGAGGGCGAACATCTTGACCGTGCCGGACTTCCCCCGGCCCGGCGCCCCGAAGAAGATCATGTTCGGGTTGGTGACGCCGGCGACGCTGTTGAGCGTCCAGCCGATCGGATCGGCGGAGAAGGCGCCGCCGGAGAGGTAGTCGATGCCGAGGATCGCACCGCCCGGCGGCAGCCCGTCACCGGCGATCAGCGGCCAGACCCCGCCGACCTGCTCCGAGGTCATCCGGTAGACGGCCAGCGGTGCAGGCACCGCCGCCCAGCCGGCGGCCTGGCCGGTCCCACCACGTCGGCCGACCAGCGTGTCGAAGGGGTCGACGTCGGCTGGGCGAGCCGGTGGCGAGAGCAACGACGGGAGTTCGTGACCGAAGTCGGAGACGAGCTGCGCCACTCCCCTGCCCCGGGTGCTCTGTCGCTGCCGACCGATGCGCCGGCTGCTCACTGGGCACCTCGGCGCCGCGGCAACCCGATCCCGAGCGGTATGCAGGCGGCAGCGAAAGCGGAGTCTTGAGCCAGGTCGAGCCGCAACGGCTTGAACCCACTGCCGGTGACGCTGGCCTCCAGCCGACGGCCGTAGTCGGTGATGGACCACGTGCCGGGCACGGTCACCGACACTGCGACGGCCACGCGGACGAGCGCATTGCCCTGGGCCAGCCGCATGTCCTGGCCCTCGACCCGGGCCGCGTCCCGACGATGTGCCGCCCGGTCCCTGAACCCACCGCGGCGCCGGATCTCGGTCGCCAGCTCGGAGCTCATCGACTCGTTGCCGACCATCCGACCAGCCCTGGTGGAGCTGATCGGTTCGAAGAACACCGTGGCGCACCGCCGCTCCCCCGCCGTCGTCGGAGTGAGGACCGGCGCGAGGGCACCCATGACCGCACCCTTGTCAGGCAGCAGGACGGTGCAGGTCGCCGAGTGCCAGGCGTCGTGCACGTAGTGACGCCGTTCCGGCGGAGGGGCAGCGGTGGGCCCCGCAGCGGCCATCGGCAGCGCCGCGACGATGCGCGGATTGGTGCTCACGGCCAGCTCGGCGGTCGCCAAGCCGGCGCGGTCACCCGGGGCGAAGCCGGTGCGGATGGCCGACGCGAGCGCGGGAGAGTCCAGCCAGGTAACGCTCGAGCAGCCAACCGGTCCGACCAGCCGGGCCTCGATCTCGCTCATCACGCCGTAGAGCACGCGAGCACGCCCGTCGACGCCGCCTCCGGCTTCCTTGGCCTGGCGGTGGATCCGCCGTTCTGGCACGACCACCGTCACGAATGCTTCATGCCTTACGCCGGCCTGGGTCATCACGGCCGCGAGCTCCGCAGTGACCGCACGCGCCAGCGGCGGAGCCTCGGGTCGCAGATGGGCCTGTTGCCACGCTGCGCGTTCGGCGCCGTCGTCGGGCAGTGTCCGGACCTGCAGGGCGACGACCGACACCAACTCGGTGGTGGCCGCGCCCTCCAGCAGCTCGGCCAGTCCGATGCCCATCCGCGTGCGAGCGGTGGTCTCGGACATCCCGATCCCGGGGTGGGTGATCCGAGCCACCACGGCCCAGGTCCGCTCCCGGTGATCGGCGATGACGGCGGGGCGCGCGAGGAGCGGGCCGAAGGGCGGACCGTCGTGGGTCTGGACCCCTGACAGAACGCCGGGCAGGTCGGCGTCGTCCAGGTCGGCAGCAACGCCAGCAGCCGCTCGGGACTGCCAGTCGGCCCACCCCAGCGCGCCCCCGATCCCGCGGAGCAGGGAGTCCAGCGCCCAGCGGAACGCGGACCGGCCCCGGACGGGAACGGCTAGCAGCACGGCCAGGACAGCCCAGACCGGTGCCCAGGCCAGTGCCAGCAGCCATCGATTCGCACTGGCAGCCAGCAGCATGGGCAGACCGGCGAGCCCCACGCCGATCCAGGCCCGAGCGCTGAGCCCACCGAACCAGCCCGGCCTGTCCTTCGACCACGACCCGTAACGGACCGGTCCGGCAGACGCGGTCACAGCGCCACCACTGCAGCAGCCTCGGGAGCCGCGGCGCCGACGGTCGGCTCGGCCTTCGCCCAGTTCGCCAGGCCTCCGCTCCGGGCCGGTGGCTCCGCGGGCATCCCAGGCCCCCCACCCGACGGCGGTGTTGCTCGCGGAGAATCGGGAAGGGCACCTCCGCCGCCATCGGTCGAGCCCTCGGGAGTTTCAGCACCCCCACCAGAGCCGGTGGTGGAGCCAGAAGTGCCCGCCTGACCGCTCCCGCTCGCGCGTCGGCTGCTGCGCTGACCGGTCGGCGTCAGGCTGTGGCCGGCGTGTCCGACGCCTGTCGAGCCGAGTACGTCCGAGGCGACGTCGACGGCCCGGTGGGCAACCGAAGCCGCCGCGAGCGTGCTGGCGCCCACCGCCGAGCCGACCGTCCCGAGCATCGACCCGAGCCGGCTCGCTGACTGCGCTTCGGCGGCGGCCTCCCCCTGCGAACGTCCATCGCCACCGCTCTGCGCAGCGGCACCGCTACCCGACGCCTGCTTGCCGCCGGACAGGACCCCGGACAGTCCGCCGGCATCGCCCCACGACTGCCGTAGGGCCGAGCCCGACGCGGTCCCCGGATCCACGAAGGCCAGCAGCCGGAAGAGCACGAGCGGACACAGCGCACCGATCGCCACCATGATCGCGCCGATCACCGCAGCTCCTGCGGCCTGTGCGGTGGAGTCACCCGCGCCAGCGACGACGCCGGCGGACAGCTGCACGCCGATGCCCAGCACCAGGGCCGCGGTCGGCGCGATGAGCAGGCAGGAGAAGAACCAGCGCAGGCTCTTCCAGAACCACGCCTTCGTGCTGTCGTTGAGCAACCCGGCGGCCGCAATCGGCGCTGTGGCGACCAGGATGATCAGCGCGGCCGCCCGCACCAGCGAGATCACCAGGTAGAAGAACGACGCTGGGATCAGCAGGAGCAGCGACGAGAGGCCGAGCACGGTGGCCGCCGTTGCGTCCACCACCTCGCGCGGCCACGAGCTACCGGGATCGAACGCCGACAGGCTGTCGACCTCCAGCATGGCCTGCAAGATCCCGCGGGACAGTCCCGCGGCGGCCGCGACCAGACCGCCGGCGACGCCCAGGTAGCCGACCCAAACCAGGCCGAACTGTCCAATACCGAGGAGCACCCGGCCGATGGACTGCCCGTCGCGACGGATCAGCGCCATGGTCAGCTGGACGAACATCATGGTCGCTGCGACCGAGGCACCGAGCCACAGCGTCGTCGGCAGCACCGCGCCCATCGGCCCGTCCGCAGAGACGTCCGGCGTGGTGAAGGCATCGATGACCTCGAAAGCCAGGGTGAGCAGCCAGAGCCCCGCCGACCAGATGCTGACCATCGCCGCCGTCCAGACATCCGTGACCGCAGCAGAGGCAGCGTTCCCCAGCCAGTTCAGGGGATTGAGGTCGACGGCCAGGACGTCGTCACTCATGTCGCAGGTCCCGGTAGCCGACGCTGAAGGCGACATCGGTGCCGGGCCACACCGACGGTGGCGTGGCAGGTTCAGCGCCCGGCCCGATCAACCACCGGTCGGTCCGCCAGACCATTCGCTGGCAGTCCGCCACCGCCCCCCGGGCAGTGCGCTGCAGCGTGACGTCGAGTTGGAAGTCGACGCAGGCGACGACGAAGTCCGATCCGACACTGCCCTTGATCAGACCCATTAGCGGCGTCAGCACGACGGCGAACTGCGTGGAGCCACCCCCGGACAGGCCTGCGGCATCGAGGAGCCGTCCGACCGCGCGCACACCGGACCAGCTCGTGGTCGTCGGACCGCCGGGCATGGCCCAGGCGCTGATCACGGCACGGGCGCCGGCCAATGAGGCGGACTGGAGGGCGACCTGGTCGATCGCGGCCAGCTGAGCCAACGCCCCTTCCGGGGTGCGGGGGAAGCCTGTCGGCACGCCGGCCGGTCCGATGCTGGTTGCCGGGGGAAGCAGGATGGGCGCGCCCGGATCGCGGTCGGAGACGGGCCCGGGATGGGACGCCGACTCCGGGACGACTGGCATCGGCCTGGCGGCCAGTGAGTCCTCGAGCGCGACTCGGTCGGTCGGCGCTGTGGTCGACGCGGGTGCGGACCCGACCGGGTCGCTTGCAGAAGCGGAGTCAGTGGGCCCGGATGCCGGCCGGACGGCGTGCACCACGGCCAGCACCAGACCTGTTGCCAGGACTGCGACCGCGACTCCTGCACCCGCCAGCAGGGTCAGCATCTTGCGCCGTGACCACGGGAAGCCGTGCGGCTCACGGCCGCTCCGATGGCGGACCATCAGCAGCCGGTCCCGACGATCGACAGGACGATGACGTACCCGACGACGTAGAGAATCGCGCCGACCAGGCAAATCAGGATCCCGTCCATCCCCAGCCGGGCTCCCCGGGGATGGTGGGTGACCCGCCCCCAGATCAGCATCCCGACGCTGGCGAAGAAGCAGATCCCCAGAACGGCCAGGACGCCCCACTTCACCCAGGACTGGATCTGATCGGCGTAGACCTGCATGCCAGGTGGTGCGGCCGGGCAGACGCCGGCGGCCATCAACGAATCTGCAAGCCGGGCGGTCATCGGGATGCTCCTGGGAAGGGTCCTGGACTGGTGGTCGTGACTGACGCCAGCGCGACCCCGGGGCGCCGGGAAGACAGCAGTGCAAGCAGCGCGCGGCCGGCCGCCTGGATCGACGAGGGCAGTGGCTGGCCGGTGAGGCCGGTGACCTCGAGTCGCCGCTCCAGCGGAACGGCGACGACCTGTCCGGCAAGGCGCAGAGCACGCAGCCGAGGCCCCGAGCTGGCAGCGACCTCACCGGGCCATCGGCGGCCACCGACGGCAGCGACGACGACGACCTGATTCCCCAGCTGATCGAGGAGTGCCTCCGTCAGGCGAACACCGGGGACGGTCGGCCGGCAGACGACGACGGTGTGCGCGCGATTGACGGTGCGGCAAGCCCGACCGTCAGCGTCCAGCCCAAGATCGAGGACCGTCACCCCCGCGCGATGGCCGGTCGGCACCGGCCAGCCGCTCGGCGACGCATCCGTCGCACGGCGGTCGATGGTGACGGTGGACCGGAGGCCCCGGCGCCAGGCCCCTGTGTCGTCCATTCCCAGCTCCGCCGACGCTGCGGCCCCGAGGCCGGAACGGGCGGGGTGCGCATTATCGATCAGGTGCGCCGGTTGACCAGTTGCTGCAGCAGCGTCACTGATCGCCAAGGCCACAGTGGAAGCCCCCGCACCGGCGTGCCCCGCCAACACGGTGATCCAGCCGGTCGGCAGGTCACTGTCACCCCCCGCCCGGTGCCTCCCCGGTGTCCTGTCACCCCGGCTCTTCCGAGGCTCGGAAGCCGTGTCACCCCCGACGTCGACGAGGCGAACAGCCTGCCTTGATCGCAGTTCCCGCAGGGCTTGCTGGACCTCGGCGACGGCCAGTAGGCGGCGCTCAGCAGGGTGGCCCGCGCAGACGCCCTCACTCGATGCCGGGCTGTCGAGGGGAGCCAGTGGGGTGTTCACGCGACCGCCGCCAGGTAGTCGCGGGCGACGGTGCGCAGCGCGGCGATGGTGCGGTTCCGCCGGCGGTAAAGCGTGCGGGTAGAGATGCCGTACTCAGCGGCGACCTTCGAGTCGCCGCCCTGCTGAAGGTCACGGCCGCACTCGGTCGCGACGAGCAACTCCAGGTCCGCAGCGTCCACCCCGGACCGGACCGCCCACTGCAGCAAGTCCGCGATGTCGAGGTCCTCGGCGTCGTCGCGTGGGTCGGCAGGCATCAACCGGGTGACGTCACCATCGACGGTGAGGAACTCACCACGTTCCGGGTGGCGGCGGTCTCGCGGTCGCAGTTCGGCGAGCACCGCACGACGGGTGTCGGCCCGCAGGTTCGCAGCCACCGCACGCGGGCGGCGCTGCCACGGGTAACGCCGGATCTGGCAGGTGAGCTCCCCGACCACCACGGCGACGATGTCCGGGCTCAGGTCTCGCAACTGCCGGACCATCGTCCAGACCAGCCCGCTCAGCAGGTGCAGCAACAGCGCGAGCGCATCGTCGTCGCGCCCGCCGTCGACTGCAGCGAGCCGGACGAGTGCGGCCAGGACGGCGTTGCTTCGCTCGTGCTCGCCCGACTCGGAGCAGACCTCGACGAGGTCGGCGACGGCGGCGAGACCTACAAGTGCGGGTTCGGATTCGGCCCAGCGAGGCAGGGCGGCGTTGGCGTCGAGTCGGGCGGCGAGCGCCGGCCAACTGCCGACGATCGTGGGGTCGTGGAACATCTGTGGCGCCTCCGGCATCAGTGCGATGCCGTCGACGCTCCGAAGAAACGTTCACGGTGACGTCCCCCCGCCGGGGTGACACACGTGGGACCGGCGTAACCCGCGGGGGGTGACCCGCGCACCGATGCCGGCTCTTGTGACGTTTGAGCAGGGAGACGGAGGCACGGTCGACGCCGGGGCCCTCACCGTTCCAACTGTGGACGGACTTGGCGGTCGTTCAGGGGCTGTCCAACTGGAATTTGGCAGTCCCTAGCAGCGTCACCCTTTGGGAGATTCGGTACTTCAATCTGTTGCGTCCATTCTGTGCGCTCACCACGACGGGATCGCTCCGCCGTGGTCGACTGGGTCGCCTTCTGGTTGAAGCGAGCACTCACCAACTTGGCGGCCTCACGGTTCGAGGAGCAGACGCACCTGTTCGGTGGCCAACTCGATTTTGCCGACCACGGCGGGTGACATCCGTCGGTCGCTCGGTCGGTCGGTCGAGTTGAGGACCAAGGTCATGCCGGCCGAGGACTGGCGCCGATGGCCGGATCCAGGGGCTCCCCACGAGGGTCGAGACCACGCGGCGTCGGTCGAACGCCGGTGGTCAGGGAGGGGCGCATGTCCGACCGATCTACGTCCCGGCCCACGGCTGGGCTCAGTTGGTTGTCGAAGGTGAGCCGGTGGCTGGAGCCGGCGCTGCTGACCGTGACCCTGGCACTGCTCGCGGCAGGCGGGCTGGCCTGGGCCAGCGGCCTCGGCAGGTGGGACGACGCGCTGTGGGCCATCGCTACCTTGGTCGCGGTCCTGCCGTCAGCAGGGTGGGTGATCGCAGACCTCATCCGACGGCGCCTGGGGGTGGACCTGATCGCTCTGCTCGCGCTGGTGGGGACCCTGGCGGTCGGCGAGTACCTGGCCGGCGCCCTGATAGCGGTCATGCTCGCGACCGGCCGAACCCTGGAGGCGGCCGCCCAGCGACGCGCGACCCGGGACCTGCGGGCGTTGCTGGAGCGGGCGCCGAGGACGGCACGCCGCCGGGTCGGGTCCGTGGTGTCCGAGGTCCCCGTGGACCAGGTGGCCGTCGGCGACCTGGTGCTGGTGGGGCCGGGCGAGGTGCTCCCGGTCGACGGGGTGGTGGTCGACAGCCCCGCGGTCCTGGACGAGTCGGCACTGACCGGGGAGCCGGAACTGGTGGAGCGCGCCGTCGGCGAGGCCGTGCGCAGCGGCACGCTGAACGCCGGCGGCGCCGTCGCGCTGCGCTGCACCGTCCCTGCCGCCGAGAGCACCTACGCCGGGATCGTCGCCCTGGTGCAGCAGGCCGGCGCCGACAACGCGCCGGTGGTCCGGCTGGCCGACCGGTTCGCTGCCTGGTTCCTGCCGCTCTCCCTCGTCGTCGCCGGACTCGCCTGGGCGGTCAGCGGGACGCCGGACCGCGCCGTGGCGGTGCTGGTGGTGGCGACCCCGTGCCCGCTGCTGCTGGCGGCCCCGGTGGCGATCGTCTCCGGCCTGTCCCGGACGTCACGGCTGGGGGTGGTCGTCCGCGGTGGCGGTGCGCTGGAGCGCCTGGGTTCCGCCCGGACCATGGTGCTGGACAAGACCGGCACGCTGACGGCCGGCCGGCCCGCGGTCACCGAGGTGCTGACCGCCCCCGGTCGGGCCGCGGCGGAGGTGCTGCGGCTGGCGGCCTCGGCCGACCGGCTGTCCCCGCACGTGCTGGCCGAGGCCGTGGTCGCCGAGGCGCGGGCGCGGGGTATCCCGCTGGTGCTGCCTGCCGACGTCCAGGAAGAGCCCGGTCGTGGTGTCGTTGCCATGGTCGACAGCGCATTCGTGCGGGTCGGCAAGCAGGACGCCGTCCCGGACGCCGCCTGGGCGCGCACGGCGGTCAGCCGGGCCGGGCTGGACGGCTGCGCCCTGGTGTGGGTCGAGGTCGACGGCGTCATGGTGGGTGCGCTGCTGCTGAAGGACCCGCTCCGGCCGGACGCCGGCCGGACGATGCGCCGCCTGCGATCGGCCGGCATCACCCGTCTGGTGATGCTGACCGGCGACCGGCCCGAACCGGCGCGGGAGGTCGGCGCCGTGCTGGGGCTGGACGAGGTGCGCGCCCAGCAGACGCCGGCCGGCAAGGTGGCGGCGGTGCGGGCCGAGCGCGAACAGGCGGTCACGGTGATGGTCGGGGACGGCCTGAACGACGCCCCGGCGCTCGCCGCGGCCACGGTGGGGATCGCGATGGGCGCTCGTGGCTCGACCGCCTCTTCCCAGGCGGCCGACGTGGTGCTCACCACCGACCGGCTCGACCGGGTTGCCGACGCGATGGAGATCGCCCGGTACGCGCGGCGCATCGCGGTGCAGAGCGCGGCGGTGGGCATGGGGCTGTCCCTGACGGCGATGGGGCTGGCCGCTGTCGGCCTGATCCCGCCCGCGTTCGGGGCACTGCTGCAGGAGGCCATCGACGTCGCGGTGATCCTCAACGCCCTCCGGGCCCTGCGTGGCGGTGGGGTCGGTGGCCGTCCCGTGCAGCCGGCGACCCAGGTGCTGCTGCGCCGGTTCGCCGCAGAGCAGCACGACCTGCACCAGGTCCTCCCACTCGTCCGGGCAGCAGCTGATGCGCTGGCCGACGCGCCGACCCCGGAGGCGGTCGAGGCACTGCGCCGCGCCAGGAGCGCGCTGGTGGAACGGCTGGTCCCGCACGAGGAGGCCGAGGAGGCCGAGCTCTACCCGGCCCTGGCCCACGTCCTGGGGTCCGACGAGGCGGTTGCGCCGATGAGTCGAGCACATGCCGAGATCGGCCGGCTGGCCCGCCGGATCCAGACCCACCTCGACGCCCTCGCCCAGGGCGCCGACCTGGACCAGGAACGGCGGGAGGACCTGCTCGCCTGCCTGTACGGCCTGCACGCCCTGCTGCAGCTCCACTACCTGCAGGAGGAGGAGAGCTACTTCGTCCTCGCCGGCGAGTAGCCACCCAGCCCGGCACGCCGCTCAGTGGGCGCGCGGAGCCAGGACGACGACCGGCTCCCCGCTCGTGGCCGGGACCCGCGGGAAGGTTCGTCGGTAGGCCGTGAGCGCCTCGCTGTACCCGGGCTCTCCCGGCGCGAACCGGCGGGCGGTCCGCGGCTCGTCCCGGCCGTTGACGCAGATCAGCACGTCTGTCGGCTCCACCCCGAAGTTGCGCCACCACGTCTTGGCCTCGGGGTCGGCGGCCACCACGACCAGGTCCTCCCCCGCGGCCGCCGTCATGACCGGGATCTCGTGCCGGCGCCCGGTGCGGCGCCCGCAGTAGGACAGGAGGACCAGGTGCCGGCCGAGGAGCCGGTGCGCACGGCTGTGTCCCAGCGCCCGGACGACCGGGTTCGCCAGATGGTTCCTGACCCACATGGTGCGTACTCCTCTGCTCGACGTGCTGCCGTTCCTGCCGCGACAGGCCCACCCCGCCGTCGGCTCACCCGTCGACCGGCCTACCGGCCCGCGAGGTCGAGGAGGTCGTCGATGACCCGGTCCATCTGCACGACCAAGGACACGTGACCTTCGTCCTCCAGCAGGTGAGCACGGGCCCCGGCCACGTGCTCGGCGAGCCAGACGGCGTGCGCGAAGGGCACCATGCGGTCCTCCGTGCCCTGCCAGACGGACACCGGCACGGTGATCCGGCCGAGGTCGAAGCCCCACGGCCGGCTGTGGGTGAGGTCGTCGTCGCGCCAGCCGACGATGCCCTGGAGCCCGGCGCGCCGCGCCGAGGCGGCGAGGTACTCGGCGAGCTCTCCGGTCAGCGCCGCCTTGTCCACCTCCGGCAGCAGGTCGCCAAGGCCCAGGACGATCAGGTCGGCGGTCACCGAGAACACCGGTGTGCCGTGCTCCTCCAGGAAGGCCGTGAGGGCCGCACTGCCCTGACGGACGGCGGTGTACTCGGCGACGTTCTCCGGGGCCATCCCCGCGAGCAGGTCGAGCCCCGCGGCGTCCGGAGGTGCGATGCCCACCCCGCAGGTCGCCGCTCGACACCGGTCGGGGAGCACCGCTGCGCACGCCAGTGCCCGCGGTCCCCCGCCGGACCAGCCCAGCGTGACGAACTCGTCGTAGCCGAAGTGGTCCAGGACCGCTGCTGTGTCCAGGGCGTCGTCGGCGACGGTCGCGGTGGTCCCCGCGTCGCCCCGAGGTGTCGAGCGTCCGTAGCCCGGACGGGAACAGGCGATGGTCCGGAGCCCGCGTGCGGCTGCCGGTCGCTCCAGGATCCCGTACGGGACGGCCGCCTGCGGCGTCCCGTGGTGGAACACCAGGGGGAACCCGTCGTCCGGCCCGGCGGTCAGGACCTCGAGCACCCGGCCGTCGGCCGTGGCCACCTGGTGGTTCTCGGAGCTGCTCATCAGTGCGGTCCTCTCTCGGATGCGGTTTGGCGAGGTGCGGGTCCCGACCGCCAGGTCACGGTGGACGCAGGCAGGAGGCGGTGGACGACCTCGACCAGCAGCGCACCACTCGCCCCGATCCCCAGGCCGACGCCCACCGACGGCACCGTCACCTCCAGCAGGACGATCGACTGCGCGATCACCGGGACGGCGATGCACAGGAACGCGAGGCCGGTCATCGTGAGGAGCAGGCCGGCCTTCACGGTGGTGAGTGGGCGCGCCAGGATGCCCAGCGTCCACAGCGCCATCAGCAGGACCACGATCGTCGCCGTCGTCCGTGCGGCGGCCGTGTCGGCGTCAGGCTGCAGCCAGCGGGTGACCGCGTGGCCCGCGTAGGCAGCACACCCGATGAGGGCACCGGTGGGCAGGGAGAAGGTCAGCACCCGGCGAAGGAACCCGGGCAGGTAGCGCCGCCGGTTCGGGGCCAGCGCCAGGAAGAAGCCGGGTACCCCGATGGTGAGGGTCGAGATCAGGGTCAGCTGGATCGGGGCGAGCGGGTAGGCGCCCAGGGTCACGACGGTGATCAGCGCCAGCACCAGCGAGTACACGTTCTTGACCAGGAACAGGTTCGCGGCCCGCTCGATGTTGGCGATCACCCGCCGTCCCTCGGCCACCGCCTCCGGCAGGTGCGCGAACCGGCCGTCCAGGAGCACCAACTGCGCCACGGCCCGGGTGGCCGGCGATCCGTTGCCCATCGCCACGCCGATGTCGGCGTCCTTGAGGGCCAGCGCGTCGTTGACGCCGTCCCCGGTCATCGCGACGACGTGCCCGCGCCGCTGCAGAGCCGCCACCATCGCCCGCTTCTGGTGCGGGGTCACCCGACCGAAGACGCTGCAGTCCTCCACCACCTGGGCCAGCGCGTCGGCGTCCTCGGGGAGGGTGCGGGCGTCGACGGCATCGGTCGCGCCGGTCACACCGGGGACACCGACCGCGGCCGCCACGGCCCCCACGGTCCGTGGGTTGTCCCCGGAGATGACCTTGAGCGCCACGCCCTGGTCGGTGAAGTACCTGAGGACCTCGGCGGCGTCCTCCCGCAGGTGCTCGGCCAGCACCACCAGCGCAACCGGCACCAGGTCCGCCGGCAGCCGGACGTCATCGGCTCCTCCCGTCCAGGGCGCGGTCGACCGGGCGAGCAGCAGCACCCGGCGCCCCAGGGCCGCCAGGTCGTCGGCCCGGGTCCTCGCCACTGACTGGGCGACCGAGGCCGGGGTGGGCAGCACCATCTCCGGCGCCCCCAGCGCCCATGTCACCGCGTCCTCGGTTCGCACGGCGGACCACTTCCGCGCCGAGGAGAACGGCACGATGTCCAGCGGTCCGGGCCCCGACGACGGAAAGGCGGCCGCGAGTGCAGCGGCAGTCGCGTTGGCCGGGTCCGCGGCGGCCAGCATCGCCACCGCCGCAGGTGCCGCATCGGCAGCCGGGGTCAGCAGGACCAGCTCGTCGAAACGCACGTCGCCGTGGGTGAGCGTGCCGGTCTTGTCCAGGCAGACGACGTCCACGCGGGCCAGCCCCTCGACGGCGGGCAGCTCCTGCACCAGGGTCGAGCGGCGGGCCAGGGACACGGTGGCGACCATGAAGGCCAGCGTGGTGAGCAGCACCAGGCCCTCGGGGATCATCCCGACCAGCGCGGCGACCGTGCCGGTGACGGCGTCCTGCCAGCTCTCGTTGTCCGGCGTGCGGAACTGACTCCACAGCACGGCCGGCCCGATCACGAGCAGCATGAGCGAGATCCAGCGAAGCAGCCGGTTGGTCGCGGAGATGAGCTCCGAGTGCGTGGTGGTGAAGCGGCGCGCCTCGGTCGCGAGCCGAGCGGCGTAGGAGTCGTCCCCCACCGCTGTGGTCTGCACGAGTCCGCGTCCGGCGACGACGATCGACCCGGATAACACCGGGTCACCGGTCCCCTTGACCACCGGCTCGGACTCTCCGGTGAGCAGCGACTCGTCGACGGTCAGCCCCGTGCAGTCGCGCACGACGCCGTCGGCCGGCACCTGGTCACCGGCGACCAGGCAGAGCAGGTCGTCGAGCACCACCTCGGCCACCGCGAGGTCGCGCTCGGTGGACTCGCGCACCACCCGCGCCCGCGGGGCGTTGAGCACGGCCAGCCGGTCCAGCGTCCGCTTCGCCCGCAGCTCCTGGACGATGCCGATCGCCGAGTTGGCGATCACGACCCCGCCGAACAGCGCGTTCTGCCAGCGCCCGGTCAGGGCGACGAGCACGAACAACGCGACGAGCAGACCGTTGAAGAACGTGAACACGTTCGCCCGGACGATCTCGCCGATCGTGCGGCTCGTCCGCACGGTCGTGGCGTTCGTCTGCCCGGCCGCCACCCGAGCTACGACGTCCGCGGCGCAGAGGCCGGTCCGCGGCGTCAGCGGTCGTCCAGCCGGCTCGTTCGGCCCGCTGCGCTCCGAGGTGGCGATCACGCCCCCGCTCGTCGACCGCACCACCTTCACGTGCCTCAAGCTCCCAGCGGCCTGCCGGCGCAACCAGGGTCGGACGTCCCGCGGAATCGTGTTGCGCATACCCCCCGGGGTATCTACCATCGACTCGTGGACATCCCCCAGGGCGAGCTCACGGACGTGGTCAAGCGCTTGCGGCGCATCGAGGGGCAGATCGGCGGCATCGTCCGGATGATCGAGGACGGGCGGGACTGCTCGGCGGTGGTCACCCAGCTGGCCGCGGCGTCGAAGGCCTTGAACAAGGCCGGGTTCGCCGTCGTCTCCACCGGGATGCGGCACTGCTCCACGACCGAGGACGGAGAGAGGCGCGAGCTCGACCTCCGCGAGCTCGAGCGCCTCTTCCTGTCACTGGCCTGACGTCGGCCAACCCCAGAGCCACCGTCGCTGACCCATCGATACCCCTACCCCGTACCGTAGGAGGACCACAGTGCAGATCGACGTGATCGAGACCTCGAGCCTCGGTGACCGCAGCTACCTGGTCACCGCTGGTGGCACCGCGGTGGTCATCGACCCGCAGCGCGACATCGACCGGGTCGAACGACTCGCCGCCGACCGGGGTGCACAGATCGCCCTGGTGCTGGAGACCCACCTGCACAACGACTACGTCACCGGGGGCCTGGAGCTGGCACGCAGCACGGGCGCGGGATACGTCGTCCCGGCCGGGGACACCGTCTCCTACGAGCGGGTCCCGGCTGCCGACGGCGACGTGCTGACCGCCGGGCCCCTCCGCCTGCGGGTCCTGCACACCCCGGGCCACACCCACCACCACGTGAGCTACGTGCTGACCGACGCTGGAGGGGCCGTCCAGGCGGTTTTCACCGGCGGCTCGCTGCTCTACGGTGCGACCGGCCGCACCGACCTGCTCGGGGACGCACACACCGATGCGCTGACCCACGCCCAGTACCACTCGGTCCGCCGGCTGGCCGCCGAGCTCCCGGCCGGCACCCCGGTGTTCCCGACCCACGGCTTCGGCAGCTTCTGCTCCGCCACCCCGACCAGCGGGACCTCCTCCACCATCGGCGAGCAGGCCCGGGTGAACCCCGCGCTGACCCAGGACGAGCAGACCTTCGTCGACGAGCTCATCGCCGGCCTCGGCGCGTACCCGGCCTACTACGCGCACATGGGACCGACGAACGCCGCGGGCCCCGCGCCGGTGGACCTCTCCGCACCTCGCGCCGTCGAGCCGGCCGAGCTGGCCCGGCGGCTCGCTGCCGGGGAGTGGGTGATCGACCTGCGGAACCGCACGGCGTTCGCGGCCGGTCACCTGCCCGGTGCGTTGTCCTTCGAGCTGTCCACCAACTTCCTCACGTACCTCGGCTGGCTCTACGACTGGGGGGCACCGCTGACCCTGCTCGGCGAGTCGGTCGAGCAGATCACGGAAGCCCGCCGGGAACTGGTGCGGATCGGCATCGACCGCCTCGCCGGCGCCGCCACCGGCACCCCGGAGGAGCTGTCCGCAGGAGGTGCGCTCGAGTCCTACCCGGTCAGTGACTTCCCGGGACTGGCCGCGGCCGTGGCCGCCGGACCGGTCACCGTGCTGGACGCACGCCGAGACGACGAGCGGGCGCGCGGCGGGGTGCGCGGCTCGCTGCACGTGCCGGTCCACGAGCTGCGGAGCCGGCTCGCCGAGGTGCCGGACGGCGAGGTGTGGGTCTACTGCGGGTCCGGCTACCGGGCGTCCATCGCCGCCTCCCTGCTGGCCCGCGCGGGTCGCCGCCCGGTGCTGGTCGACGGCGGCTACGCCGACCCCGAGACCGGGGCGGCCGCCGTCGGCCTGCACGCCGAGCCGGTCTCGGCCTGAGCCCGGCTGCCACCGGTGAGGACCCCCTGCCTCCCGGTGGCAGCCGGCCCGACCACCCACACCCCGACGGAGGAGGACTCCATGTGTCGAGCGACCACGTGCAGCACCTGTGGCAAGACCACCTGGGCCGGCTGCGGCCAGCACGTCGACCTGGTCATGGCCGGCGTGCCATCGGCCCAGCGGTGCCAGGGGCACCCACGGCCCGAACGGCCCGCCGGACGGCTCAGCCGGATCCTCGGCCGCCGGTGACCTGTCGGCCGGCGGACCGATGATCGCGGCCATCGGCCTGGGCCTGGTCATCGGGGCCCTCATCGGTCTGCTCGGCGGTGGCGGCTCGGTGCTGGCCGTCCCCGGCCTCGTCTACGCCGTCGGGCAACCGCTGCAGCAGGCGGTGGCCACCTCTCTGCTGGTCGTGGGCGTGACCGCGCTGGTGGCCCTGGCACCCCGGCTGCGGGCCGGGCAGATCGCCTGGCGGATCGGGGCCCTGTTCGGTGCAGCGGGAGCGGCGACCGCCTTCGCCGGGGCGGCGGTGAACCGGCTGCTCCCCGACGACGTCGTCCTGGCCCTGTTCGCGGCACTGATGGCGGCCGCCGGCGTGCGCATGCTGCAGGACCGGCCGGACACCGGGGCGGCCTGCTCCACCGTCGGCGGCACGGTGAACTGGCGGCGGTGCCTGCCCCGGACGCTGGCCGGGGGCCTGGCCGTCGGCTTCCTCACCGGCCTGCTCGGGGTGGGCGGCGGCTTCCTGGTCATCCCGGTGCTCGTGGTCGCCCTGGGGCTCCCGATGACCACGGCCATCGGTACGTCGCTGCTGATCGTGGCGGTCAACTCCGCCGCGGGTTTCGCCGCCCACGCCGGCGAGGTCGGCCTCGACCTGCCGGTCACCCTCACCTTCACCGCAGTGGCCGTCGCCGCCGCACTGCTGACCGCCCGGCTCGGCAGCCGGCTGGACACCGCGCGGCTCCGCCGCTGGTTCGCCGGGCTGGTCTTCCTGGTCGCCGGCGGGATCACCGTCCAGCTGGTCGTCGGGCTGTTGACCGGCTGAGCAGCCCGGTCAGAGCCCGGAGAGCTGCCGCATCCGCAGCAGGGAGACCACCAGCGCGAGGACGCCGAGGCAGGCCCCGACGAGGCCCACCACGAGCAGCACCCGCAGCACCGTCTCCCCGGTGTCCGAGACGTCGAAGGGGAAGACCTGCCAGATCCGCGCCATCGCCGCCAGGCTGACCAGGGTGGTCACCAGCGACCCCGCCGCCGTCGGCCAGGCCGGACTGCGGAGCAGCAGGACGACGTTCACCACGATGCCCACGACGAGCGCTGCGTCCACGATGCCGAGCACCGACCGGGTGTCCGCGGTGAGGACGGCGAACTCCTGCCAGCCCGGCCAGAGGTGCAGCACGACCAGCCCTCCCGCGTTGACCAGCACGGCGATGACGTAGCCGATCCGGTTGCTCCGCCCCTGCGCCAGCTGCGCCTGTCCCACCTGCGTCACGGTGCCCTCCGAGGTCGGCTCGTCCTGGTCGTCGTCCGCCGCTGACGCTAGGTGCGGCGCGGGCCGCCCACCCGGGCCGGAAGTCGGGTGTGCACGAGGCCGGAGTGCCCGAGCTGCTGGTCGTGGGCCCGCTGTGGGTCAGGAGGCCGCCTGTTGTCCCGCCCGGCCACGGACTGGCAGTCCGACTCCGGAAGCGCGTCCGAAGCCTCTGCGGTCGGGGACCTCGGCCTCTGCGGCGCCGGCGGCACCGACCGGTACTGATGTCCACACCCGCATGTCCCGGAGGACGAGACCATGGCCACTCGTGAGGAACCGCGTGATCGCAGCACGATGGGCTGGCTGCAGCTGACCGCTCTCGTCATGGGCGTGGTCCACACGCTCGCGGGCGCGGTCGGCTTGCTCGTCACCGCCTTCGACGACGTCACCGGCATGCCGGGGACCACGGTCCTGGGGCTCACGACCAACCCGTTGCTCGACATGGCGCACCTGGCCATCGGCGTCCTCGGGCTGGCGCTGGCCGGCACCCTCTACGGCGCCCGCTGTTACGGCTGGACTCTGGCGATCGGCTACGGCACTGCGTTCGTCTACGGGCTCGTCGCGGTCGGCGAGTCCTGGGACCTCCTCGTGCTCAACCGCGCGGACAACGCCCTGCACCTGCTCGCCGCGCTGGTCGGCCTCGTCATCGCGCGCGGGCCGGTGCGGTCCACGGCTCGCCGGCACGTCGCACGTGGCTGACCGCCGGGACGAGCCGGTGGGCGCCCCGTGAGCGGGCCGGACGTGGAGGCGGGCGGCCGCCGGACGGGCCCGCGGCAGCGTGCGCACGCTGCTGGCCATCGCAGCGGCCGTGCTGTTGGTGGTGTGGATCATGGTCGACCGGCAACGGGCCGAGGTCTCCTTCCTGGTCGGCTCGGTCACGCTGCCGCTGTGGGTGGCCCTCTCCGTGGCCGGCGCGCTGGGAGCGCTCATCGGGTACCTGCTGGTCCGGCGGCGCAGCACCGGCGCCCCGGCGGCCCGCCGACCCTGAACGCGACGGTCACCGGTTGCGCTCACCGCTGGTCGACCCGGCGCAGCAGTCCGCGGCCCACCACCTGGGCCGCGGACGCCAGCACCGCCACGTCGAAGACCATCTGCAGGCTGACCAGGACCCGGGCCAGCTGGCCGGTGGCGTGGACGTCACCGAAGCCCACCGTGCACAACGTGGAGAGCGCGAAGTACAGCGCGTCGGTCCGGGTCTCCAACCCGACGAACTGCCCCTCCGCACCGGAGGCCACCACGTGGTCGGCGAGCGCGAACACGAGGACGCCGAGCACCAGCGCAACCAGCAGCCGGTCCACGCGCAGTGCCTCCGCGCCGACCGGGGCTCCCGCGGCGCGGGCACCGCGCACGACCTCGCGGCCGATGGCCCACACGGCCAGCGCGAGGACCCCGGCCGTGGCCCCGGCACGCAGCGCCGTCTGCGGTCCTGCCGGGTCGGCGACCGGCACCAGGTAGTAGGCAGCCACCAGAAGGGTCGTCGCGGCGATCAGCCGGGTCCGCCCTTCCCGCCGTCCACGTCGGATCAGCCGGGTGTCAGCCACGGGCGACGCCGACCGAGGCCAGCCACCAGACCAGCTCGGCGTCGACGGCGCCGCTGGTGAAGCCTGCGTGGCCGTCGGGGCGGACGGCGACCACCCCCCGGCCAGGACTGCTGGCCAGCCGGTGCAGGTGCACCAACCGGCCCGTCACCGGCGGATCTGGGGCGTCGCGGTCCAGGAGCACGTGCACCCCCGGCCGGGCGATCAGCTCGTGCAGCCGCAGGTCCCGGCCGCCACAGCGCACAGGTCCGTCGGGCACCCGGTCTCCCGGGTGCAGTCGGCCGGGCCGCGGGGTGCTGCCCGTCCGGCCCAGCGGCCCACCCCGGTAGCCGGTGTCCAGCTGGGCCAGCACCCGGAGCCCCCGCGCCACGAGCCGGCGCCGGGCGAGCACCCACGGGACCAGCGGCGCGGCCGTCGGCGCCAGCCGCCCGCGCAGGGTCGCGGCCACCCGGTCGGTCCCCGACTCCGCCCAGAAGAGCGACCGGGTGAGCACCAGCATCGCGGCGGCGACCGGGCGGCGTTCGGCCTCGTAGGAGTCCAGCAGCACCTCCGGTGCGGTGCTGGTGGCCGCCGCCGCGAGCCGCCAGCCCAGTGCGGTGGCGTCCTGGAGGCCGGTGTTCATCCCCTGCCCGCCGGCCGGGGACCAGGCATGCGCGGCGTCACCGGCGAGGAACAGCCGGCCGGAGCGGTACGCGCCGGCCAGCCGGTGCTGCAGGGCGATCCGGCTGGACCACGCCACGGCGGTGACCCGGGCGGGCAGCCCCGCGACCTCGAGCAGCTCCTGCAGCTCACCGATGGTCACCGCAGGGCCGCCGGTGCCCGGGGGCAGCACGTCCGGCGCCGCCCGGGTGGCGACCAGCCGCCACGGCGCCCCCTCCCCCAGCGCGAAGGCCATCAGCAGACCACCCCGGCCGGCACCGACGTGGGCGGTCCCGGGGGCGAGTCCCCCGGCCAGGTCCACGTCCGCCAGCACCACCTCGGGACGGGCGCGTGCACCGGGCCAGCCGATGCCGGCCGCGGTCCGCACCGTGCTGTCGACCCCGTCGCACCCGGCGAGTGCCCCGCAGTGCACGACCTCGTCCTCGCCGTCCCGCCGCAGCACCGCGGCGACGTCGTCAGGCCCGTCCGCGACGGTCACCAGCGGCGTGCCCCACTCCACCGGGACACCGTGGTCGGCCAGGGCCGCGGTCAGCACCCGCTCGACCTCCTGCTGGCGCACTAAGGTCAGGTGCGGGAAGGCGGTGTCCGGGAGTGCGAGGTCACCCAGCCGGACCGGCACGGTCGACCGACCCAGGTGCAGCTCCACCGCGGGACTGGTGTCGGCCCCGGCGAGCAGGTCGTCGACCACCCCGAGCGGCCGGAGCACCTCCAGGGTGCGGGCGTGCACGATCAGCGCCCGGGACGGCCGGCTCGCCGTGGTCCGGGCGTCCACCACCCGCACCCGGGCGCCGTGGGCGGCAGCCTGCAGCCCGAGGGCCAGGCCGGTCGGCCCGGCGCCGACGACCAGCACGTCCAGCGGCGTGCTCATCCCGCGTCGACCAGCCGCCACCAGTCCGCCGTGCCGCCCGGGGCACCGGCCGCCAGCACCGCGGGGTCGGCCAGCACCTGGGCCCGGCGCAGCCCCGGGACGACGCGGTGGTGGATCGAGCCCGGCACGCTCACCAGCGCCAGCACCCGCCACAGCGCGCGGGCGTAGGCCTCGGCCCGGTCGGGCCCGTCCCACTCGTACACGCCCCGGTAGACGTCGTGCTCGTCGGCGGCGACCCAGAGCTTGGACACCAGGCCGGGGAACCCGGCGAACAACGGTGTGTTCAGCAGGCTCTCGGCGCGGAAGAGAGCGTGCGCCCGGGGCCCGTGGACCCCACGCAGCCGGAACTCCACGACGAGGAGGGACGGGTCGACCGGGGCGAGCCGATCGACCCGGGTCTCCCGGTAGACCGTGCCGGTCGTGCCGTCGGCGAACCGCAGGCGGAGGCCCACGTGCCGGCGGGGCGACCGGAGCCGGCGCTGGGCCAGCAGGACCGCGGAACGCAGCACGCAGCGGGCGACCGCGCGCCAGGCCTCGACGGGTGGCAACGGTGACTGTTCCTCCATGGCGTCCTCCTCCAGTGCGTGGCGCCTCTCCCCCACCGTGGCTGCCGGGCGCTCCCCGGACCGGTGCCGTGCGACACCTGGGTCAGGGACCTCCGGCCCGGATGAGCCGGCTCACAGCAGGCCACCGGCCCGCAGGTTGGTCCCGATGAGCGCCGTCAGCACCACCAGCCCACCCACGGTCGCCAGGGCCAGCAGCACGCGGCTCACGCTCCAGCGCTGCACGCTGATCCGCGGCCGCTCCGGCAGCAGCCGCCGGTGGTCGGCGACCAGGTCCCGGCCGCTCTCCCGGATCAGGCGCTGCAGCTGGCGCGGCACGGTCACCGACCCGGTCACCGCAAAGGCCTCGGCCAGCTCGTCGGGTGAGAAGAGGGCAGCCGCCCGGTCCAGGACGCGATGCGGCCCGGCGACCAGCCCGAGCGTGAGCAGCATGTTCGCCAGGTCGACCGACTGCCGCCAGCGGGAGGGCCGCAGCTCACCGAAGGAGACGTCGACCAGCACGACCCGGGTGCCCTGCACGAGCACGTTGGAGGGCTTGACGTCCCGGTGTGCCGCGCCGACCGCCCACAGCCGCCGCACCTGGCGCAGCGCGTCGTCCACGACTGCGTCCGGGACCCCGGACTCCAGGACCTCGACGGCGTCCGGGACGAGCTCGGTGACCAGCAGGTACTCCTGCCCCGGCAGCACCTCGACGACGCCGACCGGCTCGGGTACCTGCACCCCGCCGTCCCGGAGCAAGCGGCCCATGTAGTCCTCGTGCTCGACCAGCCGCCGCACCGAGGTGAAGGGCGCCTCGTCCTCCAGCCGACCGTAGAGCAGCACCCGGGCGTACTTGTACCAGCGGTCCGACCGCAGGTGGGTGGTCGAGTAGAGCTTGCCGAACAGGTACCGCGGTGGCCCGTGCACCAGCCGCAGCCGGCACGGGGTGGAGCCGGCCGACCCGTCCAGCCGGTAGGGGGTCAGCTCGTCGACGGCCACGCCCAGCTGGTCGCGGACCGCGCTGAGCACCCGGCCGGTGCGGTCGGCGTCCAGCGTGAGGTGTGCCTTCACCTGTCGCCGGTAGGTGACCGGGAAGGCGTGGTCGGGCGCCAGCACCCGGAAGGCGAGCCCGGCTGCGCTGCCGCCCACGACGGTGCTGAGCACCGCGGCGGTGGCGGTGTCCAGCCCCAGCGCCACCCGGCCGGCCGCCACGATCACCACCAGCCCAGCGGCCGCGGCCCACGCCCAGCGTCGGGCCCGGCCCGGCGGGGCCAGGGCGGTGACGGTGGCGACGGAGACGGCCGCCAGCACCAGCAGCGGCCAGGCCGGGACCACCAGGTCCTGCGGTGACCCCGTGAGGCCGGCGCGCACCGCCCTCGCCCAGCCGGTGTCGTGCCCCGCCACGACCGCGATCGCGGAGACGACGCTGATCGTGCCCACGTAGACGAGGAGGTGTCGCCACCGCTGCGCCCACACCAACGCCAGCACGGCGGGAACCCAGATCACCCGCGGGCCTGCGGCCGAGACGGCGTGGTCCACGGCCGACCACGGCTGCCCGGGCTGCCGGCCGTCGACTGTGAGCAGGTCACGGACCGCCCGGTCGAACGACTGTGCGGCGGGGAACCCGTCCGCCGCTGCGGTCAGCAGCCACAGCGCGGCGACCGAGACCATCAGGACCGCCAGCCACGACCACACAGCCCCGGGCACTCGCACTCGGTCCAGCCGGTCGGCGCCCGAGGGACGCCGGGCACCGGAACCGACGGGCCAGGCGGGGCGTCGCGCGTCGGCCGGCTCGACCAGGGTCCGCCACTCCACCGCCGCCACGCCCCCCTTGCCCCCGCTGCGCTCCCACCGTCCGGCCGCGCCCCGCAGGACGTCCGGACGCCATCGTGCGGTCGCCGGCCCCGGGACGGAGGTGTCCCCGGCCCCCGGGCGACGGGACCTTCGTCCCGTTCCGGATCGGTGGCTGCGGGCCGCCGGGGGACGGCGCGGTCGGGCGCGCCGGTCCGCGGCACCGTCCGTGCGACGGCGCACCGTGCAGCAGGACCGCACCGTCCCCCGGCGAGGCGCGCCGAAGGTCCCGCCGGTCGAGGTCGATGGTCCAGGTGCCACGACGCGCAGTCGTCCTAGCGTCAGCACCGTCCGGTCCCGGACGACCGAGGAGGTCGGCATGACACGCACCGGGTTGCTGTTGCTGGGAGCACTGATGGTCGCCGTCGTCGGCGTCGTCGACGCGGCCCGGGCCGCCGACACCGACCTGGTGGTGCTGCTGACCGCCGTGCTGGTGCTGGTGGCCGCCGCACTGGGCACCGAGGCCCGGCACCGGTCGGCCGTGGTGCTGCGGCCCGACCTGGCGCAGTGGCTGCGCCTCCGCGCCGGGGCCACCGGCGAGACCGTCGACCGGCTCGCCGACCGGTGCGTGGCCGCCTGTCGTGC
Source organism: Modestobacter sp. VKM Ac-2978 (assembly GCF_026968025.1). Lineage (NCBI taxonomy): Bacteria > Bacillati > Actinomycetota > Actinomycetes > Geodermatophilales > Geodermatophilaceae > Modestobacter > Modestobacter sp. VKM Ac-2978. The sequence continues at coordinate 131,861 of NZ_JAPVBP010000007.1, read as the reverse complement.
GGGCCTCGTCGACGACACCAGCCCTGCGGAGACCCGGCCGTGAACGTGGCGGTCGTCAGCGCCGACGTCCTACGGTTGCGGCCGGGCGCCCCGTGCCCGCGGGAGGAGCTCGGCGGCAAGGCAGCCTCGCTGGACCGGCTGGTCCAGGCCGGTTTCCCGGTGCCCGACACCGCGGTCGTCACCGCGTCCGCCTACCGGTCCGTGGCTGCGCAGCCGGAGCTGGCCGGCCTGCTGGCCCGGTTGCAGGCCGGCGAGGTCGTCCCCGCTGACGAGGTGGACACAGAGTTCCAGCACGTCCCCGTGCCCGCTAGCCTGGCCGAGCGCCTGGTGGCGGCCGCCCGCGAGGTGGGTGGGGGCGGCCGGGTGGCCGTGCGCTCGTCGGCGACCGTGGAGGACATGGCCGGCGCGTCGTTCGCCGGTCAGTACCACTCCAGCCTGGACGTCGAGCCGGACCGGGTGCTCGACGCGGTGCGCCGCACCTGGGCGTCGCTGTGGCACCCCGCCCCCTGCGCCTACCGACGGGCCTGGGGCATCAGCAGCGAGGACGTGGCGATGCCGGCGGTGCTGATGCGGATGGTGCCGGCCCGTTCGGCCGGGGTGGCGTTCACCGTCGACCCGGGCGGGTCCGTCGGGTCGGTCCGCGTGGAGGCGGTGCCCGAGCTGGGCGAGGCGCTCGTCTCCGGGGACCGCACCCCGGAGGTCTGGGTGCTGCCGCGTGCCGACGACGCACCGGCCGACGTGCCGCCGCAGGTCCTGGACGCGGCCGCGCTCGCGCTGCGGGTGGAGCGGGCGGTCGGTGGGGCACCGCAGGACGTCGAGTGGGCCTGGGACGGCACGAGGACCTGGCTGGTGCAGGCCCGGCCGATCACCACCGGGCCGGCCCGGACGGACGACGGCAGCGACACCCCGTCCGACGACACCGAGCTGACCACCGCCGGGATCGGCGAGACCCTCCCCGGGCTGCTGCCCCCACTGGTCTGGGACGCCGCGTCCTTCCTCGTCGAGGAGGCGCTGCGCAGCGTGCTCGGCAGGCTGTGGGAGCTGCCCGTCGACCGGTGCGGCCCGCACGAGTTCGTCCGGCGGGTGCAGGGCCGGGCGGCGCTGGACCTGGACCTGCTGAAGGCCGCGGCCCGGGCGGTCCCGGGCGGCTCGGAGGCCGAACTGAAACGGCAGTACTTCGGCGCGGCGCTGCCCGGCGCCGACGAGGGCGCGCGGGCGCGGTGGTGGCGCACCACACGGGTGCAGCTGCGGGCGGCCGCGGCCCGTCGCGCCGCCACCACGGAGGCAGCCGTCGTCGTCGCCGCCGTCGACACGGCCCTGGCGGCGCCGCCGGGCCTCGGTGAGCTGGCGGACGCCGCGTTGCTGGCCTACCGGCAACGGCTGCTGGACCTGGGGACACGGGCCATGACCAGCGAGTTCGCCGTCGCCTCGGCGGCCGTTGCGGCCTACCAGGAGCTCGAGCGCACACTCGCCGGCCACCTCGGGGAAGAACTGGCCGCCAGGGCGGCGCAGCGGGTGACGACCGGGGCGGGCCGGCCGCGCAGCCGGTCCGCCGCGGCCAGCGCTGCGGTGTTCGCCGGGCCCACGTGGGCCGAGCGCGGGGTGGCCGCCCTGCCCGCCCGGCCGGCCCGGCGGGCGGAGCGTGACCAGGCCCGCCGTGACCTGGAGGAAGGGCTGCGCTCCCGACCCGGCTGGCGACGGGTGCGCATCCTGACCGGGCAGGTGGTGGACGTCCGGCTGCACGTGCTGCGCCGGCTGATCAGCGATGCCACCGACGGCCTGGCGCGCCGGGAACAGGTCAAGGCAGCGGTGCTCGCCTTGGGCGGGGAGGTCCGCCGGGTGCACCTGGAGCTGGGTCGCCGACTCGTCCTGGCCCAGGTGCTGGAGACCGAGCCGGACGTGGACCTGCTGGGCGCCACCGAGCTGCCCGGCGCGCTGGCCGGCGCCCCTCCCCCGCCGGCGGTGCTCGCCCGCCGCCGGCGGTGGCTCCAGCAGCGAGCCGGCGATGCCCCGCTGCCCGTGCGTTTCACCGGCAGCCCCACAGCCCGACCGGCCGAGCCGCCGACCGGTGACACGCTGACCGGGTGGGCCGCCAGCCCCGGGCGGCACACCGGGCGGGCCCGCGTCGTCCGCGAGCCCCTGCCGGACCTGCTGGCTCCTGGGGAGGTGCTGGTCGCCGCCGCCACCGATGCGGGCTGGTCACCGCTGTTCCTACGGGCGGGCGCGATCGTCGTCGAGCGCGGCGGCCCGCTGTCGCACGCGGCCATCGTCGCCCGGGAGCTCGGGCTGCCGGGCGTGCTGAACCTGGCCGGCGCCACCGCCGTGCTCGACGGCCGTTGGGTCACCGTGGACGGGGACGCGGGGGTCGTCACGGTGCACGCCGAGGAGCCCGGGGGCCGGTCGTGAACCGCCGTCGGGTCAAGGAGGACTGGTGGGCCGACGCCGACGTCGACCGGGCGCAGATCTTCGTGCCGGCGATCATGGGCGTGGGGGTGCTGGTCTCTGCGGTCACCCTGCTCCGCGACGCACTGCACGGTCGGCACCGGCGCGGCCAGGACCGCCGCACGACGCTGGAGGCACGCGCAGCGGCGCAGTTCGCCGTGACCGGCGCCGCCCCGGACCGGGCGCTCCTGGCGGGGCTGCGCCCCCGCGTGCACTACCTGCTGCTGGCGCTGACCACCGGCGCGCTGGCGGCCTACGGGGCGCGGGGCGCGACGAAGAACTACGCCCAGCCGGCGGGGCTGTTCGGCGGCGAGATCGGCTGGCTGTACGCGACACTGCTGCTGGCCGCCGCCGCCATCGCCGCGGTCGCCGTGGCCTCGGCCGTGCTGGCCGTCACGTGGCCGGAACCGCCGCGCGTCCTCCGCCCGCTGCTGGCCCGCACCCCGCTCGGCCAGGTGCCCCAGCCGGCCGGCGGCGAGCGCCGGCGGCTGGCCGTGCTGCTGCTCGGCTGGGCCGCCGTGCTCACCGGCGCGGCATCAGCCCAGTTCCTGTTCACCACCGCCGGGGCGCCGCAGCTGCTCGGCGAGTTCGACGACGAGGTCACCGGTGCCAGCGGCACCGCACTCCGCTGGGAGCTGCTGGGCCAGGTCCCGGTGGCCGTCACGGTGGCGGCTCTGCTGGCGCTGCTCGCCATGCGCTGCCCGCCGCTCGCGCTGGGTCAGCTGGCCGTGGTCCTGGGTTCGCTGGTGCTGACCGGCTGGTTCACCGACGTCGTCGAACGCGCGCACCCACCGGACGGCCCGCTGGCCGGGCTCACCGACTCCCTGCCCAGCGGCCCGGTGCTGCAGGCGACCCTGATCGCCGGGTTCCTCCCGCTGGCGGTGTTCGTGCGCACGCGGCGCCGCCGCCCCGCGCTGATCACCCTGGCGGTCACCGGCACCGCCCTGCTGGTCGTCGCGGTCGGCACCGTGCGCGCCCGGGTCTCCTGGCCCTCCGACGTGGTCGCGGGTGCGCTGGTCGGGCTCGCGCTGGTGCTGGCCACCTGGTGGGCCCTGGAGCACCGCCGGCTGCACGAGCGCTGCGACGGGTGCCCGTGGGCGCCGGCCGACCGAGCCGACCGGCTCGGCCTGCTCCCGCTCGACCCGTCGCTGCTGGCCGGCATCCGCCGGGCCAGCCGGCTCGGCCTGGCCGCCGTGCTGGTCGTGCTCGCCGGGCTGGCGGCGGTGGAGGGGTTGCCGGTGAGCCCGGAGGGCGAGGCCATGGGGCCGACCACCTCCCGCACCGTGCAGCTGACGCTGCTGGGGCTGGTCGCTCTCGCCTGGCTGGTGGCGCTGCGCTGGGAGGCGACCGGCGCGGCGCTGGTGGCGGTGACGGGACTGGCGCTGGCCGTGTTCGCCGCCGTGGCGTACCAGCCATGGGTCAGCGTGCTCATCGCCGGAGCGTTCCTCGCCCCCGCCGTCGGGCTCTGGCTGCACTGGCAGCACCGCCGGACGATGCGCTCGGTCACCGTGCTCGCCGTCGTCACCGCCACCCTGCTGGCCGGCACCTACACCGCCGGGGCCGCCGTGCACGACCGGCTCTACGGACCGGCCGCCCCGCTGTCCGGTCAGGTGGCGCTGCCGGTGGACCTGGTGGAGTGGGTGTGGACCGGAGGTGTCACCGACCGGTCGGCCCGCGCCGTCGCCCAGGCCGGACCGGGCAGCGAGGTGCGGTGGCTGGTCACCGGCCCGGACGGTGCGCAGCACCGGTCCCCCGCCGTGACGACGGCCGACGACGGGGTGGCCCGGCTGGCCGTCGCCGGACTCACGCCGGCCACCCGGTACGCGTTCGCGGTCGAGGTCGACGGCGTCGCCGACCGGGCGCGCGGCGTGGGTGGCTTCTCGACCGTGCCCGACGGCCCGGCGTCGTTCACGCTGGCGGTCGGTGGCTGCGCCCGCACCGGGTCGAGCAGCGCGGTGTTCGACGCCATCCGGGCCGTCGACCCGCTGCTCTACCTGCAGACCGGGGACCTGCACTACGGCAACGTCACCCGCACCGACGTCGGCGTCTTCGGCGACCGGTACGCCGACACGCTCAGCGCCCCCGCGCAGGCGGCGCTGTACCGGCAGGTGCCGGTCGCCTACACCTGGGGCGACCACGACTACGGGGGCAACGACTCCGACGCCACCTCGCCGGTCCGGTCCACCGCCCGGGCCGCCTACCGCAGCCACGTGCCCGCCCATCCCCTGGTCGAGGGCCACGGCGGCGCGATCTACCAGTCCTTCGACGTGGGCCGGGTGCGCGTGCTGCTCACCGACACGCGCTCCGAGCGCACCGAGGACTCCATGCTGGGCGCCCGGCAGCTGGCCTGGCTGCAGGAGGAGCTGGTGCGCGGCTCCCGGGAGGCGGGCCTGGTGGTGTGGGTCAACCCCGACCCCTGGGTGGCGCCGGCCGAGCCGGGCCGCGACGACTGGGGTGGCTTCGCCGCCGAACGCCGGGAGATCGCCGACGTGATCGCCGCGCACGGCATCGAGGACCTGGTGATGGTCAGCGGTGACGCACACATGGTCGCCGTCGACGACGGGACGAACACCGACTACAGCACCGGCGGCGGCGCCGGCTTCCCGCTGCTGCACGCCGCCGCACTGGACCGGCCGGGATCGGTCAAGGGCGGCCCGTACAGCGAGGGCACCTTCCCCGGCGCCGGGCAGTTCGGCACGGTCGACGTCGAGGACGACGGCGGTCCGACCATCGGGGTCGAGCTCACCGGGCGCAGGTGGGACGGCGAGGTCCTCGTCTCCTGGTCGACGACCGTCGCCGTCGACTGACACAGCCCGGGACCACGGTGCCCCGGACCCGGGCCGGAAGACCCTGCTGACCGCCGTCCCCGCGCGGTGGACTGACGGCATGGACGTCCACCTCCTCCCTCGCCGGCAGTCGCCCGCGGCCGACGTCCCGGCTGCCCCGCCGGCCGCCGTCCGGCCGCACCGGCACGCCGGGGACCTGGTGCGGGTCGGGCTCGGGCTCGCGGTGCTGGGGATCGGCTTCCTGATCGCCCGGCGGGGTGAGATCTCGCTGGTCGAACGCGACCTCTTCCGGCTCGTCAACGACCTGCCCACGCTCCTGATGCCGGTGGTCTGGCTGGTCATGCAGCTGGGCAACGTCGTCGCGGTGCCGACCCTGGCGGCGGTCGCCGTGCTGGCCCGGCGGTTCCGGCTGGCCCGCGACCTGGCCGTCTCCGGCGCCCTGGCCTACCTGGTCGCGGACCTGGTGAAGGGCATCGTGCAACGCGAGCGGCCGATCGGGCTGCCGGTGGGAGACGTGCTCAACGAGCAGGTGACCGGCCTGGGCTTCATCTCCGGCCACTCCGCCGTCGCGGCCGCCCTGGCCACCGCGGCCGCTCCGCACCTCTCCCGGCGCTCCCGACGGGGGGTGTGGGCGCTGGCCTGGACGGTGGGCCTGGCCCGCATCCACGTCGGCGCGCACCTGCCGCTGGACGTCCTGGGTGGGCTCGCCGCCGGCTGGGCCATCGGCTCGCTGGTGCACTGGCTGTTCGGGGTGCCCCGCTGGGAGCCGCCGGTGGACCGGGTGGCGGCGCTGCTGTCCCGGTTCGGGCTCCCGGTGGACGACCTGCGTACGGCCGGCGTGCGCGCGATGAGCTCGCATCCCCTCACCGGCCGTACCGAGGGCCGCCCGGTCTTCGTGAAGGTGCTGGACCCCGACCGCTACGAACGGGACTGGCTGTACCGGGTGGCGCGCTGGGTGGCGGTCCGGGACGTCAAGGACGCCGATGCGCTGGCCCCGCTCGGACAGCGGGCCGAACACGAGGCGGTGGCCGCGCTGACCGCCCGGCAGCGGGGCGTCCACGTGCCGGCCGTACTGCTGGCCCGCGGCGACGACCGGGGGGCAGTGGTCGTGCAGGAGCTGCTCCCCGGCCGACCGCTGGACGAGCTGTCGCCCGCCGAGCTCACCCCGGAGCTGCTGCGCCGAGTGTGGGAGCAGGTGGCGCTGCTGCACCGGGCCCGGATCGCCCACCACGACCTGGTCGCCGCCAGCGTCCTGGTCGATCCGGACGGGCAGCCGTGGCTGCTGGACTTCGGCAACGCCCAGGTCGGCGCGGACGCCGACGCGCTGGCCGGTGACGTCGCCGAGCTGCTCGCCTCGCTGGCGGGCAGCACGGACGTCGGGGTGCTGGTCCCCGCCGCGGTGTCCGCCCTGGGTGCCGACGCGGTCGCCGGTGCGCTCCCGGGCCTGACCCCGCTGTCCCTGTCGGCCGCGACCCGGACCCAGCTGCGCCGGCGGGGTACCGGGCTGACCGAGCTCCGGGCCAGGGTCCGGGCCGAACTCGGACTGCCGGACCCCGACCGTCCCGGCGCCCTCCGGGTGGGCGCCCCGGCGCGGTCCGCGGCGGTCGGCGCGGCGATCGTCGTCTTCGCCGGGTTGATCGCCATCGCGGGCCCGACGGGGGTGTTTGAGTCCGTCGAGCGCGGCGGGTGGCGGTGGCTCGGCGGGGCGTTGGCGTTTGCGCTGCTGGGCCGTGCCGCGGTGGCGGCCGCGGTGCTGGTCAGCGTGGAACGGCGGATCGCCCTCGGCCGCGCCTTCGGCGCCACCATGTCCACCGACTGCGCCAGCGTGCTGCGCGGCCGGCCCGGCGGTCGTCAGGTCGCCGCGCGCTTCCTGGAGGACGCCGGGGTGCTGCCCCCGACGGCGGAGCGGGCGACCGTGCGAACCGCCCAGGGCGCTGTGTTCGGGGCGGTCCTGGTCGCAGGCACCGCCCTCGTGCTCGGGCTGATCGAGGGCCGTCTGTCCGACTGGCGGGCGCCGGAGTCCTCGGTCCCGGTCGCTCTGGTCGGGGCGGGCGCGCTGCTGCTGGTGGTCCTCGGCCAGCTGCTGACCCGGCACGACCACCAGCCGGCACCGGGGCCGCGGCTGCTGAGGAGGGGAGCACCCCACCCGCTCGGCACCGCCACCCACGCAGTCCGCTGGATCGCCCTGACGGGCTGGTCGGCGGCCGGCATCGCACTGGAGGGTGCAGCCCTGGCCGCAGCGCTGCACGCGGTTGGCGCAGACGTCCCACTGCTGGCCAGCACCACGGTCTACGCCCTCCTGCGGCTGCTCTGGGTCCTCGTGCCCGAGCTGTCCCTGCCGGGAGCCGGCGAGGTCCTCCTCCTGCTCGCGCTCACCGCGCTGGGTGCCCCGCTGCCCGGCGCCTGCGCCGCCGTGCTCCTGTACCGGCTGCTCACCTTCTGGCTGCCGGTCGGCGGAGGGGCGCTCCTGATCAGCGCCCGACGACACGGTCCACGATGACCGGCGGCCTCCGGCGGGCGTGCACCAGCCCGGCGGCGCGGGCGACGCTGAGCCTGCTCGTGGTCGCCGTCGTCTTCGCCGGCGTGCTCCCGCACGTGGGTGACTACTCCGCGGCCTGGGACCTGGTGCTCGCCCTCACCTGGGTGGAGACCACCGTCCTGGCGGCGGTGGCCCTGGTCAACCTGGTCTCCTACGCGCCGCTGTGGGTGATCGCACTCCCCGGCCTGCGCTGGTGGCGGGCGCTGATGACCGACCAGGCGTCCACGGCGGTCAGCAACACGGTGCCGGCCGGCTTCGCCTTCGGGGTGGGCACGACGGCGGCGATGCATCACTCCTTCGGCCACTCCCCCGCCGAGATCACCCGGGCCGTGGTCGTGACCGGCATCTGGAACAACTTCGTCAAGCTCGGGACGCCGGTCGTGGCGTTGTCGGCCCTCGCGTTCACGGGTGACGCGAACCGCGCGCTGGTCGTCGCCGCCGTGCTGGGCGCCGGCGTGCTCGCCGTGGCCATCGGCCTGCTGACCGCCGTCCTGGTCCACCGGGAGGCCGCTATCGGGCTGGCCGGTGTCGCTGAACGGATGGCCCGGCGGTGGTCGGGCCGGCTCCGGTACCGGGAACCCCATGGCTGGGTCGCGCGGGTCGACCGGTTCCGGGCCGACTCCCGGACGCTGCTGCACCGTCGGTGGACCGCCTTGACGCTGGCCGCGATCGGCAGCCACGCAGCACTGTTCCTGCTGCTGCTCACCACGCTGCGCTGCGTGGGCGGGGCCGGCGCCGACGTCTCCTGGGCCCGGGTGCTGGCGGTGTTCGCGCTGACCCGGCTGGTCACCCTGGTGCCCATCACGCCCGGGGCGCTGGGCGTGGCCGAGCTGAGCTACGTGGCCGGGCTCACCACCGTGGGGGTGGGTGCCGCGGCGGCGACCGGTGCCGTGCTGATCTTCCGGTTCCTCACCTGGTTCCTGCCGATCCCCTCCGGCGTGGTCGCCTGGGTGCTGTGGCGGCGGGGCCTGGGCCGGCTGCCCGACCCCGCGGGCGAACCGGCGCTGTCGATCCGGTGAGGACACCCGTCCGCCGTCGGCGCCGGGACGCGGCGGTCGCCGCGGTGGCCCTGGCCGGCACCGCGGTCTGCTGCTGGGCGGTGGCGTCCGGCCGGGTCGGTGAGGCGGAGCTGGCGGTGTTCCGGGTCGTCAACGGCTGGCCGGATGCCTGGCGGACCCCGCTGTACGGGTTCCAGCTGCTCGGCGTGCTGGGCATGCCGCTGCTGGTCGCCGTGCCGGCAGCGGTGCTGCGCCGCTGGCGGCTCGTGCTCGCGCTGCCCGCCCTGGTGCCGGTGAAGCTGCTGGTCGAGCACGGCGTGCTCAAGGCACTGGTCCAGCGGGAACGTCCGGGCACCACCATCCCGGGCGCGGTGCTGCGGGACGTGCCCTCGGCGGGGCTGTCGTTCCCCTCCGGACACGCGATCATCGCCTTCGGCGTCCTCATGCTCCTCACGCCGTACCTGAGCCGGCGCTGGCAGGCCGTCGTCCTGGCGCTCGCGGTGTTCAACGGCGTCGCCCGGGTCTACCTGGGTGGCCACGCGCCCCTGGACGTCATCGGTGGAGCGGCCGCCGGCGTGACGATCGCCGCCCTGCTCCAGCTGGTCGTCGGCGTACCGGTCAGCGGCGGGGCACCCACCAGTACTGCGACGTCCCGGCCGGTGTCGCGGCGCTGACGGTGGCGGTGCCGCCGAGCCGCTCCGCCCGGCGGCGCAGCTCGCCGCACACGTCCCCGGCCTCGTCGGCTCCCTCGGCGTCGTCGTCCCGGACGTGGACGATCAGGCCGTCGCGGTCCTCCATCACGTCAACCGCCGCGGTCCTCGCCCGTCCCCGGCGGGCGACGTCCAGCAACGCCACGCGGACGACGTCCGCCACGTCCTCGGCCAGGTCCTCGGCCAGCCGCCCGGCGCGCAACCCGGCGAACCGCACGTCCGGCTCGAACCCGAGGACCGCTCCTGCCTCCGCGATGGCGTCGAGCAGCTGGTCCCGCGGATCGACCCGAGCCGCGACGGTGCCCAACGGGAAGACCGTGCCCCGGATGTGGTTGATCGTCCTGTCGATGTCGTCGACGGTGGCCCGTACCCGCTCGGCCGCCCGATCGTCCGGCAGTGCGGCGAGCAGCCCCTGCAGCGACAGCCCGATGCTGAAGAGCCTCTGGACGACCGTGTCCTGCAGGTCCGTGGCAATGCGTTCCCGCTCATCCAGCACGACAGCACGCTGCTGCTCGGCCCGCGCCTCGGCGAGCTCGATCGCCACCGCCGCCTGGTTGGCAAAGCCCGCGGCCATCTCCACGTCGGTGCCGGAGAACGCCGGCCGGCGTGGCAGCCGCGCGGCGCACAACACCCCGAGCGCCGTGTCCTTGCCGCGCAGCGGGACCGCCAACACGCTGCCGACCTCCGGTCCGGTCCAGGGCAGCGCGCCGGGCTCCTCGTCGAGGGTGTCGTCGGTGACCGCGATCGGCTCACCTCCGGCGAGGACGCGGCCGAGCAGGGTCCCGGCCAGGGGGACGGGCCGGCCCTCGACTGCGATGCCCTCCGCACCGACGAGGACCTCGACGCGGAACTGCCGGTCGCGGTGCCCGCCCTGGTCCGGCCGCAGGACGGCCACCACGTCGGCCCCTGCCACGTCCCGGCAGCTCCGCGCGACGAGGTCCAGGGCACTGTCGCCACTGGCCGTGCCGGAGAGCAGCTCGCGCGTGATCGCCGCCGAGGCCTGCAGCCACTCACCGCGGCGACGGGCCGACTCGTACAGCCGGGCGTTGTGGATCGCCACGCCGGCGGTCGACGCGAGCGCCTGGGCCAGCTCCCGGTCCTCGGCGGTGAAGCCCCCGCGGTCGCTGTCCTCGAGGTGCAGCGTCCCGATGGCGTCGCCGAAGACTCGGATCGGCACGTCCATGCCCGCATCCGGCCGTGCGCAGCCCCGGCCGGTGCTGCGAACGGCCGGCCGAGCGCGCGTGCCCGCCGGGGATTCGATCTCCAATGTGGCGCTGCGCGCGCCGAGCAGGTCCCGAGCGGCCTCGACCGTCCGGTGCACGACGGTGCTGGCCGTGAGGTCCCTGGTGACGAGCTGGTTCGCCCGCAGTAGCCCGCGCAGCCGGCCCTGGGTGCCGATCACCTCCTGCGCCCGGTCGACCAGCTGCACCAGGAGCTGGTCCAACTCGAGCCGGGGACGGTCCGGGAAGGAGAGCCGTGGCTCGTCGTCCCGCCGCGGCCCCGGGACGTCCGGGTCATCGCGTTCCGCCATGGGAGCCTCGAGGTCCTCGTCCCGCACCGCACTTCTCACGGTGGTCCGGACCCTAGTCGGACGGCTGCGTCCGCGGCCAGGAACGGTCGCGGGCGACCGACCGCCGACGACCGGGAGGTCCGGCTCAGCCCCCGGCGACTGCGTCCAGGGCTGCGCGCAGGCGGTCCCGCACCTCCGCGGCCATCGGCTGTAGGGCTGCCTGCCCGGTGACCCCCACCAGCACGGACGGCTCCAGCGTGGACACCAGCGTCCCGCCGTCCGGGACTGACCGGACGACGACGTTGCAGGGCAGCAGCAGGCCGAGGTCGGGCTCGATCAGCAGCCCCTGGTGCGCCAGCCCCGGGTTGCAGGCGCCCAGGACCAGCTGCGGCGGCAGCTCCACCCCCAGCTTGGCCTGCAGCGTGGCAGCGATGTCGATCTCGGTCAGCACCCCGAACCCCTGATCGGCGAGCGCGGCCCGGGTGCGTTGGACGGCATCCGCGAACGGGACGTCCACGCGGACGCCCATCCCGAAACCCGTGGTGCGGATCGCACCGGCGTCCCCGGTCACCACTGCACCTCCGCCGAGCCGCGCTCCGCTGCAGCGGGGCGCACCAGCTCCCCGATCTCCAGCCGGGCCACCCGCAGGTCCCGGATGTCGGCACGCCGTACCGTCAGCCGGCCGACCCGGGCCATCCCGATCGTCACCGCACCCACGGTCAGCGCACCCATGGCGAACGACCCCGCTGCCAGCGCTCCGGCCGCTCCGGCGCCCGTGGCCACCCGCCGGGCCGCCACCCCCTGCACGGACACCGACCCCGAACACGGTGCCCTCCTCCTGCCCATCCTGGCGTCCATCGGGTCCTCCTCCGTCGTCGTCCGGGCGCGAGGGATCGCGCCCAGGCCGACTCTGCGGCCCATGGATCCGTCAGCACACGGTCCTTGGTCCCTGTCCCCACGGCCGGTGGGCACGCAGGGTCAGGTCACCCGGCGGCTGCCCGCCGGAGAGGAACGGGAGGAACGGTGGTGGACCGGATCGAGTTGACCGGGGAGCGTCCGATCGCAGCACCAGGAGGCCTGACCGGCGCCGAGGTGGCCGAGCGCCGGGTGCCCGGCGGCAACCGGCTGCCTGAGCAGGGCGCACCGTCCCCGGTGCGCCTGCTGGTCCAGCAGTTCGTGCACTTCTTCGCCCTGCTGCTGTGGGGTGCCGCCGTCCTAGCCGTGGTCGGGGGGATGCCACAGCTCGGTGTCGCGATCGTCGTCGTCGTCCTGCTCAACGGGGGCTTCGCCTTCGTCCAGGAGCACCGGGCGGACCGCGCTGCGGAGGCGCTGCGCGACCTCGTCCCCCACCGGGTCACGGTGGTCCGTGACGGGCAGCGGCAGGAGGTGGATGCCGTCGACCTCGTCGTCGGTGACCTGGTGCTCTTGGAGGCCGGGGACCGGCTGGCCGCCGACCTGGTGCTCCACGAGGTGCACGGCCTGCGGATGGACGAGGCGATGCTCACCGGGGAGAGCGAACCGGTCGACAAGGCCGGCGGGGACAGCGGATCGGCCGGCTGCTTCGTCGTGGAGGGCGAGGCATCGGCCACCGTCACGGCCATCGGCGGCGACACCCGACTGGCCGGCATCGCCACGATGACGCGCTCCGTCCAACGGGCGAAGACCCCGCTGAGCCGGGAGCTGGACCGGGTCGTCCGGACGATCACCGTGCTCGCCGTCGGCGTGGGCGTCGGCTGCTTCGGGATCGGTCTCCTCCTGGGTCTACCGGCCGGCGAGGGGTTCCTGTTCGCGGTCGGGGTCACCGTGGCGCTCGTCCCCGAGGGGCTGCTGCCCACGGTCACCCTGTCCCTGGCCCGCGGTGCCCAGCTGCTCGCCAGGGAGCAGGCGCTCGTGCGCCGGCTCGAGTCGGTGGAGACGCTCGGGTCGACCACCTTCATCTGCACGGACAAGACCGGCACCCTCACCCAGAACCGGATGGCGGTCGTCACGGTCTGGACCCCCGCCGGGCGCGTCGAGGTGACCGGCGTCGGTTACGAACCGACCGGTGAGGTCACCGGGCCGGCCGCGGCCATCGAGGCGGCACGGGGGCTCGCCCGCGCCGCGGTGCGCTGTTCGACCGGGCAGATCCGGGAGTCCGAGGACGGGTGGACCGCATCCGGGGACCCCATGGAGGCGGCGCTGGACGCCCTCGCCCGCCGGGTCGGTGCCCCGGCCCCCGACGGCGAGCCCGCCACCCGGCGGTTCCCCTTCGATCCTCGGCGGCGACGGATGTCGGTGCTGGCCGGCGGTGAACTGTCCGTCAAGGGCGCCCCGGACGCGGTGCTCCCCCGCTGCACCACCGCCGCCGACGCCGCCGAGGAGGTGGCCCGGCTGGCGGCGGGCGGTCTGCGGGTGCTCGCCGTCGCCGTCCGGACGGTGGACCTGCCGCCCACCGCCGACGCCGACGAGGCCGAGCAGGAACTGCAGCTGCTCGGGCTGGTGGGGTTCGAGGACCCACCTCGAGCCGGGGTCGGCCCTGCGCTCACTGAGTGCCGGCGCGCCGGCATCCGGGTCGCCATGATCACCGGCGACTCCGGTGCCACCGCGACCGCCATCGCACGGCAGGTCGGGCTGTGGCAGGAGGGTTCCAGCCGCATCGTCCAGGGCGCGGAGCTCCCGCCGGACGACGCGGCCCTGGGCGCGCTGCTCGACCGCGACGGGCTCGTGGTGTGCCGGGTCGCCCCGGAGGACAAGCTGCGCATCGCCCAGGCGCTGCAGGCGCGTGGCCACGTGGTGGCGATGACCGGTGACGGCGTGAACGACGGGCCGGCGCTGCGGGCCGCCGACGTCGGGGTGGCCATGGGCCGCAGCGGGACCGACGTCGCTCGCCAGGCCGCCGACCTGGTGCTGCTCGACGACCACTTCGCCACCATCGTGGCCGCGGTGCGCCAGGGGCGGACGACGTTCGCCAACATCCGCCGCTTCCTCACCTACCACCTGACCGACAACGTGGCCGAGCTCGCCCCCTTCCTGGTCTTCAGCGTCACCGGGGGCGCCGTCCCCCTGGCGATCGGCGTGCTGCAGGTGCTCGCCCTGGACATCGCCACCGACCTGCTGCCGGCCCTGGCCCTGGGCGCCGAGCCGTCGACCCCCCGCGTGCTGGACGGCCCGCCACCCCGGCGCCGCCTCGTCGACCGGCACCTGCTCACCCGTGCACTGGGGCTCCTCGGCCCGGTGGAGGCCACGGTGGCGATGACCGCCTTCCTGACCGTGCTGGTGAGCGCAGGCTGGAGCTACGGCCAGACCGCTTCCGGCACCGCGCTGGCCACCGCGTCCGGCGCGGCGTTCACCGCGATCGTGCTCGGCCAGTTCGCCAACGCCTTCGCCTGCCGCAGCAGCACGCGGCCGGCCTGGCGGCTGGGCTGGCGGAGCAACCCGCTGCTGATCGGTGCGGTGGTCGTCGAGCTGGTCGTGCTGGTCGCGTTGCTGGCGATCCCCCCGGTAGCCGAGCTGCTGGGCCACCGACCGCCGTCCCTGCTCGGCCTGGCCATCGCGGGGTGTGCGGTGCCGGCCGTCCTCGCCGCGGACGCACTCGCCAAGGTCCTGGGGGCGCGACGGGGCACGGAAGGGCGGCGGGCAGGTCGGTGAGCCGACCGATCAGGCGTGCAGGACCGCGGCGCCGCTGAACCGGCCGTCGGCCAGGTCCGCGAGCGCGATCTGCGCCTGCGCCATCGGGTAGCCGACGGTCGTGGCGTGCACGCCCAGTCGGACCGCCAGCTGCAGGAACTCCCCGCCGTCCTGCCGGGTGTTCGCGGTGACGCTGCGCAGCCGCCGCTCCTGGAACAGCTCGGTCGCGTAGTCGAGCGCCGGGACGGCGGACAGCCAGATCCCGGCCACCGCGAGGGTGCCGCCGCGGTCCAGGGCGCGCAACGCCGCCGGCACGAGGTCCCCCGCCGGGGCGAAGAGCACTGCGCCGTCCAGTGGCTCCGGTGGCGCGTCGGTCGGTCCACCGACGGAGTCGACGCCCAGCCGCTGCGCGAGGCCGCGATTGTGGACACCGCGGGTGAGCACGTGGACGCGCATCCCCTGGGCCAGCGCGACCTGTGCGGTGAGGTGCGCGCTGCCGCCGAAGCCGTAGATCCCCAGCCGCCCACCCGGTGGCACGTCGGCGCTCCGCAGCGCCCGGTACCCGATGATCCCCGCACAGAGCAGCGGCGCCGCCTGCTCGTCGGTCAGCGCTTCGGGCAGCCGGTAAGCGAACCGCTCGTCGACCAGACAGAAGTCGGCGAAGCCGCCGTCGACGTCCCACCCGGTGAACTCCGGGTGCAGGCACAGGTTCTCCGCCCCGCGCCGGCAGAACCGACAGGAGCCGTCCGTCCGCCCCAGCCACGGCACGCCGATGCGGTCCCCGACGGCGAGGTGCTCGACACCGGAGCCCAGCGCGTCCACGAGGCCGACCACCTCGTGGCCGGGCGAGACCCGCGGCCGGCGTGGCGGCAGCTCGCCCGCCGCCAGGTGCAGGTCGGTGCGGCAGACCCCACAGCACCGCACCCGGACCCGCACCTGGCCCTGCCCCGGCTCGGGCACGGCCCGTTCGATCCAGCTCAGCGGCCCGTCCTCCATCGGTCCCGGACGGTCCACGACCCATGCCTGCACGCCGGCTCCTCCCCGGACCAAGGACCGGGCGGCCGACCCGTGTCGGGTGACGGGCCGCCCGCTGGAACAGTCAGTGCGCGGCGGCGGCCAACGTCGCCGGTGCCGACCGCGCGTCCGCCTCGGCCGGCGGGTGCACGACCATGACCGGGCACCGGGCGTTCACCACGCAGTGCAGCGCCGCGGAGCCGAGCACCATGCCGGGGAGGCGGTTGCGGCTCCGACTGCCCACCACGAGCAGCTCCGCGCCTGCCGCCCGCTGGACGAGAGCGTCACCCACGGGCCCCTCCACCGTGACCACGCGGGCCGAGACGACGGGCTGGTCACCCAGTACCTCGGCGACCTCGTCCTCAGCCCGGCGTCGCACCGCGTGCTGCAGTTCCGGCAGCGACTCGCCCAGCACGACGGACATCTCGCTCCAGTAGTTCGGCAGCTGGAAGGCCGCAACGGCCTCCACCTCCGCGCCGCTCCGGGCCGCCGTCGCGACCGCCTCCACCAGCGCCGCCCGCGATGCCACGGAGCCGTCCACCCCGACGACCACCCGCGGTCGGGTCGAGGTCACCTCCGACGGGTGCACCACGACGACCGGGCAGGCAGCGTGGGTCGAGCAGTGCAGCGCGACTGAACCGAGCAGGGTGCTGCGCACGCCGCCCCGTCCCCGGCTGCCGACGACCAGGAGGCTGGCCCCGTCGGCGATCCGGACCAGGTGCTCGGCCGCCGCACCGGGGACGACGACGACCTCGACGACGACCGAGGGGCTACCCGGCACCGACGCCACGGTCAGCTCCCGCCGAACCGCCTCCACCAGCTCCCGCGTGCGTGCCTCGGTGTCCGAGCGGAGCGCCTCGATCCGCCCCCGGTCCAACAGATAGGGATCGGTCCAGTAGAAGTCGATGGGGAACGCCGAGACCACCTCCAGTGCCGCCCCGGTGCGCGCCGCGGTCCCCAGCGCCCAGACCAGTGCGGCACGTGCGCCTGCTGACCCGTCGACGCCGACCACCACCCGTGGTTGCCGGGGGACGATCCCGGATCCCTCGGGTCGGTCGGTGTGCTTGGTCCCATCGCCCACGACGGCCTCCTCTGCCTCTGTCCGCGGCACTCGCCGGGTCGGTACCCAGGGTGTCCGGACTGCCGACCCGGCGAGGACGGGCTCAGGTCCCCAGCGGCAGGGACGTTCGTCCCCGCCGTCGGCTGACCGCGGTCCGCCGGATGGCGCCAGCGTCGTGGTCGCCGGACGGGAGCACGCAGCCGGATCCGGGGCCGGACCCGTCGGCCCTCACCGGTGGAGACCGGCCATGGGCGCGAAGTCCTCCGGCTCGGGGTCGGGCGCATCCACCCGCCGGTGGATGCAGCGGACCAGCGCCCGGACCTCCGTGATCAGCTCCTCGCTGTCCTGATCGGCGGCGAAGTCGTGCGCGGCCAGGTCCCCCGCGATCTGGTCAGCCCG
The DNA here is from genome assembly GCF_026968025.1 of Modestobacter sp. VKM Ac-2978. NCBI lineage: Bacteria > Bacillati > Actinomycetota > Actinomycetes > Geodermatophilales > Geodermatophilaceae > Modestobacter > Modestobacter sp. VKM Ac-2978. The sequence continues at coordinate 114,797 of NZ_JAPVBP010000007.1, read as the reverse complement.
CTTGGCGGCGATGAGCAGGATCGCGCCCTGCATCGCCGCCAGACAACTGAGCAGGAGATTGAGCAGGATGAACGGGTAGGGATCGAACCCGGTCGTCCCGTTGCCGATCATCCAGCCGGCCAGGAACAGCAGCGCGGCGAAGACGAACCCCCATGAACCCATCCCGTTGCGCAGCCGGTCGGCGGCCCGTTCGCCCAGAGTCAACTCGTCGCCGGCCCGCAGGGCCGGGTGCCGACGGAGCCGCCGCGTGCGCAGACGTCGGTCCGGGGTGGACACGTCAGCCACCGGCGGCCGCCTCCTGCCCAGCACGGACGACCACCCGGTCCGACGGCGGGTGCACGACCAGCACCGGCCCGACAGCGTGCATGACGCAGGCCAGCGCAACCGAGCCCACCAGCAGGCCCCGCAGCTCCCCGTGCCCGCGACTGCCGACGACGAGCAGTTCGGCGTCAGCAGCCCACTGGACGAGGATGTCGGCGGGCGGCCCCTCGGCAACCACCGCTCGTGCGGCCGGGGCATGCCCATCGTGGTCCGCCCGATGCTCGGCCACGGCGTCCTCGAGCATGGCCTCGGCGCCGCTCTGCACCTGCCAGCGGACCTCGTCGACGGTCGGCACGACCACGGTCCGCAGGTCGACCCAGTGGTCGGCCATCTCGAAGGTGCTCACCGCCACGGTCTCGGCGTCCAGCCGGGCAGCCTCCGCCAACCCCGCGCGCAGGGCCACCCGGGACGCCTCGGACCCGTCGATGCCGACGAGCACCGTGCGGACCCGCCGGTGGCCTGCTGCGGCGGGGTGCACGACCACCACGGGGCAGCGTGCGTGTGTCACGCAGTGCAGCGCGACCGAGCCGAGCAGCGCGCTGCGCACTGCTCCGCGCCCCCGGCTGCCGACCACGAGCAGGTCGGCAGCGGCCGACGCGTCCACCAGTCGCTGGCTCGGTGGGCCGACCGAGATGACCAGGCGCGTGCGCACGTCGGCGGCACCGGGGACCGCGACGACCGCAGGATCGCCCCGCACCTCGGCCACCAGCGCTGCGACCCGCTTTTCCAGCTCCTCGCGGACGGTGGCGACCTCGGGCATCCCGAGCGGGTACCCGCCGACCCAGACCGCCTGCAGGGCGAAGGTCGCCACGACCTCCAGCGCGGCACCTCGCCGGGCTGCTGCGGTGATGGCGTACACCAGCGCTGCCCGAGAGCCCGGCGAGCCGTCGACCCCCACGACGACGGTCGGCGGTCCGGCGCGATCGGCCGGGTCCTGGTCACCAGCGGTGTCGGTTCCCACGGACCCGTCGGCCTCAACGGACATCGCGCTCCCCTTTCCCGGCCCGGTCCGGGTGCCGGGACTCGTTGCCACCATGCCGGCGCGGCACCGAGGAGCGGGAGGGACGGAGGTCCCTGGGTCCGCCTCCGCAGGTCCCTGGGCCTTCCGCATCCGCGTCCGCGAAGGTCACCCCGCAACTGGCGGTGCCCGTCCGGATCGAGGAGCGACCATGAGCCACCCCATCGCCGACCGCCCGGTCGTCGCCGGCGTGGACGGTTCCGACCGGTCGCTGCAGGGCGCACGCCTCGCCGCCCACGAGGCTCGGCTGCGCAACGCACCGCTGCACCTGGTGCACGCCATGCCGTGGCCGCTGCGCGGCGTCCTCACCCCGCCCCCGCCGGGCACGGACCTGCACGCCCTGCTCCGCGGGAGCGCCGAGGCCGTGCTCCGGGGTGCCGCAGCCGGAGCGGGGGCCGTCCTCGGCGCTGAGCGGATCACCCAGTCGGTCGTAGAGGGCGATCCCGCGGAGGTGCTCCGCGCGGCCTCGGCCGATGCCCAGCTGCTGGTCCTCGGCATCCGGGGTGTCGGCGGCGTAGCGGGCCTGGTGGTCGGTTCCACGACCACCGCCGTCGTCACCACGGCCGGGTGCCCGGTGCTGGTGCTGCCGGACGACACCTCCGTGACGGTGAGCCGGCGTCGGTCGGTGGTGGTCGGGGTCGAGGGACGTCCCGGGGACGAGGAGGTGCTCGCCTTCGCGGTGGCCGAGGCCGCCGTCCGGGCGACGGACCTCATCGCCGTGCACACCTGGCAGGACGTCCGTCTCGAGGCCGCCTTCGAGACGGAGGGCTCGCTGCTGGACTGGGGCAGCGTCCGCGACGGCGAGGAGCGGGTCCTCGCCGAGGCCCTCGCCGGGTGGCGGGACGAGCAGCCCGAGGTCGAGATCCGCGAGGTGGTGCTGCGCGACCGCACGGCCCACGGTCTGCTCGCGGCCTCGCTGACCGCTGAGCTCCTGGTCGTCGGGCACCGGCCGCGGCACCGGCTGGCGACCCTCGGCTCCACGACCCACGGGGTGCTCCACCGGGCCAGCTGCCCGCTCGCGGTGGTCCCGCTGACGGCGGAAGCGGGGCGCTGACCATGCGCGCGGAGGTGGGCAACTGGCTCGTCGTCCGGAACCGGTTGCTGGACCGGCCGGTCCGGGCCGGTGAGATCGTCGAGGTGCCGCACGCGGACGGATCACCACCGTGGACGGTGCACTGGCTGGACGACGAGCGGACCAGCGTGGTGTTCCCGGGCTCGGACGCCGTCGTGATGACCGCTCCTCCCAGCCGGGCGGACGTCCCCACCCACACCTGACCAACGTCCCGTGGTCACCCGTCCTGCGGCCCTCGTCGTCCCTGACCCTGGCGACGAGGGTCGTCCCATGGACACAGCCACACCCGTACTGGTCGGGTACGCCACTGCCGCCGGGTCGACCCGGGGCGTGGCCGAGCGGATCGCCGCCCGGCTCCGCGAGTCGGGGTTGCCGGTGGCCTGCCTGCCGCTCGGACCGGACGTGCAGCCGGAGGACTTCGGTGCGTGGGTGCTGGGCAGCGCAGTGCACAGCATGGCGTGGTTGCCGCCGGCGATCGACTTCCTCCAGCGCGCGGCCGGGCTCCCCGCGCGCCCCTGCTGGGCGTTCAGCGTGGGCGGCCTCTCGCCGGACGGTCCGCTCCGCCGGCGGATGGCCGCCCAGGAGGTCCGCCGGGTGCAGCAGGGCTTCCCGCCGCACCTCGCCGTCCGGGACCATCGGCTCTTCGTGGGCGCCCTGGACACCAGCCAGGTGAACGCGGCCGGCCGGGCCTTCTGGCGCGTGGTCGGCGGCCGTCCGGGCGACCAGCGCGACTGGCCGGCGATCGACCGCTGGGCATCGGAGGTGGCCGCCGGGCTGGGCGCGCGCGAGCGCACGGGGCCCGGCACGACCTGACGTCCCCCGGCCTCGGGACCTCCGGCTCTCCCCTGCCGCAGTCCACCCGATCAGGCTCGGCAGGGTCCGACCGCCCAGCCCGAGGAGTCCCGGTGCCCTCTCTCACCCTCGACCGCAGCACCGCACGCGCAGCGATCGCCCTGGCCAACAGGGCGCCGTCGGTGCACAACACCCAGCCGTGGGAGTGGCGGCTGGGCGCCCACTCGATCCACCTGTTCGCCGACACCGCGCGCGCACTCCCGGCCACCGACCCCGACGGGCGGAACCTGCGGATCAGCTGCGGCGCCGCGCTGCACCACCTCCGGGTGGCCCTGCTGGCCGCCGGCTGCACCTCCCGGGTGCCCCGGCTCCCCGACCCCGCGCACCCCGTGCACCTCGCCGCGGTGGAGGTGTCCCCTGGACGGCAGCCGTCCCCCGAGGAGCTGATGCTGGCGGCGGCCATCGAGCAGCGGCGGTCCGACCGCCGGGTGATGTCGACCTGGCCGGTGCCCGAGGAGCTGCTGGAGGAGCTGACGCGTGCTGCCGCCGCCCAGGGAGCCGGCCTCCAGCCGTTGACGGAGGAGACCGACCGGCAGCAGGTGGCGGCACTGATCGCCCACGCCGGTGTCGAGCAGGCCCTGGACCCTGCGGTCGCCGCAGAGACGGCCGCCTGGTCCGGACGGGGGCGAGCAGCTCCGGAGGGCGTCCCCGGCGGGAACGTGCCGCCGTACCCGGACGGCGTCGTGCCGGTGCGGCACTTCGCCGGCCGGGACCAGGCCCAGGTCACCCTCGGGCGGGACGAGACCGACGGCACCGTGCTGGCCCTGCTCTCCACCGCCGGAGCCTCCCCGTTGGAAGACCTGGCCTGCGGCGAGGCGCTGAGCGCGGTGCTGCTCACCGCGACGCGCTGGGGCGTGGCCACCGACCCGATCAGCCAGCCGCTGGAGGTGCCCGCGACCCGGGCGGAACTGCGCCGGACGGTCCTCGGTGGCGAGGGCGAACCACAGCTGCTGCTGCGGCTGGGGTGGGCCTCGATCAGCGCCGAACCCGTTCCACGCACCGGACGCCGCCCCGTGGACGAGACCATCCGGGCGCTGGACGCGCCCTGGGAGCCGCCCGCCGCCCGTTGACCGTGCCCGCTGGGCCGGGCAACGGGTCAGCCGGTGAGGTGGTGCTGCCCGAGGACGAGCACGTCGGCTTCCTCGGACAGCGCGGTGAGCACCTCGGCCACCGGCCCGGCCACCAACTGCACCTGGGTGCGGCCGCGCACGCCGGTCTCCTTGACGGCCTCGCGTACCCGGGCCACCAGCTCGGCTTCACGCTCGGCCCGCTCCGTCTCGCTGCCGCCGTTCCACACGGTGACCGCCAGCACCGTCCCGTCCCGCCGCGCGGCCTCGTGCAGCGCCCACAGCAGGGCTCCCCGGCTCTCCTGTGTGCCCCCGACCCCGACGACCAGCCAGGGGCGGCGTCGTGGAGGGGCGGCGGACAGATCCGGTCCGGGGAGCATCCGCTCAGTGCAGACGACCGGCCCGGGACCCGGCCAGGGCCACTGGTCCCGCCGACCGAGGTCCGGAGCACCTGTCGCCCGACCAGACAGCGGCGCAGCCTCGCTCGGCATGACCGCAGTGATCTCGGTGTCCGGCCTGGTCAAGACGTTCGGCCGCACCCGCGCCCTGGACGAGCTCGACCTCGAGGTGCGAGCTGGGGAGGTGCACGGGTTCCTCGGGCCGAACGGGTCGGGCAAGTCCGCCACGATCCGGGTGCTGCTCGGCATGCTCCGCTCGGACGCCGGCCGGGTTGAGCTGCTGGGCGGCGACCCCTGGCGGGACGCCGTCGCGCTGCACCGGAGGCTGGCCTACGTGCCCGATGATGTCACGCTGTGGCCGACGATCAGCGGTGGTGAGGTGATCGACCTGCTCAGCCGGCTGCGGGGCGGCACCGACCCCCGGCGCCGGGCCGAGCTGCTCGAGCGCTTCGACCTCGACCCGCGCAAGAAGGCGCGGACCTATTCCAAGGGCAACCGGCAGAAGGTGGCCCTGGTCGCCGCGCTCGCCTCCGACGTGGAGCTGCTCGTCCTCGACGAGCCCACCTCCGGGCTGGACCCGCTGATGGAGGCGACCTTCCAGAGCTGCATCCACCAGGCCCGCGCCGAGGGGCGCACCGTGTTGCTGTCCAGCCACATCCTGGCCGAGGCGGAGGCGCTGTGCGACCGGGTGTCCATCATCCGACTGGGCCGAACCGTGCAGAGCGGCACGCTGGGTGAGCTCCGGGCACTGACCCGCACGTCGGTCACCGCCGAGACCGTGCGCCCGGTGGACGGACTGACGGAGTTGCCCGGCGTGCACGGGCTGCGCGTCGGCGACGGCCGGGTGGTCTTCGACGTCGACAGGAGCACCTGGACGGGGCCGTCCGGCGGTTGACCGAGGCCGGCTTGCGCAGCCTGGTCAGTGCACCCCCGACGCTGGAGGAGCTGTTCCTCCGGCAGTACGGCGACCAGGTCGCCGGGGACGTCGGCGTGGCCGGGAGCCGGTCGTCTTGAGCAACCCGACCCTGGCCGGCACCGGCGTGCTGCTCCGGTTCGCCGCGCGTCGCGACCGCCTCCGGCTGCCGGTCTGGGTGGTGGCCGGCGGCGCGCTGGTGGCCGTCCAGTCCACGTCGAACCAGACCTTCTACCGGACTCCGGAGGCCCTCGCGGCCTACCGGGCGTCGGCCGGCAGCAACGCGGCGAGCATCGCCTTCTCCGGCCCCCCGGTGGGGCTGGACACCGTGGCGGGGACCGTGGCGTTCGAGATCTCCACCTCCGTGGTGCTGCTCACCGTCCTGATGGCGATGTTCACGACCGTGCGGCACACCCGCGCCGACGAGGAGGCCGGCCGCACCGAGCTCGTCCGGTCGGCGCAGGTCGGGCGGCAGGCCCCGCTGGTGGCGGCGTCGCTGCTGTCGTCGGCAGCCTGCGCCGGGATGGGGGCGGCCATCGCCGCCGGCGCGGCACTGACCGGCCTGCCGGTCAGCGGGTCGCTCCTGTTGGGCACCGCGACCGCCTCGGTCGGCCTGGTCTTCACCGGGGTCACCGCGGTCTGCGCCCAGCTGACCGGCGTGACCCGCGGCGTCTACGGCTTGACCGGCGGCCTGCTGGGGATCGCCTTCGTCGTCCGGGCCGTCGGCGACATCACCGGCAACGGGCTGTCGTGGGCCTCGCCCATCGGCTGGGCGCAGGCCACCCACCCCTGGTCGTCCGACCGGTGGTGGCCGCTGCTGCTGCCGGTGGTCGCCACCCCCGTACTGCTGCTGGCCGCCCGCCGGCTGCTGGACCGCCGCGACCTGGGTGTCGGACTCTGGCAGCCACGGCCCGGCGCAGCGACGGCCCCTGCCTCGCTGTCCTCCCCGCTCGGACTGGCCTGGCGGCTGCACCGCGGCGCCCTGCTGGGCTGGGCGGTGGGCGTGGGACTGCTCGGCTTCGTCTACGGCTGGCTCGCAGAGTCGGTGGAGACGCTGATCGAGGACAACCCCGACGCCGAGGTCTTCCTCGGTGCGGACGGCGCCGCCGATCTGGTCGACGCCTACCTCGGCGTGACCCTGCAGATGACCGCACTGCTGGTGGCCGGACACGCCGTCTCGGCGACCTGCCGCGCACGCACTGAGGAGACCGCCGGCCGGGCCGAGCCGGTGCTGGCGACCGGCGTGAGCCGCTCCCGCTGGCTGGGCAGCCATCTCACGGTCGCCCTCGCGGGGGGCGACCGCGCTGCTCGCCCTGGACGGGTTCACCACCGGCCTCAGCCGCGCGGCGATCACCGGGGACGCCAATGACGTGCTCCGGTTGACTGGTGCCGCGCTCGGCTACGCGCCCGCGGTCTGGGTGGTGGCGGGGGTGACCGCCGCGCTCATCGGAGCGGTGCCCGGCGCAGCGGTGCCGACCGCCTGGTCGGTGTTTGGGGTCCTGCTGGTGGTCACGCTGTTCGCGGAGCCCTTCGACTGGCCGGGCTGGGTCAGCGACCTGTCGCCGCTGGCCCAGACCCCGACCGTGCCGGCCGAGGCCTGGGCGGCGGCGCCACTGCTGGTCCTCGCCGCGCTGGCCGGGGTGCTGGTCGCGGTGGGTCTGGCGGCGTTCCGGCGCCGCGACCTCACGACGGCGTGACGATCACCGGCGCCGGCCGAACGGCCACCAGCGGCGCCGGGAGGGCGACGGTGGAACCGCCGTCTCGCGGTCCCCGACCGGCTGGTCGTGCGGTGCGGAAGCGGCGCCCGATGCGGTGACCCCGGAGCGTTGCGCTTCGTGCGTGCGGGACTCGGCGAGGTAGTGCTGCACCGCACCGGCCGTCCCGCGATGGCCGCGGGCCGCGACGTCGTGCCGTGCCTCCCACTCGGCCGCCAGCTTCTCCGCCGGCGACATGGCCAGCGGGTCGGGAGCCGGGCGCCGTCGCGGGTGCGGGCCCTGTGGGCCGGAGCCCTCCGATGCAGTCACGGTGTCCCCTCCTCCGTCGATGCGGTTCCTGTGTCGTCCACGGTGGTCCGGGGCCCGCGCCCGGGCGAGTGCGCTTCGGCTCGGTGATCCGGGACCTAGGTCATCGCCCGGCGGCGGCGCCCTGCCGCACGATCGACGGGGAGGGCCGACCCGACCACCTCGTCACCCAGGAGCACACATGCGCACGCACTCCCCCACCGTCGTGGCCGGGGTGGACGGCTCGGAGCCGGCCGCCGCGGCGGCCCGCGCCGCCGCCCTCGAGGCCGACCGCCGCCGCCTGCCCCTGCGGCTGGTCCGCGCATTCCACTGGCCGGCCGGCGACGTGCCGGGACTGCCCGATGCCTACGAGGCCTGTGCCGCTGCCCGGCGTTCGGCGAACGCGGACCTGGAGCGGCTGCGACGCAGCCTCGCCGGACATCTCCCTGACTGGGCCATCAGCGTCCAGTTGCTGGACGGCCGACCGGAGACGGCCCTCTGCCGCGCCACGCAACCGGGTGACCTGCTCGTCATCGGCGCGAGCGGCCTGACCTGGGGCTCCGGCGACGTGCTCGGCTCCGTGGCGGAAGCGGTGGCGGCAACGGCCGCCTGCCCGGTGCTGGTGCATCGCAGCCCCAACCTCCTGGGTCCACGGAGGTCCGGTGTGGTGGTGGGCGTCGACGGAGCAGCCGGCAGCCGGGAGGTGCTCGCCGCGGCGGCCACGGAAGCACAGCTCCGCGGCGAACCGGTGCGTGTGGTGCACGCCTGGCGCCAGCTGACGGAGGACGCCGTCCACCCGCTGCGCTGGCGGCTCGACGTCCAGGCGAGCGTCGACGCCGAGTCCGCAGCCGTCGAACCCATGGTGGCCGAGCTCCGGCGTCGCCACCCGGACCTCACGATCGACACGGAGGTCCGTCGCGGACGTGCCGGCCAGGTCCTCGTGGAGGCGACCGGGAACGCCGTGCTGCTCGTCGTCGGGCGCCAGGACCTCGCCCACGGTGGGCCGGGCGCCACCGTGCACTCCGTCCTGCACCGGGTCGAGATCCCCGTGCTCACCGTCCCGGTGGCGATCCCCGCGCCCCGGCCGGCGGAGCCCATCCGCCGTGCAGCGGTCGTCACGGGCCCGCTCGAGGGCTGAGAGCTCTCGGCCCGGGAACAGCGGCCATGGACGCGCAGACCGCAGACGACCCGCAGCTGGACGGGCGCCCCGTCGTCGGCGGGGTCGACGGTGACCCCCTGGCACGGGCTGCGGTCCGGGTCGGCGCTCGGGAGGCGTCTGCACGGGGCGTCGCGCTGGAGCTGGTGCTGGCCCTCCCGTGGAGCGAGGCCGACGTCGTCCCGGCGCCGGAGGGCTTCGACGTGCTCCTCGCGATGCGCATCGCCGCGGCGCTGGCCCTCGAGGACGCCGCCAGCGGTGCCCGCGCCGAGGTGCCCGGGCTCCAGGTGCGGACCAGGATCGAGGTCGGTCACCCGGTCGACCTCCTCGCCGCCGAGTCCACCCGGGCCCAGCTGCTCTGCCTCGGTTCGACCGGCCGCGGGCGGCTCACCGACCTGATCCTGGGCTCGACGGCGGCTGCCCTCGTGCACCAGTCCCACTGCCCGGTGCTGCTGGTCCCCCGGACGCCGCCGTGGAGCACACGCAGCCGGACCGGGGTGGTGGCCGGCTTGGCCGGCGACGAGCTGGACCCGGCCGTCGCGGCGTTCGCCGTCTCCGCTGCCGCGGCACGTGGGTGCGAGCTGGTCGCCGTGCGCGCCTGGAGCCGCAGCCTGCCCGGTGCAGTCCGCCTGTCGCTGCCCCTCGTCGACGCCGATGCTGCGCAGCGGCGCGCGGAAGCCGACCTCGCCGATTCGCTGGTCGAGGCGACGGCGGCGCACCTCGAGGTCGTCGTCCGGCAGGTCGCGGAGCACGGGCCCGCCGCGCAGTTGCTGCTGGGCGCTGCACTGTCCGCCGAACTCGTCGTGGTCGGCCACCCGCACCGCCGGCTGGGTGGACTCGGCTCGGTGGCCGCCGCCGTCGTCCACCGGGCCGGGTGCCCGGTAGCGGTGGTCCCGTCGCCGGACCACCCGGCCGACCTCCCCAGCTGAACCCACCGCAGAGGACTGATCTCCGAGCCGGCAGACCACATGCGCGCCCGGACGTCGGGCCCTTCGTCCCTTCGCTGCAGGACCGGTGCCCCGTTCGGGCGGCCACGGTCCCGCGGAGGCTCGGGGCAGGACGACGAACAGACGGAGACAAGATGAACGCCTGGACGACATCCGGCCCGATGACGGCGCTCGATGAGCGCATGCAGGCGCTGGAGGAGGCCGCCGACGCCGCGATGCTCGCACCTTCGGTGCACGGCAGTCAGCCCTGGACCATCGTGCTGCACCGGGACCGCATCGAACTGCGAGCCGACCGGTCGCGGCAGCTGCGCGCCCTCGACGCAGCCGGCCGCGAGCTCACTCTCAGCCTCGGGGCCGCGTTGTTCAACATCCGCGTGGCGCTGGCCGCCCGGGGCTGGGCCGTGGACATCGCGCGCTTCCCTGATCCGGCCGCTCCGGACAGGGCCGCGGTGGTGTGGCCGGTTCCGGGCGCCCCGGACTCCGGGATCTCGCAGCTGGCCGCCGTCGTGCCGGAGCGACGGACCAACCGCCGCGACTTCCTGGCCGAGGAGGTGCCCGACGAACTGCTGCCCCACCTGAGCGCCGCCGCCGCAGCCGAGGACACCGTCCTGGTCCCCGTCCTGTCCGACGAGCACCGCCACCTCGTCGCCCGACTCACCCGGGAGGCCGACACCCTGCAGGCCGAAGACCCCGACTGCGCCGCCGACCGGGCACGCTGGCAGACCGCCGACCTCACTCCCTCGAGGAGCACGCCAGAGCCGGACCGGTTCACCGTGGACAGCGAGACCGGCGCCGACCGGAGCTTCGTGGTCCTGGCGACGAGGACCGACGAGCCACCCGCCTGGCTGCGCGCTGGGGAGGCGATGGAGCGGGTCCTGCTGGAGTTGGAGCGGCTGGGCTGGCGCGCACGCCCGATGAGCCAGGTGCTCGAGGTGCCCGTCACCCGCGCCGCCATCCGGTCCGCGCTGACCTGGGAAGACCACCCGCAGATGCTGGTGCGCATCGGATTCGCCGCCGCACAGAGGTCCCCGCGCCGACTCCGGGACGAGGTGGTCCGCAACAGCCTGCGCCCGCCAGGGGCTGAGGTCCGCGATGACGGACCCGCTCCTCCCCCGGCGCAGAGCGTCCCCTGGTCCGTACCGGTGTCTGACGGCCGAGGAGGGACGACGTGGGTCTGACCAGCCGTTTCCGCCCGATCGTCGTGGGCGTGGACGGTTCCGGCGCGTCCGCCGCTGCGGTGGGCGCCGCCGCCGAGGAGGCCAGCCGGCGGCTCCTGCCGCTGCGTCTGGTGCGGGCGTTGCCCGGCCCCCTCACGACCACCCCCGACCGGCGGGTGCAGCAGTCGGTCCAGTCGGGGCCGGGCACCGCGGCCGCCGCGGAGCTCTCGGCGCTGCGGCGCACGCTGGCCCACCACCTCCCCGGTGGGCAGATCGGGACCGCGGTCGTCATGGGGCCCCCGGTCCGGGTGCTCCTCCGCGAAGCCGCGGCGGCTGAGCTGCTGGTCCTGGGGGTATCCGGTGCCGACCACCACGGTCCGCACGTTGGCGCTGTGACCGCTGCGGTGGCCCAGCGGTCGCCCTGCCCCGTCCTCGTGGTCCACCCGGGACCGCCGGTGCCGGCTGCGGCACCGGTGGTGGTCCTCGTGGCCGGCGGAGCGCGGGTCCGGCGGCTGCTGTCCGCAGCGGTCCTCGAGGCCTCCACCCGCAGCACCGGGCTCGACGTCGTCCCGACGTCGCACGCCGAGAGCGGCCCGCCCCCGGACCTGACGGTGCAGCTGCGGGACCTGGCCCGGACGTACCCCGCTGTCGCGGTCCACCTCCGTGATCCAGTGCTCCCGGACCCGACGGCGGTGATGGAGATGGCCCATGGTGCCGGCCTGCTCGTCGTGGGCCGCGAGGACCAGGAGGGACACCCGGGTCCCCCGGCCCTGCGCGCGGTGCTGGCAGCGGCACCGACGCCGGTGCTGATCGTCCCGCTGACACCGGCGGCCGTACCCGAACCGATCCGTGCACTGCACGTGCCGGTGGGGCCCTCGTGACTGCCACCACCGCCGGCACGGCTGGCGAGCGACCGACCGACGTGCGTGCCCCGACCCGTGACTGCGTCACACGTCCCGCGGGACCGGGCCCTCGGCCTCTGCTCCGACCGTGCCGCCGCACCGAAGCTGGACACGACAAGCCGGTTCCGGACAGGGAGCAGGACATGGAGAGCGAGAGGGGCAGACCATGACGATCGACCCACCCCGCGTCCTCGTGACCGTGGCGAGCAAGCACGGCGCCACGATGGAACTGGCCAGCGCCCTGGCCAGGGCACTGGCCGATTCGGATGCAGGCCGGCGCCATGGGCTCTCGGCCGTGGCGCTGCCGGTCGAGCGACGGCCCAACCCCGGTGATTTCGACGCCATCGTGCTCGGCAGCGGGGTGTACGCCGGCCGCTGGCTGGAGCCGGCCCGGCACTACGCCGCCGACCAGGCGACGGCGCTGCGGAAGCGACCGGTCTGGCTGCTCAGCAGTGGCCCGATCGGCGAGCCCCCGTTCCCACCCGACGAGCCGCACGACGTCGGCCCCCTCGTCGCCAGCCTCCGCGCTCGCGGCCACCGGGTCCTCCCAGGCCGCCTGGACAAGCGGCTGCTGGGCATCGGGGAACGCGCGATGATCACGGCGATGCGGGCCCCCGTGGGCGACTTCCGCGACTGGGACGACCTACGGGACTGGGCGGAGGAGATGGCCGCCGAGCTGGTCGACGTGCTCAGCGTCCAGCCGTCCCCCGTTCCCTCGTGATCGGCATGACCACCGACCACGGTGAACGAGAGCTGTCGGTGCTGGACGAGGTCACGTGCCTGGCCCTGCTCCAGACCACGCCGATCGGCCGGCTCGTCTTCACCGAAGGTGCCCTGCCCGCGGTGCAGCCAGCGGCCTTCGCCTTCTCAGGCGGCGAGATCTTCATACCCACGCACGCGGGGAGCAAGGTGGCGGTGGCCAGCGTGGGAGCCGTGGTCGCCTTCGAGGTCGACGAGGTGGACGCCGCCACGCGAACCGGCTGGAACGTGACCGTCATCGGGCCCTCCCGCGTGGTCACCGACGCCCAGGAGGTCGCCCGGCTCGACGAACTCGGCGTCCGGCCGTGGGTCGGCGCCGGTATCCGCTGGTACATCGCCGTGCAGGTCCGGCTGGTCCAGGGTCGCCGGGTGCAGCGCGCCGCCGCAGCCGTCGACGGGGTCCCGACGCGCCAGCGCACCGACCAGCAGGTGGACCTGCCCACGTGACAGGAGGCGGTGGGCCGCTGCGGTATCCGGTCGACGAGGCCTGTTGCCCGGCCGCGCCTGCTGCGATGCTCGCGGGCATGGACACCCCACCCGGTGCTGCGGGCGCGGCCGACGGCGCTGGCGAGGTCGCCTCGCCGTTGGCCGGGATGCGGTTGACCGAGCTCCTCGACGAGGTCCAGGAGCGGCTGCAGACGGTCGCCCGCACCCAGGAGCGCGTCCAGGACCTGCTGGACGCCTTCCTCAGCGTCTCGGCAGGCCTGGACCTGGACACGACGCTCCGCCGGATCGTCGAGGTCGCGGCACGGCTGGTCGACGCGCAGTACGGCGCTCTCGGTGTGCTCGCTCCGGCGGGCGGGCTGGGAGCGTTCATCACGGTCGGCATCGACGACGAGCTGCGGGCACGGATGGGGCACCTCCCCGAGGGCAAGGGGGTGCTGGGTCAGCTGATCACCGACCCCCATCCCCTCCGCATCACAGGGCTGAGCACGCACCCGGCCTCGGTCGGCTTCCCGCCCGGCCATCCGCCGATGCGCACCTTCCTCGGGGTTCCGGTCCTGGTCCGGGGCACGGTCTTCGGCAACCTCTACATGACCGAGAAGCGCGGCGGTGGCCAGTTCACCGCCGAGGACGCCGCCGTGCTGGTCGCCCTGGCGGGGGCTGCCGGCATCGCCATCGACAACGCCCGGCTCTACGAGGAGGGCGAGCTCCGGCGCCGGTGGCTGGGCGCGGTCGGCGACGTCCGGTCGATGCTGCTGAGCGGCATGCCACCCGACGATGCCCTGGTGCTCGTGGTGAGACGCGTTGCCGACCTCACCGGGGCGGACGGCGCCTGGCTGGTACGAGGGCCGGACCCAGCTGACGGCACGTACGAGGTCCAGGCCCAGACCGGCGAGGGGCTGGTCGACATCACCGGCCAGCACCTCGACCCGGTCGACGCTCCGGCGCTGCTGGCCGTGGTCTCTGCCGAGGCCGTGGCGACCCTAGACATGGCAGGCCTCTCCTACGACGGGCCCAACGGGCACGTGTCCTGGGGACACACCATCGGGGTGCCGCTGCGCGGGACCGATTCCCAGGCGGCCGTGATCATCGCGGCTCGCCGCGGAGGCGGGCCGCCCTTCGACCCCGCTGTGGGCCCGCTGATCAGCGAGTTCGCCGACCAGGTGGTCCTGGCGCTGGACATGGCCGCCAGAGCTCAGGTCGCCCGCCGGTTGGACGTCTACGAGGACCGCGACCGGATTGCCCGCGACCTGCACGACCACGTCATCCAACGGCTGTTCGCCGCCGGCCTCAGCCTGCAGGCCGCAGCCACCCGCGTCCGGGATGACGTGGTCCAGCAGCGGCTGCACCAGGTGGTCGACCAGCTGGACGAAACCGTCCGCGACATCCGCACCACGATCTTCGACCTGCACACCACCGACGGGGCCGACCACAGTGACAGTCTGCGCCGTCAGGTGCTCGACATCGTGACCGCAACCGCCGGCGAGGACCTGCAGTCGACGGTGCGGATGTCCGGGGCCGTCGACAGCCTCGTCACCGGTGACCTGGCCACCGACGTGGCCGCGGTCGTCAGGGAGGGCGTGAGCAATGCCGCCCGGCACTCCGGTGCCAGGCACGTCACGGTCACTCTGGAGGTGACCGACGAGGTGGTGCTCGAGGTGCGGGACGACGGCCGGGGCATCGATCCCACGGTGGCCCGCAGCGGGCTGCGCAACATCGCCGAGCGCGCCCGGCGTCGGGGTGGGTCGTCGACGATCCGCCCGGTGACCGGGGAGGCCGGCACGCTGCTCCGCTGGCAGGCGCCCCTGCCGGCGCGCAACGGCGGCTGACGCGGGGCCCGATCGCAACGGCCCTCGTCAGCCCCTGCTCCGGGCCGAGCCCGAGCCCTTCAGCTCGGTGGCCAGGATGGCCGCCTGGGTGCGTCGCTCCAGCCCCAGCTTGGCCAGCAGGTGCGAGACGTAGTTCTTCACCGTCTTCTCGGCCAGGAACATCCGCTCGCCGATCTGCCGGTTTGTCAGCCCCTCCCCGATCAGCGCAAGCACCGTCCGCTCCTGGTCACTGAGCGTGGCGAGCGGACCTGCCGGCTCGGCCGCCCGGCGCATCCGGTCCAGTACCGCGGCTGTGGCGCTGGGGTCGAGGAGCGACCCCCCGGCGGCCACGGTGCGTACCGCGCTGACCAGGTCCTGTCCGAGGATCTGCTTGAGCAGGTAGCCCGAGGCGCCGGCCATGATGGCGTCGAAGAGCGCCTCGTCGTCGCTGTAGCTGGTCAGCATGATGACCTTGAGGCCGGGCATCGTCGAGCGCAGCTCCCGGCAGACCGCGACCCCGTTCCCGTCCGGCAGCCGTACGTCCAGCACGGCCACGTCGGGCTCGAGTGCGGGCACCCGGGCCAGCGCACCGGACGCGTCCTTGGCCTCGCCCACGACCGTGATGCCCGGATCGGTCTCCAGCACGTCCGCGATCCCTCGCCGGACGATCTCGTGGTCGTCGAGCAGGAACACGCGGATCGCCGGTCCGGCGTCGTCGGTGGTGGTCACTGGGGCACCCCTCCTCCTGGCCGCCTGCACGGCCGCGACGTCGCCCAGCGCCCGCTGGGCGTCCAGGACCGACAGTAGGTGCCGACCGGCAGCACTGGATCGGGGTCGAAGGTCCCGACCGCCCGCGCCACCGTCCCGTGCCGCGGCCGCGGCACGGGACCCGGGTCCGCGGGCAAGGGGACGAGTGACCGCGGTGGGGCGGTGGTGGGCGACCGAGGCTGGGACCGACCACCCGCGACTGGTGTCGGTGCCGCGCGCAGCCGGTGGAGGAGGACCGATGACGCACTCACCCCGGGACTGGTGGCTGGACGAGGACGAGCACGGGGTGACCGCGCGGAGGGAGCACGGAGCGGTGGCCCACGTGGAGGTGGCGGACGAGGGTGCCACCGTCCAGCTGGTCTTCTGGCTCGACGAGGGTCTCCCCCGGCAGCTGGGGACTGCTCTCGCCCGGGCGGTCTTCGAGCGTCCCGCGCTGTCCACCCGACGGCCGGTGGCGGTGGCGCTTCCGCACCGGGAGACGGACCTGCTGCAGGAGGTGCAGGCCCACGTCGCCGAGGCGCACACGCACGTCGCGGGCACCACCTGCCTGATCGACGGCCGGGTGCGCTGAGTCCACCGGTCAGCCGCGGCCCGAAGGGCGCCCGAGATGGCGACCAAGGTCCCTGCCCCGAGCCCGGCCCCCGCGCGACGGTGGAGCCCCGCACACCCCACCACGAGGAGGAACGATGAGCACGCTCCAGCACCGCAACGAGGAGCCCCCCGCCGCCATGTCCCCGTTCGCCCGGCTCGACCGGGTCTTCGAGGAGTGGATGCGGACCATGCCGATGCGCCGGGCGTTCGGCATGGCCTGGGAGCCGCAGGGCGAGGACGTGATCAGCGTCGACGAGTACCGCGACGGCGACACCCAGGTCATCCGGGCCGAGCTCCCGGGGATCGACCCGGACCAGGACGTCCAGCTGACCGTCCAGGACGGCGCGCTCCGGATCCACGCCGAGCGTCGGGTGGAGAGCGACACCGAGGACAAGGGCTACACCCGCCACGAGCTCCGCTACGGCAGCTTCTCCCGGGTGCTGCCGTTGGCCGACGGGGCCGCGGAGACCGACATCCAGGCCAGCTACAAGGACGGCATCCTCGAGGTCCGCGTCCCGGTCTCCCGGCCGCCGGCGACCCAGGAACCGACCACCATCCCGATCACCAAGGGCTGAGCCGATCGGCCGCGGTCCGGTCGGGCAACCGAGCGGGCCGCGGCACCACCCTTCTCCCGTCTCCCAGCTCCTCCCTCTCCCAGCTCCTCCCTCTCCCAGGAGTCCGCCGTGACCAGCTCCCCTGCCTCCCGCCCGACGATCGTCGTCGGTGTCGACGGGTCCCCGTCCTCCACCCAGGCGCTGCGCTGGGCGCTCAGCCAGGCGGCGCTCACCAGCGGTGAGGTGCACGCCGTCAGCGTCTGGCACCTGCCCACCACGGCCGGGTGGGAGACCGTGCTGGACGCCGTCGACTGGGCGGGCAACGCCCGCCTCGCGTTGGACACCGCCATGGCGGCCGCCGCGGCCGACGGCGCATCGCAGGTGCACCGTCACGTCGTCGAGGGTCATCCCGCGAGGGCGCTGGTCGAGGCGGCCGCCGACGCCGACCTGTTGGTGGTCGGCAACCGCGGGCGCGGCGCCTTCTCCGGGATGCTGCTGGGCTCGGTCGGCCTCCACGTGCTGGCCCACGCCCCGTGCCCGGTCGTCGTGGTGCACGGCGACCGGCTGCCGAGCGGGCACGAGACGGCGGCCGCGATGACGACCGCTCCCGCCCGATGAGCCGGCGTCCCTGCCGCACCGAGGCACGGTGGGGCCGTGCCGGGCGACTGCGCCGATGGGAGGAGCTGAGCCCTGGGCAGCAGACCGCCGTCCTCGTGCTGGGCTCCGTGCAGCTCTCCCTCGCGGCGACGGCGTGGGCGGACCTCGCGACCAGCCCCGCCGAGCAGGTCAACGGCAGCAAGCTGCGGTGGGCCCTGCTCATCGCCGTCAACTGGATCGGGCCGCTCGCCTGGTTCCGCTGGGGCCGGCGCGACCGCCGACCGGCGGCCCGGTGAGGGCCGCCCGGCAGGTGCCGAAGGCCGCCCGGCACGTCCGCGAGGAGTGGGACCGACTCTCCATCGGGACGACCGCAGCGGAGAGCTTCGTTCCCGGCATGCTCGCCGGGCTCCCCGAGCCGGCACGACGTTGGCTCGGTCACGCCATCGCAGTGGGCACGCCGCTCTGGAAGACGGTCGAGCTGCGCATGAAGGGGCAGATCCGGCTGGGCGGCACCTGGCGATCGTTCACCGCCCGACAGGTGCTCACCCCGCCCTCGGGGTTCATCTGGGCGGCGAGGGCGCGGGTCGCCGGCCTGCCGGTGACCGGCTACGACCGGTACAGCGGGGCCACCGGGGAGATGCGGTGGCGGTTGCTCGGGGTGGTCCCGGTCATGTCCGCCACCGGCCCGGACGTCGCCCGGAGCGCCGCCGGTCGGCTGGCGGGTGAAGCCGTCCTTCTGCCGACGGTCTTCCGGCACGCGGAGTGGGCCGCGGGTGACGAGCCCGACACGACCGTCATGCGCTGGCGTCTGGCCGGATCGGATGAGAGCGCCCAACTGCAGGTCGGCGCCGACGGACGCCTCCTCGCAGCCGTGCTGCAGCGCTGGGGCAACCCGGACGGCGCCTCGTTCGGCCGCCACCCGTTCGGCGTCACCGTCGAGGAGGAAGCCACCTTCGGTGGGGTCACCATCCCATCGGTGCTGCGCGCCGGCTGGTGGTGGGGCACCGACCGGGCCGTCGAGGGCGAGTTCTTCCGTGCCCGGATCACCTCTGCCGACTTCTCCTGATCTGCTGCTCCTACCCCGCACCCTCCCTGCCGGCCCCCGACGCGTGCGCCGACTCCGCTGACCGGTCGGGTCGAGCGCCCCGATGCGCAGGGCAGCGCGCAGCGGCGCATGCCGCCGGTCGTTCCCCGCGCTGAAACGGGACCAACGGCAGTGGTCAGTGACCAAGGGCACCGCCAGGCACGGCCATCAGGCAGGTCGTCCTGGGGTCGTTGTGCCGCAGTGCCGGCAGCGCCTCCCGACGAGGCTTAACCCGCCAGTTCCTGATCCCCGGTGAGGTGAGACCCATGCGCACGACCACTCGCAACGTCGTCGCGACCGTGCTCGTCGCGATGATCCTGCTGCCCTACCTCGGCTACGTCGTCGCCGATGAGATGCCGTTCATCAAGGACCCGCGCGGCATGGCGGCCACGGGCCTGATCCTCGGCATCGCCGCGGTGCTCGTCGCCAGCCGCGACGTCTTCGCTCCCGGACCGCGCCACCGCGCTGCGCTGGTCAGCGGCCTGGTCGCCCTGGCACTCGGGATCGCCGCGCTGTGGGCCGAGACCAGCGAGACCCTCCTCGCGTCGTTCATGGCGGCCATCGTGGTGACCTGGTGCCTCGGGGAACTCGCGGCCATGCAGAACGAGCACCGCGATCGGCAGCTCACGGCCCGGCACAACTGACGGGCCAGCGGCGAGCGATGCAGCAAGACGGCGGATCCCCGCAATACGCCACCCGTCTCCCGACGCGGGTCCCCGGTCCCGTCTCGGCGTCGGTCAGGACAGGAGTCCCGGGCGACCGAGGACTCTCGGCCCTGCCCAGCCTCGCGGTACCCGGACATCGTCGGGACATGGAGACGCATCCCGGCTCGGTGCTCCCGTTGGACCTGAGCGACCCACGTGTCCAGGCGCTGATCCGCCACCGGACACGAAAGACGGTGCACCGCCGGCAGGTCGCCGTCCGGGCGGCCGGAGCCGCCGCACGGGCTGTCATCGTCACGGGGCCCAGCCCGCGCTGAGGTCTGTGTGCCGGAGGGGAACGCCACGGCGTGGCCACGGCCGACGCAGCAGGACGGCTGCGGTCCACACCGGACGTGGTCCCCCCTTCCGGAGCTCGGCACCGAGCCGAGGCAAGGATCCCGTGGCGGATGCGGGCACAGCGGACCGGTCGGGCTCCACGTCCCGCTGCGTGCAGGACGTTCGCCCCTGCTGATCTGCGCTGTCGATGCGCAGGCTCGGGGTCGAAACCTCGTCCGTACAGCCCTCGAAGAGGAGATCGCCATGAAGGCCGCCGTCGTCACCGAGCTCGGTACCCCCCTCCAGGTCACCGAGGTGCCCGTCCCCCGGCCGGGGCCAGGCCAGGTGCTGGTCCGGATGGAGGCCAGCGGGCTCTGCCACACCGACATCCACGCCGCCCGCGGTGACTGGCCGGTCAAGCCCACTCCCCCGTTCACCCCCGGGCACGAGGGCATCGGCGTCGTCGAGCAGCTCGGCGAGGGCGTGACCGCACGTGCGGTCGGTGACCGGGTGGCGATCGCCTGGCTGGGCTGGGCCTGCGGGCACTGCCGGCACTGCATCGGCGGCTGGGAGACCCTGTGCGAGTCCCAGCAGAACTCCGGCTACTCCATCGACGGGGCCCTGGCCGAGTACGCCGTCGTCGCCGCCGACTTCGCCACCCCGGTCCCCGACGGCGTCTCCAGCACCGACGCCGCCCCCCTCACCTGCGCCGGCGTCACCACCTACAAGGCGATCAAGGTCGCCCGGGTCGCGCCGGCCGAGACGGTCGCCGTCTTCGGCATCGGCGGGCTCGGTCACCTGGCCCTGCAGTACGCCCGGATCGCCGGCGGCTTCGTCGTCGCCGTCGACGTCCAGGACGACAAGCTGCAGATGGCCCGCGAGCTCGGCGCCGACGAGGTGGTCAACGCCGCCACCACCGACCCGGTCGCCGCGATCCAGGCCCTCGGCGGCGCCGACGTCGCCGTCGCGCTCGCCGCCGCACCGGCGTCGTTCGACCAGGCCTACCGGTCGCTGCGCCGCGGCGGCCGGCTGGTCTGCGTGGCCCTGCCCGCCGACGGCACGATGCAGCTGCCGATCTTCGACACCGTGCTGTCCGGCAAGTCCGTGATCGGCTCGATCGTCGGCACCCGCAACGACCTCGCCGACGTCTTCGCCCTGCACGCCGCCGGCCGCACGAAGGTGATCACGGTCGACCGCAAGCTCGACGACGTCAACGAGGCGATGGCCGACGTGCTCTCCGGGCACGTTCCCGCCCGCATCGTCTTCCAGTTCTAGGGATCGGGGATGAGGGGGATGGCGCTGCGCCGTCTGCCCGGCCTGGTGGCCGTCCTCGGCGCGGCAGTGGCGGCGACCGGCTTGTTCCGGCGCCCGACCGGAGAACCACAACAGGTCGTGACACCCCGCGGGCAGTCGGTCCAGCTGGCCGGGGACGGGCTGTACCGCTTCGACACCGTCTTCACCGCAGCCGGCAACACCGGCGTCGATGCCGTCGTCCTGACCCTGGGTGTCCCGCTGCTGCTGGCCTCTTGGCTGCACCACCTGCGGGGCTCACCGCGGGGCAACCTGCTGCTGACCGGTGCGCTCGGCTACATGGCGTACGTCTCGGCCAACCAGGCCCTCGGGGTCGCCTACAACCCGCTGTACCTGGCCTACGTCGCACTGCTCTCCGCGAGCCTCTTCGGCTTCGTAGCCGCACTGGCCGCGACCGACCGGGCCATCCTGCAGGCAGTGGCCGACGACGCCGGCATGCCCCACCGGCCCTTGTCCCGGTTCCTGATCACCTCCGCTGCCGTCACCGCCCTGGTGTGGCTGCAGCCCCTCGTTAGCGCACTGCTCCAGGGAACAGCCCCGACACTGCTGGACGTCTACACGACCCCGGTGACGTACTCCCTGGACCTCGCGATCATCGTCCCGGCTGCGGGCCTCGCGGGTCTCCTCGTCCGCCGTCGCGATCCCCTCGGGTACCTGATCGCAGCACCATTGCTGGTCACCATCGTGATGCTGCTGCCCACGATCACGCTCAGCACCCTGCTCCAGGCCCAGGCCGGGATCACCTTCACCGCCGCCGAGGTCATCGGGCCGATCGCCGGCTTCACCGTCCTCGGAGGCATCGGCGCCTGGCTGCTCGTCCGCCTGCTCCGCGCCGTCCCCAACGCGCCCGCCGGCCAGGAGGTGGCCGACCGTGTCCGGACGCCGGTCTGACGGACGGATCACCCCGGCGCTGCAGGGGGCCCTCGTCGCCGCCGTCGGAACCGGGGTCCTCGGCGCGCGACTCCTGCACCTGCGGCGGAACTGGGGAGCCACGGCCGACGAGGTCCGCTCGACGCTGCCCGGCGACGACTTCGTCCCGGAGCCGGCGGAGCAGACCACGCTGGCCGTGCCGGTCGACGCCCCCGCCGAGCGCATCTGGGCGTGGTTGGTCCAGATCGGTCAGGACCGCGGCGGGATGTACAGCTACGACGTGCTGGAGAACCTGGTCGGCCTGGACATCCACAGCGCCGAGGAGATCCGGGACGAGTGGCAGCACCTGGCCCTCGGGGACCACGTCGTCGTGGTCCCCGAGGGCTTCGGCCCGATGCCGGACGGCTACTCGTTCACCGTGGCCCTGGCGGACCCCGGCCGTGCACTGGCGCTCCGTCAGTCTCCGCCGGAGCACCCCTGGAACGGTGTCTGGTCCTTCCACGTCGTCCCTCGCCGTGACGGCGGTTGCCGGCTCCTGTCCCGCATGCGCACCGAAGTCCAGCCGCAGCGGGGACTGCGGATCGCCACTCGGGTGCTGGAGCCGGTGACCCTGGTGATGACCCGCCGCATGCTCCAGGGGATCAAGGAGCGGGCCGAGCGCCCAGCCGTAGCCCCCACTGCGTCGAGGGAGATGGCCCCATGACCGGACTGATCAGGTACGCCCCGCCGCTGGCTGTCCGGGTGCGCGCCGAGACGGCAGTGGCCGGCCAGCCGCTGACGGTGCTCGTCGAGGTCATCGCGGACGGCCCGGCGACGGTGACGGGTGGAGTCGTCGAGCTCGTCCGGTCCACGGCTGTCACCCACGCCCAGCGCAACTGGAGCGGGGCCGGCCACCGCGTCGGCATCCGGGACTCCGCCGTCCTCTCACATGCCATCTTGGACATCGCCGGCGCGCTGGCGGCGGGAGGACGCGCAGTCCGGCAGGTGACGTTGTTCGTCCCGGCCGAGCAGGTGACCATCACCGGGTACCTGGTGCAACAGGAGTACCTGGTGCGTGCGCAGGTCAGGGCTCAGGAGGGACGTCCCGTCGAGGGTGAGGTGCGGATCCGTGTCGAGGGGCCGGCGTCGCAGCTGCACCGGAGGGCGGAGGTCGCCCCGGTCGAGAGGGGCGACGAGTTCGCGTCGCTGGCGATCGACGAGCTCTCGGCGCCGCGGGTGTGTGGCGGGGTGCCGCTGTCCGGGGTGGTCGCCGTCGCTCCTCACCGAGCGGGGACGACCCGCGGCGTCCGGGTCGAGTTGGTCCTCGCCGAGCACACCCGCGCACGACCGGGTGAGCTGCTCGAGGAGGACTGCGAGGCGACGACGGTGGTCTCCGCTGTCGCCGCCAGTGGACCAGCCCAGCTGGCGCCGGGGCAGGTTCTCCGTCTGCCGTTCGCCCTGCCGGTCCCCGACCCACTGCCGGCTCCGTCGCTGAGCACCCCAGAGTTCACCCTGCGCTGGCTGGTGCGCGTGGTCCTCGACCGCGCACTGCGCGAGGACTCCTCGACGTCTGTCGAGCTACCAGCCGGATAGCGACGTGCGTTTCTGGGAGCACCGAAGACCAGGTCGACGCCCTGAGCGGTTGGAGGATCGGGTGGCCGAGGACGAACCCATGGTCAACGGGCAGCAGATTCCGTGGTCCGGAGTCGGGGTGGCCCTGGGCGCAGGCGTGGGTTTTGCCGTGGGCGTCGCGGTGGCCGGTGGGACAGGCATCCCGGTGGGGCTGGCGCTCGCCGCCGGGCTGGGGGTCGTCGTAGGCGCCGCTGCGGACGGATTTCGCCGCAGGGCGCAGCGGTAGGGCCCTGCGGGCGCCCGGGCGTCGTACGACCTGGTCCTGGCCCGCCTCGCCGTCAGCCCCGCAGGACGGCGACCTTGAGCGCGCCCGAGGCCACCGGGTCGTCGAACAGGTCGTAGGCCAGCGGCACCTCGTCGAAGCCGAAGCGGTGGGTGACCATGCGGTTCACGTCCAGCCGCCCGGCCTGCAGCATCGACAGGAGCATCGGCGTCGACGTGGTGTCCACCAGGCCGGTCGTGATGGCGATGTCCTTGATCCACAGGTCCTCGAGGTGCAGCGTCGTCGGCTTGCCGTGCACACCGACGTTCGCGACCCGCCCGCCCGGCCGGACGACAGCGACCGCCATGTCGAACGTGGCCGGGATGCCTACCGCCTCGATCGCGACGTCGGCGCCCAGCCCGCCGGTCAGTTCCCGGACCACCCCGGCCACGTCGTCGTCCGGCGACAGCACCCGGTCGGCGCCGAACGCGCTGGCTGCGGCGCGCCGGGCCTCCACCGGGTCCACCACGATCGTCTGGAGCGGGCTGTAGAGCCCGGCGGACAGCACGGCCGCCAGCCCGATCGGACCCGCACCGACGATCACCACGGTGTCTCCCGGACCGACGCCGCCGTTGAGGGCGCCGACCTCGTAGGACGTGGGCAGGATGTCGGCGAGCATCAGCGCCGCCTCGTCCGAGACCCCCTCGGGCAGCCTGTGCATCGATCCGTCAGCGAACGGGATGCGCACGGCGTCGGCCTGCACCCCGTCGATCAGGTGCCCCAGCAGCCAGCCGCCCCCGCCCAGGCACTGGCCGTACCGGCCCTCCCGGCAGAACCGGCAGCGGCCGCACGAGCTGATGCACGACATCAGCACCCGGTCACCGGCCTTCACGGTCCGGACGCCCCCGCCGACGGCGGTCACGGTGCCCACTGCCTCGTGACCCAGCACTCGCCCCGGCTGCACCTCGGGGACGTCACCCCGCAGGATGTGCAGGTCGGTCCCGCAGATCGTGAAGGCGTCCACGCGGACGACGGCGTCCTCCGGATCGGTGACCTGAGGATCCGGGACGTCCTCCCAGGCTCGCTTGCCCGGTCCGTGGTAGACGAGTGCCTTCATGGCTGCCTCCGGTCGTCGTGGGATTGGTCGAACTGAGAAGCAGTCCACGGGAGTCCGCCGCCCATCGGCACAGTCGGTGGACCGGGAGATCGGGGTCCAAGGTCCCGCGTTGCGTCGCGTCGCCGTTCGGGGCACTACGTCCCGGCACCGGAGGACCGACTACCTGGCCACGACCACCCGGCGCAGGGCACGCTGGGGCCGGTCGACGGAGACGGGAGCCACGATGCGCGTCGGGCCGGACAGGGGTGCGCGGCGCTGCGCCCAGGGCGAAGGCCTCGAGTGACGGGCTGGCTGCTCCGGTACGAGGGGTGGGACCCCGAGGCAGAGGCGCTCCGGGAGACGCTCTGCGCACTGGGCAACGGCCGGTTCGCCACCCGCGCAGCGGCTCCCGAGCGACGGGCGGGGGCTGGCTGCTACCCCGGTACGTACGCCGCCGGGGTCTTCGACCGGCTGACCGACGTGATCGACGGGCACGAGGTGGCGAACGAGAGCATCGTCAACCTGCCGGACTGGCAGTCGCTGACCTTTCGCACGGAGGACGGCCCGTGGCTGGATCTCTCCACCGTGGCGGTGAGCGACTACGTGCAGGAGCTCGACCTCCGGCGCGGCGTCCTGACCCGCCGCTTCCGGATCGAGGACGACGAGGGGCGACGCACGCGGGTCGCCCAGCGGCGGCTGGTCTCCATGGCCGATCCCCGCCTCGCGGCGCTGGACTGCACCCTCCTCGCGGAGAACTGGGCAGGCCGGCTCACCGTCCGATCGGGCCTGGACGGCCGGGTGACCAATGGCGGGGTGGCGCGGTACCGGGGGCTGGACGGCAGGCACCTGTCCGCGGTCGAAGCCCACGTCCGCGAGGAGACCCCCACGCTGACGACGGAGACCCGGCAGTCGAGGATCCGGATCGGGATGGCCGCGCGGCACCGGGTGCTGGTGGAGGGAACAGTGCGGCCGACGGTCGCCGATCCGGTCCTGGCGAACGGCGTCGCCGCAGTCGACCTGATGCTCGACATGGAGACCGGCCGTCCCGTCACCGTCGAGAAGCTTGCTTCCCTCTGTACGTCGCGCGACCCCGGCATCGGTGAGCCCGGCGAGGCGGCGGTCGACGAGATCGACCGCGCCGGCACCTTCGACGACGTGCTGGCGCGGCACGAGCTCGCCTGGGACCACCTGTGGTTCCGCTGTGACGTGGAGATCGCCGGCCCTGCGCGCGCATCGCTCGTCCTGCGGCTGCACGTGTTCCACCTGTTGCAGACCGTCTCCCCGCACAGCGTCGACCTCGACGTGGGCATCCCGGCTCGCGGGCTGCACGGTGAGGCCTATCGCGGACATGTGTTCTGGGACGAGATGTTCGTCCTGCCCTTCTTGAACCTGCGGCTGCCCGAGGTCGCCCGCGCCATGCTGCTGTACCGCTGGCGGCGGCTCCCCCAGGCCCGGGCCGCGGCACGGGCGGCCGGCCACCGGGGCGCGATGTTCCCGTGGCAGAGCGGATCGACCGGACGGGAGGAGTCGCAGGCGCTGCACCTGAACCCGCGTTCGGGCCGCTGGCTGCCCGACAACTCCCACCTGCAGCGGCACATCGGCCTGGCGATCGCCTACAACACCTGGCGCTACTACGAGGCCACCGGCGACACGGACTTCCTCACCGAACACGGCGCCGAGCTGCTCCTGTCGATCGCGGCGTTCTGGGGCGACCTGGCCACCTACGACCCGGTCGACGACCGGTTCGACATCCGGGGCGTGATGGGGCCCGATGAGTACCACGACGCCCTGCCGGGCCGCGACGAGCCGGGCCTCGACGACAACGCCTACACCAACGTCATGGCGGCCTGGACGCTCACGCGGGCACTCGAGTGCCTCGACGTGCTCCCGCCGGGACGGCGGCACGAGCTGCTCGACACCCTCGACATCCGCCGCGCGGACCTCGAGCGCTGGCAGCACGTCAGCCGCAAGCTCCGGCTCTGCTGGACCGAGGACGGCGTCCTGCTGCAGTTCCGCGGCTACGAGTCGCTGGAGGAGTTCGACTGGGCCGGCTACCGGGAACGGTACGGGGACATCAGCCGACTCGACCGCATCCTGGAGGCCGAAGGCGACTCGACCAACCGCTACAGGCTCTCAAAGCAGGCCGACGTCCTCATGCTCTTCCAGTTGCTGACGGCCGACGAGCTGTACGGCCTCCTCGACCGGCTGGGCTATCCGCACGACCGGCAGACGATCCCCCGCACGATCGCCTACCACCTGGATCGCACCAGCCACGGCTCGACACTGTCGAAGGTGGTGCACTCCTGGGTGCTGGCCCGGTCGGACCGGCGGAAGGCGTGGGACTACTTCCTCGAGGCGCTCGAGAGCGACATCGCGGACGTGCAAGGAGGCACCACCGGCGAGGGCATCCACCTGGGTGCCATGGCCGGAACCGTCGATCTGCTGGAGCGCGGGTTCACCGGCCTGGAGACGCGCGAAGACCTCCTCGGGTTCGACCCCTACCTGCCCGATGCGCTGCACCGCATGCGGTTCCGGCTGCGCTACCGGCGGCACACCGAGATCGAGGTCGTGATCGACCACCGGACGCTGACGGTCGGCGGAACGGCCAGCAGGGCCACCGTGCTGCCGGTCAGGGTCCGCGACAAGGAGTTCCGACTCGACCCCCGGGGCAGCCTGGAGATCCCGCTCCGCCGGCGCCGCACGGACTAGCGCGACAGGGTCTCGAGTACCTCCCCCGACGACCGACACTCGGCGCGGGTGACCGGGACGAAGGTCACTGTCCCGTCCGCAGGCCGGTGCCGAAGCTGGCATGGTGCCCCTCTCCGATCAGGCCACCTCCTCCGCTCGGGCGCACCACGAGCTGCCCGTCCACGAGGTCGTCGTCCTGCTGGGCACCCACCCGGAGACCGGTCTCACCGACGCGGAGGCTGCCCGGCGGCTGGAGACCGTCGGTCCGAACGTCCTGCCTCGCACTGATCGACGCGGGCCCTGGCGGCGGCTGCTCGATCAGTTCCGCCACCCGCTGATCTACGTCCTGCTCGTCGCTGCGGTGGCGACCCTGCTGCTCGGCGAGTACGTGGACGGCGCGGTGATCATCGCCGTGGTGCTGGTCAACGCGGCGATCGGGTTCGTGCAGGAGAGCCGCGCAGAGGTGGCGCTGGAGGCGCTGACGTCGATGGTGCGCACGGAGTCGACGGTGGTGCGGGAAGGACGCCGGCACCGTGTCCCGTCGGCGGACCTGGTCCCCGGGGACACGGTGCTGCTGGAGGCCGGCGACCGGGTGCCAGCGGACCTGCGGTTCGTGGCGGCGCGGGAGCTGCAGGTGGACGAGTCCGCGCTGACCGGCGAGTCGTTGCCGGCCGACAAGGCACCGGTCGAGCTGCCGGCCGGCACCGACCTCGGGGACCGCGCCAACATGGGGTACTCGACCGGTCTGGTGACCAGGGGCCAGGGACGCGGGGTCGTCGTCGCGACCGGTGGTGACACGGAGATCGGGCGCATCCACCGCCTCGTCGGCGAGGCGCGCCTCCTGCAGACCCCGCTCACTCGGAAGATCGACCGGTTCAGCCGGGTCCTGACGGTGTCCATCCTCGCGCTGGCCGGACTGACCTTCCTGCTGGGGACCGTCCGCGGCGAGTCGGTCGCGGACATGCTCACCGCCGCGGTCGCCCTGGCCGTCGGGGCGATCCCGGAGGGCCTGCCGGCCGTGGTGACCATCACCCTGGCCATCGGCGTGGCCAGGATGGCGCGTCGGCGAGCGGTCATCCGGCGGCTGCCCGCGGTGGAGACGCTGGGCAGCACCACGGTGATCTGCACGGACAAGACCGGCACCCTCACCGCGAACGCGATGACGGTGACGACGGTCGTCGCCGGGGGCCAGGAGTGGTCGGTGAGCGGCACCGGCTACTCCCCGCAGGGCCGGCTGGACCCGGCGCCGGACGCTCCCGCGCTGCGCGAGTGCCTGGTGGCCGGGGTCTTGTGCAACGACACCCGGCTGACCGGGCCGCAGGACGCACGGACGGTCGTCGGGGACCCGACCGAGGCGGCGCTCCTGGTGGTGGCGGAGAAGGCCGGCCTGGACATCGACGACCTGCACGAGCGACTGCCGCGGGGCGACGCCGTTCCGTTCGACTCCGACCGCCGCTACATGGCCACCCGGCACCGGCACCCCGACGGCCGGGAGGTCGCCTACGTCAAGGGGGCCGTGGAACGCATCCTCGCCATGAGCCCGGCCCAGCTGCAGGCCGACGGTTCGACCGGGCCCCTGGACCCTGCGGCCGTGCACGCGCAGACCGAGGTGATGACCGCCGCTGCGTTGCGGGTGCTGGCGTTCGGCCGCGTCGACCTGCCGAGCGGTACCGGCTCGCTGACCCCCGAGATGCTGCGCGACGTCACCTTCCTCGGGCTCCAGGGCATGGTGGACCCGCCACGGCCGGAGGCGATCGACGCCGTGGCGGCCTGCCGGTCAGCCGGCATCCAGGTGAAGATGATCACCGGCGACCACGCCGGCACGGCCCGCGCCATCGCGGAGCGCTTCGGCCTCGGAGAGGACGGACACCCCGCCGTCGTCACCGGCCGGGAACTCGCCGCCCACCCACCTGAGGACCTGCCCGCGCTGGCCATGCGGACGGCGGTGTTCGCCCGCGTCGACCCGGAGCAGAAGCTGCGGCTGGTGGAGGTCCTGCAGGCGCAGGGGCACGTCGTGGCGATGACCGGGGACGGGGTCAACGACGCCCCCGCGCTACGTCGGGCCGACATCGGTGTGGCCATGGGGCTCGGTGGCACCGAGGTGGCGAAGGAGGCGGCCGACATGGTCCTCACCGACGACGACTTCGCCACCATCGAGGCAGCGGTGGAAGAAGGCCGCGGTGTCTTCGACAACCTGCGGAAGTTCATCACCTTCATCCTGCCCACAAGTTTCGGCCAGGGCCTGGTGATCCTGGCCGCGATCGGGCTGGGCACCACGCTGCCGATCCTGCCGGTGCAGGTCCTGTGGGTGAACATGACGACCGCGGTGGCGCTCGGCCTCGCCCTGGCCTTCGAGCCGCTGGAGGAGGGGATCATGCGACGCCCGCCGGTGCCGCCGTCCCGTCCGTTGCTCACCGGGGAGCTGGCGAGCCGGATCGTGCTCGTCTCGGCGCTCATGCTCGTCGGTGCGTTCGGCCTCTTCGAGTGGGCCCTCGCCCAGGGCGCCGAGGTAGCCGCTGCCCGCACCGTCGCGGTGAACGTCTTCATCGTCGTCCAGGTCGCTTACCTGCTCACCTGCCGGTCGCTCGACCGATCCGTGCTCTCCATCGGCCCGTTGCGCAACCGCTGGGTGCTGGCCGGCATGGCCGCAATGCTGGGGCTCCAGCTACTGTTCACCTACGCCCCCTGGATGAACACGCTGTTCCACAGCGCTCCGATCGACCCGGTCTGGTGGCTGTGGACCACCGGCGTCGGGGTCGTCGTCTTCCTGGTGGTCGAGACCGAGAAGTGGGCCCGCCGGCGCGTCCGGACCGGCCCGCGCAACAGGTAGCGGGAGCGGCCGGTCCTCGGTTCACGACGGCGCGCTGGCATCGTTGGGTCCACGGATCGCCGCCGCACCCGCTGCCCACCTCACCGTCCGGTCTTCCTGACCGCCATCCCTCCCGAGGACCCGGACAGCATGAGTGCCACCCCGCTGAGCAGTGACACCGCGGCGGTGAGGACGAGCAGCGTCCCCAGCCCCAAGCCGGGGATGACCGCACCGGCGAGGGCGGGCGCTGCGACCGAGATGACGGCACCCACGACCAGACACCCGGTGAACGCCGTCCCTGCCCGGTCGGGCACCAGCTCGGCGGTCCAGACCGCGAGCACCGCCGACCCGGTCATGTACCCCACGCCGAAGATGCATGCCGAGGCCGCCGTCGCGAGCAGAGAGTCGCTGGCCAGCCCGAGCAGGGCCAGCGCCGCAGCCACCGTCACCAGGCACAGCGCCGCCACCCGGCTGCTGCCCAGTCTCCGTGCGATGGCTCCGGTCGCCACGGCGACCACGCCGGTCAGGCCGATGGCCGCGTAGAGGGCCGGGACAGCTGCCGAGGGTAGGTCGTCCCGCTGGAGGACGTCCGCGGCGTAGGTGAAGTAGATGACGATGGCCGCGAAGTAGACGAGGGAGTAGGCGGCCGGGACCCGAAGCTCTCTCACCAGTGACGAGGCGCGGCGCTGCCCGTCCGGGCGTGGCGCCGGCTTGGTGCTCGGCACCAGCCGGAGGTTCAGCACGGCCGCAGCCACGGCGGCGACGGCGATGCCGCCCCAGACCAGTCGCCACGATCCCAACGCGGCAAGGGCGGCCAGACCCCCCAGCGCGACCAGTCCACCGCTGGTGCCGGTCGTGATCATCGCCAACGCCCTCGACTGCTGCCATTGGTCGACCGTCCGCGTCACGATGTCGGAGTAGGGCGCCCAGACCCAGCCGCCCGCGCTGCCGGCCAGGACGGCACCGCCGGCCAGCAGCCAGGGGGACTGCGCGACCGTCACGATCACCGCCCCGAGGGCGCCGCAGGCCCCGCCCACGGTCGTCGGGGCGCGCGAGCCACGGCGACTGGCGAGCGGCCCCGTCAGCAGCAGGCCCGCCAGGTAGCCGGCGAATGTGGCGCTGGCCACCAGGCCAAGCACCAGCTCGGAGAGCTCCAGGTCCCGCCGGATGTCGGGCAGTGTCAGACCGTAGGCGTACCGGGCCATGCCGAAGGCCACCCCGACCACCGCCGCTCCGGCCAGGCCGACCCGGGCGGCCGGGGACGACGTCATGAGCTCTCCTCACTTGCGGCATGCGCTGAGCCGATCCCCGCCTCAGCGAGGCTGGCGTCGCGTGCCGATCCACGCGACGACCGCTCCGGTCAGTGGACGGCCAGTGTTCCTCCTCCCGTCAGTGGCCGGCGACGCGGTCGAGGTCGCCGGCCCGGGCGGCCACGGGCACCGCCCGGTGGTCGAAGCCGAGTCGACCGCGGGTGAGGGCCACGAGGACGACGGCCGCTGCGACCAGCACGCCCAGGATTGCCGCGTCGACGGTGAGGCTGTCGTCGACGAGCACGAGGTGCTCCAGCGACGGCGTGAACGCACCGTGCAGGACGACGCACAGCAACAGGCTGCCGGTGCGGTTCCAGAGCCAGGTGTAGAAGACGACGAATAGCATCGGTCCCACGAAGCCGATGCCGTACAGCGGCAGGTGCCACAGACCCCAGATCAGGCCGAGCAGCGCAGTCGCCGCGAGCGGCGAGTGGCGGGACTGCAGTCGGTCCAGGGCGAAGCCACGCCAGCCGGGCTCCTCCTGTCCGCCGCCGACCAATGCCACGAACACGAAGGTGCCGATCCAGGAGGCGGCAGCCCCACCCAGCCGGTCCAGGTGCACCTGCTCGCCGAGGACCGCGAGCACGCCGTTGACCGAGAGGAACAGGGCCGCCGGCAGTCCGAGGGCGTAGACCCAGTACTGCACCGGCACCCGCCAGCGCAGCAACGGCCGCAACCAGCCGCGCACCGACCCTCCCGACCAGTGGACCACCAGGCCCGCTGCGACAGCCGGTCCGAACGCACCGGCGGTCAGCAGCACCGCACCAGCAGCTCCGCCCACCCCGAACACCGCCGGCGCCCAGAGGAGCCAGGAGATGCCATAGGCGAGCAGCACGTAGCTGAGCAGCGGCCGGGCGACGACGCGTTCGCACAGCACGGGCGCACCCGAGGCCGTCGTCACCGGGGGGCACCCGAGGCAGAGCTGCCGACAGCCGGGTTCGTCGGCGAGGACGGCGGCGGTGGCATCGGCGATCCGGCATGGGACGGGGTGGCGTCCGACGGCGGGTAGCGGTGGGCCCGGTGCACGGCGAGCGCCACCAGCAGCACCCCGGCTGCGATCAGCACGGCTCCGGTGGCCAGCAGGGCGACGGAGATCCACCCCAGCGCGGGCACCGTGGCCGCTGCCTGCGCGTCGGCGGTCAGGCCCGGCTCCCCGTCGGCCCGCATGATCACGGCCGTCCACGAACCGTCCGCCGGTCGCCAGGTGAGCGTCTGAGAGCCCGAGCCGCTGGTCTGCGCGGCCCAGATGTCCAGCTCGCCCGGCAGCTGCTCGGGTGCGCCGCCGGCCACGTCGGTCCAGCGGTCCACCTCCGGCTGGTCACCGGGCCAGGTGGTGCCCACGTCCTCGACCACGCGGTGCGCAACGCCGTCCAGATAGCGGTCGACGGCGGCCGTCGGGGCGATCCCGACGAAGAGCTCGGTGTCGGGGTCCACAGCGGCCACCTCGAGCCGTGCCGTACCGAGGAAGTCGTCGATCACCCACTGCTCCCCCGCCGTCTCCAGCCGGAGGCCGTCGGACACCACGGCGTAGGACTCGGCACCGAGCTCGACGGTCGGCGTCCAGAGGTATCCGTCGTCCCGCCCGGCCTGGTCGGCCCACAGCAGCGCACCGCCGCCACCGATCAAACCGGTCGCGGCGAAGAGCAGGACCGAACCGATCACCACCGAGACGACGCGACCGGCCGTCCAGTTGCTACGAGGCTGAGCCATAGGCAACCCGCCGACAGCGGGTGAGGCGGTGGACCCGGCCGTCGCCGGGCCTGCGACCGGCGCGGCGCCCGCTCCGGGGGGCGCGACCGGTGGCGGACCTCCGGGGACGGACCCGGGGTCGGCACCGCCCATGTCCAGCCGGAACGGCGGGTACCGGTCGGTCATCAGGCCGGCGTACGCCGCCACGCGCAGCGCCCAGCGGTCCATGCCCATGACGAAGTCGTAGAGCGGGCGCGGATAGCGGCCGGTGAACAACAGCACGACCGCCGCGATGAACACCAGCAGGCCGACCAACCCGCCGGCCCCCCACCCGGAGTCCCAGCCGTCCTCGGGGCCGGTCCGGGTACCCAGCCAGACCCCGCCGCCGACGAACACGGCCAGCACCAGGTAGTGCGGGACGGCCAGCAGCCACCACTTGACCAGCACCAGTCCCCGGGACAGCCGCTCGGGACGAGCGACATCCAGCCGGGCCGGGTAGTCGGGCACGTCGGCGAGCGTGAACGGTGGGTACCGGTCGGTGCCCAGCGCCCCGTAGCCGTAGTAGTGCACCCGCCAGGTCCAGCGCAGCACCCCGACGTTGAAGTCGAAGACCCCGGCCGGATAGCGGCCGGTGAACAGGATGGCGAAGAAGGCGACCACGCTCAGCACCACGAACGCGGTCCACAGGAACGCCAGCACGATGAAGTGCGGGATCAGCAGCAGCCACTTCACCAGCCACAGCCAGCGGGAGAGCCCCGGCTCCAGCGCCGCGTCGACGCGGACGGGGTAGGGCGGCGGTCGGTCGGTCACGGGAACTCCTCGGTGTCGGATGTGGATCCGACGATCCCGAGGACCCGGGTGGATGGACACGGGCGAAGGGTTCGTGCCGGGAGGGACCTCCGTCGGTGCCTCGGTCCCCGGAGACGAGAGTGCCGACGGACTGCCGGGTCCGGACGGTGGACCAGCCAACCGGCGGAGCAGCCCACCGGCGGCCATAGGTCCCTGATCGGCGAGGTCCCCCGTCCCTGTCTTCTCCACGGCGGCAAGCCGAGTGTGGGGGCCGTGCCGGATGGAGCAGTCGTCGTGACCGACCGCCGGGGATGGACGCGGCCGATCTGGCGCCCCGGTGGCCACCGAACGCACCCATGCCTCCCGACCGGAGGCGTAGGCCCCGGGAGATGCCGATGACCGCCGTCGAGGTGGAGCTGCTGCGCAAGGAGTACGGACAGGTGGTAGCGGTGGACGACCTGTCGTTCACCATCGAGGAGGGCGAGGTCTTCGCACTGCTGGGCCCCAACGGCGCAGGGAAGACCACGACCGTCGAGATCCTGGAGGGCCACCGCCGGCGGACCGCCGGGCGGGTCAGCGTCCTGGGGCAGGACCCGCAGACAGGGGGCCGGGAGTTCCGCGAGCGGATCGGGATCGTGCTCCAGGAAGCCGGGTTCGACGAGGACTTCTCCGTCCAGGAGCTGGTCCAGCTGCACCGCGGTCTCTATCCCCGCCGCCTCGGAGTCGACGAGGTGATCGAGCAGGTCGGCCTCTCCGACAAGCGGGACGCTCGCATCAAGACACTGTCAGGGGGGCAGCGCCGGCGGCTGGATCTTGCGCTCGGCCTGGTGGGGGCACCCGAGCTGCTGTTCCTCGATGAGCCCACCACGGGTTTCGACCCGTCCGCTCGTCGTCGCGCCTGGGACCTGGTGGAAGGGCTGCGAACCCTGGGCACGACCGTGGTGCTCACCACCCACTACATGGACGAGGCCGAGCACCTCGCCGACCGGGTGGCGATCGTCGTAGCCGGCCGGCTGGT
Organism: Modestobacter sp. VKM Ac-2978; assembly: GCF_026968025.1. Classification (NCBI taxonomy): domain Bacteria; kingdom Bacillati; phylum Actinomycetota; class Actinomycetes; order Geodermatophilales; family Geodermatophilaceae; genus Modestobacter; species Modestobacter sp. VKM Ac-2978. Next base: position 80,019 of record NZ_JAPVBP010000007.1, on the reverse strand, counting down.
CGCCCTCGGCACCCCCGCCGAGCTCGCTGCCGGGCAGCAGGCCGCGGTCGTCAGCTTCCGCCTGCCGGCGCAGGTTGCCGTCTCCGACCTGCCACCGCTGGACGGGATCCCGATCGCCGACGGTCTTGCATGGGAGCTGACCACGGCGCGACCTACCGCGGTACTGCACACGTTGACCGGCTGGGCGCTCGAGCGGGGAGTGGAGATGCCGGCGCTGTCGGTGCGCCGCCCCTCCCTGGAGGACGTCTACCTGCGACTGGTGGGGAGACCGACGGCGGACGACGAGTCGGCCACCACCCCTGCGTCGGCGGGCGACACGATTCGCAACGGGCGATGAGCCGTCAAACCGCAGTCACCGGCAGCCGCCCGGCGGAGCGGCCGGGGACCGGCACGCTCCTGCTCGCTCAGCTCCGCTACACGTTGACCGACCTGTGGCGCTCCCGGGTGGTGCTCGTCTTCAGCTTCGCCCTGCCGCTGGTGTGGCTGCTCGTCATCGGCGCTGCCGCGGGCAACGAGGTCCTGGACGAGGCGACCGGCCTCCGCGTCATGCAGTTCGCGACGCCGAGCGCGGTCGCCATGGGTGTGCTCTTCGCGTCCTACCCACCGGTGGCCATCGGGCTGGCCGAAGCGCGCGAACGCGGCATCGTGAAGCGGTTCCGCGGCACTCCGCTGCCACCGTGGCTGTACGTGGCCGGCCGGATCGGCGGTGCGGTGGTGTTCGCATCTGCAGCGACCCTTCTCGCCGTCATGGTCGGAGTCCTCGGCTTCGGCGTCCAGATCATCGGCCGCACGGCACCGGCCACCGTCGTCACCGTCCTGCTCGGCATCGCCTGCTTCGCCGCTCTCGGGCTGGCAGTGGCTGCGCTCTCCCCTACAGCGGTCGCCGCCCAAGCGGCCTCGGTCAGCACCGCCGTCGTCCTCGCATTCATCTCCGGCGTGTTCACCATCGGCGGCGAACTGCCCTGGATGGCCACCGTGGGCAGCGTCTTCCCGCTCCGGCCCTTCGCCGAGGCGCTGCAAGACCAGTTCGATCCCTTCTCCCCCGGCGCTGGATGGGACGCGGCCGGCTCCGTCGTCCTGCTCGTCTGGGGGCTGACCGGAGCCCTGGTCGCCGCTCGCTTCCTCGGCCGCGGACCCGGTGCGCGAGGCAGCTCACCCACCCGCCGGTCCCCCGCTCCCACCACGGGCGGGACGGTGCCGCACCGGAGCGCGGGTCCCACGGCCGGGCGCCGGCTGGGTGCAGCCCGCATGGTGCTCGGCCAGGCGGTGGCAGCCAACCGGTCCACCTGGCGCGACGGTGGCTCCGTGTTCTTCGCCCTGGCCATGCCCGTCGGGCTCTACGCCCTGTTCGTCACGATGGCCGGCGCCGACACCGTGATCGACGGCGTTCCCTTCCCCACGCTGTTCGCCGCCAGCATGGCCGTCTGGGGCAGCGGGGTCACCGCCTTCCTCAACCTGCCCGAGTCGGTGGCCGCGGCCCGGGACCGTGGCGTCCTCAAGCGGCTCCGGGGCACACCACTGACCCCGTGGCAGTACCTCGCCGGCCGCACCACCGCCGCGCTCTGGCTGTCCGTCGTCGTCGCGGCGCTGGTGCTCGCCGTCGGCACGGCCTTCTTCGACGTGCGGGTCCCGATGGCCGGCCTGCTCATGGGGCTGCCGGTCCTGGTGATCGGGACCCTCACGCTGGCTGCGTGCGGCTTCGTGCTGGCGGCACTCCTCCCCGACGCCCGGGCGGTGGGCGCCGTCAGCCTGGTCGTGCTCCTGCCGTTGGCGTTCTTCTCCGAGGTCTTCTTCCTCGACGGACCGGAGTGGATGCGCAGCGTGGGCGCCCTCTTCCCGCTCCTGCACTTCCAGAACGCGCTGACCCAGGCATGGGATCCGGCCGGCGCCGAGCTCGCCTGGAGCGATCTGGCCGTCCTCGTGCTCTGGGGCGTGGTGGCCGCCGCAGTCGCGGTCCGGTCGTTCCGCTGGCAGCCCCGTTCCGGCGGGCGGCCATGACCGCTACTTCGGGTCAGATGCGTCGGCGACTGCATGAGCAGCAGCTCGTAGTCCACCGGGTAGACGCCCGTCTCCGTCGCCCCCAGCGCGCTCGTGGACAGCGATCGCCGCGGACAGCTGGTTTCAGGGAACAGCGGTCCCAGGCGAGGACAGCAGCTCACGGCGGCTGTCCTCGGACTTCGCGGCCGAGTTCACCAGCGGTCCCTCAGCTCGCTCGCCACCGTGATCGATCATGATCTCCCGCCATGAGCTGCGCCGTTCACCGGAACTGCCAAACCTCATCGTGAACGGATGCTGTCCCAGACCGGCAAGACAACGATGATCACCGTTGGCTCTTCGGAGCCAGCTCATTCACTAGTTCTCGTTCCGATCAACCCGCGCGCTTGTTCGTTCACGTCGAAACAGGAGTTCGGCTGTGCGAGGCGGTAGATCTTCCTCTACCTCGGCGTCGTGGTTGCCTAGAATCCGGGCGACGTAGGCGTCGGCCTCAGCTCGGTCGCCTTGGGCGTCGCAGGCAGCGACAAGGTCGAGTAGCGGTACGTCCTCGAAGCTCCCCGCCCGCAATGCGACCTGGGCGGCGTCCGCAGCGAGCCCTGGCTCACCAGCAGCGAGGTGGTGGGTGGCGACGATGTGCGCGACGTCGACGATCATCGCGGCGTACTCGTGATCCGGCCGGGCGTTCTCCTGGACCAACCAGCTGTACCCACCGGCCGCCCCTTGCCGCAGCGGAGGCAGATCGAAGGGCTGGCCAGTGACCAGATCGAGCGCGGCACGCAGGTCGCCGATGCCGTTCGCTCCGCGCGCAACGCCGCGAACGCGCAGCCGACGGAAGAGCTCCGCGTCGATCAGGATGCCGTCGATGCGGTAGCGCCCGGCTGCAGCCGCAGTGAGCCCCGAGGGCAGGTAGTCAGCTCCGGTCTCCGGTTCAGTGCCGAGCCACGCCCGGACGACGGAGATCGACTGCCTCACCTTGGTCTTACCGACGACGTCCGGCTCGTCGGGCCAGATGGCGGTGGCGTACCGCTCACTGGTCGCGCCCCCAGGCCGGGTCGCCAGGTAGGCGACGATCTCCGTGTAGAACTGCCGCCGCGGGTTGCGCTGAGGCAAAGAACCCTGAGCGCGCACCTGAACCGGACCGAGCAGCGTCAGCTTGGGTCGCGGTGAGGACGCGTCGGCCCAGTCAGCCAGGTCCCGGTCGAGATCGGGGTCGGCGCTCTCGACCTGATGGCGGACAGCGTCATCCGTCGCGGGAGCCAGCGCTCGCACGTCGTGCTCGGTCGTCGCTCCCGCGTCCAGGTAGTCCTGCTCGGGCAGCGGCAGAACTGAGTCGACGGTCGTGGCTAGCGGACCCACCGGGCGCGCCGCTGGCTCGTTGCCCACGGTGCCGGGTCGCAGGCCGCCGCAGGCGTCGGCCCTCTGATCCCACGCCGCATCCCCGTGAGCCGGCGGAACGGGATGGTCGTCGGTGACTGCAGCCATTGCGAGCATCTGTGCCAGCGGGGCAGCCTCGTCGGCTGGCAGCTGTTGAGCGCGCAGCTCGAGCCCCAGTGCTGGGATGCGCAGAAGCCCGGCGTCGTCGATCGTCATCTGCCACCGGACGTCGTCCATCCGGTCGCTACCGGAAGCCATGACCACGGCCACGCCGCTGCGCGACGGCTGCCGCTCCAGCGCAGTCAGCAGGTGCGCCAGCGCGGCTCCGCTCTCGGGCACACCTGGGCCGATGAGCAACACGTGCGGTGCCCATGAGTCGGCCGAGATGTCGCGCAGCCGCCCGGTCAGCACATCGGTGCCGGCCACGCGCATCGCTTCGGTCACCGACTCCAGCTGGCCGGTCAATGCCGCGACCGGCTTGTCGACGTCCTCCGTGCAGGTGAACCGGTCAGGGTTGATCTCTTCCAGCTCCTGGCCGAAACCGACCGCAGTGACCTGCAGCATCTCCGACCAGGTGTTGTGCGCGAGCTCGGCGGCCAGGAACCGGAGGAGGTCCAGGCTGCGGTCGGCGTCGCCGGTCAAGGACATGGTCGCGACTCGTTCGAGGTCGAGCAGCCAGTGCTCTCCCCCGGCAGTGGAGCCCACTGAGGCCAGCGTGGGGAACGGTGCGAAGAAGTGCGCTCGGCGGCGTTCGTCGTAGCTCAGCGGGTCACCTCGCCGGATCGACCAGCGGGTGCCCGCGGCATCGACCGCCCAGGGCTCGGGTGCCCTCGGCGCCGGACCGGTGAGGACGAGGGTCAGGACGTCGTCGGTCATGCAGACCGCGAGGACGTCGGGCAGCTTGTCCTCTCCAACCGACGCCAGGCCCTGGACCAGACTGCGCAGCGCCTGATCCAGCCAGGTGACGTCCACGCTGCCCGCAGATCGCAGTGTTCGTTCGACGTACGCCAGATCCGGAGGCGTGTTCGCGATCAAGCGGCCCGGACGCCGGTGCCGGAACTGCCGTCGTCGGTAGCGCAGCAGGGCCATGAGCGACACCCCGGCCAGCAACACCCCACCGCCGGTGAACGCGACGGCCGGGGCTTCCGACGAAGCTTCAGTCGGAGCCTCGGCGCGGGTCGGTGCCGGGTCAGCGCGTGGTGTGGTCGGCTCGGACCGCGGCGAGCCCGCCGTGCTCGGTGCCACCGTTTCCGCCGGAATCGGCGCTGGCTCCAGCGACGGTGCAGGCTCGAGCGACGGTGCAGGCTCGAGCGACGGTGCAGGCTCGAGCGACGGTGCAGGCTCGAGCGACGGTACTGGCTCGGGCGGAGTCCCTTGAGGCGTCGGGGTCTCTGTTGAGACCTCCCCCTCCGCCACCGGGACAGTCAGCGTCCATCCCGGTCGGATCAGGTCGGGGTCGCTGAAGACCGCTCCCCCGGGTTCCGTCCTCCCCCGGTTCATCTCCCAGGCCGTCCGCCAGTTCTGCCCGTCGCCGGTGAACTCCTCCGCGATTCCCCAGAGGGTGTCCCCTCGCTCGACCGTCACTTCTTCGGTCGCAGGCGGTGCAGGAGCTCCCGCACCGCTTCCAGAAGGTGTCAGCCCGATCGCATCTGACGGCAGCACGAGCACCGTGCCCGGTGCGATCTCGTTGTCCGGGCCGACGCCGGCCGGGTTCAGCTGGACGATCTCCGGAAAGCGCAATGGGTCTCCGAGGTAGCGCTCGGCCAGCGCCCACAGCGTGTCTCGTCGTCGCACCTCGTAGGTCTTCGGCGAAGCAGGCGCCGGATGGGGGTGCGCTGATGTGTCGGACGCCGTCTGGATCACCGGCACGCCGACGTCCCGCTCCACTGGTGCAGGAAGCGCGTTGACGGCGACCGCGACCGGTAGCGGAGGTCGGGTGGCCGCGGTTCCGGAGGCGGACGCCCCGATGGCCGGGGCGACCGTCAGCCCGACCGCTACTGCAGCGAGCAGGGCGGCCACGGGCTGCTGGAATATGCGCAGCCCGGGCAGTGCCATCACGGGTCTCGCCAGCGCGATTCCCACGACTTCCGCGACCGTCGAAGCGGTGAACAGGGCCCAGCACACCCACGCCCCAGCAGCGAGGACGACCTGCACCAACTGACCGTCGTCCCGCGCCGTCAGCACGGCGCCCACCTCGTCGACCGACGGCAGACCACGCGGCACCAGGTCCAACGCTGTGAGCAGGACCGGTACGCCGAGGACAACGGCAACGAGCACCGCAAGGGCACCCACAGCCCTGAGCAGCCGGACGACGTGGAAGCTCACGACACCTCCTCCCCCTGGGTGACCCCGACCTGCAGTTGAGCGGTGTGCGTCCGGGTCTGGCTGACCGGGATCCCGAGCAAGGGGGTGGACGCGGTGACGGTGACGCTGACTTCGATGAGTCCTGGCCCGAGCACGCTGACCATTCCGGTGGCTCCGGCTTGCTCCAAGTAGGAGTTGGCGGCCCTCGTCGCCAACTGGACGTCGGTGGCTCCACCGGTGGGAACGGGGCCGACCGCGATGCTGGCTGCCCGCGCAGCCTCGGCCGAGTAGGTGTCGGCACGGTTGGCGGCCTGGATGGCGGTGCCGGCGTCGACGAGGGCGGTGACCAGGATGCCGGCGATCAGCACGATGAAGCAGAACAGCACGGCGACCGATCCGCGGTCGTCCTCGCTGAGCGGTGCTCGGCGGCACCGCCGCCCGTTCACGACAGATCCCGAGCGGGGTCGAGGGGACTGGTGGCAGTGTCATGCAGAGTCCGCGAGCCCGGGAACCCGGGAGCGCCGACGTCGGACAGGTCCACGGTGCACGACACGGCCACGGTGACCGATGCGGCAGCGCCTGGAGCGCTTCTGAAACCGGCGGTGTCGACCGTCACCTGGACGTCGGCGCAGTGCAGGTCACGACTGGACAGTGCCTCTGTGGCGCTCGCGGTGGCGAGTTGCTGGGCGGCAGCGCTGGAGCGGGCCAGCGACGCCTCCCGGGCGGCCATCCCGGCAACACCGCTGATGCGGTCCCCGGCCAGCGCGATGCGGGCTCCGACCACCAGCATGGCCAGGACCAGGATCGCGACCGGCAGCAGGATGGCCAGTTCCACCGATTCGGAGCCGCGGTCGTCGCGCGCCCGCTGACCGAGTCGCCAGCGGGGCGGCGGAGTGCTGCGGTTCATGGCGAGTCCGGGGTGGTGAAGCGTTCCTTGCCACGAACCACCGTGACGTCGACGGTCGGACTGAAGCCGGGAAGCGGGATCACGTTGGGGACCTCCGCGACGATGTGCACCGAGACGGAGGTGGCTGTGGCCTCCTCGCTCACCGAATAGCGGGTGATGGTCCCGGTGCCGAGCCGGGCCAGGTACGTGTCCGCCGCCTGCTGCCCCGCTCCCCCGGTCGCCTCGCTGACGCTGGCCGCCCGCGCTCCGGCCTGGGCTGCAGCTTCGGCGGCCTCACGAGCGAAGTACCACATGCTCAGCTGCGGGCCGGCGAGCAACAGCGCGACGATGATGGGAAACAAGATCGCGGATTCGACGCTGGACGAGCCGCGCTCGCCGTCGTCGCAGGATCCGGCTGCGTCTGGGCGCGTCACCAGACCAGACGACGGCGCAGCCGCCCGGTTGTGGATGCGTGGCACAGACACGACGCGCGTTACTGGAAGAGAGCTGTCTTGCTGGCCACGAATGCCACCGCTGCCGCGGTGACCGCGCCACCCAACGCGATGGCCAGGATGACCATGAAGGCCTTCTCCGAGGAGTCCGACCCCCGGTCGTCAGCGACGTCCTCGGCGCGCAGCCAGCCGAGGAGGAGGGGGGCCGCGGCGTGCAGCGCCCCGACGATCTGGGATCGGCGGTCGCCGATCGTGGTCTGGGACATGGAGGACCTCCTGGTGTGCGGTGTGCTCATGGAGTGACGGCGAACATGCGGAGCAGGAAGGGAACGAGGACGAACAGGGTCAGTCCGGTGACCAGCAGTGCCAGCGGACGCGACATCCGCTCACTGATCTCGTTCGCCTCGCTTCGGGCGTCGGACAGCTCGGTGTGCCGCAGGGTCCGGGCGGTGGCCAGCAGGGTGTTGTAGACCGACGCACCGTCGGCTGCCACGGCTGCGATGTCTGCGAGACTGCGCAGCTCGGCCACGTCGAGTTCGTCGCCGAGGTCGCGTAGGTCGGTCCACGGCTTGCGACCGGACAGCGCGGCGCGCCGGATCGCGCGGTGCATGCGGCGGAAGGGCACGCTGCCGGAAACCTCGGCGGCCTCTTCCAGGGCCTGCTCCACGGATCCCCTCGCCCGGCGCTCACCCGCCACCAGGGTGAGGAAGGACTCGAGGTTGCTGCGGAACTCGGCCCGCGCATGCCTGGCTTCCTCCCGCGTCTCGGCGGAGGGCAGCAGCCATCCGACAGCGGCGAGAGCGAGTCCGACGGCCCCGGGGAACACGAACGGCACGGGCACGTCGATGAGCACGAGCGCCAGCCCGAACAGTGCAGGGGTCAACAGTCCGGCGAAGGCAAGCGTCAGCTTGCGGACGGCGAGCTGGGTGCGGGTCCGTCCGAGGATGTTCAGGTCGGTGTCGGGAACGCCGAGGTGCCCCTCGACGGCACGGATCACCGAGCGCGGCAGGTGGTCCCACCAGTCGCCCGTCCCGGTCAGCGGTGCTGCTGCTGTGGATCGGACGGCCGGGCCGGCCGAGAGCTGGTCGAGCGCGGCGGACAGCGCCGGGGGCGTCGGACGCAACGCCCGAGCTCCGAGGACCAGGCCGAGCGCCACGAGCATCCCGGCGAGCGTGGCCGCCTGGAGCCCCGTCACCGGTCCACCATCGCCGGGTCGGGATCGACGAGCACTCGCGGACGCGTCGGCGGGTCGGACAAGCGCCGCATCCATCGCAACGCCGTCCCGAAGACGACGACGTCCAGCAGCAGGGCCACCTGCCCGAGGACGGTGGAGTAGCCCGACAGGAACGTCCGAGCGAACAACGTCATCCCGACCACCAAGATCAGTGTGGTCACCACGATCGTGCGCATGTTGGCCCGAGGCTTGGCCCGTTCAGCCTCCACCTCACGCACCATCCGGGAGCGCTCGTCCAGGTCTGTGGCCAGCGCAGTGAGCACCTCGGCGAGTCCGGGACCGCCGTTGCGCTCGCGCAGGATGAGCACCATGGCGATCTTGTCGGCGGCAGGATCGCCGACCTCGCGCGCGAACTGCCGGAGCGCCGATTCGACACCCTGCGGGCCCATCCGGGTCACCAGGTTGCTGACTGCCGGGGCGATCGCGGCCGGCGCGGAGGTCAGCGAGCGGCGCAGCGCCTCCCGGGTCGAGCCGGCCGCGCCGGAGCTGATCAGGTCGGCCAGCCGCCGCGTCCAGTCCGCCAGCGCGTCTGACGTGACGATCAGCTGCTTGGACGCCTTGCCTCCGCCGAGCACCTTCGGGATGAACACCACGCCACCGACCGCAGCGAGGGCAGCCACCGGCCAACCGGTGATCAGCAGGACCAGCACTCCTGCCGCCAACGCGCCGACGTGCAGCGGGGTGACCTGCCGCCGGTGGGGCACGCGCGCCGACGCTGTTCCAACGGGAAGGAGGCTGACGCCTCGCACCGTCGCGACGAAGGCGACGACGCCGCCGGCGACGAGCACTCCGGCGAGGGTCAGCAGCAGGGAGCCAGCCGTCACGACGCAGCTTCCAGCGGGTGGGGATCAGCCGGCCAGTCCGAGGCACCGGGATGCAGCCAGTTCGAGTCGAAGCCCACCGCGTTCAGCTTCTCGGCCAAGGGTTCGCTCAGCATCCCCGGCCCGGTGGCCTGCGCCCGGCCATCGCCAGCTCGGGGAGCGAAAACGGGCCTGAGGTCCGGGCGGCCGGAGTCGCCGATCGCCCCGAGCTCGTAGATGCCGGACACGAACCGCGAGTAGCTGCGGTCACGCTCCACGTGGACGACGAGTCCGAGGGCAGCAAGCGACCGCAACACCAGTTCCGTTGACGGGGTGGGGTGGGCCTTCAGCGCGTTGATGAGCACCTTGTCGAAGACGCCCTCGGCCGAGGGAGAGTGGATGGTGCACATCACCGAGGCGATGCCGCTGGTCGCGGCCTCCAGCAGAGAGGTGACGTAAGCCCCGCGCACCTCACCGACAAGCACCCAGGTCGGCGACGCCCGCAGTGCGAGGTGGAGCGCATCACCCATGTCGAAGCCACCGCGCCCCTCGGCGTTGGGCAGCCGTGACTCGAACGGCCGGCACACCGCGTGCCGCTTGACCAGTTGCTGCTGGACCGGATCCCACCGCGGCAGGTGCAGGCCGAGCTCGCGCTCGTCCTCCACGGTGATGACGACGTTGTTCCAGGGGATGGCGTTGCCCAGGGCCCGCAGCAAGGTGGTCTTCCCGACGCCGGGCGCTCCGGTGACGAGTGGGGAGACGCCCGCCTCGACCGCGGCCTGCAGGAAGGCGCGGACCGGGGAGTCGACCATGTTCATCCGGTGCAGGTCGTCCAGGCTCGGATCGCCGAACCGGTGCACGCGGATCACCCCGGCCGGCCGGGCAGCACGTCCATCGCCGCCTGGAGCCGGGCCCCCAGCTCCGTGACGCCCTGCAGCCGCACGTTGAGGATGGGGCTGGCCGAGGAGAACTCCCGGCTGGTCTGCCCGCCGTCCGAGCGTGACCCGATCGACCGCAACAGCTGCTCTAGCTCCTCGTCACTGGACGCGATCGGCGGTCCGGCCACCAGCTGCCCGTCCACCGTGCGCAACACCGTGGGGTCGCAGCCTTCGAAGTGGATGTCCTCCACGTCAAGGCGCGCGAGCAGCGGAGCCAGCCGCCCCAACCCGTCCAGCTCGGCCAGGACGGCGGCGAAGATCGTGTCCTCGGTCGTCACGGCCGGAGCCGCCCGACCACGGTGCGCTTCGTGCAGCAGCCACTGCTCGTACTCGTCGCCGATCAGCTTCTTGGTCAGCTCCCGCCGCGGACCAGGCGCGTAGTTCCTGTCCTCCACCGTCAGCCGCGTCGACACCCGGTCGCGGAGCTCGGCCACGATGCGGTACTCGGCGTCGGTGAGCTGGGCGCCTTCTGCCGTTCGGATCGTCGTCCTCGAGGTCCCCGGGATCGGGGTCATCCAGCCACCGCCGCGACATCGGACGACGACTCGGCGGAGGCGGCCAGCTTGCTGGCCAGGGACGTCGCAGCTCGCATCAACGAGGACCGCCGCATCGACTTCACGCTCATCCGGCCCCCGTCGGAGAGGACCGTTGCTGCGGCCCGGTCCTCCGGGAGCACGCCGACCAGCGGCAGCTCCAGTGCCTCGGCCACCTCACCCGCGGAGTAGGGACCGTCCCCGACAACCAACGCAGTCACGGTCGTCAGGTCGCCGAGTTCCCGGCGTAGCCGCCGGACGGCGTCCTGTGCGGCGTGCACCGATCGCACGCTGGGCCGCACCGTCAACAGCACCTGGTCTGCAGCGCGCAGCACCGGCCAGCAACCCCGGTCGCTGACCAGTCGTCCGGCGTCCACCAGGGCGTCCCTCCCGAGGGAGGCCCTGGATCGCTGCAAGGCGCGCGCGAGCCGCTCCCAGGCATCGAGGGTGAACGAGCTGCCCTGCATGGCGGTCGCGAAGCCAGGAACCAGCGTCGTCTGCGGTTGCTCCGGCACCTGGATCCCGTGCTCGGCGAGCAGCGCGGCTGCTCCTGCCACCGGTAGGTCATGGCGGGCGGCGGTTGACCAGGACAGCAAGCCGTGGTCGATGCCGACCCGGCCGGCGAGCATGCCCGGCACCATGTCCCCACCGACCGCATCACAGTCGGCGACCAGCAGCGGCCCCGGCCAGGACAGCGCCAGTGCCCAGGTGGCTGTGGTCACGCCCGGTGCCGCCTTGCCCGAAGCCAGAACGGTGAGCATCGGATCAGCCACCACCCGGCAGCAGGATCAGCGCCAGGTTCCCCGTGGAGGCGAGCTGGGCCACCGTCGGCCCGTCGTCCTCGCGGAGCCGAACGTCGACCACCGTCACCTGCGTGGTCGGGTTCACCGGCCCCACCTCGGCGACGGTGGCCTCGATGAGTTTCTGAACAGCACCCCCACCCGCACCGACCGCACCAGCGCTGCCCGGCGTCGGGACGACCAGGACCCGCTGGCCCGCGGTCAGCCCACGCGCCGGGAACTGGCCCTCCTTCATCGGCAGGGCCACCAACATCTCACCGGCCGCCAGCCCACTGTCGACGCCGACCTGACTGCGGGTCAGCAGTCCCCCGCGGACGAGCGGGACCTGCGCCACCATCCCGATCACCTGGGATTGCTCCGCCGCTGAGATCGGCGACAGGCGCGGGTCAGACGTGACGCTCGCGACCGCCAAGTCGTCAGCTGTGATTGTCGATCCCACCTGCACGTCCCGGGCCACCGCCAGCACTTCAGTGCGGGCAGTCAGCATCTGGCCGGCGGCGAAGGCGACGAGCCCGCCGAGGAGCACGACCAGCACGCTGAGGACCAGCGACCTGCGGCTGACGCGTGGTCGCGCCGCGGCGCTCCGCAGTGGTGGCGCCGGCGATGGCGGCGCCACGGTTGGTGCCGGAGCTGGGTGGCTCGCGACATGCTTCGCCGCCGTCTCGGCCCTGGCCGTCATCCGGTCACCACCGCTTGCGCCTCCGCCACGGCGAACGTTGCGTTCGACGACGTCGTGAGCTGGGGCAACGTGCCGCTGAGCCCTGTCGACGACGTCCACGCGACGGACCACTGGATGCCGTACGTTGCCGTGATCTGTCGGTCGGGCTGGTGGATCGACGAGTGCGGATACCGGTAGTGGCAGCCCGCCGGAGACGGCGACCAGACGCCGTCCGTGGGCTGCCAGACCACTCCCGGACCCGAGCAGGAAACACCGTCCGCCCCATCGCCGGGTGTGAAGGACAGGGCTGTCGGAGTGACCACCACCTGGGACCACATGCCGCCCGCATCCGCGCGGGCGGTCAGCGGCTGGAACGACGCTGGGTCGGTCCAGAACCACGTGTAGGCATTGACCACCGTGAACGACTGGCCGTTCTGCAGCAGCCCCGCCGGGTACCGCCCGGTCGTCGGCGCGGGGATCGTCAAGGTGTCCAACGCCTGTTCGGCCAGCACGGCTGGATCGACGGCTGCAGGCCCGGCCGGTGGGGTCGCGGACCAAAACGAGAAACCATTCGTGCCGGGGAACGAGCGACCATCCGTGTAGTAGCTGCACAAGTAGACGGCGCCGTCGGTGCGCCCACCCCAGACGGCTGCGTCCTTCGGGGGCTGCTCCGCTGCCTCTTGGGCGTAGCACTGCATGGTCTGCACCCACCATCCGTCAGCGGTCTGGCAGGGAATGGCGGTGGCAGCGGCGAGGGCGACCGTGCAGCTCGGCTCGACGGCTTCGTCACGATCACTGGCCGGGGCTGCAGCGACCGGCAGGGTCGACGGGTCCGCAGGTGCCCCGTCCGAGCTGGCCTCGACGACGCAGATGCCGTGCGAGTTGTACTGCTGGCAGGAGACCCCGTCTGTTCCGGCAGCTGCTGGGGGCGCACACCAGACGCCGACGCCGGCCAGCAGCACGGCTATCCGTCGCACGTCGACGCCTGCGCGTTAGGGGCTCTGCTGATGCGCCACGAGGAGGCGTCCGGGTAGTCGATGTTGACCACGGTCAGCTGCTGAACGAGGTACTTCGGTCGGTCTGGTGCGATCACCGACGATCCGGTCCCGTCGGTCGCCTGGACCTGGCTGACGTCCACGCACGCGGTGACGGCGACGCTGGGGAACACCGGTGAGGGAACAGCGGCCGGCTCGTTCGTCAGGTCGATCTCGCTGACGGATGCCGTGACCAGCTGTGATCGTCCGGTTTGTCGGTAGCCCTGGGCACGGAACTGCCCGATGGCCGTGGCCTCGGCCGTTGCTTCCGGTGCCACCGAGACCTCGTAGAGCTCGTCGAGGGACCGCGACGGATCGAGATACAGGTCGTCGATGGTCTGGAGGTAGCGCGGGATCAGGGCGAGTGCCTGAGCTTCCGCGTCCTGACTTGGGTCAGCGGTGGCCTCGGACGCGGTCGACGACGTCTGGCTCGCCGTTGAGGTCTGCTGCGTGGAAGGGACGGTGCGGGAGGACGAGCAGCTCAAAACCGACAGCACAGCGATGAGGGCAGTGCCAAGAGCAACGAGGCGCGTCAAAGCCATGCTGTGTCCCCTCTCTTGTCCACCGTCCGAGTGGCGAGATTGCCTCGCTTGTTGCCCAGCGCAACAGGGGCAGGCACCGTTTCACCCGGTTGGGTGACAGGCATCGGCTGATCTCTCGCTTCGTCCACGTGAGCGGGTGTATCGCAGGGGCAGCCTCAGCGGCGACCTCGACAGCCGGCGCAGCTCGTCGACCCGCGGATGGCAGAGGCGGGTCAACTTGGCCTCATCAGGTGGTCCGTGAGGAAGGGAGGCCGGATGAGCGGTGAGTGGTCGATCGCAGCGACGCTCACCGGTGCCTCGCTCAGCCCCCTGCTGACCAGGTGGGGGCTGAGCCAACTGGCCCGGCAAGACCGAGCCACCTGGGCCCTGTGGCTGGCCAGCAGCCTTGGCGGTGGGGTAGCGGGAGCAGCGGCTGTCGCGACATGGCATCGAACGAATTCCTGGCAACTGGCGCCGATCCTGCTGATCTGGGGATGCGCCTTGGTCGCGGCAGCCTCATGCGATGCGGTGACTCAGCGCATCCCCACTCCGCTGGTCCGGCAGGCCGGCGTGGCCACGTGCCTGCTGCTGATCGTCGGCCTCGCCGTGCGCGGCGACTGGGGCGGCCTACTGCTCAGCGGCGTCAGCACGATCGCTGCCGGGTTCACCATGCTGCTGTGCTGGCGGTTCGCGGGTGCGGGCTACGGCGACGTCCGGCTGGCAGTGCTGGGCGGCCTGGGTCTGGGACACGCGAACAGCGGTGGCCTGCTGCTGGGCCTTGCCGTGTTCGCTGGAGTGACATGTGCGCAGGTCGGGATCGCGCTGGCCCGCGGAGGCAACCGAGAGACCACGATCCCCTATGGGCCGGCCCTGGCAGCCGGCTTCCTCCTGGCGGCCACGCTGTGATAGCCGTCCGCCGGGGCTGATCCGGCAACTAGACGGCCTGGCAGCACTCCGGGGAATCCGACTGCCTGCTCCGGCGGCGATCGGACTTCCGGCCCCAACTGCGTGACCGTTGCCCGGCGAGCCCGGACGCACAGGTAGCCTGCCCGCACTCTCGGCACCTTCCCTTCGGGGTCCGATCGGACTTAGGCTGCGCCCGTTGCCGGGACGAGCCCAGAGGAATCGCCTTGACCGACCATCCGATGGGCCCGTTTCGAACCGATGCCTGCGCCAAGTGGCAGGAGATCTGGCACCGGATTGCGGCCAACCCGGACTCCAACTTGACGGATGCCCGGATTCAACGAGCCCTGCGCGCTCAGCGCGTGGCCGACGCCAGTTCGCCCCCAGCCGGCCCCGGCATCACGGCGACGGCGACCGCACAACCCGGTCCTGCAGCCATGCCCGAGCCGACTCTTCCCAAACCGCCGAGGCCTGAGTCGACCTGGCTCCGCAGGCGCCCCAACTACGGCATGATGGTCGAGGACACCGTGGAGTGGGGCAAGGACCATCCGCTGACCTCGCTCGTGGTCATCCTGATGGTGGGGCTGGTCATCGTCGCTCAACTCCCCGAGGAGCAGGGGAATGAGATCGGACTGCCGCTGATCTTCATGGTCAGCGGGCTGTTCTGGGTCATCACCACGATGCGCAGAGCCCGCTACCGGCGCGACACTCACTTGCGCTGACCGCACGCCGGGCGAGTGCGCCTGCGTCGCCCGGGTCACCGAGCGGGCTGACCTGACTGGAAACAGAAACTGCCACTGACCGCCGCGACCGACGACCGGGTCACAAGAATGGCTCAGCAGGCCGAACAGGCCAAGAACATCGCGGCGACGGCCAACAGCGGCGGCGGGATGATCGTCTACGGCATGGCCGAGGCGCGGTGGAAGGGACGTCGGCCGCTGACCACATCGTTCCGGTCGGACCGGTCGACGAGCGGACGGTTCGCGTCATCCGCCAGGTCGCGGGCAACCTGATCTATCCCCCGGTCACCGGCATCGACTTGTATCCGATCGCCCCTAGGGCATGTCTCTCAGGTGCGGGTCCAGGCGAGGACGGCGGCCAGGACCACCGCGCCTCGGTAGATGAGTGCGTGCCTGTCGTAGCGCGTGGCCAGTCCGCGCCATTGCTTGAGCAGGGCGAAGGAGCCTTCGACGACGTTGCTCTTCTTGTAGAGCTCGCGGTCGTAGCTGACCGGCCGGCCGCCTCTGCTGCCGCGGCGGGCACGGTGGCCCTGCTGGTCGCGGGGTTCGGGGATGACCGCGGTGATCCCACGGGATCGCAGGTGGGCTCGGATTGCCTTGGCGGAGTAGGCCCGATCGCCCAGCACCGCGGTCGGGCGGGTGCGGAGCCGGCCCGGTCCAGGACGTGCCACCGGGATGCCGGCCAGCAGCGGCAGGCAGGCCGGTGCGTCACCGGCCTGACCGGCGCCGATCAGGATCGAGAGTGGGCGTCCGCGGCCGTCGACGGCGTGGTGGACCTCGGTCGACAGGCCGCCCCGGGAGCGGCCGATGCCGTGATCAGGCGGCTCGACCAACGCCTTGTTGCCGCGGCCGAGAATCTGATTGATGTCGTTCGCCGCTGCCCCGTGGGGATCTCGGCTAGCGGCAGGTTTGGTGATGTGCTGGTGCGCGCGGTTGACCGTGGAGTACACGCTGACCGCCCAGTCGACGTCACCGGCGGCATCAGCAGCGGCGATGACCGCGGCCAGCACCTTGTCCCCCGTGCCATCCCGGGAGAACCGGGCGCGCCGCTTCCACACCGTCTGCCACGGCCCGAACCGCTCCGGCAGATCCCGCCAAGCCAGACCGCACCGATACCGGTGCACGATGCCCTCCACCACCTGCCTGTGATCCCGGTAAGGCCGCGACCGCCCCGTCACGTGCGGCATCAACGGCTCGATCACCGCCCACTGCCCATCACTCAGCTCAGCACGAGTGCCCAGCCGTTCAAGATCCCGCACCGGACCCCGCAAACTTGGGAGACTCGCCCTAGCCCCCGTTACCTGGGCCCCGTGCAGAAGCTGGCCCGGACCCGCCTGGAGCGCCAGGTCCGCGACCCGCAGGTGCGAGCCACGCTGACCTCGGACTACGAGATCGGCTGCAAGCGCACCCTGATCAGCAGCAACTGATACCCGGCGGTCACCGCACCCAATGCCGAGGTGGTCAACGCCGGCATTGCCGAGATCCGCCCGCACGGCGTGGTCACCGCTCGTCGTGCCGCGGAGAACGACGTCACCGGCCACACCCAACAGGCTATGGCCCGGCACATCGTCGAGCAGACCCCTGGCAGCCCTCGCGAACCGGGCGACCACCGCGGCCTGACCCGTCCCCCACCCGGAAATGGTGACCGGCGGTCAACTTGCTACCGCCGACGACTGCACCGGGTGACGGCGCGTGCGACCTGCGCTCATCCCGCTTGAGGCATCTGCCCACCAGAGGCGGTTCTGCGTACGTTGCCGCCCATGCGGGGGCATCGGAACGACACAGAGCAGCAGCACGCGCCGCGACGCCGAAGCCGCCGCTTCAAGGTCCTGCGGATCACCGTGGTGGCTTTAGGGCTCGTGGTGGCCATGCTTTACGGCATGGGGGCGAACGCTGCCCAGAGCATGAACCCGTCGCTGGTCATGCAGAGTCTCGCGGTCATGACCACGGGCCCGGCCTGCGGTCCGCCTGAGGTCATGGGTAACGACGGGGTGATGCACTATGCCGCCGACTGCCCGTTCCCGCTGGGCATTAGCGATGAACCGCCACCTGTTCCCACCGGGCCGAACGGCACGTTGGTCGTCCTGGGCGACTCCTTCACCGCCGGTGAGGGCGCCCCTTTCGGCATCTCGCGGGTGGAGAAGACTCGGTACAACGTCGACTACTGGGCCGCGGCGGACAACTACTACTACCCGGGGACGGACATCCCCGACAACCGTTGTCACCGATCGCCCATGGCCTACGGGCCGCGCATGGCTGAGCAGTTGGGCATGACCCTGGACTTCCGGGCCTGCAGCGGAGCCACCTCCTCGGACTACTTCGGTGCGCAACTGTCGAATGACGGCCAGGCCTCTCAGGTGTCACCCCGTCCCGGAGACACCACGGCCTTCCCGGACGACACAGCCGCCGTCGTCTTCTCGTTCGGTGGCAACGACGTGGGTTTCGCCGACGTGGTGAAGAACTGTCTCTTTGACGGATACTTGCCGCTCGGAACCGAGATCGCTGGCATCTCCGTCGAGCCTATTTTGCTGCGGTTCCTGCGGAGCCTAAACGCCCTCCAATGTCAGCCGGAGGCCGAGCGGCGAACGCGCTGCCTGGACTACGGCTTGGGCATCATCGTCGACGGAGCACTGCCCAACGCCGACGAATGCAGGGCCGCTGGGTACCGGACCAATGACATCGCGTCGGTCATGGCGTCCATCGCCGCTGAAGCGCCAGCAGGGGCCCCCGTCGTTTCGCTGTCCTACCCCTACGCCTTCCCTAGGGACCCCGATGGCGCGTGCGGCTTCGGGTCAGGGACCGGCGCGATTATGGACGAAGATGAGCAGCGGGCGATCAACATATTCGTCGACGGACTCGACGACCGGATTGCCCGACTGGCCACCGAAGCGGGAATCCGGCACGTGGACATGCGCAACGGGTTCCAGAACCACGGTCTTTGCGTGAACCCAGAACCCGACGGTGATCCCACGACCGTCAACGGAGAGCGTTGGATGAATCGAGTGCGCCTCGGCTACCCCGCCGCAGGAGAGGTCCCTACGGGCGATCCGCAGCGCATCTTCCCCGACATCAAGGAGTCAGCCCACCCCAACGTCTACGGGCAGCAGGCCTACTTGGGAGCCGCCGTGGGCTGCTTCCAGGCTGTCGGCTTCTGCACCAACGCCTCTGAGGCGCGAAACAACGAAGAGGCGGCCGCGACGGCCCGCCGACAAGCCGAGCACATCGCCGAGATCACCGCGAACACCGACTGGTATGCCGAGGCCGTCGCTGCACGCGGCTGCGCCAATACCGTCGTAGCGCCCAGCCCTGGTTCGGACGAGAACACCCAGACCACCGTGGACGTTACGGAGGACGGCTACCCGGACATGCTCGTTGAGCTCCGGTGTCCGACCGGAACCGGGTCCAGCCCTATGGAGGTCGTGGTCTTCGACCTCCAGGGTGATCAACCGGCGGTACTGGGCCACCTGCAAGGCGACGAGCAGGACGACGCCTACTTCTCGCTGACCGCGGACCTCACGACCAGCGGGCGGGACATCAGCATCGCGGGTCGGATGTTCGGCCCGACCGACCCGCCCTGCTGCCCGCTGCACTTCGGGGCGGCGACCTGGCGGTGGGACGGCGCCGAGTTCAGGCTGCAGGAGGCGGAGAGCGCGCTGACCGATCAGCCCATCCGGCATGAGGGCCTGCCCGACGGCACCTACTACGGCATCCTCCGGGGCGCGTTCAGCGGTGAGGTCTACATCGACCAGGTGATCCGGTACGAAGGCGCAGAGGCACAGGCCGCGTGCAACGAGGACGGCGTTACCCCGAGTGGTCCCGGGGAGTGCACCGACGTCTACTTCCGCAACCAGGACCAGTTGGTGCGGGCGATGGCCATCGTTGGGCCGGTGGCCTACACCCCCGACGAGTTTAGCGAAGTCACAGTCCGGCCTGCTGACCTCGGAACCCTGGATACGGACTTCCCGGTGAGTGACGACGACCTGTACCGCACCGGGCCCGTGTTTCGGTTCGGTGTCTCCGGCGGCGAGGTCACCCACATGGAGCCCGGCTACTTCTGACGGCGACGTCGACTGGTCTTGTTCGGCCCAAGCCTCGTGAGAGGCGGGCGGGCGGGCGGCCGCGGTATGCCGGCACGCTCTGTGACGACTCTTGCTGCCATCAAGATCGTTCCATCTGATGGCCCGAGGGCCAGACCTCCGTTCTGCGCGGAGTGACCGCCCCTGGGTCACCCAGCGTGATGCGCGGTCTGGGCTCCAGGGCGCCCGGAGGGCCGGTGGAAGGTGCGGCCGGTGACCGGGTGGTCGCGCACGGCCTGCACTAGGGCGGCGTGACGGTGTCCAGGTAGACGCCGGTGGTGGCGATGGAGGCGTGTCCGAGCAGTGCATGCACGGTCTTGAGGTCCGCGGCGCCGGAGGTGAGTAGCAGGGTGGCCGCGGTGTGCCGGAGACCGTACGGGGTGACAGCCCGGCGCAGGTCGGCAGGCAGGCGCTGGCTGGCCCGGGCGACCAACAACTGGATGACCCGGGGCTGCATGCGCAGTCCGGGCCAGGTGAGCAGGAGTGCCCGGTCGGCGTCGTCGACCGGGTCGATCACGATCTCCTCGCCCGTGTCGGGGTCCAGGCGCAGCCGGGCTGCCGATTCGGGGCGGCCTCCATCCAGGTAGTCGCTGTAGGCGGCCATGGTGTCGTCGGACAGGCGCCCCCAGCGCTTCCTGGCGCCCTTGCCGAACAGGCGCAGCCACACGGTGTCGCCGCCGCGGCGCTCGATGTCGGCGCGATCGGCCAGGGACACCTCGGAGACACGGGGCCCGACCTCCATCAGCAGGCGCAGTAAGAACGTGTCGCGCGTACCCAGACGCATGTCGACGCACTGCTGCGTTCCGTCCGGGCGGACCTGAGCATCGTCGGGCAGGTCGGTAGCGGCGTCGGCCGAGGCCTGAGGGAGGGCCTTGCAGGCTGCGTTGGTCATGCCCTTGAGGCGGGGCTTCACCTTCGTGCGCAGCATCGGGTTGACCTCGACCCAGCCCTCGACAGTGGTTTCGGTGAACAGTCGGGAGACCGACTGGCGGAAGCGGGCCATGACGCGGAAGGGCATTGACCGCCCGTCCGCGGCACCGCACACTCCGGCGCAAACTGACCCGGGGGTGGTCGGCCGTTCCGGGGGGCTTGGTATGACCAGCACGGCACCATCTCGACGACCAACCTGGGTGCTGCCGGTGGCGGTCGTGGCCGCCTTGGCCGTGGTCGTCGCTGGCGGCTGGTTCGCCCTCAACCGGGACTCGGGGCGAGATGCCCCGGGGGTCTCCGAGGGCTACACCGTCGGCCCGTCCGGTGGGACCGTGGGCCCTGATGGCGGACCCAAGGTGACCGTGCCTATCGGCGCCTTGACCGAGGACACCGAAGTCACCGTGCTCCAGGACTCGGCAGAAGCACCGCCACCGAGAGACCTGATCGTCGAGTACGCCTTGGAAGTCGGAACACCGGTTGACATCAACTTCGGCGACCTGGACGAGGTACCGGGCGCTCTGGTGCAGTTGCCCGTGGACCCGGCTCTATTGCCCCAAGTCGAGGGTGCGCCAGTCGCCCCCGAGTTGGTTTTCATGGCCACCTTCAGTGAGGAACTGGGCACCTGGCTGCCCTTGGAATCCACCTACGACCCAACCACTGGCCTGCTCACCGCAGAGGCTCCGCACTTTTCCTGGTTCAACACCTGGGTGGTCGATCCGGTCAGCGACATCGGACGATCAGTGGGTCGCGCGGCCGTCACCGGCGGGCAAGCCGTGCTCGATGGCGGCCGCTACGTGCTGGAGGACGCACCCATCGGGGTGCAGGCCATGTGGGACGCCGCCGCCAGCGCCGCCCGAGCCACCAGCGGGGCGGTGGGGCGTGCCTTCGGTGTGCTGGTGCAGGAAGCCGACTGCTCTTCCGCCTCCCCGGACTGGACGGTGACGACGTCGCTGCCTGAGGTTTCCGGCTGCGTGGTAGTCAACCCCGACGGCTCAGGGGTACTGCGGATGACCAACCGGGCTTGGCTGGCTTACGTCGCCGACACCCCGGACCGTTTCGGTCTTGGGCTCACCCAGTACGACTTGGGCTCCTCCACTGCCACCTTGCTGTCCCGGCTGCTGCACGCCCCGTTCGGCACCAACATCCTTCCGGCCCGCGGCGCCACCGAGAGCAGCCTGACGGCTGAGACCATGGCCTCCTTAGCTGCTGACGGGCGCAACATCGACGTGGGTCTGCGCCCGGACTACGAGGGCCTGCTCATCGACGCGGCCCTGGTCGCCTTGGTGCTCTACCCTCCGGCCCGCCTTGAGGTCACCCGGGTGGCCGGGGTCATCACCACGACCTCCACCCGTGTGTTCGAGTACGCCGCGGTCACCGTGCGCACCCGCTCGGAGATCCTCCTGGAGGTGACCCGGCAGGTACGCACCGCTGGCGGCGCGGCCGCCGGGATGCAGGCCATCAGTGGGGCAGTGGACTGCGTGTCGGCCCTGAGCACCCGCATCACCGAGGACGACAACCAGGAGACCTACGACTCGCTGGCCAAGTCGGCCGCTGAGTGCGCTCTGGACGCGATCAAGACGGCCAGCAGGGTGACCGGCGTTGCTTTCAAGAACGACGTTATGAACGCGTTGGCGGTGCTCCCTGACACCGCGAAGGCGTTGGTCTCCACCGCGCAGAACCTGGCGTTCCTCGCCCTGGGGAAGGTCTTTCAGAACGTCACCGTGGCACCCCCCGCACCTGAGCCTCCGCCCGCGCCCGCGGCCTTTAGCGACCCGCTGGGCCTGCTGGTGTGCGGAGCCTTTGACGGGTATGCGGTCGCTTGCGAAACCCGGGGCCAAAGCACTTGCCCGGCGGGCACGGTGGCGGTGATGAGCATCGACTTGACCGGCGGGTTCTTCGACCCGTGCGGTCCCGCCCAGTTCGCCGGAGTGGCGTCGACAACCCAAGTCTCAGGCGCCACGTTCGACTTCCCCACCAACGACGGGGACATGGCCACCTGCGAAGTGCTCACCGACGGCGTCGACTGTCACATCCCCGGCGGTCAGGGCTTCCGGTACACCACCGACGGCACCTTGGTCTACGAGCAAGGCGTCCTGACAGACCGCGACTGAACGCCGCGGGTCTCAGGCCCGGTGCCCGGGGCGGCTCCCCCTGCGGATGGCGAAGCAACTGGCGTCGGTCCGGCCGTGGTCGGAGACGGGGTGGCGGGGACGGGGTGCCTGCGGAGGTCCTGGACGAGCAACTACGGTCGCTCCAACAAGCGGGTGTTGCAACGACCGATTGAACCCAGTCAGTTCCGGTCGAACTCCTTCGTCCGCACCATCAAGAACAACGGCCTGGTCGGCTCGATGGGCCGGGTCGGTGCCTGCGGCGACAACGCGGCCATGGAGTCGTTCTTCGCCCTGCTGCAGAAGAGCGTGCTCGACCGACACCGCTGGGCGACTCGAGAGAAACTACGGCTGGCGATCATCACCTGGATCGAGCGGTCCTACCACCGCCGACGCCGGCAACGCCGCCTCGGACGACTCACGCCAGTCGAGTACGAGACACTCAACCTCGCCGCTACCGCGGCTTGACCACCCCCACCAGATGACCTGCCCTACCGGTTCGTTACCCCTTGAGCTCTGAGGTTCAGGCAGGGACGGATGGTGTGAGGAACGCTAGCTCGTGCTCGATCGGGGTGCGGTAGCTGAGTTGGGAGTGGCGGCGCTGGCGGTTATGGAAGATTTCGATGTAGTCGAACATGGCGTTGGCCAACTCGACTCGGGTGCGCCACTTGCGTCGGTTGAGCAGCTCGATCTGCATCGAGGACCAGAACGATTCGATCATGGCGTTGTCCAGGCCGTCCCCGACTGTTCCGAATGACGGCATCAGCCCGGCGGAGCGGATCTTCTCGCCGAAGGACCACGAGGTGAACTGAACGCCGTGGTCGGCGTGCACGATGCCGCCGGCTGCGGGCTGCCGGTTCTTGATGGCCATGTCGAGGGCGTTCACGACGAGGCTGGAGGTCTGCATCGAGTCGATGGACCAGCCGACGATCTTGCGGCTGAAGGTGTCCATGACGCAGCAGCAGTAGACCTTCCCTTCGCGGGTCGGGTGTTCGGTGATGTCGGTGACCCACAGCTCGTTCGGTCGTTGCCGTGCGAACTCGCGGTTGACCAGGTCGTCGGCGGTCACCAGGCCGCGCACGCGCTTGATCCGCGTGGGCCCCGGCAGCCCGTAGATCCCGGCGCCGCTCATCAGCACCGCGACGAGCCGCTCGCTGACCTGAACGTCCATTCCGATCGTCAGCTCCGCGTGCACCCGACGGGAGCCGTAGGTGCCGCGCGAGGCCAGGTGCACCTCACGGGTCAGACCGGTCAGCCACTGCCTGCGCATTCGGGTGGGAGACATCGGCCGTGTTCGGTACTTGTAGTAGCCAGGGCTGCTGACGCCCAGCACGCGGCAGCAGACCTTGGCCGGTAGCCCGGCGTCGACGAGCCTGTCGATCACCGGGTGAACCATCTTGGGTGCGGTCGCTCCTCGGCCAAGAATGCCTGCCGACGCCTTGGTCAGAATCTCAACCTGCAGCTCCAACTCGCGGATCCGCCTACGAGCTCGCTGAAGCTCGGCGTTCTCACTCGTCGTCACGCCGGCGATCTCACCCCGGTCGATGCGGTCTTGACGGACCCAGTTGTGCAGACCGCCCTCGCTGACGCCGAGCTCGACTGCGACTCGGCTGATCGGACGGCCAGCGCGGACCAGGGCAACAGCGCGGGCACGGAACTCGGCTGGATACGGCTTCGGCACGGCATGCACCTTCGCAGCAAGGCCCGAATCCTCAGAGCTGTCGAGGTAACTGATCCGTGGGGCAGGTCAATGAGTCAACCAAACCGGGGGCAGTCCCCCCTCGGGACCGACACTGTCGCCGCGGTCAGGGCCAACCAGCCGGTCACGGCCTCCCGGTAGCCGCTCCCCGTTGCGGCGTGCTGGATACATCTGCCACCCCGGCTTTGACGGTCCACTTGGCGCGGACACCGCACCGATGCGCCACTTCTCCCCGAACTTGACCGCCGTCGCCCGGGACCACGGGAGTCCCTGAACGGTGGCGATGTTGCGCACCCGCGCGCTGGGCACGTCTGCGTCGACACGGGGCGGGCCCCTCGATGGGGGCGATCATCGCCAACCGTGGCTGACGGAAGTTGATCCATCGTTGCTGGTCATGACGTTCCTGCGAAGAGAGCGCATGGCGTCGCCGATCTCGCGCTTCGGCGGCTGTCATGGATTGGGCCGCCCTGACGCCTCTCCTGCCAGGAGGACCCGCCAGGAAGGGGGGTCCGCGGACGCTGATGAGGGGCGCGACATGGCCGAGCCGCAGCTGCTCAGGGACGTGCTGGCGGAAGATCCGCTGCTGCTGACCGCTGCACAAGCCGCGAAGGCACTCAGCATCAGCCGCACGACCCTCTACACGCTGATCAACATCGGCGCTCTGCGTCCTGTGCACATCGGACGTAGTTGTCGGTTGTCCCGAGCCGAGCTCCAGCGCTACGTCAATCGGTTGGAGGCTTCGGACCGAACCGAGCTGCGCTGACTCCCCGGGCTCGACCGCCGATGGCGCGGTGAAGCGGCCGGCTGCAGACAGCGAGCGCGGCATCGGCAAGAAGCCCTGACGGAAGACAGCAGAGGACGACGTGGCGAAGCGAGCGAACGGCGAGGGCTCGGTATTCAGACGGAGCGACGGCAGGTGGTCAGGCGAGGTCAGCTACCGCGACGAGTACGGGACCATGAAGCGCAGGACGGTCTACGGGCGGACGCAGACCGAGGTCCGGTCAAAGATGAAGGTCCTGCGCGAGCGGCTGGATGCCGGTGCACCGGTGAAGGACACCACCATGTCGCTGAGCGCGTGGCTGGAGGACTGGAGCACCAAGGCACTGCCCGCCAGCGACCGCAAGCAGGCGACCATCGACCTGTACGCAACGATCGCTCGCAAGCACCTGGTCCCCGCTCTCGGGACCCGGCCACTGGACCGAATTCGGCCGTCGGACGTCGAGGCGCTCATCGTGTTCAAACGCAGGGCCGGCCTGGCGCCCTCCACCGTGCGCACCATCTACACCGTGCTGCGGGCTGCTCTCGACATCGCCGTGCGCGATGGCCTCCTCGGCCGGAACCCTGCCGCGGCAGTCAGGCGCCCGGCAGTCGAGCGCCAGGACGCTGCCTTCCTCACGGTGGACGACGCCCATCGCCTTCTCGACTCCATGCGAGGCGAACGGCTGGAGCCGCTGTTCCGATTGATGCTGGCCACCGGACTCCGCCGCGGAGAGGCACTCGGGCTGCACTGGTCGGACGTCGACCTCGACGGCGGCACGCTCAGGGTCCGCTGGACGCTGACCCGAACCTCGAAGGGTCTCCAGCTCGGCGAGCCGAAGACCGAGAAGTCGCGCCGGTCGGTTCCACTCCCCCGCTCGACGGTCACCGCGCTGCGGGCACACCGTCGGCAGCAGGCCACGGAGCAGCTCGCGGCCGGTGAAGCCTGGCGGGACAGCGACCTCCTCTTCACCACCGAGGTCGGCACACCGCTGGAGCCGCGCAACGTGCTCCGGAGATTCGAGACCCTTGCGGAGCGAGCCGGTCTCCGCGACGTCCACCTGCACACGTTGCGGCACTCGGCCGCGAGCTTCCTGCTCGCCGCCGGCACGCACACGAAGGTCGTGCAGGAGCACCTCGGCCACTCGTCCTACGCGATCACCGCCGACATCTACAGCCATGTGGCACCGGAGCAACGGCGGGAAGCCGCTGACCGGCTCGACGAGGCGTTGGAGTGGTGATCCTGCTGTCTGAAGTCGCGTTGCTGTACCGGTTGCTGTACTCACCAAAGAGGCGGGCCGCCCGTTTCGGACGACCCGCCTCTCACCTGCAACTTCTCTGTCGGGCTGACAGGATTTGAACCTGCGACCCCTTGACCCCCAGTCAAGTGCGCTACCAAGCTGCGCTACAGCCCGAGCCCCAGGTGCCTCACGGCCCCGGACGCTGCCCGAGAAGGTTACCGCACCCGGTCCGCTGCCCCGTGGGCCGGGTCAGCCCTTGCGCTCGCGCGCCTTGCTCTCGCGCACCTTGACCGAGACGTCGATCGGGGTGCCGTGGAAGCCGAACTGCTCGCGCAGCTTGCGCTCCAGGAACCGCCGGTATCCGGCCTCCAGGAAGCCGGTGGAGAAGACCACGAACCGGGGCGGCCGGATGTCGGCCTGGGTCACGTACTTGATCTTCGGGGCGCGGCCACCACGGGCCGGCGGCGGGGTCTCCTGCACCAGCGCCCGGATGAACGTGTTCAGCTCCGCGGTGGGCACCCGGGTCTCCCAGCCGGCCAGCGCCGTCTTCAGGTGACCGGCCAGCTTGTTCACCCCGCGACCGGTGGTCGCCGAGATGTTGACCCGGCTGGCCCACTGGATCCGGGCCAGGTCGCGGTCGATCTCCTTCTCCAGCTGGGCGTGCCGGTCCTCGTCGACGTTGTCCCACTTGTTGAAGGCGATGACCAGCGCCCGACCGGCGTCGATCACCTGAGTGATCACCCGCTGGTCCTGCTCGCTGATCACCTCGTCGGCGGCCAGCAGCACGACCGCGACCTCGGCGGCCTCGATCGCCGCCTCGGTGCGCAGGCTGGCGTAGTACTCGGTGCCGCTGGCGGTGTTGACCTTGCGGCGCAGCCCCGCGGTGTCGACGAACCGCCACTGCTCCTCGCCGAGGGTCACCAGGGAGTCGACCGGGTCGACCGTGGTGCCGGCCACCGAGTCGACGACCGAGCGCTCCTCCTTGGACAGCCGGTTGATCAGGCTGGACTTGCCGACGTTCGGCCGGCCGACGAGGGCCACCCGGCGGGGGCCGCCCACGTCGTCCTGCTCGCGGGGTGCCTCCGGCATCGCGTCCAGCACCAGGTCGAGCAGGTCACCGCTCCCCCGCCCGTGCAGCGCACTGACCGAGAACGGCTCCCCCAGGCCCAGCGACCACAGCTCGGCGGCGTTCGACTCGCCCCGCTCGTCGTCCACCTTGTTGGCCACCAGGATCACCGGCGTCTTGCTGCGCCGCAGCACCCGGGCGGCGGCCAGGTCGGTCTCGGTCACCCCGACCGCGGCGTCCACGACCAGCACGATCACGTCGGCGGTCTTCATCGCGTACTCGGCCTGCCGGGCGATGGAGGCGGCCATGCCGGTCGCCTTCGGCTCCCAGCCGCCGGTGTCGACGACGGTGAAGTTCTTGCCGTTCCACAGCGCCTGGTACGGGATGCGGTCCCGGGTGACGCCCGGGATGTCCTGGACGACAGCGGCGCGACGGCCCAGGAACCGGTTGACCAGGGTCGACTTGCCGACGTTCGGCCGCCCCACGATGGCCACCACCGGGAGCGGGCCGGTGGGCTCGTCACCACCGGGGACGTCGAGGTCGTTGTCCATGCTCATGCTGCTCCTACTGCAGTGCGCGCCAGGTCGAGCACACGCTCGACCACGGCATCACGGTCCAGCCCGGTGCTGTCGACGACCACGGCGTCGACAGCTGGGCGCAGCGGGCTGTCGGCCCGGCTGCTGTCGTACTCGTCGCGACGCCGCAGGTCCGCGGCGATCTCGGCGATCTTGGCGGGGTCGGTGACCCCCAGCTGACCGGCCCGCCGCTGGGCGCGGGCCTCGGGTGCGGCGGTCAGGTAGACCTTCAGGGTGGCGTCGGGCAGGACGACGGTGCCGATGTCCCGGCCCTCGACGACGACCGCGTCGGCCTCGGCGACCAGCGCGCGCTGCCGGTCGACCAGCATCCGGCGCACGGCCGGGACGGCGGAGACCGGCGACACCGTGCGGGTCACCTCGGCCCCCCGGATCCGGGCAGCCACGTCCACGCCGTCGACCAGCACCAGCTCCGCGCCGGCCGACGTCCCCACCTGGATGTCGGCGGAGGCGACGGCGCGGGTCACGGCGTCGGTGTCGGTCAGGTCGACCCCGGCGTCGAGCACCGCGACGGTCGCCGCCCGGTACATGGCGCCGGTGTCCAGGTAGGCCGCGCCCAGCCGGGCGGCGACGTCCCGGGCGACGCTGGACTTCCCGGTCCCCGACGGCCCGTCCAGGGTCACCTGACCGAGGAACTCCCCCACTGCTGCACTCCCCTGCTCACTCACTGCGCGATGTCCCGGCGGAGCGCCACGGCCCCACGCAGGTAGACGTGCTGGACGTCGGCCCGGTCCCGGTCGGTCTCGACGTGCGCCATCAGCCGCAGCACCCGCGGCAGGGCGTGCGGCACCGCGATCTCGGTGGCGCACATCAGCGGCACGTCGCCCAGCCCCAGTTCCCGCGCGGCCAGCGCCGGGAACTCCGACACCAGGTCGGGGGTGGCGGTGAACAGGATGCTGATCAGGTCAGCGGGGTCCAGCTCGTTGCGCGCCAGGACCGTGCTCACCAGCTCCCGGGTGGCCTCCAGGACCTCGTCCCGGTCGTCGGCGGCCACCTGGGTCGCACCGCGGATGGCTCGGACGGCCACAGCACTCTCCTCGATCGATGCGGTGCACGGGTCGCCGTGCACCTCGATCGAGTCTACGGAGGCCGTGCCACCTCTCCCGCCGGACGGCGGGAGAGGTGGTCGGTCGGCTCAGCCCAGGGGCGTGAGGCCCCAGGTCGCGGTGGTCGACTCCCCCGGCTCCAGGCGGATCACCGACTCCCCGGTGGCGAAGGCGTTCGGCGGACAGGTCATCGGCTCGACGGCCAGCCCCTGCCGGCGGCGCGGCTCGGGCACCACGTCGCCGGTGAACAGCTGCAGGTGGCTGTAGGCCGGGTCCAGCCAGACCGCGGCACCGCGCCCGTCGGGGCCGGTCAACCGCACCCAGGCCAGCCCGTCGGCGTCCCGCTCGAGGTCGGTGAAGCAGTGGTCGATGCGCAGGTCACCGATCAGCCGGCCCGCGCGCAGGTCGTAGGGCGTGCCGTCGACCTCCTTCGCGCCGGTGGGCAGGGCGCGCTCGTCGGTCTCCAGCCGGGTCGCCCCGGGGGCGACCAGCGTGCAGTCGTCGACGTGCAGCCCGGCGCCGGCGGCGAGGTAGGGGTGGTGGCCCTCGCCGTAGGGCAGCGCGACGTCGCCCTCGTTGGTGGCAGTGGTCTGCACGCTGATCCCGGCCGGCGTCAGTTCGTAGCCGACCTGCAGCCGCAGCGTCCACGGGTAGCCCGGCTGCGGGTGGAGCAGCAGCTCCAGCCGCACCGAGTCACTGGTCCGGTCGACCACCCGCCAGGGCAGGAAGCGGACGAGGCCGTGGATCGCGTTGCCGGTCTCGTGCTCCGACACCGGCGTGAGGTGCTCCTCGCCGTCCCAGGTGTAGCGGCCGTCGCGCAGCCGGTTGGGCCACGGCGCCAGGACGTGGCCCCGCGCGTTGCCGGCCATCTCCCCCTCGCCGTAGCCGTCGACCACGTCCCGGCCACCCGACCGGTAGCTGCGCAGACCGCCGCCGACCTCGACGACGACCGCCTCCGCGTCGGCGCAGCGCAGCACGTACTGCTCGCCGGTGGGCAGCACCGTCATCCGAGGCGCTCGCCGCTGACGACGTCGAACAGGTGCACGTGGCCCTGTCGCGGGGTCACGTGGATGACCTCGCCCTTGGCCGGGGGACGCCGCCCGTCGACCCGCGCGATGATGTCGCTCTCGCCGTCGCCGACCCTGGTCCGGCCGTACACGTAGGCGTCGGCGCCGAGCTCCTCCACCACGTCGACGTCGATCGGCAGCCCGTTCGCGGAGACCTCGAGGTCCTCCGGGCGCACGCCGACGGTGACCTGGCTGCCGGCGGCGTGACCGAGCACGTCCCGGCCCACCGGGTACACCGTGTCGCCGAACGGGACGCCGCCGTCGACCTGGGGCAGCTCGAACAGGTTCATCGCGGGCGAGCCGATGAACCCGGCCACGAACACGTTGCGCGGGAAGTCGTAGAGCTCGCGCGGCTTGCCGACCTGCATGAGCAGCCCGTCCTTGAGCACCGCGACCCGGTCGCCCATGGTCATCGCCTCGACCTGGTCGTGGGTGACGTAGACGGTGGTGACGCCCAGGCGCCGCTGCAGCGAGGCGATCTGCGTGCGGGTCTGCACCCGGAGCTTGGCGTCCAGGTTGGACAGCGGCTCGTCCATCAGGAACACCTGCGGGGAGCGGACGATCGCCCGCCCCATCGCCACCCGCTGCCGCTGGCCACCCGAGAGCGCCTTGGGCTTGCGGTCCAGGTACGGCTCCAGGTCCAGCAGCTTGGCCGCGTCCTCGACCCGCGAGCGGCGCTCCTCCTTGCCGATGCCGGCCATCTTGAGCGCGAAGCCCATGTTGTCCGCCACGGTCATGTGCGGGTAGAGCGCGTAGTTCTGAAACACCATCGCGATGTCCCGCTCCTTGGCGGCGACGTCGGTGACGTCCTTGCCACCGATGAGGATCCGCCCGCCGTCGATGTCCTCCAGGCCGGCGAGCATCCGCAGCGAGGTCGACTTGCCGCAGCCGGAAGGGCCGACCAGGACGAGGAACTCACCGTCCTCGATCTCGAGGTTGAGCGCGTCCACCGCGGGGCGGTCGGCCCCGGCGTACAGGCGGGTCGCGGAGTCGTAGGTGACAGTCGCCATGGTGTGGTCCTCCTACCGGCAGGAACGTGCCGGACGATCCGAGTGGGTGGGGTCACGGGTTGCTGTGCTGATCGTGCGGTCTCGCGGACGTGCTACGGACTGCGGGTCACGCCCGCGTGGCGGTCATGTCCCGCACCTCGGCGTACCGCTCGCGCACGTGCGGCACCGGGTCCGCCTCGTGCGTCTCCGTGCTGGTGGCCGGCCACACCGGTGCGCTGCTGCCACCGGCCAGCACCCAGGCGGCCTGCCGCGCAGCGCCGTCGGCGACGTACTCCCCCGCCGGCGGCACCAGCACCGGCACGCCGAGGACGGCGGGAGCCAGCCGGCGGACCGCCTCGGACCGGGCACCCCCACCGACCAGGAAGACCCGGCGGACCGGGTTGCCCTGGGCGGCGATCGCGTCCAGCCCGTCGGCCAGCCCACAGAGCAGGCCCTCGATCGCCGCCCGCGCCAGGTGCGCGGGGTCGGCGGTGGAGAGGGTGAGCCCGTGCACGGCCCCGGTCGAGTGCGGCCGGTCCGGCGTCCGCTCGCCCTCCAGGTAGGGGACGACGACGAGTCCACCGGAGCCGGCGGGCGCGGTGAGCGCCAGCCGGGACAGCTCGTCGTGGTCGACCCCGAGCAGCCGCGCCGTGGCGTCCAGCACCCGCGCCGCGTTCAGCGTGACCACCAGCGGCAGGAAGTTGCCGGTGGCGTCGGCGAACCCGGCGACGGTGCCGGTCGGGTCGGCGCTCGGGGTGCTCGACACGGTCGACACCACCCCCGACGTCCCGATGGAGAGGACGACGTCACCCGGCTCGGCGTTGATGCCCAGCGCGGCCGCGGCGTTGTCCCCGGTGCCCGGGCCGAGCAGCGCACCGCCGGCCGCGCCCAGGGCGCCGTCGGCCACCGCACCGGCCCGCTCGGCCGGCCCCAGCACCTTCGGCAGCACGGGGGTGCTGCCGAAGGCGCGCTCCAGCAGGTCGAGCCGGTAGGCCTCCTGGGCCGGTGACCAGTAGCCGGTCCCGCTGGCGTCCCCCCGGTCGGTGACCAGGGCGTCCAGGCCGGGTGAACCGGCCAGCCGCCAGGTGAGCCAGTCGTGCGGGAGGCAGACCGCCGCCGTCCGCGCCGCGTTCTCCGGCTCGTGCTCGGCCAGCCAGCGCAGCTTGGTCACGGTGAACGACGCGACCGGCACGAGGCCGACGGCGTCGGCCCAAGCCTGCCCACCACCGAGTTCGGCGGTGAGGTCGGTCGCGGCCTGGGCGGACCGGGTGTCGTTCCACAGCAGCGCCGGGCGGACGACCTCGCCGTCGGCGTCCAGGCAGACCATGCCGTGCTGCTGCCCGCCGACGGCGACCGCGGCGACGTCGGCCAGGCCACCGGCCTCGTCGATCGCCGTCCGCAGCGCCGCCTCCCAGGCGGCCGGGTCGACCTCGGTGCCGTCGGGGTGCGGCGCCCGGCCCTCACGGACCAGGCGGCCGCTCTCGGCGTCCCGCACCACGACCTTGCACGACTGGGTCGATGAGTCGACCCCGGCCACCAGTGTCATGTCAGCGCGCGCCGAGCAGGTGCTCGAGCATCAGCTGGTCGACCCGGACGACGCCGGCGCCACGCTTGGCCACCGTGTCGGCGTCGAAGTCCTCGAACGCCGACCGGTCGGCGAGCAGGTCCTCGATGGTCTCGCCCTCGCCGAGGGTGGGCTGACGCAGCTCGGGCACCCGCGCGGCGGCCAGGGCCTCCTGCACCTCCGGGTCGGCCCGGAAGGCCGCGGCCCGCTCCTTGAGCAGCAGGTAGGTGCGCATGTTGGCGGCAGCCGAACGCCACACGCCGTCCATGTCCTCGGTGCGCAGCGGCTTGTAGTCGAAGTGCCGCGGACCGTCGTAGGCCGGGGCGCCGTCGACGCCACCGTTCTCCAGCAGGTCCACGGTGGAGAAGGCCTGGAGCAGGTCGCCGTGCCCGAAGACCAGGTCCTGGTCGAACTTCGGGCCGTGCTGGCCGTTCAGGTCGATGTGGAAGAGCTTGCCGGCCCACAGCGCCTCGGCGATGCCGTGGGTGAAGTTCAGGTTCGCCATCTGCTCGTGCCCGGTCTCCGGGTTGAGCCCGACCAGGTGCGAGTGCTCGAGCTTGGCGATGAAGCCCAGCGCGTGCCCGATGGTGGGCAGGAAGATGTCGCCACGGGGCTCGTTCGGCTTGGGCTCCAGGGCGAACTTCAGCCCGTAGCCGCGCGACTCGGAGTAGGCGGCCAGGGTGTCGATCGACTCGGCGTAGCGGTCCAGCGCGGCGATGAGGTCCTTGGCCATGTCGACCTCGGCGCCCTCACGACCGCCCCACAGCACGTAGGTCTGGGCGCCCAGCTCGGCGGCCAGGTCCATGTTCCGCATGACCTTGCGCAGCGCGTAGCGACGCACCTCGCGGTCATTGGCGGTGAGCCCGCCCTCCTTGAACACCGGGTGGGTGAACAGGTTGGTGGTCACCATCGGGACGACCAGGCCGGTCTCGTCCAGCGCGGCGCGGAAGCGCTTGATGTGGGCGTCCCGTGCGGCGGTGTCGCTGCCGAAGGGGATCACGTCGTCGTCGTGGAAGGTCACGCCGTAGGCGCCCATCTCGGCGAGCCGGTGCACGGACTCCACCACGTCCACCGGAGCCCGGGTGGCGGTGCCGAACGGGTCGGCGGCCGGCCAGCCGACCGTCCACAGGCCGAAGGTGAACTTGTCCTCGGGGGTCGGCTGCAGGGTGCTCATCGGGGAGTTCCTCTCGCTGGGTGGCGCGGGTGGGTGCAGTGCGGGTGGGTGCGGGGCGGCACCGGGGTGCCCGATCCCTGCGGGTGACGTTCTTTTGTTTCGCCTCGAAACATAAGGCAGGAGGTGGCTAACCTCAACCCGTGACGCAGCGACTGGCCGACGTGCCGAGCGGGGCCCGGCAGTCGACGCTGCGCACCACGAACCTGGGCCTGGTGCTGCGCACGGTGTGCGCGTCGGACGGCTCCACGTCGCGCTCGGACGTCGCCGCGACCACCGGCATGACCCGGGCCACGGCCGCCCGCCTGGTCGACGAGCTGCTGGCCGGCGGGCTGCTCGACGAGGGCGAGCGCGACCCCCTCCCCCGGCGCGGCCGGCCGGCGACGCCACTGCTGCCCGGCGCCGCGTTCGCCGCCCTCGGGCTGCAGGTGGACGCCGGTCTGCTGGCGGCCCGGGTGCTCGACCTGCGCGGCCGGGTGGTCGCCGAGCGCGTCGAGCAGGCCGACCTCCGCGGCAGCGAGCCGGCTGCCACCTTCGCCCGGCTGGGCGTGCTGACCGAGGAGCTGCTGGCCGGTGCGCCGACCGGGCTGCGCCTCGTCGGCGGCGGACTCGCGCTGCCCGGCGTGGTGGACGAGCAGGCCGGCGTCCTGCTGCGCGCACCCAACCTCGGCTGGTCCGACCTCCCCACCGCCGACCTCCTCCGCGGCGTCCTGCCGGCGGGGCTGACCGTGGAACTCGGCAACGAGGCCGACCTCGCGGCCCGCACGGTCGCCCAGGCGGCGCCCGGCCGCGCCGGTCCGCACCGTGACTTCCTCTACCTCTCCGGGCAGATCGGCATCGGCGGCGCCGTCGTGCTCGACGGTCGGGTCGTCACCGGGAGCTCCGGCTGGGCGGGCGAGGTGGGACACGTGTGCGTCCAGCCCGACGGGCCGGCGTGCAGCTGCGGCTCCACCGGGTGCCTGGAGCTCTACGCCGGCCGGCACGCACTGCTGCGCGCCGCCGGGCTGCCGCTGGACGCGTCCTCCGGCGACCTGGCCCGGCTCGCCCGGGAGGGAGACCCGGCCGGCGCGGCCGCCGTCGAGACGGGCGCCTGGGCACTGGGCGTGGCCCTGGCCGGCGTGGTCAACGTGGTCGGCATCCCGACCGTCGTCCTGGGCGGACACCTGGCCGAGCTGGCCGACCTGCTGCGCCCAGCGCTGGAGGGGCACCTGGCCCGCCGGGTGCTGTCCGCCCGCTGGCGCGCGCCCCGGATCCTGAGCGCCCGCGGCCCGCTCGCCGCCGGGGCGACCGGGGCGGCACTGCGGGCCCTGGACGGCGTCCTCGCCGACCCGGCGCGCCGGCTGGGCTGAGCCGACCCGGCGCACCGGTCGGGCCGAGCCGATCCGGTGCACCGGTCGGGCGGACCGCCCGGGGAGCTGACGCACGACCGGTCCGCTACTTCCCGAAGCCGGCGGTGAGCCCGCTCAGCAGGTAACGGCGGCCGACCAGGTAGAGCACGAAGATCGGGACGACCGACAGCGTGACCGCCGCGAGCAGACCCGGGACGTTCGTCCCGAACTGGCCCTGGAAGTCCCACAGCCCGAGGGTGAGCACCCGGGTGCTCTCGGACTGGGTGAGCACCAGCGGGAAGAGGAACCCGTTCCACGCGTTCAGCGCGGTGAACACCGAGATCGTCGTGATCGCCGGCTTCGCCAGCGGCAGCACGAGGTTGCGCAGCACGCCGAGCGGGCCGGCGCCGTCGAGGGTCTGCGCCTCGTACAGCTCCTTCGGGATGTCCCGCAGGCTGTTGGTCATCACCAGCAGCGCCACCGGCAGCGCGAAGGCGGCCGTGGGCAGGATGATCGCCAGCAGGGTGTCGTACAGCCGCATCTGGGTGATCAGCAGGTACACCGGGATGATCGTCGCCTGCGCCGGGATGGCCAGCCCGATCAGCATGATCGAGAAGAACCGCTGCACCAGCGCGCCGGCGTTGCGGGCCACCGCGTAGGCGGCCGGCACGGTCACCGCGACCACGATGGCCACGGTGGCGACGGTGACGATCACGTTGTTGATCAGGTACGTGAGGAAGCCGCCCTCGAAGACGGTCACGTAGTTGTCGATCGTCGGGTCCGTCGGGGGCTTCAGCGGGCTGGTCGACAGGTAGTCCTGCCGGGTCCGGAAGCTCGCCGCGACCAGGTAGTACAGCGGGACGGCGACGATGACCAGCCAGCAGGTGGCCAGGACGCCGGCCAGCCAGTTCGGCCGCTCCCGCCGTCCACCGGAGCTGCCACCCCGACGACGGCGGACGGGCGGTGCGGCGGTGGCACCGGCGGGTGCCTCCGGGAGAGTCGCGGTCTGCGCCACGGTCACGCCCCTTCCTGCTGGCTGTTCATGTCGCGGAAGCCGGTGGCCTTGGTGACCAGGAGCGACAGGCCGGCACCGAGCGCGAGCAGCAGCACCGCGACGGCGCTGGCGTAGCCGAACTCGAAGGCGCTGAACCCGGTGATGTACATGTACAGGGGCGCGATGCGCGTCGCCGTCCCGGGCCCACCGCCGGTGAGGATCAGCACGGTGTCGAACGTGGTGAACGACCCGACCACCATCAGCACCGTCGAGGTGATGATCGTGTACCGCAGCAGCGGCACGGTGATCTGGAAGAACTGCTTGTACCGACCGGCGCCGTCGATCGTGGCCGCCTCGTACAGGCTGGCCGGGATGGTCCGCGCCGCGGCTTGGTAGAGCAGCGTGTGGAACGGCACGTACTGCCAGGTGATCACGAAGATCACCGTGTAGATGACGATGCTGGTGTCGCCCAGGAAGTTGAACTGGCCCAGGAAGGGCAGCGACTGGGTGACGCCGAAGTTCGGGTCGAGCACCGACCGCCACAGCAGCGCGATGGCCGCGGTGGACAGCAGCAGCGGCAGGAAGAACAGCGAGCTCAGGATCGCCCGGTTGCGCTGCCGGCCGGCCGCCCAGACCCCGATCAGCAGTGCGACCGGGGTCTGGACCAGCCAGGACAGGACCATGAACACGAGGGTGAGCACCAGGGCGTCGCGCGCCTCACCGTCTCCGGCCAGCCGGCTCCAGTTCCCCGCCCCGGAGGGCTGCGGGAACCCGAAGCCGTCCCAGTCGGTGAAGCTGAGGTAGACGACCAGCAGCATCGGCACCACTGCGAACAGCCCGAAGAACAGGACTGCCGGTGCCGCGTACCACGCGGACGGGCGCTGCTGCCCCGTCTGCGTTGATGACCCTCGTGAGCTCATGACCTTCTCGTCCTCGTTGCGGTGCTGCTCAGCCGGCTCGGCTCAGTCGGACAGGGCGTCGACGAAGCCCTGCGGGGTCTGCTCGCCGAGGAAGAACAGCGAGAGCTGCTCGAGCATCTCCGTCGCCTCGTCGGCGGCCAGGTCCTGGTCCCAGGAGAGCTGGAAGTTCTCCGCGTCAACCGTCTGGTCGTAGATGAAGGTGGTGTACTCCGAGTTCTCGGCCTCCTCCAGCTTCTCCCGGACGCCGGTCACCGGCGGGACGTCACCGGCGGCGATGAGGTCGTCGATGTAGGTCTCGTCGGTCAGCGCGGTGGAGAGGAACTCCTCCGCCGCCTCCTTGTTGTCGGAGTCGGTGGTCAGCGAGTAGAAGTTCGACACGTTGCCGACCAGGTTCGACGGGTCGCCCTCGCCGCCGGTCACGGCCGGGAAGGGCGCCCAGCCGAGGTCACCGGCCTCGACGAAGTCCGGGCTCTGGCCCAGCTGGTTCACGAACTCCCACGAGCCCATGAGGTGGAACCCGGCGTCGCCCTGGGCGAGGATCGTCGAGGCGCCACCGACGTCGTAGCCGACGGAGGCGAACTCGGTGCCGAAGCCGCCGCGGTCGATGAGCTCCTTGAGCATGGTCATCGCCTCGAGCACCGCGGGCTGGCTCCAGTCCCCCTCGACGCCGTCGCGGATGTTCTGGAAGACCTGCGGGCCACCGACGCGGTCCAGCAGGTACTCCGCCCACATCAGCTCGGTCCACGCCTGGTTGCCGGCGAGGGCGATCGGGGTGACGTTGGCGGCCTTGAGCTGGTCGACCGCGGCGAGCAGGTCGTCCCAGGTCTCGGGGACCTCGACGCCGGCGGCGTCGAGCACCGACTTGTTGTAGAAGAGGACGACCGGCTGCATGCCGCGCATCGGCAGGCCGTAGTTCTTGCCGTCCAGCTCCGCACCGGCGAGGACGCTGGGCAGGAACGCGTCCCGCAGCTCGGGGTTCTCGTCCAGCAGCGGGGTCAGGTCCTCGACCGTGCCGGCGTCGACGTACTCCTTGAGGTTGCCGCCGCCCCAGTTGAAGAAGAGGTCGGGGGCCTGCGGGGAGCCGATCGCGGTGCGCAGCCGCTGCTTGTACGGGTCGTTGCCGAAGGTCGCCAGCTCGAAGTCGCCGGCCTCCGACTGCTCGTTGAAGCGCTCGATCGAGGCTTCCTCGATGGGGTTGAGGGTCGTGTCCTGGAGGGCCCACACCTGTCCGGTGCCGCCCTCACCCCCACCGCCGCCACCGCTGCCGCTGGGGCCCGAGGACCCACATGCAGCGACCGAGGCAAGCAGGACGATGGTGCTGGCGGACACGCCAACACGGGTCAGACGCTGGGAAGTCATCCCACGCCACCTTTCCTGTTTCGTCGTTGAAAACCGAAAGTTTCGGGCAGTTGCTGGAACGTAAGCCACGTCACCGGCGGGTGTCAACGACCCTGTCAGCAGCCCGGCAGGCTGTTGCCGCACCGTTACCTCAGCTGCACGGGGCGACCGGGCCACCCGCTCGGTGACTATGCATTGACCGAAACTTTCGATAACGTCCCGGGCACGCCGACAGCGACGCCGGCCGGACCGCTCCCCTGGTGGACGGGCGCCTCCGGGGTCGCGCCGGCATCCAACGAGGACCGGGAGGGCCGCGAGTGCCACCGCAACAGCTGGGCCGACCGACGCTGGCGAGCATCGCCGCGGCGGCCGGCGTCTCCCTCCCCACCGTCTCCAAGGTGGTCAACGGCAAGACCGACGTGGCCCCGGCCACCCGGGCGCACGTCCAGCAGTTGCTCGAGGAGCACAAGTACGTGCCGGTGGCCCGCAAGGCACCCGAGGACCTCCTGGTCGACGTCGTCTTCACCGCGCTGGACAGCCCCTGGGCCGTGGAGATCCTGCGTGGGGTCACCGAGAGCGGCCTGGACGTCGTGGTCTCCTCCCAGTCGCGCTCCTCGGACACCGACTGGGTCGGTGCGCTCATCGCCGGCGGCCGGCGGGGCGCCCTCGTCGTCACCTCCCGGCTCACCGCCGCCGACCAGCGCCGGCTGGGCCGCTCGCGGCTCCCGGTGGTCGTCATCGACCCGGTCGACATGCCGGGGCAGGACGTCCCCAGCGTCGGCGCGACCAACTGGGCCGGCGGCCTGGCCGCCACCGAGCACCTGGTCGGGCTGGGGCACCGGCGGATCGCCGTGATCGGCGGCCCGCAGGACTACCTGTGCAGCCGGGCGCGGATCGACGGCTACCGGGCCGCGCTGGAGCGGGCCGGCATCGCCGTCGACCCGGAGCTGGTCCGGCACGGCACCTTCCGCCACCAGGGCGGCTACGACCAGACCCGCGCGCTGCTCGCACTGCCGGAACCGCCGACCGCGGTCTTCGCCGGCAGCGACGAGCAGGCCTTCGGGGTGATGGAGGCCGCCCGCCAGGCCGGGCTCTCGGTGCCCGGCGACCTGAGCGTGGTCGGCTTCGACGACCTGCCGATGGCCCGCTGGTCGTCCCCGCCACTGACCACCGTCTGCCAGCCGCTGGCCGACATGGGGCGGCTGGCCGGTCGCATGCTGCACGAGCTGATCGACGGCGGGGAGCTGTCCAGCCAGCGCGTGGAGCTGGCCACCCACCTGGTCACCCGCGCGTCCACCGCCGCCCCCCGTCGCTGACCGCGGCCACTGCCCCCGCGCCGGGCCCCGCCCCGGCCCCCCACCGCTGGACCACCGCGCCGCCGCCGGCGTGCCGAACCGACCCAGGAGCCCGCACCGTGATCGAGCCCCAGTCCCTGCCCGTCCCCGACCTGGAGACGCCCAGCCTCGCGCCGTGGCAGGACCCCTCCCGCCCGCTGCCGGCCCGGGTCCGTGCCCTGATGGAGGAGATGACCCTCGAGGAGAAGGTCGCCCAGCTCTACGGCGTCTGGACGGCGATCTCCGAAGGCGAGGAGGTGGCGCCGAACCAGCACGAGTTCTCCGAGCCGCTCCCGCCCTGGGAGGAGCTCACCCGGCCCGGGCTCGGTCAGCTGACCCGGGTGTTCGGCACCGGTCCCGTCGAACCGGCGACCGGCGCCAAGGTGCTCGCCCAGACCCAGCGCGGCATCGTCGACGGCTCCCGGCTGGGCATCCCGGCGATCGCCCACGAGGAGTGCCTGACCGGCTTCACCGCCTGGGGGGCCACGGTCTTCCCGACCCCGCTGGCCTGGGGCGCCTCCTTCGACGCCGCCACGGTGGAGGCCATGTCGGCCGGGATCGGCGACCTCATGCGCTCCGTCGGTGTCCACCAGGGCCTCTCCCCCGTCCTGGACGTGAGCTTCGACCACCGCTGGGGGCGCACCGAGGAGACCATCGGCGAGGACCCGTACCTGGTCGCCGTCCTCGGCTCGGCCTACACCCGCGGGCTGGAGAGCACGGGCATCGTCGCCACGCTCAAGCACTTCGCGGGCTACTCGGCCTCCGGCGCCGGCCGCAACCACGCGCCGGTGACGATGGGCCCGCGGGAGTTCGCCGACGTCGTCCTCCCGCCGTTCGAGACGGCGCTGCGCGAGGGGGGTGCCCGCTCGGTGATGAACTCCTACGCCGCGGTCGACGGCGTGCCCGCCGGTGCGGACCCCGCCCTGCTCACCGACCTGCTGCGCGACCAGCTCGGCTTCGACGGCGTCGTCGTCGCCGACTACTTCGCCGTGTCCATGCTGGAGACCACCCAGGGCGTCGCCGGCTCCCCGGCCGAGGCCGCGGCGCTGGCGCTCACCGCCGGCATCGACGTGGAGCTGCCCACGGTCCGCTGCTACGGCGAGCCGCTGCTGGACCTCGTGCGCACCGGCGCGCTGTCGATGGAGGTCATCGACCGGGCGCTGGAGCGGGTGCTGCTGCAGAAGGGCCAGCTGGGCCTCCTGGACGCCGGCTGGGACCCCGAGCCGTCGGCGCTGCGGGACGGCGGCGAGATCGACTTCGACCCGCCGCACATGCGCGCCCTCGCCCGCACGCTGGCCGAGCGCTCGGTGGTGCTGCTGGCCGACCGGGCCCAGGTGCTGCCGCTGCAGAGCCCGGCGTCGGTCGCCGTGGTCGGCCCGTGCGCCGACGACGTGCTGGCGCTGATGGGCTGCTACGCGTTCCCCAACCACGTCGGGGTCGCCCACCCGGACATGCCGCTGGGCATCGACCTGCCGACCCTGCTGGACCAGGTACGGGCCGAGTTCCCCACCGCCGAGGTGACCTCCGCGCTGGGCTGCCCGGTCCAGGAGCCCGACACCAGCGGCATCGCCGAGGCGGTCCGGGCGGCCGAGGGCGCCGACGTCTGTCTCGCGGTGCTCGGGGACCGGGCCGGCCTGTTCGGCCGGGGCACCTCCGGTGAGGGCTGCGACGCCGACGACCTGCGGCTGCCCGGCTCCCAGGCCCAGCTGCTGGAGGCACTGCTCGACACCGGGAAGCCGGTCGTGGTGGTGCTGCTGACCGGGCGCCCGTACGCACTCGGCGACGTCGTCGACCGGGCCGCCGCGATCGTGCAGGCGTTCTTCCCCGGGGAGGAGGGCGCCGGCGCGGTCGCCGGCGTGCTCAGCGGGCGGGTCAACCCCTCCGGCCGGCTGCCGGTCCAGGTGGCGCGCACCCCGGGCGGGTCACCGGCGACCTACCTGCACGCCGCGCTGGGGGCGAAGAGCGGCATCAGCGCCGCGGACCCGACGCCGTGCTTCCCCTTCGGGCACGGGCTGTCCTACACCAGCTTCGACTGGTCGCAGCTGGAGGTGGACGGCGCCGAGCCCGGCGAGGCGCCCGGCGCCTGGCCGACCGACGGCGAGGTGACCGTCTCCTGCACGGTGCGCAACACCGGCGAGCGGGCCGGCGCGGACGTCGTCCAGCTGTACCTGCACGACCCGGTGGCCTCGGTGACCCGCCCGGTGCGCCAGCTGGTCGGCTTCGCCCGGGTGGAGCTGGCGGCCGGTGCCGCTGCGCGGGTCACCTTCACCGTGCACGCCGACCGGGCGTCCTTCACCGGCCGCGACCTGCGCCGGGTCGTGGAGAGCGGGGACGTCGTCCTGCAGCTGGGCGCCTCGAGCGAGGACCTGCGCCTGGCGGCCCGGCTGCAGCTCACCGGGCCCGACCGGGTCGTCGGCGCCGACCGGGTGCTGACCACCCCGGTGGAGATCACGCAGCTGTAGCCGCCGGCACGACAGCGGCCGCCGACCCGAGTGGGTCGGCGGCCGCTGTCGTCTGGTCGGCCCTCCTGCAGGGGCCCGCCGCGAGCCTGCGAGCGGTGGGGGGCAGGAGGGCCCTTCGTCAGAGACCGACGAGCTCGTGCAGGGCGCCGACCTCGGTGCGGGTGAGCTTGCGGATCGTGCCGCTGCGCATCCGGGCCAGCTCGATCGGGCCGATGGCGGTACGGGTCAGCCGGTTGACCGGAAGGCCGACCTCGTCCAGCAGCCGGCGCACGACGTGCTTGCGGCCCTCGTGCAGCACGACCTCCACGACCGACTGCCCGGCGTGGGTGTCCACGACCTGGAACGAGTCGACCACGACGGGGCCGTCCTCCAGCTCCACGCCCTTGCGCAGTCGGCGGGTCACGTCCCGGGACACCGAGCCGCTGACCTGCGCGAGGTAGGTCTTCTTCACCTCGTAGGAGGGGTGCGCCAGCCGGTGGGCCAGCTCGCCGTCGGTGGTGAGCAGCAGCAGGCCCTCGGTGTCCTGGTCCAGCCGCCCGACGTGCACCAGCCCGGTGGCCAGGTCGCCCATCATGTCGCCGACGGTGGGCCGCCCGCGGTCGTCGCTCATCGAGGTGATGACGCCGAAGGGCTTGTTCATCGCGTAGGTGACCTTGTCGTTGCGGATGTCGATCCGCCGGCCGTCGACGGCGATGACGACGGAGTCCGGGTCGACCCGCTTGCCCTGGACCCGGACGACCTGGCCGTCCACCGAGATCCGGCCCTGGTCGATCATGTCCTCGCACACCCGGCGGGAGCCGACCCCGGCCCGGGCGAGGACCTTCTGCAGCCGCTCGCCCTGGGCGTCGTCGTCGGGCTCGGTCGGCCCGGCGTCTCGGGGGTGCGCCGGGGCGAGCTCCATGTCCTCGGACCAGCCCTCGCCGCCGGAGGTGGTGGGCGTGTCGTCTGCAGTCGTGTCCATCCCCACCAGTCTCCCACCTGGCCAGTGCCCGCATGACCACACGGCCCGGCACCGGTTCCTGGCAGGGCGTCGGGGTACTCAGGCGTCGGGGTGTTCAGGCGTCGGGGTGCTCGTCCACCATCGCGCCGGTGTCCGGCAGCAGCGGGGCGAGCTCGGGCAGCTCGTCCAGCCCGGTCAGCCCCAGGCGCTCGAGGAACAGCGGCGTCGTCACGTACAGGCCGCCGCCGGAGTCCGGGTCGGAACCGGCTTCCCGGATGAGCCCGCGGGAGACCAGCGTGCGGACGACGGCGTCCACCCCCACCCCGCGGATCGCCGACACCCGGGCCCGGGTCACCGGCTGCCGGTAGGCGATGACGGCGAGGGTCTCCAGCGCCGCCTGGGTGAGCCGGCTGCGCTGGCCCTCCAGCAGGTGCCGCTCCACGACCGGGGCGTGCTCGTCCCGGGTGTAGAGCCGCCAGCCCTCCCCCACCCGGCGCAGCGTGACACCGGCCCGCCGGCCGTCGTAGTCGGCGGCAAGCGCGGTCAGCTCCGCCCGCACCCGGGTGACCGGGCAGCGCACCGCCGCGGCCAGGGACCCCTCGTCGATCGGGGAGTCGACGACGAACAGCAGCGCCTCCAGCCC
The DNA here is from genome assembly GCF_026968025.1 of Modestobacter sp. VKM Ac-2978. Classification (NCBI taxonomy): domain Bacteria; kingdom Bacillati; phylum Actinomycetota; class Actinomycetes; order Geodermatophilales; family Geodermatophilaceae; genus Modestobacter; species Modestobacter sp. VKM Ac-2978. The sequence goes on along the minus strand of NZ_JAPVBP010000007.1, from coordinate 36,582 downwards.
GCCGCGCAGCGCAGCCGCGTCCAGCTCCCCGTCCACCGGTGCGTCGACGGCGGGTGCCACGGCCTCCTCGACCGGGGCCTCCGGCTCCGGGACCACCTCCAGCTCGACCGGGGGCGCTGCCGGTGCCCGGCCCAGTGGAGCCGGGTCGGGATCGGCGTCAGGGGCGACGACGGGGTCGGCGAGGGGGTCGGCGACGTCGGTGTCCGGCGGACCGGTCGGGGTGCCGAGGTCGGCGGCCAGCTGGGCGGCCACCTGCCCCCAGCCGGCGGCGAGTGCCTCCTCGTCGTGCTCCTCGAGGGTCGCGGCGAGCTCGGCGGCGACGGCGTCCCAGGAGAACGGCGCCGGCGGCGCCTGCTCCGTGGCTGCGGCCTCGTCCGGCTGGACCTCGTCCGGCTGGACCTCCTCCGGCTGGTCGCTCATCCGTACTCCTCCAGGTCTTCGGCGGTGTCCGCGTCGATCTCGTCCGGAAGCCGGCCGCCCACCAGCTCCGGCCCGGTCCAGCGCACGTGCAGCTCCCCCAGCGGCGCGACCTGGTCGAAGGTCACCAGCTGCTGGCGGTACAGCTCCAGCAGCGCCAGGAACCGGGCGACGACCTCCAGGGTGTGCGCGCAGTCGCTGCTCAGCGCCCGGAACGTCGCCGTCCCCGCGGTGGCGATCCGGCTGCGGACCAGCAGCAGCTGCTCGGTGACGCTGACCGCGGGTGCGTGCAGGTGGGAGACGCTCACGGTCGGGGGTGGCTTGGGCACCAGCGCCTCGTGCGCGATGGCGGCGAACTGCTCGGGGGTGACGCCCAGCAGCACCTCGGGCAGCAGGTCGGCGAAGCGCTGCTCCAGGTCGGCGTTGCGGGGGAAGCGGCGGGCCGCCTCGGCCTCCCGGCCGCGGAGGAACTCCGCCGCCCGCTTGTAGGCCCGGTACTGCAGCAGCCGGGCGAACAGCAGGTCCCGGGCCTCCAGGACGGCGAGGTCGTCCTCGTCCTCCACGTCGGCGGCCGGCAGCAGCCGGGCGGCCTTGAGGTCGAGCAGGGTGGCGGCGACGACGAGGAACTCACTGGCCTGGTCGAGGTCGAGTTCGTCGCCGAGGGCTCGCAGGTGGGCGATGAACTCGTCGCTGACGGTGGACAGCGCGATCTCGGTGACGTCGAGCTTGTGCTTGCCGATCAGCTGGAGCAGCAGGTCGAACGGGCCCTCGAAGTTGGTCAGCCGGACGGTGAACCGCCCGTCGCCGGCCTCCCCCGTCGTCACCCGGCCAGCCTACGGCCGCGTCCGGGCGTTTGATCATCGGCGATCGGCTGCCCGGCACGCCGGGCGGGGCAGCCACTCCCCGTTGATCGACGGCGCCGTCCTTCAGTGCTTGCGGAGGCGGCGGACGAGGACGGAGTTCTCGCCGTGCACCTCGAGGTCGTCCAGCAGGACGGCGATCGCCTCCCGGACGATGCGGCCACGGTCGGTGGCCACGCCGTGCTGGCCGCGCAGGGTCAGTCGAGCGGTCTCCAGCGCGAGCAGCTCGTCGGCCGAGCAGTAGACGGTGATCTTCTCCTCGTGCCGGGTGCGCCCCTTCTCGACGCGCGCCCGGGTCTGCTGCGGCCGGAGCGGCGCGGCCGCCGGCATCGTGGCGCGGTGCGAGGCCAGCTCGTCGACCACGATGCGGGGCGCGCCGCCGGCCACGTCGGGCACCAGCGCCAGCGGTGCGGGCTCGGCGGGGTGGCCGTCGTCGCCCCGCGAGCCGTTGGAGCGCAGTGCGGGCGAGGACTGGGTGGCGGCGAGCGTCGTCAGCTCGGTGACCGGCGCCGGCTGCGCCGCCGCCGACGTGTCGGTCATCCGGAACAGCTCGGAGGCACCGGGGAGCACGGGCCTGCGCGTCACAGGGCGAGCACCTCCTTGGCGAGGTCGCGGTACGCCGCAGCGCCGGAGGACGTGGGGGCCCACTGGGTGATCGGCTGACCGGCGACGGTGGTCTCCGGGAAGCGGACCGTGCGGGAGATGACGGTCTGGAAGACGGTGTCGCCGAAGGCCTCGACGACCCGGCTGAAGACCTCCCGGCAGTGCACGGTCCGGGTGTCGTACATGGTGGCGAGGATCCCGGAGATCTCCAGGGACGGGTTGAGCCGCTCCTTGACCTTGTCGATCGTGTCGACGAGCAGGGCCACACCGCGGAGGGAGAAGAACTCGCACTCCAGCGGGATGATGACGCCCTGCGCGGCGGTGAGCGCGTTGACGGTCAGCAGCCCGAGGGAGGGCTGGCAGTCGATGAGCACGTAGTCGTAGTCCTGGCGCACCCCGGCGAGCACCCGCATCAGGGTCTGCTCGCGGGCGACCTCGCTGACCAGCTGCACCTCGGCGGCGGACAGGTCGATGTTGCTGGGCACCAGGTCCAGCCCGGGGATGCCGGTGGCGACGCGGACGTCGGCCAGCGTGGTCGCCGGCTCCATCAGCGCGTTGTAGATGGTGCGGTCCAGCCCCTGGGCCGGGACGCCGAGCCCCACCGACAGGGCGCCCTGCGGGTCCAGGTCGACCAGCAGCACCCGCCGGCCCTGCTCGACCAGCGCGGCACCGAGGTTGATGGTCGACGTCGTCTTGCCCACGCCGCCCTTCTGGTTGCACATGGCGATGATCTGCGCCGGCCCGTGGGAGGTGATCGGCTTGGGGTCGGGCAGCTTCCGCTGCCGGGCCTTGGCAGGGTCGACGCGGCTCGTCGGGATGCCCATCTCGGCGTCGCCCGCCGGGGCCCCTCCGCGCGGGAGCGCGACGGCGGAGGCCGCCGCCTCGGCTCGTCTCGACGACATCGCTTCTGCCTCTTCCCTGGACTGTTCGGACCGCGGCTCCCGGTCGGGGCACGGCGGGGAACGCGCACTGCCGGCAGGGGGAAGTCGCCGGTCCGTTCTCCCACCCCTCTTCTCGGCAGGCCCGTCGCCGACCGTGACCACCCAGGGCAACTTGTCGACAAGTGGTCGCTGAGCCGCCCTCACCGGGCCGCGGCCTGCCGGCGAGATCGGGCTGAGGGCTGCCTCCGCGGGCACGAGACAGCCCTCGGCCCGATCTCGCCGCCGCAGCGACGGGGGTGGGGTCAGCGCAGCGCGCGGGGGTGGCTGGTGGCGTAGACCTCGCGCAGCCGCTCGACGGTGACCAGCGTGTAGACCTGCGTCGTCGTCACCGAGGCGTGCCCGAGCAGCTCCTGCACGACCCGGACGTCGGCGCCGCCGTCGAGCAGGTGGGTGGCGAAGGAGTGCCGCAGCGTGTGCGGGGAGAGCTCCGCGGAGATCCCGGCCCGCTCGGCGGCGTCCCGCAGGATCGACCAGGCGCTCTGCCGGGACAGCGGCCCACCGCGGGCGTTGAGGAACAGCGCTCCCCCGCGGACGCCGGACCGGCCCTTCTCCGCCAGCGCCGGGCGGGCCCGCACCAGGTAGTCCTGCACCGCCGTGACCGCGTAGCTGCCGACCGGGACGACGCGCTCCTTGCCGCCCTTGCCGGCCAGCCGCACCGCCGCGGACGACAGGTCGAGGTCGTCGACGGCCAGCCCGACCGCCTCGGAGATCCGGGCGCCGGTGCCGTAGAGCAGCTCCAGCAGCGCCCGGTCGCGCAGCCCCCGGGGCCCCTCGACCGACGCCGCCGCGCTCAGCAGCGCCTCGACGTCGGTCACCGGGATCGCCTTGGGCAGCCGCCGGGCCGGGGCGGGTGGGCGCACCTCCGCGGCGACGTCGTCGCTGACCAGCCCGTCGAGCAGGGCGAACCGGTGCAGCCCACGGACGGCGACCACCGCCCGCGCTGCCGAGGTCGCCGACAGCGGCGGGTGGTCGTCGTCGCCGGTGCGGAGGGCGACCAGGAACGCGGTGACGTCGGACTCCCCCACCTCGCCCAGCCCGCGCACCCCGCCGGCGGCGAGGAACTCCGCGTACCGGCGCAGGTCGCGGCGGTAGGACGCGATGGTGTTGGGGGCCAGCCCGCGCTCGACGGTCAGGTGGTCGAGGTAGCCGGTGACCGTGCGCTCGACGGCGGGGCCCGCACTCGTGGCGACCGTCAGGACAGCACCTCCTGCCACGGCACGCTGGGCAGCGCATGGGCGTCGGCGACGCCGGCGTGCACCAGCTGCCCGCCGGCGACGTTCGCCCCGCGGGCCAGCACCGGGTCGGCGGCCAGCGCGGCCGCCGTCCCGGAGTTCGCCAGCGCCAGCACGTACGGCAGCGTGACGTTGGTCAGCGCGTAGGTGGAGGTGTTCGGCACCGCGCCGGGCATGTTGGCCACGCAGTAGAAGACCGAGTCGTGGACGGCGAAGGTCGGGTCGTCGTGCGTGGTCGGCCGGGAGTCGGCGAAGCAGCCGCCCTGGTCGACGGCGATGTCGACCAGCACCGAGCCGGGCTTCATCCGGGAGACCAGCTCGTTGCTGACCAGGGTGGGCGCCTTGGCGCCGGGCACCAGGACGGCGCCGATCACCAGGTCGGCCTCCAGCACCGCCCGCTCGACCTCCAGGGCGTTCGAGGCGACGGTCTGCAGGTGCCCGCGGTACAACCGGTCGGCGGCACGCAGCTTCTCCAGGTCCCGGTCGAGCACGGTGACCTGGGCCTGCATGCCGAGCGCGATCGTGGCCGCGTTCATCCCGGACACCCCGGCGCCCAGGACGACGACCTTCGCCGCGTGCACGCCGGACACGCCGCCGAGCAGCACGCCACGGCCACCGGAGGCTCGCTCCAGCGTGTGTGCCCCCACCTGCGGGGCCATCCGGCCGGCGACCTCGGACATCGGGGCCAGCAGCGGCAGCGCACCGCCCTCGGTCTGCACCGTCTCGTAGGCGATCGCCGTGGTGCCCGCGGCCAGCAGCGCGTCGGTGCACTCCCGAGAGGCGGCCAGGTGCAGGTAGGTGAAGAGGGTCTGGTCGGCGCGCATCCGGCCGAACTCCTCGGCGATCGGCTCCTTGACCTTCAGCAGCAGGTCGGCGGCGGCCCAGACGTCGTCGGCGGTGGACAGGATCTTCGCGCCGGCGGCGGTGAAGTCGGCATCGGGGATGGACGAGCCGACCCCGGCGTCGGCCTCGACGAGCACCTCGTGCCCGGCGGCGACCAGCTCGGTCACCCCGGACGGGGTGAGCGCGACCCGGTACTCGTGGTTCTTGACCTCTCGGACGACTCCGACCCGCATCTGCACTGACTCCCGGTCTCGGCAGCCGGCCACCGGGGTGTCGGTGGTGCCACCGCGTCTGGGCGGCCCGGTCGGGGCCCACCTCGGCCGGAGTGTAGGCACGGACGGCGCCCCCGGTGTGTCAGCGGCCACGTCCGGCCGGTCGCCGGGTCACCCGACCCGGTCGTCGTACGCCGCCCGCTGGGCGAGCACCTCGTCCATGTGCAGCTGGGCCCAGGCCTTGAGCCCGCGGATCGTCTCGTAGAGCGAGAGGCCGAGATCGGTCAGCTCGTAGGAGACGGTGACCGGCACGGTCGGCGTCACGGAGCGGGTGAGCAGTCCGTCCCGCTCCAGGGAGCGCAGCGTCTGGGTGAGCATCTTCTGGCTGACGCCGGCCAGCTGGCGGGAGAGCTCGGAGTACCGCATGGCCCGGGGCTCACCGCTGCACGGGCCGCCGTCGGCGAACGGGCCGCCGGTGCCGAGCGCGGCCAGGACGAGCGTCACCCACTTGTCGGAGATCCGGTCGAGCAGCTGGCGGCTCGGACAGCCCGCCAGGAACGCGTCGTAGTCCGCCTTGCTCCGGGCCTTCTGCTGGGCCGCCGTCATCGTCGTCACGAGCTGTTCCCCTTCCCCCTGGGTGCCCTACGCACTTCCAGGTGCCTGCTTCCCGTCAGAGAGCGCGACGACCACCCTGCTCGGTGGAGCCGTTCGGCACCACCCCCCTCACCCAGGAGGCAGGACATGAGCACGCTCTCCCCCACGCTCCCCGGCGGCAGCTGGACCCTGGGCGACCTGACCGTCAGCCGGTTCGGCTACGGCGCCATGCAGCTCGCCGGCCCCTGGGTCATGGGCCCGCCGGCCGACCACGACGGCGCCCTCGCCGTCCTCCGTGCGGCGGTCGACCTCGGCATCACCCACATCGACACCAGTGGTGCCTACGGGCCGCAGGTCACCAACCAGCTGATCCGCGAGGCCCTGCACCCCTACCCCGAGCAGCTGCACGTCGCGACCAAGGTCGGCGCGACCCGCGACGCCCAGGGCGGCTGGCCGACGGCCCGGGAGCCCGCGGACGTCCGCCGCCAGGTGCACGGGGACCTGGAGACCCTCGGCCTGGAGGTGCTCGACCTGGTCAACCTCCGGCTCGGGAACGCCGCGGGCCCGCAGCCCGGCTCGCTCGCGGCGGCGTTCGAGACGCTGGTCGAGCTGCAGCAGCAGGGGCTGGTCCGGCACCTGGGCGTGAGCAACGCGACGGCGGAGCAGGTGGCCGAGGCCCGGTCGATCGCGCCCATCGTGTGCGTGCAGAACATGTACAACCTCGCCGCCCGCACCGACGACGAGCTGATCGACGCCCTGGCCGCCGACGGCATCGCCTACGTGCCGTTCTTCCCGCTCGGCGGCTTCACCCCGCTCCAGTCCTCGGCGCTCTCGGCCGTCGCGACCCGGCTGGACGCGACGCCGATGTCGGTGGCGCTGGCCTGGTTGCTGCAGCGGTCGCCGAACGTCCTGCTGATCCCCGGCACCTCGTCGACGGTGCACCTGCGGGAGAACCTCGCCGGCGCGGGGCTCCAGCTCTCCGCCGAGGACCTGGCCGAGCTGGACGCGATCGGCCGCTGACCGGAGGAGCCGGTCAGGCGTCAGCCGGACTCCGCCGCACCCCGTACCGGACGCAGACGAACTCGCCGTTGCGTACGCACTCCCGCACCTCCAGCTCGACCCGGCGCGGCAGCAACGGCGCTCCGCTGCCCAGGGTCACCGGGGCGATGGCGACCACCACCTCGTCCAGCAGACCGCGGTCGGCGAACTGGCCGGCCAGGTCCCCGCCCCCGACGACCCAGACGTCCCTGCCGCGCGCCGCCTCGACCATCGCCGCGTGCACCCGGGCCGGGTCGTCGGCGGTGAACCGGAGGTCGGCCCCGGGCGGTGGGGTGAGGTCGCGGTGGGTGAACACCCAGGCGGGCTGCTCCGGCAGCCAGTCGGGGTCGTGCTCCCGGACCCAGAGGTAGGTGGTCGCCCCCATGGCCACGGCGCCGATCCCGGTGATGAAGCCGTCGTACCCCATCGGCCCGTCGGCGTCGTTCTCCCGGCTGAGCAGCCAGTCCAGCGAGTGGTCGACGGTGGCGATGAACCCGTCGAGGGAGGTGGCCGTGTAGTAGACGGTGCGGGTCATGCGTTCCTCCTGCTCAGCCAGTCGATCGGGTCGCCGGCGTCCACCTCGACGCCGGCCGCGCGGAACCAGTGCCGGGCCAGCTGCCGGCGGTGCGCGGAGAAGGTGAGCACGTGGGCGACCACGCTGCCCACCACGAAGGTCTCCGGCGGCTCGCAGAGCGCGTCGACCAGCCGGTCGCCCCAGGCACCACGCCGGGACACCTGCCGCACGAAGGCCAGCCACCGGGGGGCGGCGCGGTCGTGCCGGGCCAGAAGCGTGGCGGGGTCGTCGACTCCGTGCGCCGGGGAGTCGGCGCCCTCGACCGCGGCGAGCCAGACCTCCGTGGCCCACACCAGGTGGTCCAGCACGGCGGCCAGCGACTCCTCCGGACCGTCCCAGCGCAACACCTCGAGACCGGGCGCGCGGGACCGCCGGTACTCGTCCTCGGGCAGGCCCTTCGCGAGGTCGAGCAGCGCGCGGGTGTCCTCCAGGGCGTGGTGCACCAGCAGCGCGGTGACCTCGTCGCCACCGCGGGGCCCCTGCTCGCCGGTCACCCACAGCGAGGTGGGCGGGTGGAAGTGGACGCCGTTGGGCGCGGGGAGCCAGTGACCGTCACGGGTGCGCGCGGAGCACGACTGTCCCGGGGAACGGCCGTAGGCCCGGCGGAACGCCCGGCTGAACCCCTCCACGGACTCGTACCCGGCCGCGAACGCCACCTCGGTCACGCTCGCCCCGCCGGCCAGCTGCCAGGCCGCACGCTCCAGCTCCACCCGCCGGCGCAGCGCGACCGGCGACTCCCCCGCTCCCCGGGCCACCTGCCGGCTGAAGTGCCAGGGCGAGGCGAACGCGTCCCCGGCCATCTCGCCGAGCGTGTGGTTGTCCTCGTCCAGCACGGCGTCCAGCAGCTCGCGGAGCCGGTCGCGCCCGGTGGGCACCTGGTCCGACGTCATGGATCGAGTCTGTCCGCCGCCGCGGCGATCGCGCCCGACCGTTCTTGCTCGGATCGCCGTCCTGGCCGCGGTGACGCACCATCCCGGGACCCACTGCGCCACGAACGACCCGGAGCTGCCCGATGCGCCTGTACGCCGACCGTCCTGAGCACCGCACCCGGCAGCTGGCCGCCGACCTGGGGCTGGTGGCCTGGGCGGTGCTGTGGGTGCTGGTCGCCCGGGCGGTGCACGGTGCGGTGCTGGTGCTGGCCGAGCCGGGCCTGGCGGTGGCCGACCTCGGCCGGTCGATCTCGGACTCGATGGGGACGGCGGCCGGCGTCGCCGACGGGGTGCCCGTGGTCGGCGACGAGCTCGCGGCCCCCTTCGGCGCGCTCAGCGAGGCCGGGGGCTCGGTGACCGGTGCCGGGCAGGACGCCTCGGACGCCGTGCACACCCTGGCCACCGTGCTCGCCGTCGTCCTGGTGCTGCTGCCGGTGGGCTGGCTGCTGCTGCGCTGGCTGCCCTGGCGGCTGGGCTGGCTGCGCGAGGCCCGGGCGACCGACCGGCTGCTCGACGGGGTCCCGGACCTCGAGCTGCTTGCCGCCCGGGCGATGGCCACCGCGCCGCTCCCGCAGCTGGCCCGCCTGCCGGCCGGCACCGGGGCCGGCTGGCGGGCGGGCGACCCGGCCGCGCTGCACGCGCTGGCCGGGCTGGAGCTCGAACGACTCGGTCTCCGTTCGCCCGCCCCGCCCGTCAGCTGACGGAGCCTTTTCAGTCCGCTCCTCGGTCGCTGGCGCTCCCTGCGATGCTCCCGGCGTCAGCTGACGGAGCCTTCTCGGTCCGCTCCTCGG
>NZ_JAPVBP010000007.1:1423-27448 GCF_026968025.1 Modestobacter sp. VKM Ac-2978 | reverse complement strand
CGATGCTCCCGGCGTCAGCTGACGGAGCCTTCTCGGTCCGCTCCTCGGTCGCTGGCGCTCCCTGCGATGCTCCCGGCGTCAGCTGACGGAGCCTTCTCGGTCCGCTCCTCGGTCGCTGGCGCTCCCTGCGATGCTCCCGGCGTCAGCTGACGGTGTAGCCGCGGGCCGCGACGGCGGCGGCGCAGACGTCCTCGTCCTGCTGGCCGGTGCCGCCACTGCCGCCCAGCGCGCCGAGCAGCGTGCCGTCGGAGTACACCGGCACGGCGCCGGTCTGCGGGGTGAACTTGCCGCCGGTCATCGTGGTGATCGCCGAGGCGAAGTTCGGCATCGGCTCCATCTTCGCCTTCTGGGCCGCGCTGGGGCCGCCGTAGGCGGCCGCCGTCCACGCCTTGCCCTGAGCGACGTCGGCGGAGATCCACGGCGCGCCGTCCATCCGGATGAGCGCGACGAGGTGGCCGCTGGGGTCCATCACGGCGAAGGACATCGGGACGCCGAGCTTCGTCGACTCCTCCCGCGCGGCCTGGAGCAAGGACAGGGCCTGGTCATGTGTCAGCACCGGGCCACCTTCGCCCCCACCGGGTCCCGTCGGCAAGCCGGCGAGGTCCGGACGGCGACGGGCCGGGCACCGCACGGCCTTCGGGTGTCCTGTGAACGGGCCGCGATCGCGGCGGCCGCCGGGTACGCGGCGCCCACCCCGCCGGCCGGGCTCTCAGAACCCTCCCAGGACCTCCCAGGCCCCGGTCAGCGCGGTCCACCACGCTCCCGGCCATGACGACGATCCAGGTGCAGGGGCTGACCAAGCGGTACGGCGCGCAGACCGTGGTGGACGACCTGTCGTTCACCGTGGAGCCGGGGCAGGTGACCGGTTTCCTCGGCCCGAACGGCGCCGGCAAGTCCACGACGCTGAAGATCATCGTCGGGCTGGCCGCGCCCACTCGTGGGTCGGTCACCGTCGGCGGCCGTCGCTACCGCGACCTCCCGGTGCCACTGACCGAGGTCGGCGCGCTGCTCGACGCCGGCGCCGTGCACCCCAGCCGGACGGCGTACGACCACCTGCTGGCCCTCGCGGTGAGCAACGGTCTCCCCCGGAGGCGAGTCGACGACGTGCTCGCCCGGACCGGGATGGACGGTGCGGCCGGCAAGCGCACCGGCGGGTTCTCCCTCGGCATGCGCCAGCGACTCGGCATCGCGGCCACGTTGCTCGGCGACCCGCGGGTGCTGCTGTTCGACGAGCCGGTGAACGGGCTCGACCCCGAGGGCATCCGGTGGATCCGGGACTTCATGCGCTCCCTGGCCCGCGAGGGCCGCACCGTCCTGGTCTCCAGCCACCTGATGAGCGAGATGGCGCAGACCGCCGACCACCTGGTGGTCATCGGCCGGGGGCGGCTCATCGCCGACATGGGCATCGGCGACCTGATGCGCTCGACCAGCGAGGGCACCGTCCTGGTCCGCACCCCCGAGGCCGGGGCCTTCTCCCGGTGGCTGACCCAGGCCGGGGGCACCGTCCGCGAGGGGCTGGAGTCCTCGCTGGTCGTCACCGGTCTCTCCGGCGCGGAGATCGGCCGGCTCGCCGCCCGTCACGGCACTCCGCTCAGCGAGCTCACCCCCCAGGTCGCCTCGCTGGAGGACGCCTTCATGGAGCTGACCCGGGAGAGCGTCGAGTACCAGGGGGCGCCGGCATGACCGCCCCCACGGCCGACGCGGCAGCCCCCACCCGACACCCGTCCTTCGCGCACACCGTCCGCGCGGAGTGGATCAAGCTCCGCAGCCTGCGCTCGACCTGGTACACGCTGGCCGGCCTCGTCGTGGTCGGGCTCGGCATCACCTGGCTGGCCACGGGCTCCGCCGCGGAGGTGTACGCGGGCGCCACCGCCGACGGCGAGGCGTGGGACCCGACCAACCTCAGTCTGACCTCGTACCTCATCGCCCAGCTGATCATCGGGGTGCTCGGCATCCTCGTCGTCACCTCGGAGTACGCGACGGGGCTGATCCAGACGACCCTCGCGGCCACCCCCAACCGCAGCCGGCTGCTGGCGGGCAAGCTGGTGGTGTCCACCGCCGTCGCCGTGGTGGCCGGCCAGCTGCTGATGTTCGCCATCTTCTTCCTGGGGCAGCTGGTCATCGGTGGGCAGGACGTGCCCAACGCATCGATCGGCGACCCCGGGGTGCTCTCCGCCGTCGTCGGTGGCGGGCTCTACCTCGCCGCGATCGCGCTGCTCGCCGTCGGCCTCGGCACGATCCTGCGGGCCACGGCCGGGGCACTGGCCACCCTGGTCGGGATCATCTTCCTGGTCCCCGCCATGGCGGCGCTCTTCCCCTCGTGGCTGCAGGGCCTGGTCGACTTCTGGCCGAGCCAGGGCGCAGCTGCGGTCATGGCGACGGTGCCGGTCCCCGACCAGCCGCACCCCTGGCTGAACCTGGGCGGGATGTTCCTCGGCGTCCTGGCCGTGCTGGTCGGTGCGTTCGTCGTCTTCCGGCGCCGCGACGTATGATGCCGGTCCCCACGATGCGGCTCCGCGGCTCGCTCCCGGCGGGCACCCGCCGGGAAGTGGCCGCGGGGCTGACCGCGACGGTCGCCGCCCTGCTCGCCATGACGGGCACCACGGTGACCGGGCTGGTGCTGCTCGGTGCCGGCCCGACCGGTGGGCTCACCTCGCTGGCGGCGGCCGTCGTCGCGCTGGCGGTGGGGCTCGCAGGCGGCGCCGCGGCGGGGTTCCTCGGGCGGCTGCTCGTCGACCGGTTCGGGGGCCGGTGGTCCCTACGCTGGCCGGCGTGCGGGGACCAGGTGCGGCGATGACGTCCGGAACGGGTACCGAGCGGCTGCTGGTGGTGGACGACGACGACACCGTCCGGGAGCTGCTCTCCGCGGCGCTGCGGTTCGCCGGGTTCGAGGTGGCCTCCGCCGCGACCGGGACAGCGGCGGTCGCCGCCGGCGCGGAGGAGCCACCGGACCTGGTGCTGCTCGACGTGATGCTGCCCGACATGGACGGCTTCGAGGTGGTCCGGCGGCTGCGCGAGCAGCGCACCGAGGGCCGCAGCGGGCCGGTACCGGTCCTCTTCCTCACCGCCCGGGACCGGCAGGCCGACAAGGTCACCGGGCTCTCGCTCGGTGCCGACGACTACGTGACGAAGCCCTTCGACCTGGAGGAGCTGATCTCCCGGATCCGGGCGGTCCTCCGACGTACCAGAGGCCACCACACCGACGTGCTGACGGTCGGCACGCTGGCGCTGGACGCAGACGGACACCAGGTGACCCGGGCCGGGCAGCCGGTCCGGGTCTCCCCCACCGAGTTCCGGCTGCTGCGCTACCTGATGGAGAACGCCGGACGGGTGGTGTCCAAGACGCAGATCCTGGACCGGGTCTGGCACTACGACTTCGGCGGTGACGCCAGCATCGTCGACACCTACATCTCCGACCTGCGGCGCAAGGTCGACGTCGAGGAGCCGAAGCTCATCCAGACCGTGCACGGCGTGGGCTACGTGATCCGAGAGCCCCGCCGGTGAGGCTGCTGCGCCGGGCCACGCTGGGCCGGTTCTCGCTGGGCCGGTTCTCGCTGCGGGCCCGGTTGCTCCTGCTCACCGCGGGCCTGCTGCTGGCCGGCCTGAGCCTCGTCGGCGCCCTCGTCTCCGACGAGCTGCAGCGTTACCAGCTGGACCGGCTGGACGGCCAGCTGCGCTCCTTCAGCGATCTGGTGGCCCAGGCGGTGCCCTCCGATCCGCGGGCGGTCGAGGGCACCACTCCCCGCCCCGACCTGCTGGACGCCGCCCTGGAGCTGGTCGGCACGCCCTACCTGGTCCACCTGGCCGCGGACGGCACGGTGCTGGGCGACCTGCACTCCACCCGGCTGGACGACGCCTCGCTGCCGACGACCGACCGGCTCGGCACGGTGCCCACTGACGGCTCGGCCGTCGACCTGCCCGCCGCGGACGGCTCGGGACGCTGGCGGGCCGTCGCCCGGCCGGCCAGCGGCTGGCCCGGGACGGTGGTCGCCGCCGCACCGCTCGCCGAGCTCGACGCCACCATCGCCCGGTTGCGGACCGCCAGCGTCGTCAGCGGGGCCGTGCTGCTGGTCCTGCTGACCGCGGTCGGCTGGTTCGCCCTCGGCCGGGGGCTGCGACCGCTGCGGCGCATCGAGTCCACGGCAGCAGCGATCGCCGCCGGGGACCTGACCCAGCGCGTGCCCGGACTGGCACCGTCCAGCACCGAGATCGGGCACCTCGGGGAGTCGCTGAACACCATGCTCGGGCAGCTGGAGCAGGCCTTCGCCGACCGGTCCGCGTCGGAGACCCGGATGCGCTCCTTCGTCTGGGACGTCAGCCACGAGCTGCGCACCCCGCTCTTCGGCATCACCGGCACGACGGAGCTCTACCGGATGAGGGCCCTGCCCGAACGGGCGGACGTCGACCAGGCGATGCACCGCATCGCCCGAGAGGCCACCCGGCTCACCGCGCTGACCCAGGACCTGCTGCTGCTCGCCCAGCTCGACGAGATGCCCGAGGGCCAGCTCGACCGGGCCCCGATGGACCTGCGCACCCTCGCCAACGACGCCCGGCTCGACCTGCGTGCGCTCGACCCGACCCGTCCCGTGGAGCTCGCCGGCCCGGACGGCAGCGGCCCACCCGCGGCCGCGTCGGTGCACGCCGACGAGGCGCAGCTCCGGCAGGTCGTCACCAACCTGGTGGGCAACGCCGCCGCGCACACCCCGCCGGGCACGCCCGTCCGGATCGGCGTGGGCACGGTCGCCGGCCGCGCCGTGCTCGACGTGCTGGACCAGGGCCCGGGGATGACCGCGGAGCAGGCGGAGCGGGTGTTCGACCGCTTCTACCGGGCCGACCGCTCGCGCAGCCGGTCCGGCGGCGCCAGCGCGGGCCTCGGGCTGGCCATCGCCCGGTCGCTCGCCCGGGCACACGACGGCGACGTCGAGCTGCGGACCGCCCCCGGCGCCGGCGCCCGCTTCCGGCTCACGCTGCCGGTGCTGGACCAGCGCTGAGCCCCGCCGTCGCGGTGGGACCCAGCGCCGGCAGGTCAGACCGCGTCGAGCGGACGGAGCTGCGGCGAGGTGGCCCGCAGCTGGGCGGCGGCCAGCACCCCGATCGCGGCGAGCGAGTTGCGGATCGTCCCCTCGAACACCCACTGGACGGCCTCGGCCAGCGGCACCCGCTGCACGGTCATGTCCAGCTCCTCGTGCTCGACCACGAACCCGTCGGGGCGGGCAACGTCGCTCAGCCCCTCGGCCAGGTACAACAGCACGAGCTCGTCGCAGAACCCCGGCGAGGGGTGGTGGGTGGTGAGCAGCGACCAGCGCTCCGCCGACAGCTGCACCTCCTCGGCCAGCTCCCGGCGGGCGGCGTCCACGGGCGCCTCGCCGTCGACGTCGAGCAGCCCGGCCGGCACCTCCCACAGGTGCTCCCCGACGGGATGCCGGTACTGGCGCAGCATCACCACCCGGTCCTGGTCGTCCAGGGCGACGATGCCGACCGCGCCGGGGTGGTGCACGACCTCGCGCCCGCTCTCGCCGCCGCCGGGCATCGCCACGGTGTCCTTGCGCAGCGAGATGATCCGGCCGGCGTAGAGCTCCTCGGAGGCCACCACGTCGTAGGAGTGGGCCATCAGATGCCGACCTGCTCGCCCTCGGGCACCGGCAGCCGGGCGGCGTCCTGGTAGCCGGCGGCGGCCTGCACGAAGGCGGCGAACAGCGGGTGCGGCCGGGTGGGCCGGCTCTTCAGCTCCGGGTGCGCTTGGGTGCCGACGAAGAACGGGTGGACGTCGGCGGGCAGCTCGGCGAACTCGACCAGGGTGCCGTCGGGCGAGGTGCCGGAGAAGACCAGCCCGGCCTCGGTCAGCCGGTCGCGGTAGGCGTTGGCCACCTCGTACCGGTGCCGGTGCCGCTCGGTGACCTCGGTGGCGCCGTAGGCGGCCGCGACGACCGAGCCCTTCTGCAGCGCGGCCGGGTAGCTGCCCAGCCGCATGGTGCCGCCCATGTCGCCCCGGCCGGCCACCACGTCGAGCTGGGTGGCCATGGTGGAGATGACCGGGTCGGGGGTCTCCGGGTCGAACTCGGTGGAGTTCGCGCCCTCGATGCCGGCCAGGTCCCGGGCCACCTCGATGACCATGCACTGCAGGCCCAGGCACAGCCCCAGGGTGGGGATGCCGTTGACCCGGGCGTGCTGGATCGCGCCGAGCTTGCCCTCGATGCCGCGCACCCCGAACCCACCGGGAACGCAGACGCCGTCCACCCCGGCCAGCGCGGCCGCGGCGCCCTCGGGGGTCGCGCAGTCGTCGGAGGGCACCCAGCGGATCTGCACCCGCGAGCGGTGGGCGAAGCCACCGGCCCGCAACGCCTCGGTGACCGAGAGGTAGGCGTCGGGCAGGTCGATGTACTTGCCGACCAGCGCCACGGTGACCGTCTGCTTCGGGTCGTGCACCCGGTCCAGCAGGTCGCCCCACACGGTCCAGTCGACGTCCCGGAAGGGCAGGCCCAGCCGGCGGACGACGTAGGCGTCCAGCCCCTCGCGGTGCAGCACCTTGGGGATGTCGTAGATCGACGGGGCGTCCGGGCAGGAGGTGACCCCCTCGGCGTCCACGTCGCACATCAGGCCGATCTTGCGCTTGATGCCCTCGGAGATCTCCCGGTCCGACCGGCAGACCAGCGCGTCGGGCTGGATGCCGATGCTGCGCAGCTGGGCGACCGAGTGCTGGGTGGGCTTGGTCTTCAGCTCACCGGAGGGGGCGATGTAGGGGATCAGCGAGATGTGCAGGAAGAAGCAGTTGTCCCGGCCGATCTCGTGCCGCACCTGACGGGCGGCCTCCAGGAACGGCAGGGACTCGATGTCACCGACCGTGCCGCCGACCTCGGTGATGACCACGTCGACCCGCTCCGGGCCCTCTGCCACGGCCATGATGCGCGACTTGATCTCGTTGGTGATGTGCGGGATCACCTGCACCGTGTCGCCCAGGTACTCCCCGCGCCGCTCCTTGGCGATCACGTCGGAGTACACCTGGCCGGTGGTCACGTTGGCCCGGCCGGTGAGGTCGGTGTCCAGGAACCGCTCGTAGTGCCCGATGTCCAGGTCGGTCTCGGCGCCGTCCTCGGTGACGAACACCTCGCCGTGCTGGAAGGGGTTCATCGTCCCCGGGTCCACGTTGAGGTACGGGTCCAGCTTCTGCATCGTGACCCGCAGGCCACGGCTGGAGAGCAACGCCCCCAGAGAACTTGCTGTCAGTCCCTTGCCCAGTGACGACACGACGCCGCCGGTGACGAAGACGAACTTCGTCGGCTGGGAGTTGGGGAGAAGAGGTCCGCGGTCACGAGGTTCTGCCAGTCGACCCACGGACGCCCACGTTAACACGGGCTCCCGGGGCCCCCGTCGCCGCTCCCGGCGCCCGACCCGGGAGCGGCGGGGCGGCCCCGTCGCCGCCCGGTGCACTGGCGACCAGCCACACCAGCAGGGGCACCAGGAGGGTGGCGGCGGTCGCCGGGAGGGCGACGCCGCTGTCGTTGACCAGTGCGCCCAGGGTCAGGCTCAGCGCGACCGCCACGAGCCCGGCCCGCAGCACCCGCAGGTCGGCGGCGGGCAGCCCCGCGGCGGGGTGACCCGGGCGGGTGCGCAGCAGCCCGCCGGGGCGCAGCAGCCACACCGCGGCGACCAGGGCGACCAGCAGCATCCAGGCCAGCGGGCTGCCCAGCAGGATGTTGAGGTTGGCCTGGGCCTTCCGGCTCACCACGGTCCAGGCCTCGCCGTCCAGCAGCTGCCCGACGAAGCGGCCCAGGTGGCTGCGCTCGTCGGCCGGGCCGAGCCAGTCGAGCACCGCGACGGAGCCGACGGCCAGCACGGCGACGGCGAGCACCGCCACCAGCCGGACCACCGTGACCCGGATGTGGCCCAGCAGCATCCCGAGCACCAGGAACCCGGGGACGGCGGCCAGCACTCCCCCGAAGTCCCGGCCCAGCGACGGTGCACCGATCACGACCACGGTGCCCACCCCGGCTCCCAGCACCGGCAGGAGCCAGTGCCGACGACCGGGTGTGCCCGCCCGGCGGGCCACCGCGGCAGCCGCTGCGGCGGTGAGCAGCAGGGAGCTGACCGCCAGCAGCCCGAAGCTCAGGTTGCCGTACCCGGTGAACCGGCCGGCGACGATGGCGTCGTAGCCCAGCAGGCCGTCGAGCTCGAGGTGGGAGCCGGTGAGCACATCGCCCACCAGGGTCCCCAGGGTGATGACCAGGACGGCGACCGCCGGCCCCAGCCGGGCCCGCCGCCACGGCCCCAGCGCGGCGACCGCGGTCACCGCGACGGTGCAGCCGAGCACCGAGCCGGCCAGTGCCGGCCGCGGGGCCGAGCTGAGCTCCCAGGGCACCAGGTTGGCCAGGTAGGTCGACACCGGGACGGCGGCGACGGCGAGCGCGGCGACCCGCAGCGCCGCCGTCCGGCGCCGTCCCGGGGTGCGCTGCTGCAGCCAGGTCCGCACCCGCCCGTGGCCCCGGGCCCGGCCGGGGAACCAACCGGTGGCCCAGCCGCCCAGGCCGAGCAGCCCCAGCACGACCAGCGCGCCGTTGAGCAGCACCAGCAGCCAGAAGGTGGTGCCGGTGCTTCGGTAGTGCACGACCGCGCGGGTGTTGACCTGCTCCAGCTCGGCGACCGCGGTCGCCAGGTCGGGCCGGTCGCCGGCCACCCGGAACGGCTGCCCGTTCATCGAGGCGACCCGGTCCAGGCCCAGTGCCTGCAGGACCGTGGGCGCGACGTCGATCAGCTGGACGAAGGGCGCCCGGCCGGTGCTCGCGCTGGTCAGCCAGCCCGGCGCCACCCCCGGCCCGTTGGCCAGCCCCACGTGCAGCTGCGGCCGGCCGCCGTTGACCTCCGAGACCCCCTGCAGCAGGAACAGCGTGTCCCCGGGCAGCTCGGCCACCGCGTCGCGCAGCCGGCCGACGGTCTGGTCGATGACCGCCAGGGCCGACTCCCGGCGGGAGGGCTGGGTGCCGGTGTCGGTCTCCTCGATG
This sequence comes from Modestobacter sp. VKM Ac-2978, assembly GCF_026968025.1. Taxonomy (NCBI): domain Bacteria; kingdom Bacillati; phylum Actinomycetota; class Actinomycetes; order Geodermatophilales; family Geodermatophilaceae; genus Modestobacter; species Modestobacter sp. VKM Ac-2978. The sequence continues at coordinate 18,452 of NZ_JAPVBP010000007.1, read as the reverse complement.
GCCGGTGCGCCGGCGTCGGTGAGCTGGTCCAGCGAGACGACGGTGAGCGGACACTCCGCCAGCAGCGCGGCGGCCTCGGCCGGGTCGGTCGGCAGCCGGTCGCGGACGCTGAACTCACCGGTCTCCCCCGCCACCGCCAGCGAGCCGGCGCGGCCGACCACCGTGCTGCAGTCCACCGCCTCGCCGAGGGCGCCGGGCTCGGCGCCGAACCGGGCGGTGGCCTCGTCGGCGGCCACCCGCGCGACGGTCTGCTGCGGCTCGGCGAGGCCGACGTCGGCGACCTGTTCCTCCAGCCCACACCAGGACAGCCGGGTGTCCGCCTGGACCGCGGCCGGGCCCTCGTCGGCTCCGGCGCCGTTCGCGACCGCGTCGTCCTCCGGGAGCGGGACGCTGGGCACCGGCACCGGGGGGACCGGCTCGACCGGGCCCGGGTAGCGGGCCCGGTTGCCCGCGCCCAGGGTGGCCCAGCCGTCCAGCAGGCAGGTGGTGGGTCGGGCGGCCCGCACCGACAGCGCACCGATGGCCGACTCCTCGGCCAGCGCCCACAGCTCGGGGGTGCGCTCGGGGTCCAGGTCCGACCAGGTCAGCCCGGCGACGCCGACGTCCACCACCCGGGTGGCCGACCACGGTCCCTCGGCGGTGGCGGCCGCCGCCGGGCCGGTGGTGCCCGCGAGCAGCCCGCCGAGCAGGGCGAGCAGGACCAGCGAGGCCGAGAACAGGCGCAGGAGGGCGCCCGGTCCGCTCATCACCGCTCCCCGGGGGGTCCGAGCAGCTCCCGGTAGAGGTCGACCAGAGCGGCCGCGGTCGCCGCCTCGTCGGGCCAGGTGGCCGCCTGACGTGGTCCGGCGGCCCCCAGCCGGGCGATCTCGGCGGGGTCGGTGAGCACCCGGGCGACGGTCTCGGCCAGGGCCGCGGCATCGCCGACGGGCACCAGCTCGGCGGCGTCCCCGACCAGCTCGGGGATCCCGCCCACGGCCGTGGCGACCAGCGGCGTCCCGGCCCGCAGCGCCTCCTGGGCGGTCAGCGAGCGCGCCTCCCAGATCGAGGGCAGCACGCACGCGTCCGCGGCGCCGAGCAGGTCGGCGACGTCGGTGCGCCGCCCGAGCAGTGTCACCGGCAGCCCTTCGGCGGCGATGCGCCGGGACAGCTCGTCGGACAGCGGACCGTCCCCGGCGATGGCCACCAGCGGTGCCGGGCGCAGCCGCGGGTCCGCCGACCACCGGCTGACGGCGTCCAGCAGCGAGTCGTACCCCTTCTGCGGGTGCAGCCGGCCGATGGCGACGACCAGTGGCCGGCGGTCGTCGTCGAGCCCGAGCTCGCGCCGCACCTCGCGCCGGTCCCGCCGGGCGGGCCCCAACGGCGGCGCGGAGACCGGGGCGACCCGCACGTCCCGGGCGCCGAGCCGGCGGGCGTTGTCGGCGAGGTCGCCGGACGCGGCCAGCACCACGTCGGCGCCGCGGATCGTCGCCCGCTCGGCGGCCTGCAGCACCCGGCGGCGGAGACCGCCGCCCTCGGGCAGTGCGTTGTGCAGGGTGAGCACCAGCGGCCGACGACGCTGCCCGGCCAGGGCACGGGCCGCCGCGGCGACCAGCCCGGCCCGCAGCCCGTGGGCGTGCACCAGGTCCGCCTCTGCGGTGGCCCGGCGCAGGGCGTGGACGGCGCGCAGGTCGGCCACCGGGTCGAGACCTGCGGAGATGCCCACCGGACGGAAGTCGGCGCCGGTGGCGGTGAAGCCGAACAGCTCCTCGGTGGCCTGCGGGCCGCAGACCCGCACGGCCGCGCCCGAGCGGGCCAGCGCGGACAGCACCGAGCGCAGGTGGGTGCCGACGCCGCCGGTGCTGGTGGCCAGCACCTCCGCGATCCGGCGTCCGGTCAGGAGAGGCTGTTCGCTCATCGGTCCCCTCCTGGTGCGTCGGCCCCCCGCAGGCCCTGCACGGCCGCGGTCAACGGCCGCCGCGAGGTCCCCATCATGACCGCCGCGGCGACGACCAGCACGACCCCACCGGCCGCCAGCCCGATGCCGATCGCGGGGAGCACGCCGTCCCCGGGCACCGGGTCGGCGCCCAGTGCCCGGGCGGTGAGCAGTCCGGCCGCACCCGCGAGCCCGCCGGCCAGCAGCGCCGGCCCACCGGTGCGGGCCACGCCGGCCAGCGCGCCCGCGCCGGCCTCCCGGGCCACCACGACCAGCAGCGCGATGCCGGCCACGGTGACCCCGATGCTGTGCCCGGCGCCCAGCGCGAACGCACGGTCGGCCGGGGCCAGCACGGCGGCCAGCACCAGGTCCGCGGCGACGGCCACCAGCCAGCCACCGACCACGCAGACCGTCGGCGAGCGCCAGGACCCCCGGGCGTACAGGGCCCGGGAGAGCAGCGCGACCAGCCCGTAGCCCACCAGGCCGGGGGCGAAGGCGGCGATCGTCGACTGGAGCGCTGCCGCAGCGCCGGCGTTCTCCGGGGCGGCCAGGAACACCCGGGCCATCGGACCGGAGACCGCGACCAGGCCAGCCGCCGCCACCGCACTGCTCACCACGGTGAGGACGACGGCCGGCGCCAGCGCCTGTCGGTACCCCTCCTCGTCACCGACCGCGGCCCGTTCGGTGAGCCCCGGGTAGACCGAGGTGGCCAGCGGCACGGCGAGCGCGGCCCAGGGCAGCAGGAAGACGGTCATCCCGGCGAAGTAGGCGACCTGGGTGCCGTCGGGCGCATCGGCCGCGAGCCGGATCGCCACCAGGGCGACCAGCTGCTGGCCGGCGAGGGTGAGCACCCCGGCCAGCGCGAGCCGGCGCACCCGGGGCGCCGCCCCCACGGGGAAGCGGAGCGAGGGCCGCAGCCCCAGCCGCAACCCGCGCAGCGGCACCAGCAGGGACGCCGCGAGCGCGAGGACGCCCAGCGTCGTGCCCACCCCGAGCACCAGCTCGGCGGTGGTGGACAGCCCGCCCACCGTGCGGCTGCCGTCGAGGCCGGCGAACAGCAGGTAGGCGGAGGCGACCACCAGGGTGGACAGCAGCGGCGCCAGCGCGGGCCCGGCGAAGCGGCGGTGCGCCTGGAGCACTCCGGTCAGCACCACTGCGATGCCGTAGAGCACCACCTGCGGGGCGAAGACGAGCAGGAAGCGGGCGGCCAGCTCGACCTCGGCCGCGTCGTCCCCGAGCAGCGCACCGGCGATCGGCCGGGCGAAGAGGGCGAGCAGTGCGGCCAGCGGCACCAGTACCAGCAGCGCCCAGCCCAGCAGCGCGCCGGCGGTGCGGCGCACCTGCTCCCGGTCCCCGGCCGCGATCCCGCCGGCGAGCATCGGGACGACGAGGCTGGCCAGCGCGCCGCCGGCAACCACCTCGAAGACGATGTTCGGCACGTTGTTGGCCGCGACGTAGGTGTCCGCGGTGCTGTCGGCGCCGACGGCGTTGGTGAAGACGACGGTGCGCCCGAACCCGGCCAGCCGGGCCAGCAGGGTGAGCACCGAGATCAGCAGCGCCGCCCCGGCCGCGCCCTGCACGACCCGGCGGCGGGCGGTGCTCGTCATCGCCGGACCCGCCCGGGAGGACGTCGTCCGGGATGCCGCACGGCGGTCACGCCCGGCGGCGGCCGAGCCGGTCGAGCTCCCGCAGGCCGGGGGTCGACTCGATGACCCGGGTGAAGCTGATCTTCTCGCTGGCCAGGGTGAGTGCGGTGACCACACCGAGCAGGCCGGCCCGGGAGCCGCGGCCCGGCAGCGCGGCCAGCCGCAGGCCGAGCAGCGCGCCGACGGCGTTGGCCCCGCAGTCGCCGAGCATCACGCGCTCGCCGAGGTCCGCGGGCAACACCGCCAGGCCCGCGCCGAGCGGGCCGGCGACCAGCCCACCGGCAGGGCCGCCCACGGTCGCCGCGGACAGCAGCACGGCGGCCTTCGCAGCCCGGCCAGGACGCAGGTCGAGCAGGTTGACCAGGTTCGCCGTCCCGGCGACCAGGCCGGTCGTCAGGACGCCGTCGACGACGGCCGACACCCCGCTGCCGCGGCGGGTCAGCACGGCGGCGACCGCAGCGGCGGCACCGATCCCGGCGACCTTCACCGCGCCGGCCGACACCCGCCCCGCCCGCAGTGCGGCCAGGTGACCGGCCAGGCCCTTGTCCCGGGCCTGCTCCGGCCGGGCGCCCGCCAGGTCGTCGTAGCCACCGACCGCACCGGCGACGGCACCGACGACGGCGGCCGCGGCCCGCTGGCCCGCCGGAGCGCCGAGCACCGCCGATCCGGTCGCCGCGGCGGCCAGCACCGGGCCACCCAGCAGGGTCACCGGGCGCCCGGCGTAGTTGGTCCGCCGCCAGGGCGCCCCCGCCGGTCGGGCGGTCAGCGCATCGGCACCGGCCAGTCCGGCCAGCGCGGCCCCTGCGGCCCCCGCGGCCAGCGCGGCGCGCCCACGCGAGCTGCTCACGGGACGGGCGTGGGCACCGGGGTGGTGCCCTCCCCGACCCCGTACTGGCCCGAGGTGTCCGTGGCCTCGGCGACCAGCGCGAGCACGGTGCTGATCTGGCCGGCCGGGGTGTCCGCGTTGTCGATCGTGGACAGGCCGTCGGAGACCGGCCGGTCCGCGCGGACCGCACCGACCAGACCGCCGTCCTCCACGGAGGCGAGGTCACCGGCGATGACGGCGCCGGAGCCCCGGGCGTCCAGCGCGGTGGCCAGCTGGACCAGGGCGGTGGTGCGCTCCTCGGCGTCGTCACCGGAGGCGGTGCCCGCGGTCAGCAGCACGGCGAAGTCGGCCGGGGCCACCGAGGCCGTGTCCCGGCTGAGCACCTCGAGCTCCTCCAGCCCGGCCAGCACCGAGGCGGTGGCCGCAGCGTCGGGCACGACGCCGGCCTCCTCGCTGTCGGCTCCGGGGACGACGAGCACGTCGGCCAGCACGTCGGCCAGGAGCTCACCGGTGTCCTCGGTCTCCGCCGGGGTGATGCCGGGCGGCAGCCCGGGGCCGGTCAGGTAGCTGCGCAGGCCCGACTCGTTGGCCGGGTCACCGAACCCCGCGGGGAGCCGGAGGGCGCCGGTGACGGTGGCCCCCGCGTCGGCCAGCAGCGCGGTGATCCCCTCGACCGTCTCGGCCGGCACGTCCTCGCTGCCGACGACGAGCAGCACGCTGCGCCCGGCGAGGGTGTCGGCGACCAGGGCGGGGCCCACGGCCTCCTCGAAGCTGCCGACCTGGTCCAGCGTGGTCTGCAGCTGCCGGGTCTCGTCCTCCAGCAGCCGCTTGTCCTCCTGGAGGGCGGTCACCTGGCTCTGCAGGTTCGTCAGCACCGGTCCGTTCAGCTGCGTGGTGCCGATGACGATCCCCAGGGCCACGGCCAGGAAGACCGCGATCAGGGAGACCAGGTGGTAACGGAAGTCGATCACGAGAAGAGGTTCTCCAACCAGAACACGAAGCTGTCCCATTGGTCGATGAGCAGGTCGAGATAGACGCGGCCGGCGGTGGACACGGCGAGCGCGGCGGTGATCGACAGCAGGGCGGCCAGCACGAGCAGGACGAGCGCCAGGGTGGAGATCCGGCTGCGGTACAGCCGGCTGACCCCCTTGGCGTCGACGAGCTTCCCGCCCAGCCGCAGCCGGGTGAGGAAGGTCGAGGCCATGCCGCCACGGCCCTTGTCCAGGAACTCCACCAGCGTGGCGTGGGTGCCGACGGCGACGATCAGCGTCGCGCCCTTCTCGTCGGCCAGCAGCATGGCGATGTCCTCACTGGTGGCCGCGGCCGGGAAGGTGATGGCCTCGACCCCGAGGTCGGTGACCCGCTGCAGACCAGGAGCCCGGCCGTCGGGGTAGGCGTGCACGACCACCTCGGCGCCGCAGCGGAGCACGGAGTCGCTGACCGAGTCCATGTCGCCGATGATCATGTCCGGCTGGTAGCCGGCCTCCTTGAGCGCGTCGGCGCCGCCGTCCACGCCGATGAGCACCGGGCGGTAGTCCCGGATGTAGGGGCGGAGGGCCTGCAGGTCCTCCTTGTAGTCGTAGCCCCGGACGACGACCAGCACGTGCCGGCCCTCGATCCGGGTGGTGACGTCGGGGACGCCCACCCCGTCGAGCAGCAGCGCGCGTTCGCGCTTCATGTACTCCATGGTGTTGGCGGCGAAGGCCTCCAACTGGTCCGACAGCCCGGCACGGGCCTCGGCCATCGCCACCGCGATGGTCTCCGGCGTCTGCTCGACGCCCTCGGCCACGACCGTGTCACCGGCGTAGAGCCGGTTGCCCTCCAGCCGGACCTCGGTGCCCTCCTTGAGCTGGGCGAGGACCTCCTTGCCCACTCCGTCGACCAGCGGGATGCCCGCCTCGACCAGGATCCCGGGGCCGAGGTTGGGGTACCGGCCGGAGATGCTCGGCGAGGCGTTGACGACGGCGGCGACCTTGCCCGCCACCAGCGAGTCGGCGCTCACCCGGTCGATGTCGAGGTGGTCGAGCACGGCGATCTCGCCCGGCCGGAGCCGCTTGGTCAGGTTCTTGGTCCGCCGGTCGACGCGGACGGTGCCGGTCACGCCGGGAGCCGTGTCGGACGACCGTCCGCGCCGCAGGGTGCCGATGCGCATGGGTTCGATGCTCCCACGGGCCGGTCGGACCCCTCCCTCCCGACGCGCGAGCGCAGCCGACTGCTCACGTTCAGTGAGCGACACCGGGTTTCGGTCGACTCGCCGTGCCGACGACCGGGTGTCGCTGCCCGGGGACGGGACCGGCCCGTCACTAGCGTGACTGCTGTGACTGCAGGGGCCTCCGCGCGCCGGAGTACAGCGACCGACCTGCTCGCCGACGACGCCGCCGCGCCGGACGTCGAGCCCACCAGCACCGTCGCCGGCGACCCGGCGAGCGCCCCGCCCGGGGCCGCGGAACCGCCGTCCGCCCGGGTGGTGCCGTTGCCGTCCCGACCACCGGTGCCCGCCCCCACGGCGCCTCCGGCAGCGGTGGCGCCGAACACGACCGCACGGCTGCCGGCCGAGCCGGTGGAGGACGTCGCCGGCCCGGCCGGGAGCGACCCCCAGCCGGCGAGCGCCGCCGAGCCGGCGGACGCGGCCGGCCCCGGCCGACGGGCTCGTCGCCGGGAACGGCGCGGCCCCAACCTGCGCGAGCAGCGGCGCCTGCGCACCCGGGAGGCCATCGTCGACGCGGCGGCCGAGCTGTTCGCCGAACGGGGCTTCGACCACGTCAGCGTGATCGAGATCGCCCAGCGCGCCGGTGTCGTGGAGAAGACCGTCTTCAACCACTTCCCGGTCAAGGAGGGGCTGGTCTTCGAGGCCGACCCGCCCATGCGCGCGGCGCTGCTGGACGCCGTCCGCCGTCGCCCGGCCGGGGAGTCGGCCGCCGCTGCGGCCGGTGGCTTCGTCGTCGCCGCGGTGAGCCAGCTGGGCTCCCCCGCGGCGGCCGAGGGCGTCGCCGAGATGGCCCGGATCATCCGCGGCAGCCGGACGCTGCAGGCCCGGGAACGGGAGATCCTCGGCGCGCTGACCGACACCCTCGCCGAGCAGATCACCCTGGAGACGCGGGCCGCCGCCGGGGACCTGGAGCCGTGGCTGGCCGCCAACGCCGTCCTGGGGCTGTACTCGGCACTGCTGGAAGCGGCTCGGGACCGGGTGCTGGCCGGCGCGTCCGGCCCCGAGCTGGTGACCGAGCTGCGCGCCCGCGGCCGCCGCGGCCTCGCGCTGCTGCAGTTCGGCCTGGCCGGGTACGCCAAGCGCCCCTGAAAGAGGACCCCCTCGCCCCCCACCGCTCGCGCGCTCGCGGCGGGGCCCTGCGAGGGGGCCGAGGGCCGGGGGTCAGCGGCCTCGTTCGGCGGCGACGGCGAGGAGTTCCCGGGCGTGGGCCTGGCCGGTGTCGCTGTCGGCCAGGCCGGACAGCATCCGGGCCAGCTCCCGCACCCGGTCCTCGTCCCGCACCGCCCGGATGTCGGTGGCGGTGACGCCCAGGGCGGTGTCCGGCGACTTGTCCACCACCAGGTGCGTGTCGGCGAAGGCGGCGACCTGGGCCAGGTGGGTGACCACGACGACCTGGTGCTCACGGGCGAGCCGGGCCAGCCGCCGGCCGATCTCCCCGGCCGCCTGACCGCCCACCCCGGCGTCGACCTCGTCGAAGACCATCACCGGCACCGGGTCGGCGCCGGCGAACACCACCTCGATGGCCAGCATCACCCGGGACAGCTCACCGCCGGAGGCGCCCTTGTGCACCGGCCGCGCCGGTGCCCCCGGGTGCGGTGACAGCAGCAGGACGACCTCGTCGGCGCCGTCCGGGCCGGGCTGTTCGACGTCGGTGTCGATCCGGAAGGACACCTGCGCGTTCTTCATCGCCAGGCCGGCCAGCTCGCCCCCCACCTCGGCGGCGAAGCCCTCCGCCGCGGCCTGGCGGCCGGCGGTCACCCGGGCGGACAGCGCGGCCAGTTCGGTACGGGCGGCGTCCCGTTCGGTCTCCAGCGTCGCCAGCGCCTCGTCGGAGACGTCGAGCTGGGACAGCCGGTCGGCTGCGTCGGCGGACCAGGCCAGCACCCCGGCCAGCCCCTCCCCCGCGTCGGCGTACTTGCGGACCAGCGCGGTCAGCGCCGCCCGGCGGTCGAGCACCTCGGCCAGCCGCGCCGGGTCGGCGTCCAGGTCGGCGACGTAGCTGGCCAGCTGCACACCGACGTCGGAGACCACGGCCACCGCGTCGGCGAGGTCCTGGGCGAGCAGGACCAGGGTGGGGTCGTCGGAACCGGCCAGCGCCCGCTCGGCCGTGGCCAGTGCGCTGGTGGCGTCCTGCGGGAGGTCGCCGTCCCCGCCGAGGTCGCCGGTGACGTCCCCGACGAGCGCCAGCCGGGCGGTGTCGGCGACGGAGCGCAGCGCGTCGGCGTCCCCCAGCCGCTTGGCCAGGGTGTCGAGGTCGACGTCCTCGCCCGGCTCGGGCGCCACCGCGGCGATCTCCTCCAGGCCGTGCCGCAGCACGTCGGCGGCCTGGGCGAGCTCCCGGGCCTGGCCGCGACGGCGGTCCAGGTCCTCGGCCAGCCGGCGCCAGACCGCGTGGGCGGCGCGGTGCTCCTCGACGAGCGCCAGGTGCTCGGTGCCCGCGTACCGGTCCAGGGCGCGCCGCTGCTCCGCGGGGCGGGTCAGCCGCTGCTGGTCGGTCTGCCCGTGCACCGCGAGCACGTCCTCGGCCAGCTCGGCGACCACGCCGACGGGCACGCTGCGGCCGCCCAGGTGGGCCCGGGAGCGCCCCTCGGCGCTGAACGTGCGGGCCAGGATCAGGCTGCCGTCCTCGTCGGGCTCCGCGCCGGCGTCGGCGGCGCGGGCCCACACCGGGGAGTCCGGCGGCAGCACCAGCCGGCCCTCGACGCCGGCCCGCACCCCCGCTCGGACCCGGCCCTGGTCCGCCCGCCCGCCGAAGAGCAGGCTCAGGCCGGTCACCACCATCGTCTTGCCGGCACCGGTCTCCCCGGTGACCACGGTCAGGCCGCGGCCGAACTCCAGGGTGACGTCGTCGATGGAGCCCAGACCGTGGATGTGCAGCTCCGACAGCGCGCCGTTCGGCGCCTGCGCGGGCTCCGGCTGCGGAGCCGGCCGCTCACGCCTTGCTGTCCGGGTGGCCACCGCCCACCTCCTCTGCGGTCCGCAGGACGCCGTCGCTGGTGTTGACGTCCCCGGTCAGCACGTTGGTGCGCCCGACGGGCGCCTCGTGGCCGGGCCCGTGGGAGCGGGCGTCCCGGAAGCCCCGGACCGGCAGCCCGAACTTGGCGACCAGCCGGTCGCCGAACGCGGTCGGGTTCATCCGGGCGATGCGGACCGGCCGCTCGGAGCGCCGGACCTCGACCCGGCCACCGTCGGGCACGTCGACGACCCGGCGGCCGTCGGCCGACACACGGGCCCGGGTGCCGTCCGGCGGGACGGCGATGGTCAGCACGGAGGTCGGTGAGGTGACCAGTGGCCGGGCGAACAGGGCGTGTGCGTTGGTCGGCACCAGGAGCAGAGCCTCGACGTCGGGCCACACGACCGGGCCACCGGCGGAGAAGGCGTAGGCGGTGGACCCGGTGGGCGTGGCGCACAGGACGCCGTCGCAGCCGAAGCTGGTCAGCGGGTGTCCGTCGACCTCCAGGACGACGTCGAGCACCCGGGCCCGCTCGACCTTCTCCACCGAGATCTCGTTGAGCGCCCAGGTGCCCTCACCGGTCGGCCGGCCCTCGGCGTCCAGCACGGTGGCCTCCAGGGTGAGCCGCTCCTCCACGTCGTACTCGCAGCGCTGCACCGCGGCGATCATCTCCTCGACCGCCTCGGGCTCGGTCTCGGCCAGGAAGCCCACCCGGCCGAGGTTGACGCCGGTGATCGCCGCATCGGTGCTGCGCGCCATCTCGGCGGCCCGCAGGAAGGTGCCGTCGCCCCCGAAGACCAGCACGATCTCCACGCCCTCCGCCGCTCCGGGGCCGAAGGGGCAGACCTCCGCGCCGGGGACGGCCATCGCCTCGGCCTCGTCGTCCAGCAGCCGGACCACGATGCCGGCCTCGGCGAGCCGGGCGGCGGCGGAGCGGGCGAGCCCGACGATGTCGGCGCGCCCGGTGTGCACGGCCAGCAGCACCCGCCGTTGAGCCGGACGGTCCTCGTCGGCGGCGCCCGCCGGTGCGCCTGGCTGGTGCTCGGTCACTGTGGTCCTTCCTGAACTGCTCGGTCGATGTCGGCCTGGTCCGGTGGGGGCGCGTCGCGGCGGAGCCAGAGGAAGAACTCCACGTTGCCCGCCGGACCGGGCAACGGGCTGGCCACCACCCCGGCGGTGCCCCAGCCGAGCTCGGCGGCGGCCGCCGCGACGGTGGCGACGGAGTCGGCGCGGTGGGCGGGGTCGCGGACGACCCCACCCGAGCCGAGCCGGTCCCGGCCGACCTCGAACTGCGGCTTCACCATCGGCAGCAGGTCGGCGTCGGGTCCGGCGCAGCCGGTGAGGGCCGGCAGCACCAGGCGCAGGGAGATGAAGGAGAGGTCGGCCACGACCAGGTCGGTGGCGCCGCCGATCGCCTCCGGTGTCAGCTCGCGGACGTTGGTCCGCTCGTGCACGGCGACCCGCTCGTCGGTGCGCAGCGACCAGGCGAGCTCGCCGTAGCCGACGTCGACGGCGACGACCTCCCGGGCGCCACGGCGCAGCAGCACCTCCGTGAAGCCGCCGGTGGAGGCGCCGGCGTCCAGCGCCCGCCGGCCCTCGACGGGCACTCCGAAGGCGTCCAGGGCGCCGATCAGCTTGTGCGCGCCGCGGGAGACCCACCGGGGCTGGTCGGGGTCGGTGCGGACGACGACGGGCGTGCCCGCCTCCACGCCGGTGGCCGGCTTGGTGGCGGCCTGCCCACCGACGGTGACCCGGCCCTCGGCGATGAGCGCGACGGCGTCCTCACGGGAGCGGGCCAGCCCGCGGCGCACGAGCTCGGCATCGAGCCGGCTGCGGCGGGCCATCAGAGCTGGTCGATGGTGGACAGTTCGCGCTGCAGCCGCTGGTGCTCGGCCTCGAAGACCGCGACGTGCTCGGCCACCGGCCGACCGGCCAGGTCGGCGAACGGGGACGCCGCGGGACGCGCCGTGGACTCCTGCGTGGTCGCTGCGTCGGTGCCCGCCGGAGCGGGCCGGGCGCCGCCTGGGGGGTGCGGGACCGGGCGGGGCTGGCCGGGCACGCTCACGGGCTCCTCCTCCACACGCGGTCAACGCCGGCGAGCCGGCAGCTGCCGGCTCGCCGGTCACCGGGGACCCGGCGACCACCTGGCAGGCTACCGGCCGCCACCGACCGGCGACGGCGCACCGGAGCAGCCGGTGGACCCGCCCTCGGCGACGGCACCGGGCCGCGCGCCGGACCGCCCGCGTCGGGTCGTCCTCCCCGCCGGTAGCGTCCCGCTGCGACCGCCCGGCCGGGACGAGCCCGGTCACCGGCTGGAGGAGGCACCACGACGTGGCGACGCTGGACGAGTGCATGACCGCCCTGGACGACTTCGTGGGCAAGCTGGCCGCCAAGGAGGCGGCACGGGACCTGGACCGCAGCGTCTCCTGCCGGCTGACCGACCTCGACCAGGTGGTCGCCGGCCGGCTGGCCCGCGGCTCGGTGCACGACATGACCGCGCTGCCGGACGGGCCGGCGGTGCCCAAGGCCGACATCCGGCTGACGATGACCAGCGACGACCTGCTGGCCCTGACGTCGGGGCAGCTGTCCTTCGCGCCCGCGTGGGCGTCGGGCCGGATCAAGCTCGAAGCGGGCCTCCGCGACATGCTGCGGCTGCGTTCGCTCCTCTGACCCGCCGGCCCGGACCGTCACCCGGCGGTCAGGGCCCAGCCGGCCAGCACCTCGGCAGCCGCGTCGTCCCCGGGCCGCAGCACCGCCGGCCGTCCCTCCGCGGGATGCCGCGACCAGTGCGCGACGGCGAGCGCGCGCAACCCGTCCAGCCCGTCGGCCCCCTCCCGCTCCGGCCCGACCGCGCGCAACGTCACCTGCTCCCCGTCGGCGGCGGCCTCCCAGCCGCCACACCGCCAGGTCCCCTCGGCCTCGACCGGGGTCACTGCCGGGTGCGCGACCAGCAGCCCGGCAGCGTCGGCGGAGAGCAGGTCCGGCCGGTGCACCGGGCCTGCGGCGAGCAGGTCGGCCGGGGTGGCCACCCCGGAGAACACCAGCAGGCTGGCCGCGTCGGCCCGACGGGCGCCCTCGATGTCGGTGTCGAGCCGGTCGCCGACCACCAGCGGCCGGTGCGCGCCGGTCCGGCGGACGCACTCGGCGTGCATGGCTGGGTCGGGCTTGCCGGTGACCAGCGGCTGCTGCCCGGTGACCGTGCTGACCACGCCGACCAGCGCACCGTTGCCGGGCAGCACGCCGCGGGGCGACGGGATCGTCGCGTCGGTGTTCGTGGCGACGTGCCGGGCGCCGGCCCGCACGGCCACCACTGCCTCGGCCAGCTGCGCCCAGCCCACCTGCGGGCCGTAGCCCTGGACGACGGCGGCCGGCTCCTCCTCGGCCCGGTCGACCACCGTCAGACCCGCCGCCGACAGGGCGGCCGCGACGCCGGGGCCACCGACCGGCAGGACCCGCGCGCCCGGCCCGACCAGCCCGGCCACGACCGAGGCGGCGGCCTGCGAGCTGGTGATCACGTCGTCGGGTGCGGCCGGGATGCCGAGCTCGGTCAGGTGCGCGGCCACCTGCTCCGGCGTCCGGGCGGCGTTGTTGGTGACGAAGCCGAGCCGCATGCCCTCGTCCCGGGCGGCCTGCAGGGCCGCGGGGACCCCGGGGACGGCAGCAGGGCCGACGTAGACCACGCCGTCGAGGTCGAGCAGGGCCACGTCGTAGGCGCGGGTGGGCGGTGTGTCGGTGCCGGCGGCCAGCGGCGGACGGGCGTCGGTCGGGCGAGGGCTGGACCCAGCGTCGGAGCTCACCTCGTCATCCTGTCGCAGGGCCGTGCGGGCCGGGCCTCAGGGCAGCTCCGTCGCCAGCCCCCGCCGGGCCCGGACGCCGCGCAATGCCCGGGCGTAATGGCCCTGGTCGGGACGCATCGCCACGGCCAGCGCGAGGTGTTCGGCGGCGAGCTCGAGCTCCCCGGCCCGGCTGGCGGCCAGCCCGAGCCCGAACTGGGCGTAGTCGTCGGCGGGGTCGACCGCGATCAGCGCGCCGAAGGACTCGATCGCCTCGCGGTACCGGCCGGCGTCGTACTGGGCCCGGGCCAGGGCCTCCCGCACGCTGCGTGAACCGGGTTCGGCGGCCAGTGCGCGGTCGAGCAGGGTCGCGGCAGCATCGGGGTTGCCGTCGCCCAGCAGGTCGAGCCCTCGCTGGTACCAGTCGTAGACGCCGCCGTCCGGCTGTCCCGGGTCCACCACCGCAGCTCCTCCTCCGCACCCTCTCGGGTGCTCCACGCGCCGCCGGTGCCGGCAGGCACCGCTCCCGGCCCCCGGCGGGGGCACTCCTACGATCGACCCGTGCCCTCGACGACCTCCTGCCCTCGACGTCGGCGGACGCCCCGCCCGCTGACGTGACGGGCCTCGACGTCCGGCCGTTCCGCGCCCTGACCTACCGCGAGCACGACGGCGACCACCTGGCACGGGTGAGCTCACCGGCCTACGACCTCGTGAACCCGGCGGGGCGGGACCGTCTGGCCGCCGCCGATCCGCACAACGTCGTCCGCCTGATCCTGCCCGGCGTCGAGCCGTTGCCGGGGCGGGAGATCACCCGCGCCGAACGCGACCAGCGGTCTGCCGCTGTCGCCGGCGAGACGCTGCGTGCCTGGCTGGCCGAGGACGTGCTGGTCCACGACGAGGTGCCCGCGCTGTGGCGGTATGAGATGGCCGCGCCGGGAGCCGTTCCTACGGTCGGTTGGCTGGGGGCGGTGACGCTGCCGGCCGCTGGTTCGGTGGCCGTGCTCCCGCACGAGGACACCTTTCCCCCGGCCGTCGCCGGACGCGCCGCCCTGCTGGCCGCGACGGACACCGACCTGGAGCCGATCGTCCTCGCGCACGACCCCGACCCGGAGGTGGCGGCTCTCACCCGGCAGACCGGGGACGTCCCGCCCACCCTGGAGGTCGCCGACCCCGACGGGGTGGTCCATCGCCTGTGGCGGGTCACCGACCCGGAGCTGTTGGACCAGCTGACCCGCGCCCTGGCCGGGACGGCGGCGGTGATCGCCGACGGGCACCACCGCTTCGCGGCCGCCCGCGACCACCAGCGGGGCCGGGCCGGCCAGGGCAGCGTGCTGGCGCTGGTCACGCCGATGGGGGCCGGCGGGCTCCGGGTCCGGGCGATCCACCGCGTGGTGCCCGACCTGTCGATGTCGACCGCGGTGGAGTCGGCGGCTGCCGGGTTCGCGGTCCGTGACCTCGCGCAGCCCGGCAGCGCCGTCCGGCCGGTGATCGCCGACTGGCTGGAGACCGGAGCGGACGGGACGTTCCTGCTCACCGACGGCAGTCGGGTCGCAGAGCTGTCCGAGCCGTCCCCGGCGATGCGGGCAGCCGTGCCGGCCGAGGCGCCCACGGCCTGGCGGCGGCTGGACGTCGTCCTCGCCCATGCCGCGCTGCTGACCGGTCTGTGGGGGCGCCCGGACGACCCCTCCTCGGTGCTGGTCGCCCACGACGTCGAGGAGGCGCTGCGGCTGGCTGCGGACCGGGCCGGCGTGGCCCTGCTGCTGCGTTCCCCCTCGCCGGCCGATGTGGCGGCGGTCGCCCGGGCGGGGGCGCGGATGCCGCGCAAGTCGACCCTCTTCGTGCCCAAGCCCCGCACCGGTCTGGTGCTGCGTCCGCACGGGCACTGACCGGCGGACGGCCCGGATCGTCGATCCGGGGCCGCTCACGCCGGCTCGGCCGACGCCCGGGGCGCTCCCCGGGAGACCTTGCGGCCGCGCCGGCAGGTGACCTCGTAGGCGACCGCCGTGCCGGTCGGGGTCCGCCAGAACCGGCGCTGCAGCGACCCCTCCACCTCCACGACGTCGTCCGGGGTCCAGGCAGCCGCGTAGCGCTGGAGCGCCGGCAACAGGCTGACGCAGGTGATCACGTCGGACTTCGGCCCCCGGGGTCGGGGGCTCTCCCGGCGGACGACGAGCTTGAAGACCAGCAAGGTGTCGCCACTGGGCAACGGGCGCAGCTCGGGTGGGGCGGACAGCCGGCCGCGCAGGACGACGTCGTTCCGGTCGATGACAGCAAGGCTCATGCCGCGAGCCTCGCTGCCCGGACAGCACACCGGCCAGGTGTGCCCACGGTCTGTGGACGCACCTGGCCGGTGTGGACGACGGAGGTCAGTCCGTCGGTGACTCCTGCTCCGGGACGTCGTTCCCGGGCGCCTCCTGGAACAGGCGCGTGTGGTCCCGCTCGACGGGGGGCGGCGTCTCGCCGAGGAGCTCGGCCACCTCGGCCTCGATGTCATCGGCCGAGACGTCCCCGAAGTCGGCATCGGCGAACTCGACCCCGCCGATCTCGGCGGTGCCGACACCCGGGCGATCTGCGTCGGCGACCTCCGCCGAAGCGTCCTCGGCAACAGGCTCGTCCTCGACGACCCCCTCGTCGGCGATCGCGACGTCGACAGCCAAGCCGTCGGTGGCCACCGTCTCGTCCTCGTCCTCGTCCGCGTCCGCGTCCGCCTCGTCCTCGTCCTCGTCCGCGAAGAGGGCCGCAACGCCGGTGAGGTCGTCGGGGTCGGCCGCGGCGATGGCGGCGAACCACTCACCGGCCAGTTCCTCCTCGCCGCGGGCGTCGAGCAGCTCGGCGTACGCGGTGGCGAGCCGGAGCTGGCCGAGGTCCGGGTTCCCCAGCGTCGCGGGGGTCGGACGTCCGCCGAGGGCAGCCTCGAGCACCAGCGCAGCGGCTGCCGTCTCGCCCAGGTCCTGTCGGGCCCCGGCCTCGACGAGCCGCAGTTCCACGAGCTCCTCGTCACCGGGCTGGGTGGCCAGCGCCTCCTGGACCAGCCGCAACGCGTTCTCCGGCCGTTCCAGGGCGCGCTCGCAGTCCGCCAGCACCGCGCGGTAGCTGTCGTCACCGCTCATCCGGGCGTAGGCCCGCAGCTCGCGAGCTGCCTCGGCGTAGTCGCCTGCGTGGTAGGCCGCGACGCCGACGGCCTCGCGGACGGCAGCGATGCGGGACGCGCGGTCCCGAGCTGCGCGGGCGTGCTCGAGCGCCAACTCCGGCTCGTCGTCGAGCAGTCCGCCGGCGGCCACGAGGTGCCGAGCCACGGTGTCGGCGTTGCGGGAGTCCAGGCCGCGCAGTGCCGAGCGGACCGACTGGTCGAGGTCCCGCGGGTCCACCCACTCCGGCAGCGCAGGGCCCGGCGCCCGACGCACGGCCGTGTCCCCCTCAGGGCGACGGTCCTGCCACGCCGGACGATCACCCTGCGGACGCTCCTGCCCCTGCGGCCGGTCACCACTGGGACGGCGGTCCTGCCACGCGGGCCGGTCACCCTGCGGACGCCCTTGTTCCTGCGGGCGGTCACCACTGGGACGGCGGTCCTGCCACGCCGGGCGGTCACCCTGCGGACGACCGGCACCCTGAGGCCGGTCACCACTGGGACGACGGTCCTGCCACGCCGGGCGGTCACCCTGCGGACGACCGGCACCCTGAGGCCGGTCACCACTGGGACGACGGTCCTG
>NZ_JAPVBP010000007.1:0-1323 GCF_026968025.1 Modestobacter sp. VKM Ac-2978 | reverse complement strand
CCACGCGGGGCGATCACCCTGCGGACGACCGGCACCCTGAGGCCGGTCTCCGGCCGGGCGACGGTCCTGCCACGCGGGCCGGTCTCCCTGCGGACGGCCACCACCCTGCGGGCGATCGCCACTGGGGCGGCGGTCCTGCCACGCCGGGCGGTCTCCCTGCGGACGGCCACCACCCTGCGGGCGATCGCCACTGGGGCGGCGGTCCTGCCACGCCGGGCGGTCTCCCTGCGGACGGCCACCACCCTGCGGGCGCCCTTGACCCTGCGGGCGGTCACCACTGGGACGACGGTCCTGCCAAGCGGGGCGATCACCTTGCGGACGACCGGCACCCTGAGGCCGGTCTCCGGCCGGGCGACGGTCCTGCCAGGCGGGACGGTCACCCTGCGGACGCCCACCACCCTGCGGACGATCGCCACTGGGGCGGCGGTCCTGCCACGCGGCGCGATCACCCTGCGGACGACCGGCACCCTGAGGCCGGTCACCACTGGGGCGGCGGTCCTGCCACGCCGGGCGGTCACCCTGCGGACGCCCACCACCCTGCGGACGGTCACCACTGGGACGACGGTCCTGCCACGCCGGACGGTCACCCTGCGGACGGCCACCACCCTGCGGGCGCCCTTGACCCTGCGGGCGGTCACCACTGGGACCACGGTCCTGCCACGCGGGGCGATCACCCTGCGGACGGCCCTGACCCTGCGGACGACCCGTCCCCTGGGGCCGGTCCCCACCAGGCCGGCGGTCCTGCCACGCGGGGCGATCTCCCTGCGGACGACCCTGACCCTGCGGACGACCCTGGCCCTGCGGGCGCCCGCCACCCGAGCGACCACCCGACGACCGCTCGCCGGCCGGACGACGGTCGCGCCACTCCCCTCCGGGACCACCCGATGCGCTCGGGCGATCGTCACGTGACGACCGTCCGCCACCGGCAGCTCCACGGCTGCCGTCTGCGGGCCGGGCTCCACGATTGCCCTCGGTGGGCCGGGAGCCGCGGTGCCCCGCGGGGCGCTGCGGTCGACCGGCGCCGCCGGCGCTGCGGCCACGGTCGGAGCCAGAGGGCCCCCGTCGCGGAGAAGTCATGGTGTTCTACGTACCTCACTGGTGAACGGCGCACGCCCGGTGGGGGCACCTGTACGGCATCGCATCCACCCGACGCACCGCTGAAGCGGCTGCGTCCGGTCGGTCGACGAAAGCGGACAAACGCACAAAACGGGGGCCGGAGCGCAATGCTCCGACCCCCGTTTCGTGAAGTTATGTCCGGCGGCGTCCTACTCTCCCACCCGGTCCCCCGGGCAGTACCATCGGCGCTGAAAGGCTTAGCTTCCG
>NZ_JAPVBP010000006.1:0-347604 GCF_026968025.1 Modestobacter sp. VKM Ac-2978 | reverse complement strand
CCCCCCCCCCCCCCCCCCCCCCCCCCCCCCCGACGTCGCCGGGACGGTTCCGCGGAACCGTCCCGCGCGACCGATCCGGAGTTCCCGTCAGTGGTCCCCGCTACGTTCGAACACATGATCGATGCGTTGGTCTCTGCCCTGCCGCTTTCCGTCGTCGCCCCCGCCGCCACCGGGTCGGTCCAGCCGGTCCAGCCGGTCCAGCCGGTCGAGCCGTTCGGGTCGGTCGGGCCCGTCGAGTCGGTGGAGCCGATCGACGCGCTCGCTGATCGGATCTGCGCCGGTGCGGTGCAGCTGGCGGCGGCGACGGCGTCCTGGCTGCGGCTGGTCGCCGAGTTCGACGAGCGGGAGGGCTGGGGAGGCGTCGGCATCACCTCGTGCGCCCACTGGCTGGCCTGGAAGTGCTCGTTGACGCCGGGGACGGCCCGGCAGCACGTCCGGGTGGCGCGGGCGCTACGGGGGCTGCCCCTCACCAGCGCCGCCTTCTCCGCAGGTGAGCTCTCCTACTCGAAGGTGCGCGCGCTGACCCGGGTCGCCGAGCCGGGCACCGAGGCGGAGCTCGTCGAGTTCGCCCGGCACGCCACCGCATCCCAGGTCGAGCGCACCGTGCGGGCCTGGCGCCGGGCCGACGACGTCGACGCGGGCCGGGTCGCCGACCGGCGACGGTTCTCCTGGTGGACCGAGGACGACGGGATGGTCTCGCTGCAGGTGCGGATGGGAGCCGAGCAGGGCGCCGCGTTCCTCGCCGCGATCGAGTCGCTCGCCGAACGGGACGCCCGCCGGGAACGGGCCGCCCGTCGCCGCGATCAGGCTGCCCTCGCAGGGGCTCCACAACAGGCCGGGGACGGGGAGACCACGCCCACCGACGTCCCTGCCGTGGAAGGACGTGCCGGCGATCCCCCGGCCGAGGACGAGGTGGAGCCGCTGGCGGTGACCACCGAGCGCCGCTGCCGGGCGATGACCCAGCTGGCCGCGGCGGCTGCCGACGCCGACCGCCGCGCTGGGGACCCACCCCGTCGCGAGGTGGTCGTCGTCGTGGACGCCGCGGTGCTCGCCGACGACGAGGCCGCCGGGCGGGCCGCGTTGGAGGGCGGCCCGGCCCTCACGCCGGCGCAGGCCCGGCGGTTGGCCTGCGACGCGGCCGTCACCGCGATCGTCACCGACGGCCCCGAGGTGCTGGCCCAGGGCCGGTCGCGGCGATACGCCACCCGCGCCCAGCGCCGGGCACTACTGCTCCGCGACGGCGGCTGTGCGCGACCCGGCTGCGAGGAGACGAGGCCGGAACGTCTGCACGCCCATCACCTGCGGCACTGGCTGCACGGCGGCCGCACCGACGTCTCCAACCTCGTCCTGCTCTGCGACGTCGACCACGGGCTGGTCCACGACCACGACCTGGTGCTCAGCCGGCGCGGCGGCCGACTGATCGCCGTGGCCCCGGACGGCGGGCGGCCGTGGTCCGACGCCGGGGAGCGGTTCCGCGGGACCGCCGCCGACGGGCTGACACCGCTGCTCCCGTCCCCGCACCTGCTGCCCGCGGCCCTCCCCTCCGACGGCGAGCGGATGGACCTGCAGCACGTCGTCTGGGCGCTGATGGCACATCGCGACCTCGTCCGGCGACGCGCCGCCTGACCGGAAGGACGGCCGTCCGGGGGCCGTTGCACCAGGCGATGCCCACCGCGCGCACCGCTCCCGTCAGCCCCCCGCTCCCGGCCGTTCGACCCGTCACGGCTCCTACGCCGACCCGGCTCTGGACGCCGTCCCGGGTCCTCGTCACCCGTTCCGCGGCCGAGCGCCCGTACGGGCTGCGGGTGCTGGCCCAGCTAGAGGCCGCCGGGGTCAGCGACATCGAACTGCTGCGCGGCGACCGGCTACCCGCCCTGCGCGGCGACGGCGACCGGGCGGCGTTCATGGCGGCCAAGCAGACGTTGGCGTTGGTGGTGCCGCCACCCTCGCTGCGCCGGCTGCAGCCGATCGCCCCCTCGGCCGACTGGCGCTTCGACCTCGCGCAGGGCTGCCCGGCGCACTGCCAGTACTGCTACCTCGCTGGCTCGCTGTCCGGGCCGCCGATCACCCGGGTGTACGCCGATCTCGACGAGGCACTGGCGGGCCTGGACGGCTACGTCGGGCACGGCACCGTCACCTCCGGGTCCGCCGCCCGCGCCGGCGAGGGGACGACGTTCGAGGCCTCCTGCTACACCGACCCGCTCGCGCTGGAGCACCTGACCAGCGGGCTGGCCACGGCGATCAGGCACTTCGGCACCCACGACTGGGCCGGGCCGGTGCAGCTACGGGCCACCACCAAGTTCGACGACGTCGCCGGCCTGCTCGACCTGCCGCACGGCGGCCGGACCCGGCTGCGCTTCTCGGTGAACGCAGCTTCGGTGGCCCGCCGCTTCGAGGGTGCGACGTCGCCCGTCGCCGGCCGCATCGCCGCCCTGGGCGCGGTCGCCGCCGCCGGCTACCCGGTCGGGCTGACCATCGCGCCGATCATGCCCACCGACGGCTGGCGCGAGGAGTACGGCCAGCTGCTGGACGACGTCGCCGCGGCGCTCCCCACCGGCACCGACCTCACCGTCGAGTGCATCACCCACCGGTTCACGCCGGGCAGCAAGGCGACGCTGACCGACTGGTACCCGCGGACGAAGCTGGAGATGGACGAGGCCGCGCGGACCACCAAGCGCGGCAAGTACGGGGCCGTGAAGCACGTCTACCCGCGCGACACCATGGGCGAGCTGCGCAGCTGGTTCGAGGCCGCGATCGCCGACCGGCTGCCCGCCGCCCAGTTGCTCTACTGGACCTAGGTCAGCGGGGGCGGTGCTGGACCAGGCCGACCGGCACCGGGCCGGGCCAGACGGCCTCCAGCGCCTCCGCGGTCTCCTCACGGAGTTCGGTGGCGGCGCCGAACGTGCACACCCGGACCGGACCGCCGTCGGGCCCGGCCTCCAGGACGTCGGCGACGACGACGGTGATGTTGTCGGTCGGCGGCCCGGCCAGCGCGGCGTCCCGCAGCCGCGCGGCGGCCTGGGCGGGCGTGCCGTCGGAGGCCAGCAGGTCGCACAGCACGGCAGGCGGGACGACGTCGGACAGCCCGTCGGAGCAGACCATCACCCGGTCGCCGGGGCGGGCGTCCAGCCGGAGCACGTCGACCGCGGCGACGTCGTCGTCCGCGCCGTGCAGTGCGGCGTAGACCGCTGACCGCTGCGGGTGCACCTTCGCCTCGGCCGGGGTGAGCGAGCCGGCGTCGATCAGCGCCTGGACCAGTGTGTGGTCGGTGCTGACCTGCTGGAGCTCGCCGTCCTGCAGCAGGTAGCCGCGGGAGTCGCCGATGTGCAGCAGGGCCAGCCCCTGGGCGTCGACGTGCAGCGCGGTCATCGTGGTGGCCATCGTCCGCAGCCGGGGACGCTCGGTGTAGGCCGCCCGGATCCGCTCGTTCGCACTCGCCACGATCCGCACCGGGTCGTCGGCGCCCTCACCGGTGCTGCCGGTGGCCAGCGGGGCCAGCCAGTTCACCACCAGCGAGGAGGCGACCGCTCCACCGACGTTGCCGCCCACCCCGTCGGCGATGGCGATCAACTGGGGGCCGGCGACCGCGGAGTCCTGGTTGTCCGGGCGGGGGCCACGGGTGGAGACGGCAGCACTGTCGAGCACGAGCACCTGCCGTCACCCCCCTGTCCTCACCGGCCCACCGACCTGCACTGCGAACGCAGCGGTCGCCGAACGGTAGATCACGCACCCCAGGGCCGCCCACGAACACGGCGGGCGCGGTCACCTACCGTTCCTCCTCGTGCTCGTCCTGCTGCCGCCGTCGGAGACCAAGCACCCGGGTGGGGGCGGCGCCCCGCTGGACCTGAGTGCCCTCGGCACCCCGGAGCTGAACCCCCTGCGGGAGCAGTTGGTGGCGGCGGTGGTGGGCCTCGCTGCCGACGTCCCGGCCGCCCGGGCCGCGCTCGGCCTCTCCCCCGCCCAGGACGGCGAGATCGCCCGCAACGCCGCGCTGCGCACCAGTCCGACCGTGCCGGCGATCGAGCGCTACACCGGCGTGCTCTACGACGCCCTGGACGTCCGGTCGCTCACCCGGGCGCAGCGCCGCCGGGCCGCCGGGCGGCTGGCGGTGGGGTCGGCGCTGTTCGGCCTGCTCCGCGCCGACGACGCCGTCCCCGCCTACCGGCTCTCCGCGGGCAGCTCCCTGCCCGGGCTGCCGACGCTGCGGTCGCTCTGGAAGCCCGTGCTCACCGACGTGCTGGCCGACGTCGACGACCTGGTGGTCGACCTGCGGTCCGGGGCCTACGCCGAGCTGGCCCCCGTCCCGGGCGCGGTCACCGTGCAGGTGCTCAGCGAACGCCCCGACGGCACCCGGGCGGTGGTCAGCCACTTCAACAAGGCGCACAAGGGCCGGCTGGCCCGGCTGCTGGCCACCACCACGGCCGAGCCGGACTCCGTCGTCCGGCTGCGGGCACTGCTGCGCCGCGCGGGGTTGCACGTGGAGCACGACGGCGGCACCGAGCTCACCCTCGTCGTCCCGGCGGCTTCCGTGACCCGCTGACCGAGGTTCCTCAACGGTGAGAGACCCAGTACGGTCGCCGGGGTGAGCGACCTCGATGAGCTGTGTACCCGTCCGGCGACCGAGCTGGCCGCGCTGGTGCGCGACCGGGAGATCTCCGCCCGGGAGCTGATGGACGCCCACCTCGACCGGATCGAGCGGCTGAACCCCGAGCTCAACGCGATCGTCACCCTGGACGCCGACGGCGCCCGGGCCGCGGCCGACGCCGCCGACGCCCGGCTCGCCGCGGGTGGGCCGGTCGGTCCGCTGCACGGCCTGCCGGTCGCGCACAAGGACACCCACGCCACCGGCGGCATGCGCACCACCTGGGGCTCCCCGCTGCACGCCGAGACGGTCCCGGCCCGCGACGAGCTGGTGGTCGCCCGGTTGCGGGCGGCCGGGGCGATCCGGGTCGGCAAGACGAACGTGCCGGAGTTCGCGGCCGGCTCGCACACCTTCAACACCCTCTTCGGCGCCACGCACAACCCCTACCGGCACGGGCTGACCGCCGGCGGCTCCTCCGGCGGTGCGGCCGCAGCGCTGGCCGCCGGCCTGGTGCCGATCGCCGAGGGCAGCGACATGGGCGGCTCGCTGCGCAACCCGGCGGCGTTCTGCAACGTCGTCGGCCTGCGCCCCACGCCCGGCCGGGTGCCCACCCACCCCGCCGCCATCGGCTGGTCGCAGCTGTCGGTGCAGGGGCCGATGGGCCGCACCGTCGCCGATGTCGCCCTGGGGCTGTCGGCGCTGGCCGGCCCGGACCCGCGGGTGCCGATCTCGCTGAGCGACCCCGGCGCCCCGTTCGCCGCGCCGCTGCCGACCGAGCTGACCGGCCTGCGCGTGGCGTGGGCCCCCGACCTGGGCGGTCAGGTGCCGGTCGACCCGGCGATCAGCGCCGTGCTGATGGAGCAGCTCGGGGTGTTCCGCGACCTGGGCGCCACCGTCGAGGAGGACTGCCCCGACCTGGCCGGCGCCGACGAGGCGTTCGGCGTGCTGCGCGCCTGGCTGTTCGAGGCGAGCTTCGGTGACCTGGTGCGCGAGCACCCGGACCAGGTGAAGGAGACGATCCGCTGGAACGCCGCCCGCGGAGCCGCGCTGACCGGCGCCGACGTCGGCCGCGCGGAGGTGGCGCACACGGCGCTCTTCGAGCGGGTCGTGGCCTTCTTCGAGCGCTACGACGTGCTGCTCGCGCCGACCACCCAGGTGCTGCCGTTCCCGGTCGAGCAGGAGTACCCGACCGAGGTCGCCGGCGTCCCCCAGGACGACTACCTGGGCTGGATGCGCTCCTGCACGCTGATCTCGGCGACCGGGTGCCCCGCACTGTCTGTGCCCGGCGGGTTCACCCCCGACGGGCTCCCGGTGGGCCTGCAGGTCATCGGTGCGCCGCGCGCCGACCGCCGGGTGCTGGAGGTCGGGCACGCGTTCGAGCAGGCCACCGGCTTCGGCCGGCGCCGTCCCGACCTGGGCTGAGCCCGGGCGTCAGTCCTGGCTGGACGGGGCGACGCGGTAGGCGCCGTCGGTGCCCGCCACCCCGGCCGGGCGGTGGGCCCGGGCCACCATGACCTTCTCGTGCCGGCGGGCGAAGACCACCGTGCCGACGAGGAACAGCCCGGAGATCACCAGGACGAGGGCGGTGAAGGCGTTGGTGAACGGCAGTTCCACCCCGGCGAGGACCAGCGCCCCGACGGCGACCAGGGCGAGGGCGGCGAGGACGGCGAGGGCGGCCCGCCAGGGGCTGCGGCCGACCTCCTCGACGCCCGCCACGGCCTTGTCCTGGGCGTAGTCCAGCGGCTTCTTGGCCCAGGCGAACCGGGTGGCCAGCACGGCCAGCCCAGCAGCGACGAGGACGAACCCGGGGCCGGGCAGCACCAGCAGCCCGATGCCGGCAAGGGTCAGCAGGCCACCGAGGGTGGCGATCACAGCGGTCTTCACGAGGCCGGTTGTGCCCCATCTATCCGCTGCACACTCAGTCCCTTCGGCGTGTCGCACCATTTCGCTGGGTTCAGCGGCGTCGGCGCAGCCCCCGCAGCGTGCGAACGGCGACCAGCAGCTCGGCCAGCTCGTGCCGGTCACCGGAGGCCAGGTCGGCCAGCTGCGCCGCGGCCCGCTGCTGGGCGACGTCCCAGGCGTCGACCCACCGCTCGACCAGCTCGGCCGCTTCCTCGCCGTCGGAGCTCCGCAGGCCGAGCACGTCGGCGGTGAGCGTCGCCTGCTCGGTGGCCAGGTCGTCCCGGAGGCTCGCCCGGGCCATCGACGGCCAGCGCCGGTCCCGGGGCAGCTCGATGACCAGCTCCCGCAGCGGCACCAGGGCCAGCCGCTCGGCCAGGCACTGCGACACCTGCGCGGCCAGCGCGATGGGCGCACCGGTGTCCTCGGCCACCACCGTCAGGTCCAGCGCCGTCGGCAGCAGCGGCGCCGCGGCGACCTCGACGGCCAGCTCCGGCGAGACGCCGGCGGCCCGCAGCTCCGCGGCCCGCTCGGCGTAGGCCTCGGCGTCGGCCCCGAGCAGCCAGCCGGGCAGCCCGGCCCGCACCTCGGCGACCGGGCCGGCGAACCGCTCGATCACCGGCGCCAGCGTGGCGGCCGGCTCCGCGGTGAGCTCGGGGATCCGCAGCAGCCAGCGGGTGGTCCGTTCGGCCAGCCGGGTGGCCTCGGTGCGCAGGTGCACCTGGGTGGCGGCCGGCACCCGGTTGTCCAGGTCCCGGGGGGAGTCCCAGAGCCGGTCGACGTCGAACACCGCCCGGGCGACGGTGTGCGCCCGCACCACTGCGGCGACCGGGGCACCGGTCTCCTCACCCAGCCGGAACAGCCCGGTCACCCCGGCGGTGTTCACCGCCCGGTTGCTCAGCACCGTGGCCACGATCTCCCGGCTCAGCGGGTGGCTGGACAGCGCGGCGGGGAACCGGGCACGCAGTGCGGTCGGGAAGTAGTCCTGGAGCAGCTCGGCCAGCGCCGGGTCGTCGGGCAACCCCGAGTCCAGCACCGCGTCGCCGGCCTCGATCTTGGCGTAGGCCAGCAGCACGGACAGCTCGGGCCCGGTCAGGGCCTGACCGTCGCGGCGGCGCTCGGCCAACGCCCGGTCGTCGGGGAGTGCCTCCACCGCACGGTCAAGCCGGCCGGCCCGCTCCAGGGCCCGCAGGTAGCGCTGGTGGGCGTCGAGCAGCCCTCGCGCTGCGGCGCACTCGGTGGCCAGCGTCGCGTTCTGCGCGTAGTTGTCCCCGAGCACGGCCGCGGCCACCTCGTCGGTCATCTCCTCCAGCAGCCGAGCCCGGTCGTCCGGCTCCAGGCGCCCCTCGTCGACCACCCGGTTCAGCGCGATCTTGATGTTGACCTCGTGGTCGGAGGTGTCGACGCCCGCGGAGTTGTCGATCGCGTCGGTGTTCACCCGCCCCCCGGCCAGCGCGTACTCGATCCGCCCCCGCTGGGTCAGGCCCAGGTTGCCGCCCTCGCCCACCACCCGGACCCGCAGCTGGCCGCCGTCGACCCGCACCGCGTCGTTGGCCTTGTCCCCCACGTCCAGCGCGCTCTCCCCGGCGCCCTTCACGTAGGTGCCGATCCCGCCGTTGAACAGCAGGTCGACCGGGGCCAGCAGCACCGCGCGCACCAGCTCGGGCGGGCTCAGGGCCGCCACGTCGTCGGCCAGCCCCAGCGCCGCGCGCATCGGCGCGGACACCGGCACCGACTTCGCCGTCCGGGGCCACACCCCGCCGCCGGCGCTGATCAGCGAGCGGTCGTAGTCGGCCCAGGAGGAACGCGGAAGCTCGAACAGCCGCCGGCGCTCGGCGAAGGAGACGGCGGCGTCCGGGGTCGGGTCGACGAAGACGTGCCGGTGGTCGAAGGCGGCCACCAGCCGCAGCTGCTCGGACAGCAGCATGCCGTTGCCGAACACGTCGCCGGACATGTCGCCGACGCCGACGACGGTGACCTCTTGGGCCTGCACGTCGACGCCGAGCTCGCGGAAGTGCCGGGTGACCGACTCCCAGGCGCCGCGGGCGGTGATGCCCATCGCCTTGTGGTCGTAGCCGACCGAGCCGCCGGAGGCGAACGCGTCGCCCAGCCAGAACCCGCGCTCGATCGCCACCGAGTTGGCCAGGTCGGAGAAGGTCGCCGTCCCCTTGTCGGCGGCGACCACCAGGTAGGTGTCGTCGCCGTCGTGCCGGACGACCCGCTGCGGCGGGACGACGGCACCATCCACCAGGTTGTCGGTGAGCGCCAGCAGCGCGCCGATGAACTGGGTGTAGCAGGCCTTGCCCTCGGCGAGCACCTCGTCGCGGGACGCGCCTTCCCCCGGTCCGCGCAGCACCACGAAGCCGCCCTTGGCCCCGGTCGGCACGATCACGGTGTTCTTCACCGTCTGCGCCTTGACCAGGCCGAGCACCTCGGTGCGCAGGTCCTCCCGCCGGTCGCTCCAGCGCAGCCCGCCGCGGGCCACCGCGCCGAAGCGCAGGTGCACGCCGAGCACCTGCGGCGAGCTGACCCACACCTCCCGCGCCGGGCGGGGCTCGGGCAGGTCCGGGACGGCGGAGGGGTCCAGCTTGAGCGCCAGCGGGGCGCCCTCGGTGAACACGCCGGCCGTGTACGCCGTCGTCCGCAGGGTCGCCCGGACGGCGGCCAGGAGCGAGGACAGGACCCGGTCGGCGTCCAGCGAGGCCACCTCGCCGATCGCCGTGGTGAGCGACTCGACCAGGGCGGTGGTGCGCGCCTCGCGGCCCGCCGACCGGTCGGGGTGGAACCGGGTCTCGAACAGCGCGACCAGCCGGGCCACGATCCCCGGGTGCGCGGCGAGCGTCTCCTGCACGTAGGACTGACCGAAGGGCAGCCCACCCTGGCGCAGCCACTGCACGTAGGCACGCAGCACGGCCACCTGCCGCCAGGTCAGCCCGGCCAGCAGCACCAGGGAGTTCAGGGCGTCGTCCTCCGCGCGGCCGGCCCAGACCGAGGTGATCGTGTCGGTGAAGCGCTCGGGCAGCGTGCCGGCGAAGGGCACCTCGACGGTCGGCGACGCCAGGCCGAAGTCGTACACCCAGGCCATCGGGGCGCCGATCCGGTCGACCTCGTAGGGCCGCTCGTCGAGCACGTCGACGCCCATGTGCTGCAGCACCGGCAGCACGTCGGACAGCAGCAGCCGCTCCCCCACCCGGTACACGGTCAGCCGGCGCTCCCCCTCCGGGCCGGCCGGCGCCCGCAACCGCAGGTCCAGCCCACCGGGGGCCAGCCGGTCCAGCCGCGCGAGGTCCTCCACGGCGACCTCCGCCGGGAAGTCCTCCTGGTAGGCCGCGGGGAAGGCGTCGGCGACCCGGGCCAGCAGCCGGGGTGCGTCGCTCCCGTGCCGGGCGACCAGGGCGTCGGCCAGGTCGTCGGTCCAGCTGCGGGCGGCCGCCGCCAGCGCCTCCTCCAGCGCCGGGACGTCGACGTCGGGCAGCGACGGGCCACCCCGCCGGCTCACCGGCACCCGGACGATGAAGTGCAGGCGGGTGAGCACCGACTCGCTGGACCGGACCGTGAACTCCACGTGGGTGCCGCCCAGCTGCTCCAGGAGCAGCCGCTGCATGGTCAGCCGGACCTGCGTCGTGTACCGGTCGCGGGGGAGGTAGACGAGGGCGGAGAAGAACCGGCCGAACGGGTCGCGGCGCAGGAACAACCGGGTCTGCCGGCGCTCGCGCAGGTGCAGCACGGCCAGCGCCACCGGCAGCAGCTCGTCCACGTCGACCTGCAGCAGCTCGTCGCGCGGGTAGGTCTCCAGGACGTCGAGCAGCTGCTTGCCCGAGTGGCTGTCGGCGGGCACCCCCGAGCGCGCCAGGACGGCGTCGGCGGTCCGCCGGACCAGCGGCACGTCCCGGACGCTGCTGGTGTACGCCTCGTTCGGGAACAGGCCCACCAGCAGGTGCAGGCGGCCGCGGCTGCCCGGCGAGTCGCTGGGCAGGTCGACGACGACGAGGTCGAGCCAGGCCGGGCGCTGGACCGTGGAGCGGGCGTCGCCCTTGGTGACCCGGACCCGGCGGACGGCCCCCGCACCCGGCGCGGCCAGCGCGGCCGGCGCCACCGAGGTGGCGCGCTCGGGGGAGCTGCGCAGCACGCCGAGCTCGGAGCCGGCGACCACGTCGACCGCCGGCTCGGCGGAGTCCCCGACCAGCTCGACGGCGCGGGCGCCGAGGAAGAGGAAGTTGCCCCGGGCCAGCCAGCGGAGCAGCGCCGCGGCCTCGGCCGGGTCGTCGGCGGGGTGGCCGGCGTCCTCGGGGGCCGGCAGGCGGTCCAGTGCGTCGGCGATCTCCCCGGCCCGCCCGGCCAGCGCGGCGGCGTCCGTGTGCGCGCGGCGGACGTCGTCGAGCACCGTCCCGATGCCGGCCAGCAGGTCGGTGGCGGCCTCCTCGTCGACCTGCCCGGAGAGGACGACGGACATCCAGGACTCGGCGATCGCGTCGGCACCGCAGGTGGCGGCGTCGGCGCTGTCGCAGAAGTCGACCAGCGTGCCGTCGGTGCCCCGCCGGACGACCACGACCGGGTGCACGATGTGGTCCGGGGCGATGCCCTGCCGGGTCACCTCGGCGGTCACCGAGTCGACGAGGAACGGCATGTCGTCGACGACGACGCGGAGCACGGCCCGTCCGCCGTCGGTGCGGTGGACGTCGACGACCGGGGTGCCCGGCCGGCGGGAGGCCGCCAGCCGGAGGTGTCCCAGCGCGAGGGCGGCCAGGTCCGCGGGGTCGTGGCCGACCACCTCCGCGGCCGGCTCACCGGCGTAGAAGCGGTGCAGCAGGACCGGGGTGTCGGCCGACTGGACGCCGGCCGGGAGGGCGACCTGGTCGGTCAGCAGCCCGCGTGCCGCGGTGGCCGCCCGGTCCAGCAGCCGGCGCTTCTCCTCCTGCGCCGCCTCCAGCGAGGCCATGTCCACAGGACTGTCGACAGGGCTCTCGACGAGGCCGTCGACGGGAGCGTCACCGGTCCCCCCACCCGGGCGGACCTGGGCGGGGTCGCCCCCCGGACCGGCCGGGATGCGCGTGGACCGTTCGGACTCCGAACCCAGACGAGCCATGCTCACCGACGCTAGTGGCCGCGCACCTTCAACGGCAGCACCAGCTCGGCGATCCAGCTGAAGAGGGCGATGAGGAACCCGCCGAACAGGGCGGCCAGGAAGCCGTCGACGGTGAACCGGTCGGACAGCGCCGCGGTGAGGCCGAGCATCGCCGCGTTGATCACCAGCAGGAACAGACCGAGGGTGAGGATCACGAACGGCAGCGCCAGCAGCCGGACGATGGGCCCGACGATGGAGTTGACCAGCGCGAACAGCAGCGCGACCCAGAGGTAGGTGCCGGTCTCGCCGAAGAAGCCGGTGGGGTTGCCGATCACCTCGATCCCCTCGACGAGCCGGGTCACGGCGAAGATGATCGCCGCGAGCACGACGACGCGGACGGCGAACTTGCCGATCGTGGCCACGGCGGCACGGTAACCCGCACTGATCACGATGGGCGGGACTCCCCCCGTCTAACCGACTCTCGCGTCGTCGCTAGACATCGACAGACGGCCCGACAGAGCCGCATGTCACACGATCCGGTGGGGAACAACCGAGCTCGCCGCTCGTTGACCCGGTTACCGGCCCGGTCGCCGCGAGGCGCCCGCCCGGACCGGTCATCGCGCGCCCCGCCGGGAGTCGCCCCCCGGCGGGGCGCTGCGCTGGGAGACTGAGCCGGTGAGCGCGCCGCCGCAGGACCCAGCCGCGGCGCCGCTCCCCCGTCGGCTGACCGCCGGGCTGCGCCGACTGCCCGCCCGGACGCTGCGACGCGCCCTGCTGCTGGTCGCCCTGGTCGTGGCCGGTGGCGCCGTCGCGCTGACGGCCGACCTCCCCGACGTCGCCACCCTGCGCGACTGGCTCGCCGACGTCGGCCCCCTCGGCTGGGCGACCCTCGTCGCCGGCCTGGCGCTGGCCACGCTCGCGCCGGTGCCCCGCACCGCGCTCTCCCTGCTCGCCGGCGTCCTCGCCGGGTTCTGGGGCGGCCTCGCCCTGGCGCTGACCAGCGGCGTCCTCGGCGCCGCCGCCGGGTTCCTGCTCGCCCGCGGGCTCGGCCGGGAGGTGGTCACCCGACTGGCCGGGCCGCGGCTGGCCCGGGCCGACGCGCTGCTGTCCGAGCGCGGGTTCCTCGCCGTGCTGATCGGCCGACTGACGCCGGTCGTGCCGTTCACCGTGGTCAGCTACGCCGCCGGGCTGTCCGGCATGCGGTGGCGCGACCACCTCGCCGGCAGCGCGCTGGGCCTGGTGCCGGGCACCGTGCTGCACGTGTCGATCGGGGCGACGGTGGGCGCGGCCGGGCGCGGCGGGGTCCCACTGCTGGCGAGCCTGGTCCCGCTCACCCTGGCCCTCGTGGTTCTGGGCGTGGCCACCCACCGTCGTCGACGGACGGCCGGCGCCGGCGGGCCGGGAGCCTGACGAGGACAACCGCGTTCGAACGGGTGTTCGAACACCGTGGTAGCGTCATCGCCGTCACCGCGACTCCTCGAGGTCCGTCTGACGCCGTATCGGTCTGTCTAGCGTCCTTGCTAGACACGGCCAGACTGAGGTCGAGACGGCGGTCGATGCCGTCGTCTAACGGTCTCTAACCCAACAGCAAGACACCGGCATAGGGTGCTCGACATGGACCCCGTCCGGAACCCGTACGCCCCCGGCGCCGGCCAGCGCCCGCCCGAGCTGGCCGGCCGGGACACCGAGCTGTCGGCCTTCGACGTCGTCCTGGAACGGATCGCACGCGGGCGGCCGGAGCGCTCACTGGTGCTCACCGGGCTGCGCGGGGTCGGCAAGACCGTGCTGCTCAACCAGCTGCGCTCCGCGGCGATCACCCGCGGCTGGGGCACCGGGAAGATCGAGGCCCGCCCGGACCAGTCGCTGCGCCGGCCACTGTCGGCCGCGCTGCACATGGCGCTGCGCGAGCTGCGCCACCCCGACCAGGAGTCCACCGAAGCCGTCCTGGGCACGCTCAAGGCCTTCGCCCAGCGTCAGGCACCTGCTGATGCGAAGGTGCGCGACCGCTGGCAGCCCGGCATCGACGTGCCGGCCACCACCGGCCGTGCCGACTCCGGCGACATGGAGATCGACCTGGTCGAGCTGCTCAGCGACGTGGCCGGCCTCGCCGCCGACGTGGGCAAGGGCGTCGCGCTGTTCATCGACGAGATGCAGGACGTGCAGACCGACGACGTCTCGGCGATCTGCGCCGCCTGCCACGAGCTCTCCCAGCAGGGCTCGCCGCTGATCGTCGTCGGCGCCGGGCTCCCCCACCTGCCCGCCGTGCTGAGCGCGTCCAAGAGCTACTCCGAACGGCTCTTCCGCTACCTGCGGATCGACCGGCTGGACCGGTCCGCCGCCGACCGGGCGCTGCTGGCCCCGGCCGAGCGGGAGGACGTCGAGTTCGACACCGCTGCACTGGACGCCCTCTACGCCGCCGCCGACGGCTACCCCTACTTCGTGCAGGCCTACGGCAAGGTCACCTGGGACGTCGCCGCCGCCTCGCCGATCACCGCTGACGACGTGGCTATGGCCGCACCGGCCGCCGAGGCCGAGCTCGCGGTGGGCTTCTTCGGCTCCCGCTACGACCGGGCCACCCCCGCCGAGCGGGAGTACATGCACGCGATGGCCGAGCTCGGCGGGCCGACCGGCGCCGCGGTGGGCACCTCCGACGTCGCGGTCACCCTCGGCCGCAAGCCGGCCTCCCTCTCCCCCGCCCGCGACTCACTGATCAAGAAGGGCCTGGTCTACTCCGCCGAGCGCGGCCAGATCGCCTTCACCGTCCCGCACTTCGGCCGCTATCTGCTCCGGCACGCCCCGGAGTAGTCCCGCACCCGATCGAGTCGTGTTCCACGTGCAACCTCGACGCCGGGACGGCATGGTGGCCGGGGTGAGCACCCCTGCCGACGTCCGCTCCCCCGAGGAGATCACCGTCCCGGTCGAGGGGGGTGAGCTCGCCGCCCTGTACTGGGCGGCCGACGCCCCGGGGGCCCCGCTGGTCGTGCTGGTGCACGGCATCACCGGGAACGCCGCGGTCTGGGGCCCGGTCGCAACGGCCCTGGCCGGTGAGTGCGAGGTGGTCGCCCCCGACCTGCGGGGGCGGGCCGGCAGCGCCGGGCTCCCCGGCCCCTACGGCCTGTCCGTGCACGCCGCGGACCTCGCCGCGCTGCTCGACCGGTTCGGCGCCGACGCCCAGGCCGGGGCCGACGCGACCGTGCTCGTCGGCCACTCGATGGGTGGGTTCGTCGCCGCGCTGGCCACCGCCGGGGTGGCCCGGGACATGGTGCACGGGCTGGTGCTGGTCGACGGCGGCCTGCCCTTCGCCGTCCCGCCGGCCGCGGACACCGACGCGATGCTGGGCGCCTTCCTCGGGCCCACCCTGGACCGGCTGGACCGCACGTTCCCCGACCTCCCCGCCGTCCGGGACTTCTGGTCCGAGCACCCGACGGTGGGCCGGTGGGTCGACGACCCGCCGGTGTCCGCGTTCTTCGTCCGCGACCTCACCGGAACGCCCCCGGAGCTGCGCAGCGCGGTGGTGCACGAGGCGGTCCGGGTCGACGGCGCGGACATGCTCCGCAACCAGGTGGTGCTCGAGGCCACCACCGACCTCCCGGTGCCGGCGGCCCTGCTCTGGGCCACCCGCGGCATGCAGGGTGAGGTGCCCGGCCTCTACGACGAGGTGCGGCTGGAGCCGATGCAGCTCGGCGAGACCCACGTGACCGCCCGCGAGGTCCCCGGCACCGACCACGACTCCCTGCTCTGGACGGCGGAGGGCATCCGGGCGATCACCGACGCGGTGCGGGAGGCGGCCGCCCGCGGTCGCTGACCACGGACGAACGACCAGGGGAGCGGGTCCGGTGCTCGCGCACCGGTCCCGCTCCCCTGGTCGTCCGGGTCCTGCTGGTCGTACGTGGAGCTCAGTGCGCCATCACGATGGACAGGTTGCCCGAGCCGTAGCCGGCCACGTCGACCTTGAGGTCGATCCGGTTGAACGCCGCGGCCAGGCCGGCGATGTCCCCCGGGATCGACTCCCCCGGTGCGTGCAGCTTGTACAGCTTCGAGTGGTTGACGCCCCCGCCGTTGAACAGCGCGGCGGCCACGTTCACCACCTCGTAGACGACCTCCAGGTGCATCTCGGAGAGCTCGCCCTCGTCGATGGCGTCCTCGAGCCCGCCCTTGGGGAGCAGGGCCAGCGCCCCGGCGAGCCAGGCGGCGAGCCGGATGTCGACCAGGCAGAGGGCGGTGGTCGCCATCGTCGGGTCCACGTAGACGGCGACGGCCGGCTTGTCGTTGAGCGACACCGGGTCGCCCGGGGCGACGGTGACGTCCTTGCCGAACAGCCCCTCCAGCAGGTCGCGGACGTCCTTGGGGTTGGGCAGGAGCGCCGGTGCGGGGGCGGTCATGCGATCACCCCGTCCAGGGCTTCCTTGAACGTGTCCTCGTTGAACGGCTTGGCGATGAGGAAGAGGGCGCCTGCGTTGGCCGCCTTCTCGCGCATCTCCGGCGAGCCCTCCGAGGTCACGAAGCCGAAGGGCACCTGCGAGCCGGAGGCGCGCAGCGCCTCCAGGCACTCGATGCCGGTCATCTCGGGCATGTTCCAGTCGGAGAGGACCAGGTCGGGCTTCTCCGACCCGACCTTGTCGAACGCGTCGCGTCCGTCGACGGCCTCGACGATGTCGTGGTCGTCGTAGCCCGCCTGTCGGAGGGTGCGGATCACGATCTGCCGCATGACACGGCTGTCGTCGGTCACCAGGATCTTCACTGCGGCACCTCAGTTCCGCTCGGGTGCAGCGCCTCGGTGGCGCCCTGCACGGTGATGGTCAGGCTCTGTCCGCGCCACTGACCGTTGACGCGGCAGACGTCGTCCAGCCGCCCGGTGGTGGGCGCGGAACCGATCTGGGGGAGGCCGAGGCTGGAGGGCCCCGGCAGGACGGACTTGATGTTGCCGCCGAGCACGTTGGCGAGTTCGCCGAGCGCGTCGGCGACGTCCTCGTCGTCCACGACCGTGGGCGGCCGGGTCATCAGGACGCTCTCGGCGAGCGCCTCGGCGGTGGCCGGCGCGCACGTGAGGACGACGGCGCCGTCCCACGGGCCGCTGATCGTCACCCAGGCGCTGACCACCTCGGCCGGCGGTGCGACCGGGACGGGCACGAACGCCTCGCCGTCACCGACCAGCGCCGGCCAGATCTCGTCGGCGATGCTCTGCACCGTCGCCTGGTCCAGCAGCGCGCTGATCGGCTGGGCTTCCTGCAGGGTCACGCGGACACCCCCTCGGGGAGCAGGCCGAGCAGCGCGAGCTTGTCGCGGAGCGCGTCGGCGGTGAACGGCTTGATCAGGTACTCGTGGGCACCGGCGGCCAGCGCCTTGACGATCTGGCCGGTCTCGCTCTCCGTGGTGACCATCATCAGCGTCACCTGGCGGAAGTCGGGGTTGGCGCGGACGGCCATGACGAACTGCAGCCCGTCCATCACCGGCATGTTCCAGTCGATGCAGCACAGGTCGGGGACCCAGCCCT
Source organism: Modestobacter sp. VKM Ac-2978 (assembly GCF_026968025.1). Classification (NCBI taxonomy): domain Bacteria; kingdom Bacillati; phylum Actinomycetota; class Actinomycetes; order Geodermatophilales; family Geodermatophilaceae; genus Modestobacter; species Modestobacter sp. VKM Ac-2978. The sequence goes on along the minus strand of NZ_JAPVBP010000006.1, from coordinate 330,564 downwards.
CGGCCTTGCCCTCCTGCAGCGCGTCGAGGGCCTGCTGGCCGTCTCCGGCCTCACGCACCTCGTATCCGAAGTCCTTGAGGATGCTGCCGACGATGCGCCGCATGGCGCGGGAATCGTCGATCACCAGAGCTCGCACGTCAGGCTCCCTTTCGCGGGCGGTAGGCGGAGCCGCGGCCGAGGACGACCCGCTCCCAGTTCTCGTCGACCCCGAGCGTGGTCTCCGCAGCTCCGAGGAACAGCCACCCGTCGGGGCGCATGAGCTGGCGGACTCGGGTGAGGATCGCCTGCTTGGTGGGCAGGTCGAAGTAGATGAGGACGTTGCGCAGGTAGACCACGTCGAAGGGGCCCATCCGGGGCAGCGGCGCGGCCAGGTTGCACTCGGTCGCGGTGATCATCCGGCGCAGCGCCGGGGCGATCTCCCACTCGTTCCCGCTGCGGGTGAAGTGCCGCACCAGCATGGTGGCGGGCAGCCCCCGGTTGACCTCCAGCTGGCTAAACCGGCCGGCGCGGGTGCGCTCCACCATCTGCCGGGACAGGTCGGTCGCGGTGATCGACACCCGGGTGGCGGCGTTGGGCATCGCGTCGGACAGCAGCATGGCGATCGTGTACGCCTCCTGCCCGCTGGAGCAGGCCGCCGACCAGATCTGCAGCCGCTCGTCGGGCCGGCGGGCGGCCAGCAGCTGCGGCAGCACGGTGCTGGTCAGCGCGGTGAACGGGTCGCCGTCGCGGAACCAGGACGTCTCGTTCGTGGTGAGCGCCTCGACGATCCGCCGGGTGGTCGCCGGGTCCGGCCGGCTGCGGACGGACTCGACGAGCTCGCTGACCCCGGAGAGGCCGCGCTGCTGGGCCATCGGCAGCAGCCGGGCCTCGACCAGGTACTCCTTGCCGGGCTGCAGGACGATCGCGCTCTCGCGGTGCACCAGCTGGCGCACCCAGTCGAAGCTGGTGGCGGTGAGGGTCATCGCCGGCCTCCCATCGGGGCAGCGGCCCGGGCAGCGGCGAAGCTGGCGGCCGGGCGTGGGGTCGGGAGCAGTCGGACGATCGCCTCGGCGATCCGGGCCAGCGGCAGCACCTCGTCGGCGAAGCCGGCCTGGGTGACCGCACCGGGCATGCCCCAGACCACGGAGGTGGCCTGGTCCTGGGCGACGACGGTGCCGCCGGCGTCCCGGATCTGCCCGGCGCCGATGCGCCCGTCGGAGCCCATGCCGGTCAGCACGACGCCGAGCACGGCGCCGTCGTAGGCGGCCACGGCCGACCGGAAGAGGACGTCGACGGCCGGACGGCAGAAGTTCTCCGGCGGCGCCTGGTTCAGCGCCGTCCGCTTGTTGGCACCGCTGGTGCCCACGGTCAGGTGGAAGTCACCGGGGGCGATGTGCACGGTGCCGGGCACCAGCGGGGTGCCGTCGGCGGCCTCGACCACGGTGAGCGGGCAGAGCCGGTCCAGCCGCTGGGCGAACTGGCGGGTGAAGACGGGGGGCATGTGCTGCACCAGCAGCACCGGCACCGGCAGCGAGGCCGGCAGCAGCGGCAGCACCTTGGTCAGCGCCTCGGGGCCACCGGTGGAGGAGCCGATCACCAGCACCGCCGGCTCCTTCGGGGCGCGGGTGCGCGCCGCCGGCGGGCGGACGGCGACCGGCGCCGCGACCGGGGCGGCCGCGGGGCCACTGGTCTGCGGCCGGCCGGTGAGGGCCTTGATCTTCGGGATGAGCTGCTGACGCACGCTCTCCATCGACTGCGCGACGCTGCCGACGTTCGCCGGCTTGGTCACGTACTCGTTGGCGCCGGCGGACAGCGCGTCCAGGGTCGCGGAGGCACCGCGCTCGGTCAGCGTGCTGAACATGATGATCGGCACCCGGCTGTACGTCTGGCCGCCCGCACGACTGCGGATGGCGCGCACCGCCTCGATGCCGTTCATCTCCGGCATCTCGATGTCCATCGTGACCAGGTCGGGCTTGAGCTGCTCGAGCTTGGCCACGGCCAGCCGACCGTTCGGCGCTGTGCCGACGACGGTGATCATCGGGTCTTCGGACAGCACGTCCGTCACGATCTTGCGGACGACGACGGAGTCGTCGACGACCATCACCCTGATCTGTTCCACGCGTTCCCCCGCAGCCGATGTGCCGGCCGGTGGGCCGCTCTAGAGCTGTATCGGCATCGGGGGCCGGGCCTTGAGCGGTAATCCGGAGAAGGGCGGACACGCACAGGGCGCCCCCGCACACGGTGGTGCGGGGGCGCCCTCGGCGGAACGGGTCAGACCGTGGCGGCCTCCACCAGCAAGCGCACGGTCGTCGCGACGTCCTCCTCGAGCAGGGCCACGTCGGCACGCGCGATCCGGTCTGCCGCCGGGGCCGGCACACCGGTCACCGGGTCCGCGACGAGCTGCTGGACCACCTGGCGTAGCGCCCCGACCAGTTCCCGGACCCGCGGGTCCTCAGCATCGAGCCCCTGGGCGTTCTGCAGCGCCGCCAGCGGCCCGGTCAACCGACCCGCGTCCCCGCCGGCGAGTGTCTCGGCGAGTCGGCTCACCTGGGCGTCGGACAGCGGGAGGTCCGCTGACGTGCTCAGCCCCCAACCGAACGGGTACAGCGGCTCGTACGTGCTGTCCCCGACGTTGAGCTCGCCCTGCTCGACCGTGCGCGGCCAGCTCTGCGGCAGCTGCCCGGTGAACGGGGTGCGGCCGAACAGCACGTCGGCGACGCCGGTGCCCTCACTGCCCGGCAGCCAGGAGGCGACGAGCGCATCGATGTCCCCGAGCTGGTCGCTGAGCACCAGCGGCCGGCCGGAGACGACGAGGACGACGCACGTCGCCGTCTGCGCGCACACCGTCTCGATGACGGCCTGGTCCTCAGCCCTGAGGTCCATGGTCTTGGGCTCCCGGGGCATGCCCTCGTCGGCCGGGTCGTAGGCCCACAGCGGCCCGCCGACGTCCCCGTACCCCTCGGAGTACGGGGTCTCCCCCACGACGACGACGCCGGTGGCGTCCGGGTCGATGGGGGCGGATGCGTCGACGCTGAAGGTCACGTCGGCGTCCGGTGCGACCTGCTCGATGCCCTCCAGGATCGTCGTGCCCTCGGTGTGCCGGCCCGACTGCCCCTGCCAGGTGATGCTCCAGCCGCCGATCTGGTTGCCCAGGTCGTCGGCGTTGCGCCCGGCCACGTACAGCGGGGCGTCGTCGGCCAGCGGCAGCGCGTCGTCGGAGTTCTTCAGCAGCACCTGCGACTCGGCGGCCGCCTGCCGGGCGACCGCGCGGTGCTCGGCCGACCCGACCTGGTCGAGGTTGGTGCGGTCGGCGAAGGGCTGCTCGAACAGGCCCAGCTGGAACTTCTTGGTGAGGATGCGGCGGACGGCGTCGTCGATCCGCTCCTGCGGCACCCGCCCCTCCAGCACCTCGTTGATCAGCGTGATCTCGAAGGAGGCGTAGTCGTCGGGCTCCATGGCCATGTCGCCGCCGGCGTTGACCCAGGTGCGGACGTCGCTGGCCCGGTCGCCCGGGATCTGGTCGATCCCGTGGTAGTCGCTGATGACGAAGCCGTCGAAGCCGACCTCGTCCTTGAGGAACTCCGTCAGGACGCTCGCGTCCGCATGCGCCTTGATCGGGTTGCCGAGGCCGTCCTCCGTGTAGTCGGTGCTGGAGTAGGACGGCATGATCGAACCGACGTGGTGCTGCTGCACGGCGGGGATGAACGGTGCCAGGTCGATCCGCTCGAACTCCTCGCGGCTGGTCACCGTGATGCCCTGGTCGATCGGGTAGGTGCTGGGGCCCGAACCCAGGTCGTCCCCGGTGCCGTACTCGGTGTCGCCGTCGCCACCGATGTGCTTCGCCGTGGCCAGCACCCGGTCGGGGTCGTCCAGCGCGCTGACGTCGCCGCCCTGGAAGCCGTCGATCGACGTCTCCATCTCGACGACCAGCGACGGGTCCTCGCCGAAGGCCTCGTAGGTGCGGCCCCAGCGGGTGTCGCGGGCGACGCACAGGCACGGTGCGAAGGTCCACGGGATGCCGGTGGCCCGGGTCTCCTCCGCGGTGACGTGCGCCGTCTCCTGGACCAGCGCGGGGTCGCGGGTGGCGCCCAGGCCGATGTTGTGCGGGAAGACGGTGGCGCCGACGACGTTGTTGTGGCCGTGGACGGAGTCCACGCCGTAGATGAGCGGGATCTGCAGCGGGGTCAGCCGGGTCCACAGCTGGTAGCCGTCGACCATGTCCGCCCACGCCTCGGGGTCGTTCTCCTCCGGACCGGAGCCTCCGCCGGACAGCAGCGAGCCGAGCATCAGGTCGGCGATCTGGGCCTGGCTGTCGTCGACCTCGGCCCGCTCGGCCTGCGTCATCTGGCCGACCTTGGCCGCCAGCGACATGCGCCCGAGCAGGTCGTCGACCCGCGCGGGCACTGGCAGGGACGCGTCGAGGTAGGGCAGCCCGTGGGCGTCGATGACCACGGTGGGCCTGGTGCCGATGGAGGCGTCGTCGGCTGCGAGGTCGATCGAGATCGTCTCGGCCGTCTCGCCCTCGGCCGACGGGGCCGTGGGCACCGTGAGCTGCTGGGTGGCGCCGGACGCCGTACCCGCCGGGAAGGTGATCGTGCCGCTGACCGGCGCGTAGTCCTCCCCGGCCGTGGCGCTGCCGGCTCCCGTCGCCCACTGCGCCGTCACGTCGGCGGGCAACGTGCCGCCACCCTCGACGTCGAGCTGGACGACGACGGTCGCCGTCCCGCCGTCCGGGGTGGTCACGATGGGACTGGTGGCGGCGAGCGTGGCGTCGCCGGTGGCGGCAGAGGCCGCGGTGGCCAGCGCCGGGACGACCGTGATGGTCACGGCTGCGACGGAGAGCGCGGCTGCGGCCCTGCGGGTGCGGGTGCGGCGACGGGGCAAGGAGGAGTGCGTCATTGCGGTCCTCGTGTGCTGCGGTGCACGGATCGGCTCGGTCTCGGCCGTCGGACGGTTGCGCCCACGGATCGTGGACCGCTCACCGCGCGGCGTCAAAGCCCATACACAGGTTCCGGTGACACGCAGGGGCGACACGCCGGACGGCGCTGGAGCCCGTGGACGATCAGCCGATGGGCAGGTCGCGCCCGGTCACCGCGCTCCACGGGCCACCCAGCACGGCGAGGGACTCCTCGTCGAGCAGGTCGGCCATGGACAGGCCCTGCACGCAGCCGGCCAGCGCGTTCCACACGCCCTCGGCGCCGTCCCGCGGGGAGAAGCCGGCCTCGGCGAAGACCCCGACGGTCATCAGCTGGACCGCGGCGAGGGTGCGCGTCCGGCCGGAGACGTGCGCGGCCCACGCGGCGCCGTGCATCGCCGCGGCCCAGGGACGGCGCTGCGCGCGCCCGGCGTCGACGGCCATCCGCCAGCGCCGGCGGCCGGCCTCGTCCATGTCGCGCAGCTCGGCGAAGAACGCAGCGACACCAGGGGCAGCCGGGCCCAGGTCGGGCCGCGGGCCGGGCTCCCAGGCGGTCGCGGTGGCGAACGGGCCGGTCAGTTCCTGCCGCGTGGGGGCGTCGAGTGCGTCCGAGGCCCACCAGCCGGTGGCGGCGTCGGCCAGCACGTCGGCGGCCTGGGCGGCCACGGCCGGGTCGAGGTCGGCCACGACGGGGTGCTCCGGGCCGAGGACGTCGTCACGCACCAGCCGCTCCAGGGCCGGGGTGTTGCCGATCGTGCCCCGCTCGAGCAGGGCCACCAGGCGGGCGGACCGGTCCTCGCCGCCACCCGGGTCGGTCAGGTCGCGCAGCTGGGGGACGCCGCCGGCGGCGAGTTCGTGGGCCCGGCGGGCGCGGACGGCGAGGTCCGCGCGCTCGTCGTCGGGGCGGCCGGCGGCGGGGTGCGCCGCCGCGATCCGGTGCAGGGTGGCGGCGTCGGCACCGATGCCGGTCACCAGGACGTCGGCGACCTGGCCACCGGCGGGCAGTCGGACGAGGTCGAAGCCGAGCGTCGCAGCGCTGACCAGGGAGTAGGGCACGTCGCCTCCAAGGAAGTGGTCAGGCCATCGTGCTGGGGGCCCGGACCACAACGCCATGCGGAGGTCACCCGCTCGCGGGACGGCGAGCGGATGACCTCCGCGCGTTGCAGCCGGACGGTCAGTGCCCCGTCACAGACTGTTCAAACTGTTCGCTCAATAGGTGAAGCGGGCCACGCTCCCCCGCATGTCACTGGCCATCCGGGACAGCTCGTCCACCGCCTGGCGGGTCTGCGACAGCGCCTGGGTGGTCGAGTCGGCGGCGGTCGAGACGCCGGTGATGTTGTTGGCGATCTCCGTCGACCCGCCGGCCGCCTCCTGCACCGACCGGGACATCTCGTTCGTCGTCGCCGTCTGCTCCTCCACCGCCGAGGCGATGGTCAGCTGGAAGTCGTTGATCGACCCGATGATCTCCGAGATCCGACCGATCGCCGACACCGCACCCGAGGTGTCGCCCTGGATCGCCTCCACCCGCCGCGCGATGTCCTCCGTCGCCCGCGCCGTCTCCTGCGCCAGCTCCTTCACCTCATTCGCCACCACCGCGAACCCCTTGCCCGCTTCACCAGCACGCGCCGCCTCGATCGTGGCGTTCAGCGCCAGCAGGTTCGTCTGCTCCGCGATCGAGGTGATCACCTTGATCACGTTGCCGATCTCCCGGCTGGACTCACCGAGCTTGACGACCGTGGCGTTGGTCCGCTCGGCCTCGGCCACCGCCGAGGCGGCGACCCGGGCGGCCTCGTTCGCGTTCTGGCTGATCTCCCGGATCGAGGCACCCATCTCCTCCGCGCCCGCGGCCACCGTCGCCACGTTCCGGGAGACCTCCTCCGCCGCCGCCGAGACGACGCCCGACTGGGCGGCGGTCTCCTCGGCCGATGCCGAGATCTGGCTCGAGGAGGCCGACAGCTCCTCCGACGACGCCGCCACTGCGTCGGCGTTGGCCACGACCGAGGCCATGACCCCGCGCAGCTCGCTCACCGCCTCGTCCAGCGAGGCCCCCATCCGGCCGAGTTCGTCGCGCGTCGTCAGCCCGCTGGTGACGGTCAGGTCGCCACCGGCCAGCGCCTCGGTGACCTGCTGGACCTTGCGGGTGGCCCGGGCGATCCCGACCGCCACGAACAACCCGACTGCCAGGGCGACCATCAGTGCGACCGCCAGGATGATCATCGAGCTCGTGGCCTGGGCGGTGGCGGCGGAGTCGATGGCCTCGAACCGCTCCTGGGCGGCCGCGTCCTCCCGCTCCCGGAGGTCCTGGATGTCCTCGGTCATCGCCTCGACCAGCGGCGCACCGCCCGCGTCGTTCGCGACGATCCAGCCCTGTACGTCCCCGGTGAGGGCCAGCGGCGCCAACACGGTCTTCTGGAAGGTGACGTACTCGTCGACGGTCGCCATCAGGTGGTCGTAGGCCTTCTCGCGCCCGTCCCCCAGCCCACCGGCGGCGTACGCATCAGCGAACGTGTCGAACTCCACCCGCAGCGGATCCAACTGGTCCAGGTTGACCTGGGCGTCCGCCGGGCCCGTGGAGAGGATCGCGTCACGCGCGAGGACCCGCATGTCGCTGATCCTGCGGTTCATGTCGCCCGCGGCCGCGACGCTCTTCAGGTTGTTCTCGTAGAGCACCTCGGCCCTGGAGGTGGCCTCGGACATGGCCTGCATGCCGAGGACGCCGATGGCGCCGGCGGCGACCGCCGGAACGGCCACGGCCGCGAGGATCTTGGTCTTCACTCCTCGGTCCCCCCACCACGAGGCGGTGCGGGCCAGCGGGCTGACGGACATGTTTTCTCCTGAGGGGGGGTGCGCACTGGGCGGGTGACAGGGCTGGACCGACTACCCGGCCACTCCCTCCACCGACCACGTTCGTGTGATCGGTGGGCGAGGACGATGATGACCGATCCGGTAATGGCGAGTGCCGTTCGTGGGGCGTGTCGCATTGTGCGTCACACAAAGTGTGACGACCTACGCTGACCATTCCCTTGTCGACTTCTCCGAGAACGTGTCCAGGAGTGTCCGTCGAGCAGTTCCGAATGGCGACGCCACGGACAGGATGTACTCCCGGACAACACTTCACGACACTCGATGGTCGTGTCGCGGGATGGTTCCCACGAAACTCCGGCGACCCGCCGCCAATGTCTCCATGTCGATCCTCGAAATGGTCGGCAAATGGGTGCCCGACGCCGCACGACGACGACGGCCGGCACCTCTCCAGGGAGAGGTGCCGGCCGTCGGGCCGAGTGGCGTCAGTAGGTGAAGCGGGCCACGCTCCCCCGCAGGTCACTCGCCATCCGGGACAGCTCGTCCACCGCCTGCCGGGTCTGACCCAGCGCCTGCGTCGTCGAGCTGGCCGCCGCCGACACCCCGGTGATGTTCGTGGCGATCTCCGTCGACCCGCCGGCGGCCTCCTGCACCGACCGGGACATCTCGTTCGTCGTCGCGGTCTGCTCCTCCACCGCAGAGGCGATGGTCAGCTGGAAGTCGTTGATCGACCCGATGATCTCCGAGATCCGACCGATCGCCGACACCGCACCCGTCGTGTCGCCCTGGATCGCCTCCACCCGCCGCGCGATGTCCTCCGTCGCCCGCGCCGTCTCCTGCGCCAGCTCCTTCACCTCGTTCGCCACCACCGCGAAGCCCTTGCCCGCCTCACCAGCACGCGCCGCCTCGATCGTGGCGTTCAGCGCCAGCAGGTTCGTCTGCTCCGCGATCGAGGTGATCGCCTTCACGACCGCGCCGATCTCCTGCGACGACGTGCCGAGCTTGGTGATGGTCTGCGTGGTGGTCTCCGCCTCGCCCACGGCCTGGGCGGCGACCCGGGTGGCCTCGTTCACGCTCTGACTGATCTCCCGGATCGCCGAGCTCATCTCGTCGGCACCCGCCGCCACCGTCGCCACGCTGCGGGACACCTCCTCGGCCGCCGCCGAGACGACACCGGACTGCGCCGAGGTCTCCTCCGCCGAGGCGGAGATCTGCGCGGAGGACGCCGACAGCTCCTCCGACGCCGCCGCGACCGCATCCGAGGACGCTGCCACCGAGGCGATCACCGACCGGAGGTGCTCCTGCGCCGTCCCCAGCGCGACCGCCATCTGGCCGACCTCGTCCCGGGACGAGACGTCGGCGTCCACGGTCAGGTCACCGGTGGCCATGGCCTCCAGCGAGGTCTGCACCCGTCGCAGCGGCCGGCTGAGCGAGCGCTGGGTGAGCAGGCAGATGACCAGGATGGCCACCAACCCCAGGGCCGCGGCGATCTCACTGCTGCGGGCCGCCTGGGCGATGGCCGCCTCCAGTTCGGCGTGGGCTGCGTCGGACTCCGCCGCCAGGGCGTCCTTCGCGGCGCCGACCGCCCCGTCGGTGAGGTCGTTGGCGGCCTGGATCTCCTCGAACCGCGCCCGCATGCCGACCTGGTCGGCCACGGCCGCCTCCACGAAGGCCGCCAGCGCCTCCTGGTAGTCGCCGAAGGTCGACTGCACCCCGGCCGCGGCGGCAGCGCTGGCGCCGCCGAGCGGGACGTCCTGCAGCTCGGCCAGCAGTGCCTCCGCCGTCGCGATGTCGTCGGCCACGTCCGCCAGCTGGTCGGACGGCGACGGGCTCACCAGGGCCTTGAGGCCGTCCACCTTCAGCTCGCTGGCCCGGGTGTCGAGCTGGAGCACCAGCTCCGCGGCCTGGTCGAGCCGGTCGAGGTGCTCACTGGCACTGCGGACGGTGGCGTTCGAGGTGAGCGTCGCGGTCAGCAGGGCACCGAAGGCCAGGACGACGACGCCGATCATGATGCCGAACTTCACGGCGAGCCGGCGGTCGGCGAACCAGCTCAGCGGGCCGGTCGGGGCGGGGGAGTGCATGGCGGGTCTCCTGGTCGGGAACGGCGGTGGAGCGCGGATGAGAACGATTGCACCGGTCCGGCAGAGGTGCGCTGCGTTCTCCGGGTCGGCGGTGGACCGCATTCTCGGATCAGCCCGCACATCGTCGTCCTGGCGTCTCCCGAGGGTGCTGCACGAGCAATGGTGGTGGATCCGGTAATGGTTGGTACCGCTGTGACGCACGTGTCGTGGAACGGCGCCGAGAATGGTCGACGAACGCACTCGGCCAGCTCTTTGTCGACTCGGGAGTGAGAAGGGGAAAAGCACCGCGGCCGCCGCCTCGCCCGGGGAAGGGGGCGAGACAGCGGCCGCGGGAGTCTTGCGGTTCCTCTCAGTAGGAGAAGCGGGCCACCGTGGTGCGCAGGTCGCTGGCCATCCGGGAGAGCTCGTCCACGGCCTGCCGGGTCTGGCCCAGTGCCTGGGTGGTGGACGACGCTGCCGTGGAGACACCGGTGATGTTCGTGGCGATCTCGGTGGACCCGCCGGCGGCTTCCTGCACCGACCGGGACATCTCGTTGGTGGTGGCGGTCTGCTCCTCCACCGCACTGGCGATGGTCAGCTGGAAGTCGTTGATCGACCCGATGATCTCGCTGATCCGACCGATCGCCGACACCGCACCCGTCGTGTCGCCCTGGATCGCCTCCACCCGCCGCGCGATGTCCTCCGTCGCCCGCGCCGTCTCCTGCGCCAGCTCCTTCACCTCGTTCGCCACGACCGCGAAGCCCTTGCCCGCCTCACCAGCACGCGCCGCCTCGATCGTGGCGTTCAGCGCCAGCAGGTTCGTCTGCTCCGCGATGCTGGTGATCACCTTGATCACGTTGCCGATCTCCCGCGAGGAGTCACCCAGCTTCATCACCGTGGCGTTCGTGGTCTCGGCCTCGGCCACCGCCTGGGCCGCGACCCGGGCGGCCTCGTTCGCGTTCTGGCTGATCTCCCGGATCGAGGCACCCATCTGCTCGGCGCCGGCCGCGACGGTGGCGACGTTGCGGCTGACCTCCTCCGCAGCGGCGGAGACGACGCCGGACTGCGCGGAGGTCTCCTCCGCCGAGGCGGAGATCTGGGCCGAGGAGGCGGACAGCTCCTCCGATGCGGCCGCGACCGCATCGGACGAGGCGACGACGGAGGCCATCACCGAGCGGAGGTTGATCTGCGCGGCGGCGAGCGACTCGGCCATCTGGCCGACCTCGTCCCGGTCGCGCGCCTCGGGCAGCACGGTCAGGTCACCGTCGGCCATCGCCTGCACGGAACGCTGCACGGAGCCGACCGTCGCGAGGATCCGGCGGATGACCAGGAAGGCCAGCCCGGCTGCGACGACGATCGAGACGATCGAGACGGTCAGCAGGAGCGTGATGGAGCTGCTCGCCTCGTCGGCGGCCGTGGCGTTGCGCGCCGCCGCCTGCTCGGACTGGGCGATGCCCTCCTCCTCCAGCCCGTCGGCGATGTCGTCGAAGAGCGGCTGCATCGTCTCGCGCACCAGTTGGGCGTAGCCGACGATGTTGCCCGTGGCGCCCGTCGGGAAGGCGGTGGAGGTCAACAGCTGGAGCAGCGACGCCCGAGCGTCCAGGTACTTGTCCATCGCGGCCTGGTCGACGATGTGCGGCTGGTACTCGGCCAGGGCGGCGTCCACGTCGGCCTGCTTCTCCTCCATCTGCCCGATCAGCTCCTGCTGCCGGGCCACGTCGGAGAAGGCGTACTCGAGGACGCGGGCGCGGTGCGCCGCGGTGGCCCGCTGCACCGCCGACAGGGCGTTCAGCGGCTTGAGGTTCTCGGTGTAGATGGCCTGCTGGCCGTCCCGCATCTCGGTGATCCGGCTGATCGCCAGTGCGTTGGTGCCGAGGACGACGAGGGCGAGCAGGGCGACGACCGCCCCGATCTTGACGCCGATCGGTCGGTCGGCAAACCACCCGAGCCGCCGAGAGGGGAGTGCTGTGGTGCTCATGGTCTTTCTCCAGGGAGAGGGAGCGGATCGGGTGGGGGGAGTGGTGCGGGGGGTGGGGCCCCGTCCGGGGGAGGACGGGGCCCCCGTGCTCAGGTGCCGACGGCGCGGTTCACGTCGAGGGCGAGGAGCAGCTGGCCGGACAGCTTGTAGGCGCCCCGGATCAGGTCGCGGGCCGCACCGTCGAGCGTGTCCGGCGGGGCCTCGAAGTCGCGGACGTCGACGTCCACGACGTCGGCGATGCTGTCGACCAGCAGGCTGACCGCCTCGCCGTGCAACCGGACCACGATCACGACGGGTTGCTCACCCTCCGGCCGGGCCGGGCGGCTCAGCCGCTCGCGCAGCTCGATCGCGGTGACGACCTGGCCGCGGAGGTTGATCAGGCCGGCGACGGCCGGCGGTGCCAGCGGCACCCGGGTGATGCTCTGGCTGCGCAGCACCTCCTGGACGTGCTCGACCTCGACGCCGTAGAGGTCGCCGTCCAGCCAGAAGGTGGCGAGCTGACTGGTCGCCGGCACGGTCCAGGCTTCGGTCGCGGTGCTCATGTCAGACCTCCATCAGGGGGGCGGGGAACCCGGCGCCGTCGACGTCGAACGCATCGGGGGAGGGGAAGGCGGCCGGGGCCGTGGTGTAGAACGCCGGGTCGGCGGCGAGGATGGCCGCCCGGACGTCGAGCAGCTCGGTGACGCGGTCGCCGATGACGGCCGAACCGAGCAGGCCGAGGTCGTCGATGTCGCTGTGCACCGAGGCCTCGCCGTCGACGATGTCGAGGATCTCCTCGACCACGATCGCCACGCTGCGCCCGTGGTCGGCGTAGACGATGACCTCCAGCGTCTCCCGCTCGGTGTCGCCGAACGCGCCCAGGTGCCGGTCGAGCCGGACGATCGGCAGGATCGCGCCGCGGTACTGGACCACCTCACGGGAGCCCACCCGCTCGACGGTCTCGCTGCGCACCTGCTCCAGCCGGGTGACGGTGTCCAGCGGGATGGCGACCCGCCGGCCGCCGCCGATGGCCGCGAGCAGCATCCGCTGGCGTTCCTGGACGGCGATGGTGACGCTGGCGGCCACGCGGGCCTCCTGGCGCTCGGCGGTCTCGGCGCGCAGCGCCCGGCGGGCGAGCGCCTGGACGTCGAGGATGAGCGCGACGGCGCCGTCCCCGAGCACGGTGGCCCCGGAGTACAGCCCGATGGCCTTCATCTGGCCGCCGACCGCCTTGACGACGATCTCCTCGGTGTTGATGACCCGGTCGACGACCAGCCCGAACCGGCGTCCCTCCGAGCGGAGCACCGCGATGACGACGTGGCCGTCGTGCCGGTCCGAGGGCAGGCCCAGGACGTCGGCCAGGTGCACCAGGGGGAGCAGCTCGCCACGGAGCCGGTAGACCGACGCCCCACCGACCTCCTCGACGGCGGCTGCGGCCTTCTCGGCGTCCAGGGCGACGAGCTCCTGCAGGCTGATCTGCGGGATGGCGTAGCGGTCGCCGGCGCACTCGATGGTCAGTGCCGGGACGATCGCCAGGGTCAGCGGGATCCGGAGCCGGGTGCAGGTGCCGCGCCCGGGCACCGACTCGACCTCGATCGTGCCGCCGATGGACTCGATGTTGGTCTTGACCACGTCCATCCCGACGCCGCGGCCGGAGACGTTGGTGACCGCGGCGGCAGTGGAGAAACCGGGCAGGAAGACCAGCTGCAGGATGTCGGCGGGGCTCATCCGGGACAGCGCGTCCGGGGTGAGCAGCCCCCGCTCGACGGCCTTGGCGCCGATCTTCACCGGGTCGATCCCGGCGCCGTCGTCGGCGACCTCGACCACGACCTGGCCGCTCTCGTGCCGGGCCCGCAGGGTCAGCACGCCCTCGGCCGGCTTCCCGGCGGCCGTGCGGACCCCGGCCGGCTCGACGCCGTGGTCGACGGAGTTGCGGACCAGGTGGGTCAGCGGGTCCTTGACCGCCTCGAGCAGGGTCTTGTCCAGCTCGGTCTCCCGGCCCTCCATCTCCAGGCGGACCGACTTGCCGCACTGCAGACCGAGGTCGCGGACGACGCGGGGGAGCTTGCTCCAGATGTGGTCGATCGGCTGCATGCGCGTCTTCATGACGCCCTCCTGCAGCTCACTGGCGATCAGGTTCAGCCGCTGGGAGGCCCGGACCAGGTCCTGGTCGGTCTGCCGGCCGACGTACTGGACGATCTGGTTGCGGGTGAGCACGAGCTCGCCGACGAGCAGCATCAGGGCGTCGAGCAGGTCGACGTCGACCCGGATGGTGCTGTCGGCCACGGCCCGGCGGCCCGGCTGTGCACCGGCGCGCTCCTCACCGGGCTCCGGGGCGGGCTCGGCCGAGGCCGGGGGGAAGGCGGGGGCTTCGACGGGGGCTTGGGCCACCGGGACCTCCATGGGGACCTCCTTCGGGACGTCGACGGCCGGAGCCGGCGCGGGCGGTGCGGCCGGGAGCATCTCGGCGGCCGGCACCGGGGCCGGCGACGGGACGACCGGCACGGCGGCCTTGGTGACACGGGGGGTCTTCGGCGCGGCCTTCTTGGCCGGCGCCTTCTTGGCAGCGGCGCGCTTGGCGGGGGCCGGCTTGGCCGGGGCCGCCAGGGCCTCGACCGGCTCCTCGGCCGGCACCTCAGCCACGGCCGGCGCGGCCTCCGGCTCGGGCACGGCGACCGGGGCGGGGGCGTCCTCGAGGACGGCGCTGAGCGTGGCGACGGTGTCGGCGACCACGACGGAGCCCTCCCCGCCGGTGGCCTCGATCGCGGCGAGCAGGGCGCGGATGGTGTCCACCATCTGCAGCAGTGCGTCGGTGCGGACCGGGGTCAGCTCCAGGGCGCCGTCCCGCAGCCGGGACAGCAGGTTCTCCCCGACGTGCGCGATCTCCTCCAGCCGGTTGAAGGCCAGGAAGCCGCTGGTGCCCTTGATCGTGTGGATGGTCCGGAAGATGCTCGAGAGCCGGTCCCGTGAACGGGGGTCCTGCTCCAGGGCGACCAGATCCTGGTCCAGCTGGTCGAGGTTCTCGTGGCTCTCCACGAGGAACTCCTCGACGATGTCGTCCAGACCTTCCACGCCTGCCTCTTCCCCTTGGTGCGCCGTGGGGCCTGCCCCACACAGCGATGGCTTCATCGGCGCCCGCCGGACCACCTGAAGGTGAATTCCAGGCGAGCGCTCGCCTTTTCACAATTGCCATTACATGGGTCTGAATTGGTGTTTCATGCCCATGTCGACAATGGCCGCGGATCAGCGTCCGACCTGGTCAGGACGTGAGACCACGGCGTGATGTGACGAATCGGCAGCCCCGGAGACGACCGTGACCGCCGACCCGGGGGGCCGACGGTCACAGTGGGGGAGCAGGGAACGGGAAGGGCCTGGTGAGGCCGGTGGGGGCGTCCGGTTCAGGCGCGCAGGGCCGCAGCCAACCGCTCGAGGACGGCGCGCACACCGTCCAGGTCGGGCACCCGGTGGGCGGCGGCGGTGTCGCCGTCCCCGACCTTGACCGTCACGCCGTCCGGCGCCAGGGCGCGGAAGCCGTCCTCGTCGGTCACGTCGTCGCCGAGGTACAGCGCCCCCTGGGCGCCCAGCTCCGTGCGCAGCCGGAGCAGCGCCGACCCCTTGTCGGCGTCGGTCACCGCCAGCTCCAGCACGTCCTTGCCCGGCTTCGCGGTGAGCGCAGGGTCGGCTCCCGGGCCGGCGGCGACGTCGGCGAGCAGCCGGGCGGCCGCCGCACGGTCGGCGACGGTGCGCACGTGCACCGCGGCACCGGCCGGCTTGTGCTCCAGCCGGGCACCGGGGACGGCCTCGACCAGCGGGGCGAGCGCCGCGGCGAGCTGGTCACGCCGGACGGCGAGGTCACCGGTGAGCGGCCCGTCGAACTCCGCGCCGTGACTGCCCACCCAGCGGAACGGGCCGGTCAGCCCGCTGGTCGCCTGCAGGTCGGCCACCCCGCGGCCGCTCACCAGCGCGACGGTCACCCCGTCGACGGCCGCCAGCCGGGCGAGCAGCTCGCCGACGCCGGGCTCGGGCACCGCCGCGGCCGGGTCGTCCCGCAGCCGGGCCAGCACGCCGTCGTAGTCGCTGGCCAGCAGCAGCGGACGGCGTCCGGCCAGCTCGTCCAGCGCCTGGTCGAGGGCGGTCGTCACGCCTGCGCCTGCAGGGACTCGAAGAACGAGTTCGCCCAGTGGTCGAGGTCGTGCTTGGTGACGTACCGGCGCATCGCCTTCATCCGCTTGGCGCTCTCGGCCGGCTCCATCCGCAGCGCGCGCAGCAGCTGCGCCTTCACCCCGGCGATGTCGTGCGGGTTGACCAGCAGCGCCTGCTTGAGCTCGGCGGCGGCACCGGCGAACTCGCTGAGCACCAGCACGCCGCCGTCGTCACCGCGGGCGGCGACGTACTCCTTGGCGACCAGGTTCATCCCGTCGCGGTAGGGCGTGACCAGCATGACGTCAGCCGCGCGGTACATCGCGGCCAGCTCCTCGCGGGGCATCGACTGGTTGAAGTAGTGCACGGCCGGCCCGGCCATCGAGCCGTAGACGCCGTTGATGTGCCCGACCTGCTGCTCGATGGTCTCGCGCATCGTCACGTAGTGCTCGACCCGCTCGCGGCTGGGGGTGGCCACCTGCACGAGGACCGTCGAGGGGGCCTCCAGGGCGCCGTCCTCGAGCAGCTCCTCGAACGCCTCCAGGCGCACCCCGATGCCCTTGGTGTAGTCGAGCCGGTCGACGCCGAGCACGATCTTGTCCGGCTGGCCGAGCTCCTCGCGGATCTCCGCGGCCCGGGCCAGCACCTCCGGGGTGCGGGCGAGCTCGTCGAAGGCGGCCACGTCGATGGAGATGGGGAACGCCTTGGCGGTGACCGTGCGGCCCTCGTACGAGATGGCGTTGCCCTTGCACTGCAGGTCGTGCAGCCGCCGGGCGAGGTTGACGAAGTTGCTGGCCGCCGACGGCTGCTGGAAGCCGATCAGGTCGGCACCGAGCAGCCCCTCGATGATCGCCGAACGCCACGGCAGCTGGGTGAACAGCTCGTAGGGCGGGAACGGGATGTGCAGGAAGAACCCGATGGTCAGGTCGGGGCGCTGCTGCCGCAGCATGGCCGGCACCAGCTGCAACTGGTAGTCGTGCACCCAGACGATCGCGCCCTCGGCAGCCACCTCGGCGGCCCGGTCGGCGAACCGCTTGTTGACCTGGACGTAGGCGTCCCACCACTTGCGGTGGTACTCCGGCTTCTCGACGACGTCGTGGTAGAGCGGCCACAGCGAGGCGTTGGAGAACCCCTCGTAGTAGCGGTCCACCTCCTCCTCGGTCAGCGCCACCGGCACCAGCGACATGCCGCCGGACTCGAAGGGCTCGGGGGCGTCACCCGCCGCGCCCGACCAGCCGACCCAGGCGCCGCCGCGACCGGCGACGAACGGCTCGAGTGCGGTGACCAGGCCGCCGGGGCTGCGCTGGTAGCGCGTCGTCCCGTCGGGGTCGGTCACCTGGTCGACGGGCAGGCGGTTCGCCACCACCACCACCGGGCTGTCGGCCTCCACCTGGTCTCCTCCGGTGCGCGTTGATCCACTCATCCCGCCCCGACCCTAGGTGACGGGGCCCACCACGTGCGCATCGCGGCTCAGCGGGAGAGCAGGAACCCGGTCGCCGCGGCGCCCAGCCCGAGCAGCAGGGACGCCGTGACATAGCCCAGCGCCCGCAGGACGGCGCGCTCCTCCACCAGCCGAACGACGTCCCAGCCGAAGGTGGAGAAGGTGGTGAGCGTGCCGCAGAAGCCGGTGCCCACCAGCGCCAGGACGGCGGGGGAGACGTCGGACCGGCCCAGCAGCACGCCGAGGAGGGCGCTGCCCAGCACGTTGACCGTGAGCGTCCCCAGCACGCTGCCCGGGCCCCGGCGGGCGGTGGCCACCCGGTCGGCGAGCAGTCGCAGCGGTGCACCGGCCAGCGCTCCCAGCGCCACCCACAGCGCCGTCACGGCCGGCTCACCACCGCGCGGCCGGCGGTCAGCCCGGCGGCCACCGCCAGCACGCCCCCGACGACCGAGACCAGCACGTAGCCGACGGCGAGGGCGACGGCACCGTCCTCGGCCAGCTGCACGGTCTCGACCGCGAAGGTGGAGAACGTCGTGTACCCACCGAGCACGCCGGTGGCCAGGAACGGCCGGAGCCACGGGGAGTCCCGGTGCCGGGCCAGCAGCAGGGCCAGCAGGGCGCCGATCAGCGCACACCCGGTGAGGTTGACCAGCAGCGTGGCCCACGGCCAGCTCCCGGCGGGGGAGGGGAGGGCCTCGGCCACGCCCCAGCGGGCCAGCGCACCGAGCACCCCGCCGAGGGCGGCGGCGACGTAGCCGGTCAGCGGCTCGCCCCGCGCGTCTCGGGGAACAGCAGGTCGACGAAGCGGGCCACGGTCGGCTGCGGCTCGTGGTTGGCCAGCCCGGGCCGCTCGTTGGCCTCGATGAACACGTGCTGGGGGCCCTCGACGTCCGGGACCATGAAGTCCAGCCCGGTCACCGGGATGCCGATGGCCCGGCTGGCCCGCACGGCCGCCGCCGCGATGTCGGGGTGCAGCCGGTCGGTGACGTCGTCGATCGTGCCGCCGGTGTGCAGGTTCGCCGTCCGCCGCACCCGCAGCCGCTCGCCCCGGGGCAGGACGTCGTCCAGCGTGTGCCCGGCGTCGGCGACCACCTCGGCCGTGGCGTCGTCCAGCGGGATGCTCGACTCCCCGCCGGTGGCCCGCTGCCGGCGGCGGCTGGTCTCCCGGACCAGCGCGGCGACGTCCTGCCGGCCGTCGCCGACCACCTCGGCCGGCCGGCGCAGTGCGGCGGCGACCACCCGGTGGTCGATCACCACGACCCGCAGGTCGTCGCCGGCGACCAGCTCCTCGACCAGGACGTCGGGGCAGTACTGCACGGCCAGCGCGAGGGCGCGCTCCAGGGCCGGCTCGTCGCGGACGCCCACGGTGATGCCCTTGCCCTGCTCCCCGCGCGCGGGCTTGACCACCACGGCGCCGCAGTCGGCCAGCAGCTGCCGGGCGGCCGCGTCCGCGCCGTCGGCCACCACGGCGCCACGGGGCACCCGGACGCCGGCGCGGTCCATGATCCGGCGGGTCACCCGCTTGTCGTCGCACCGGCTCATCGCCACCGCGGAGGTGAACTCCGAGAGCGACTCCCGGGTCAGCACCGTGCGCCCGCCCAGCGCCAGCCGCAGCTCGCCGAACTCGGCGTCGGTGACCTCCACCCGGATCCCGCGGCGCAGCGCCTCGTCGGCGATGATCCGCGCGTAGGGGTTGAGCTGGCCCAGGCCGGGCGGGGGAGCGGCGAACAACGGGGTGTTGATCGGGTTCTTCCGCTTGACGCAGACCGCGGAGATCCGGGAGAAGCCCAGCTTGCGGTAGAGCGCGATCGCCGCGCGGTTGTCGTGCATGACCGAGAGGTCCAGGTGTGCCCGGCCCCGCGCCGCGTAGCGCTCGGCCAGCACCCGCACCAGCGCCTCACCGGCGCCCGCCGGGGCGTCCTGCGCGTCGACGGCCAGGCACCACAGGCTGGCGCCGCCGTCCGGGTCGCCGAACGCCAGGTGGTGATCGACGCCGGTGACCGTGCCGATCACCTGCCCGGTGCGCACGTCCTCGGCGACCAGGTAGGTGAAGGTGCGGGTGCGGTGGTTGCGCCACATCGTGGCGGCGTCCCCGGTGACCATGCCGGCGCGGGCGTACAGCTCGTTGACCCGGTCCATCTCGGCCGCGGAGGTCACGGTGCGCACGAAGACGCCGCGGATGACCTCCTCCCGGGGCCGGTAGCGGTGCAGCGGCAGCCGGTAGACGAAGGAGGGGTCGATGAACAGCTCGTCGGGGGCCATGCCCACGAGCACCTGCGGGTCCCAGGGGTAGACGCAGATGTCCCGCCGCCCGGACTCCTCGGCCCGCAGCGCGGCGAGCACGCCGGACAGGTCGTCGAAGGTCTGGCCGAACACCAGCCGGCCCCAGCCCATGTCCAGCACGACGTCGTCCTGCATGCCCGCGCGCTCGTGCGCTGCGGGCCGTTGCCAGGAGCGGCTGCTGAACGCCGCGCCGACCTCGCGACGGGTGCGGTGGCCGGCCAACCTCCGGGGTGCGCTGGTCACCGGTCCACCGTAGGCGACCGACGTTTCCGGCCGGTTCCACGTGGAACCGGGGGGCCGTCGGTGGCCGCGCCGGCTCCGCCGGGGCCGGGAGCGTCAGGACCAGAAGACGCCGACCCGCTGCCCGGCGATCTCGTGCACGTCCACCTCGACGTCGAAGACCTTCCGCAGGACCGCCGTGTCCATCATCTCCGCCGTCGGCCCGTCGGCCACCACGCGGCCGTCCCGCATGGCCACGATCCGGTCGGAGTAGGCGGACGCGAAGTTGATGTCGTGCACGACGAGGACCACCGTCTTGCCCAGTTCGGTGGCCATCCGGCGGAGCATCCGCATCATCTGCACGGAGTGCCGCATGTCCAGGTTGTTCAGCGGCTCGTCCAGCAGCACGTAGTCGGTGCCCTGGCACAGCACCATCGCCACGTAGGCCCGCTGGCGCTGGCCTCCGGAGAGCTGGTCCAGGTGCCGGTCGGCGAACGGCTCCAGCTCGAACCAGGCGATCGCCTCGTCGACCCGGCGCCGGCACTCGGCGGTGAGCCGACCGGCCGAGTGCGGGAAGCGCCCGAACTCGACCAGCTCCCGGACGGTCAACCGCACCGTCATCGAGTTCTCCTGGCGCAGCACGGCCAGGCGCCGGGCCAGCTGGGGCCCTGGCGTCGTGGCGACGTCCATCCCGTCCACCCGGACCCGGCCGCTGTCGGCCGGCAGCAGGCGGGCCGCGACCGACAGCAGAGTCGACTTCCCGGCGCCGTTGGCACCGATGATCGAGGTGATCCCACCCGCCGGGATCTGCACGCTGACGTCGTCGACCACCCGGACGTCGCCGTAGGACTTCGAGACCGACTCGATCTCTATCACTGGTCCTGCCCTCTCACTGGCGGGGCTCCCTGATCAGGAGGGCGATGAACACGATCCCGCCCACGAAGTTGATGACGATGCTCAGGGCCGAGTTGAAGCCGAAGACCTGCTCCAGGACCAGCTGGCCGCCCACCAGGGCGAGCAGGGCCAGCAGTGCCGCCCCGGGCAGCACCCAGGCGAGGCGGTGGGTGCCCAGCAGCTGGCGGGCGAGGTTGGCGACCAGCAGGCCCAAGAAGGTCACCGGTCCGACGAGGGCCGTCGACACGGCCACGAGGACCGCCACGGCGAGCAGTGCCCGGTTGACCACCCGCCGGTGCTCGACGCCGAGGTTCAGCGCGGTGTCCCGGCCCAGCGCGATGACGTCCAGCCGGGGGACCAGCCGCCAGACGGCGAGGACGACGGCGCCGACCACGACGGCCGACAGCAGCAGCAACTGCCGATCGACGGAGTTGAAGCTGGCGAACATCATGTCCTGCAGGGTCAGGAAGTCGTTGGGGTCGATCAGCCGGGACATCAGCAGGGTCAGGCTGGTGAACAGGCCACCCAGGACCACCCCGAGCAGGACCAGCACGTAGACGTCGCGCTCCGTGCGGCCGAAGAGCACCTTGTAGAGCCCCGCCCCGAAGAGGACGAGCACGACGGCCTCGACGACGAAGCGCAACCGGGGGTCGGCCGTGGCGACCGTGCCGGCGCCGAGGAGGAACACCCCGACCGTCTGGATGAGCACGAAGAGCCGGTCGAACCCCATGATCTCCGGGGTCAGGATCCGGTTGTTGACCACCGTCTGGAACAGCACGGTCGAGACGGCGACCGCCACGGCGACGACGGCCATGGCCGCGAGCCGCCGGCTGCGCTGCTGCAACGCGTAGTCCCAGGAGCCGGTCACGTCGACCGTGAGGAAGGCGACCACCGCGGCCGCGGTCAGCACGCCGAGGACGACCACCGTCCGCCTCCTCCGGGCGGAGCGCTGGGACGCGGTCAGGACGGCGGTGCTCACGACACGCCCCGAGTGCGCGCCCGGAGCAGGAGCCAGATGAACGCCACCCCGCCGATGACGCCGCCGATCATCCCCACCGGCACCTCGTAGGGGTACCGGATCGTCCGGCCGAGCACGTCGCAGACCAGGACGAAGCCCGCCCCGGTCAGCGCCGTCACCGGGAGCACCCGGCGCAGGTTGTCGCCCATGGCCAGCGTGACGATGTTGGGCACGACCAGGCCGAGGAAGGGGATGTTGCCGACGGTGACCACGACGATCGCAGTGACCACCGAGGCGATGACCAGGCCGATCGTGACCACCCGGGTGTAGGCGATGCCCAGGTTGATCGCGAAGCTCTCGCCCATGCCGGCCACGGAGAACCGGTCGGCGTAGAGGTAGGCCACCACCGTGGCGGCCAGGACCAGGTACAGCAGCTCGTACCGCCCGGCCAGGACCCCGGAGAAGTCCCCGTTCATCCAGGCGTCCACCGACTGCAGCAGGTCGAACCGGTAGGCCAGGAACGTGGCGGCCGCCATGACCACGCCGCCGAGCAGGATGCCGACCAGCGGGACGACGATCATGTCGGTCAGCACGATGCGCCGCAGCAACCAGACGAAGAAGAAGGTGCCGGCCAGCGAGAAGAGGGTCGCGATCGCCATCTTGCCGAACACCGACGTGCTGCCGAACGCGAGCGTGGCCACCACGATCCCGAGGCCGACCCACTCGGTCGTGCCCGCCGTCTGCGGTGAGACGAACCGGTTGCGGGTCAGCGACATCATCACCAGGCCGGCGACCGCCATCGCCGATCCGGCCAGCAGGATCGAGACCAGCCGGGGCACCCGGCTCGCCCAGAAGACCGTGGCCTTCGACTCGTCGGCGTCCAGCAGGTCCAGCGGGGTGAGGTCGCTGACGCCGATGAACAGCGAGGCCAGGGCACCGACGGCGAGCAGCAGCGCCGCCGCCGCCAGGTGCCACGGCTGCACACCGCGGCGACGCCGCACCCGCCCCCCGGGGGCAGGTGCGGCGTCGACCGGTCGTTCGGACGTGCTGGTCATGCGCGGAGTGCCGTCACTCGACCGCGGCGGCGATCTCCTCGATCATCGCCTCCACCGAGGGCAGCCCGTTCGGCGCGATGTACCAGACGCCGGAGTCCAGGTAGTACACGTCGTCGTTCTCCCAGGCAGTGGTCCCGCGCACGAGCTCGTTGTCCAGCACCTGCTCGGCGGCGGCCCCGCTCTCGCCGATGGCGGCATCCCGGTCGAGGACGAACATGATGGCCGGGTCGGTCTCGGCCAGGTACTCGAAGGACACCGCGTCACCGTGGCTGGCCTCGGTCAGCCCGGTGTCCGCGGGGGCCAGCCCCAGCTCGTTGTGGACGATCCCGTAGCGGGAGCCGGCGCCGTACGCGCTGACCTCCGACGCGCTGGTCATCACGATGAGCGCCTCACCGGCACCCTCGGCGGCCTCGGCCACCTCGGCAGCCCGCTCCTCGATGGCGGCCAGCCGCTCGGCGACCGCCTCCTCCTCGCCGAACACCTCGGCCAGTGCGGTGGTCCGCTCCTCGAAGGAGGCGAGGAAGTCGGTGTTGTCGACGGTCAGGTCGATCGTCGGGGCGATGTCGGCCAGTTCCGGGTACACCGTGGACGACCGCCCGGCGACGATGATCAGGTCCGGCTCCAGGGCGTTGACCGCCTCGTAGTCGGGCTCGAACAACGAGCCCACCTTCGGGTACTCGTCCCCGCCGAAGTCCGCCAGCGCCTCCGGGTAGACCGCGTCCGGCACACCGGCGATCTCCACGCCGAGGCTGTCCAGGGTGGAGATGACCCCGACGTCGAAGACGACGACGGTCTCCGGGTCGACGGGCACGGTGGTCTCGCCCTGCGCGTGGGTCACGGTCACCTCGGCGGGGCCGCTGCTCGACTCGGTCGAGGCCGCAGCACCCCCCTCGCCGCCTCCGCAGGCAGCGAGGGCCAGAACGGCGGACAGGGACAGGGCGGTCGCGGCGAGCGGCCGGGACGTACGTGACATGCGGGACTCCAGGTCGAGCTCATTGAGGAGAGGCTGGGCTTACTTAGGCCCGCCTAACCAACCAGCCGACACCGTGGTTGTCACCTCGCCGTGACCTTTTCGTGACCAGGACGGGCGTATCTCCCACCCAGTGGGACGCGCCCCGGCCGGGCATCGGGTTGCGGTCCCCGGGCGGCGGGCAGGAGGGGGCCATGCAGATCCGACAGCTCCGCGACCTCACCGTCTCCGCCCAGGGTCTGGGCTGCATGGGGATGAGCGAGTTCTACGGCACCGGCGACCAGGCCGAGGCCGAGCGCACCGTCCGGCGGGCCCTCGACCTCGGCGTCACGTTCCTCGACACGGCCGACATGTACGGCCCCTTCACCAACGAACGGCTCGTCGGCCAGGCCATCGCCGGCCGCCGCGACGAGGTGGTGCTGGCCACCAAGTTCGGCAACGAGCGCGGCGAAGACGGCTCCTTCATCCGGATCAACGGCCGCGCCGAGTACGTGCACCGGGCCTGCGACGCCTCCCTGCAGCGGCTGGGCGTCGACGTCATCGACCTCTACTACCAGCACCGGGTCGACACCACCGTGCCGATCGAGGAGACCTGGGGCGCGCTCGCCGAGCTGGTGGAGGCGGGGAAGATCCGGCACGCCGGCATCTCCGAGGCCGCGCCCGACACCATCCGCCGGGCGCACGCCGTCCTCCCGGTCACGGCGTTGCAGACCGAGTACTCGCTGTGGACGCGCGACCCGGAGGAGGACGGTGTGCTGGCCACCTGCGCGGACCTGGGCATCGGCTTCGTCGCCTACTCGCCGATCGGCCGCGGGTTCCTCTCCGGGCAGATCCGCAGCGTCGACGACCTCGAGCCCGACGACTTCCGCCGGCGCAACCCCCGCTTCCAGGGCGAGGCGTTCGCCCGGAACCTGGAGCTCGTCGACCGAGTCCGCGAGCTCGCCGCGGCCAAGGGCGTCAGCGCCACCCAGCTCGCCCTCGCCTGGGTGATGGCCCGGTCCGGCCGGGCCGGCGCCCCGACGGTCGTGCCGATCCCCGGCACCAAGCGGGTCCGGTACCTGGAGGAGAACGCGGCCGCCGCCGACGTCGTCCTCACCGACGAGGACCTCCGGGCACTGGACGAGGCCGCACCGGCCGGGGCCGCGGCCGGCGACCGGTACCCGGACATGTCCACCGTGCACCGCTGATCCGGCCGCCGGGCAGGATGGGCCCGTGCCACCCACCCTGACCGGCCGCCACCGGTGAGCACACCGCTCGTCGTCGCCGCCACCGTCGTCGCCGTGGTGCTGGCCGCCCTCGGCGGGCTGAGCACAGCGCTGCGCCGCCGGATCGGCACCGCGCACCTGGCCGGGACGGCGGTGCTGGAGCTCCTGCTGCTGGTGCAGCTCGGCGTGGCGGTGGCCGCGCTCGCCGGCGGTGACCGGCCCGAGGACCTGCCGACCTTCCTCGCCTACCTGGTCAGCGTCGTGCTGCTGCCGGTGGCCGGTGTGCTGTGGGCCCGCTCGGAACCCACCCGCTGGGCGGGCACCGTGCTCGGTGTCGCCGCGCTGGCCGTCGCGGTGATGCTCTGGCGGCTGCTGGACCTCTGGGAGGTCACCGGTGGCTGACGAGGGCCGGGCGACCGGCGGCGGCGCGCTGGGCCGGCCGGCCCGGGAGGCGACGAGCGACACCCCGGGGACGATCCGCGGCCCCGGGCGGGTGCTGGTGGCGCTCTACGGGGTGTTCGCACTCGCTGCGGGCGCCCGGGCGGCGGTGCAGCTGTCGACCCAGTTCGACGAGGCGCCGCTGGCCTACCTGCTGTCGGCCGTCGCCGCGGTGGTCTACGTGATCGCCACGATCGGGCTGGCCCGCGGTGGCCGCGGCGGCCGGCGCACCGCCGTGGTCTCCTGCTCCATCGAACTCGCCGGCGTCCTGGTGGTGGGCACGCTGTCGCTGCTGGACCCGGCCGCCTTCCCGGACGCGACGGTCTGGTCCGGCTACGGGCAGGGCTACGGGTACGTGCCGCTGCTGCTCCCGGTGCTCGGGCTGCTGTGGCTGCGCCACCAGTCCCGGGTCGCCCAGGGCGACGGGCCCGACCGACCCAGGTGACCCGTGCGGGGGACGTCCTCCCGCCCAGCGGCGCTCTGTGGTGCGCAACCGAAGTTCCTCTCGTAACATCGCGCAGTGCCGTCCGACAGGCGACCGGTCCCGGTCCCCCGCGAAGCCGCCGCTGCACTGGTCGATGCCCTGCCGAGCAGCCCCGACCAGCCCGAGCAGACCCGCCAGCAGGCGTCGGTCGTCGGGGCCGCCGAGGCAGCGGTCTCCGGGACGGACAGCCAGCGGAGCGCCCAGGCCGCGCTGCCCGGGGTGCTCTCCGACGTCCCGGTCGCCGTCCTGGTGATCGACCAGACCGACGGCACCGTCACCTACGCCAACACCGCAGCCATCGAACTCGCCGGCAACGTGCGCCTGCCGGTCGCCATCGACGCCTGGGGCGCCTCCGCAGGGCTCACCGACCTGTCCGGTGCGCCGCTGGCGAAGAGCACCGGCCCGTTGTCCGACGTCGCCGCCGGGCGGTTGGTCGCCGGCGAGGCGGTCCGGCTCAGCCCCCGGGACAGCTCGAACGCCCAGCGCGCCGCGGACGCCGGGGACGATGCCGACCGGGTGCTGTGGGTGAGCGGTTTTCCCCTGTCCAGGGACGACAGCGAACAACGACTGTCGCTGGTGGTCTTCCTCGAGCTCGACGGGCGCGACGACACGGACCCCGAGACGCAGCTGCAGGCGCTGCGGGAACGTGCGGTCGTCGCCACCGACATCGCCTTCACCATCACCGACCCGCGGCAGGAGGACGACCCGCTGGTGTGGGTCAACCCCTCGTTCACCCGGATCAGCGGGTACGGCTACGAGGAGAGCGTCGGCCGCAACTGCCGCTTCCTGCAGGGCCCGGCGACCGAGCAGAAGGCGATCGACGACCTGCGCCAGGCGCTGCGCGACGAGCAGCCGGTCACCACCACGCTGCTCAACTACCGCAAGGACGGCACGGCGTTCTGGAACCAGGTCTCGATCACCCCGGTGTTCGACGGCGAGGGCACGCTGGTCAGCTTCGTGGGCGTGCAGACCGACGTCACCGAGAGGGTCCGGGTCGAGGACGACCGCCAGGCCGCGTTCGCCGCCGAGCAGGCCGCCCGGCGGGACGCCGAGGAGGCCCACGCCTCCGCCGACGCCGCCCGGGTCGAGGCCGAGCAGGCACAGAGCCGGCTGGCACTGATGGCCGAGGCCACCAGCACGCTCAGCGCGACCCTGGACATGGACGACCTGCTCGATCGGCTGGCCTCCCTCTGTGTCCCGCTGCTCGCCGACTGGGTGTTCCTCACCCTGGTGGACGAGCACGGCTCGGTCTCCGGCACCTCGGCCGCCCACCGGCGGGGGATGACCGAGGAGCTGCGCCGCTTCGCCGCGTTGCGCATCGCCGACCTGCCCGACGCCGCACCCATCCGGCGGGTGCTCCGGTCCAGCGAGCCGGTCCTGGTCCCGGAGATCACCGACGAGATCCTGCTCGCCGCCGCCCCCGACCCGGCGCTGCGTGCGGTGATGGCCGAGCTGGGCACCTCCTCGCAGCTCACCGTGCCGCTGGTCGCCCGCCGTCGCACGCTCGGGGCGCTCACCCTGGTGGCCGAGAGCCAGGACCGGCGGTTCGGAGCCGACGACGTCGACCTGGCCCGCGACCTGTCCCGCCGGGCCGCCATGGCGATGGACAACGTCCGCCTGTACCAGCAGGAGCACTCCGTCGCCGAGACGCTGCAGCGCTCGCTGCTGCCCCAGCTGCCGGAGATCCCCGGCGTCACGGCTGCGGCCCACTACCTCAGTGCTTCGAGCTCCGCCGACGTCGGCGGCGACTTCTACGACCTGCTCCACCTGCCCAACGGCAGCGTCGGTCTGGCCGTCGGGGACGTGGTCGGGCACGACGTCGCGGCAGCCGCGGCGATGGGGCACCTGCGCGGCCTGCTGCGGGCCTGCGCCTGGGACGCCGACGACGGCGACCCGGGGGAGATCCTCGGCCGGGTCGACCGCCTGGTGCAGGGCCTGCACGTGGCCCCGATGGCGACGATGATCTACGGCCGGGTCGAGCGGCCCGGCGCCGACGGGGAGCCCTGGCGGCTGCTGCTGGCCAACGCCGGGCACCCGCCGCTGCTGCTGCGCCACGTCGACGGCACGGTCGAGATGCTCGACGGGATCACCGGGATGCTGATCGGTGTCGACGTGACGCACCGGCGGCAGTCCCGGGCGGTGGAGATCCCGCCCGGGGCCACGCTGGTGGCCTACACCGACGGGCTGATCGAGCGGCCCGGCCAGGACATGGACCAGGGGATCGCTGCACTGGTCCAGCGACTCGGCGACGCCCCGGTCGACGACGACCCGGCCGCGCTGTGCCTGCACGCCGTCGGCGCCGACCCGGACCGCCGGGACGACGTCGCGGTGCTCGCCCTGCGCTTCGGCTAGCTCTCCTCGGGGTCCAGTCGCGCCTGCTGGAGGCCGTAGGCGCCGCGGTGGAACAGCAGCGGCGTGCGGGAGGCGTCGGCGCCGAGGTCGAGCACCCGCGCGACGACGATCGTGTGATCGCCGCCGTCGTACTCGGCCCACAGCTCGCTGTCGATCCAGGCGACGACGTCGGCGAGCACGGGGGAGCCGTGCGGGCTGGGTGACCACTGCACGCCGGCGTACTTGTCGGCGCCGGACCGGGCGAACTGCCGGGACAGTCCGCTCTGCTCATCGGCGAGCACGTTGACGCAGAACCGGCCGGCCCCGCGCAGCAACGGCCAGGTGCGGGACGTGCGGGCCGGGGCGAAGGCGACCAGCGGCGGGTCCAGGGACAGCGAGCTGAACGACTGGCAGGTGAAGCCCACCGGGCCGTCGGCGGCCACCGCCGTCACCACGGTGACGCCGGAGACGAAGTGCCCGAGCACGTTCCGCATCACCGAGGGGTCGACCACTGCCGGGGGGACGTCCGCTCCTGGGTTCACGCCGCCGATCCCATCACGCGCGACCCGGTGGGGCACCGTGCGACCGGTCACCCACCGCTGACCACCGCGCCGCGGGGCGCGTTGCGCCCACCGGCCCGGTACAGGGAGCTGGGCAGCTGGTGACCGACGGCCCGCTCGGTGACCGCGGCCGCGGCCAGGACGGCGTCCAGGTCGATGCCGGTGGCCACGTCGGCGTCGGCCAGCCAGTAGACGAGCTCCTCGGTGGCGATGTTGCCGCTGGCGCCCGGCGCGAACGGGCAGCCGCCCAGACCGCCGACCGAGGCGTCGAGCTGGGTGACGCCGGCCTGCAGCGCCGCCAGCGCGTTGGCCTGGCCGGTGCCGCGGGTGTCGTGGAAGTGCACGCCCAGCGGCACGCCCGGGCAGGCCCGGCGGACCTCGTCCAGCAGCCGCACGACGCGCGCCGGGGTGGTCGTGCCGATGGTGTCGCCCAGGCACAGCTGGTCGGCGCCGGCGGTGACCGCGGCCCGGGTGACGTCGACGGTGCGGGCCACCGGCGTCCGCCCGTCGAACGGACAGTCCCAGGCGGTGGCGACGATGACCTCCAGGGACCCGCCGGCGCCGTGGGCGAGCTCGGCGATCTGTCCCACCGCGGCGACGGCCTCGGCGGTCGAGCGGCCGGCGTTGGCGCGGCTGTGCGAGTCGGCGGCGGAGACCACGTACTCCAGGTGCGCGATGCCCGCGTCGACCGCCCGGATCGCGCCCCGCGGGTTGGCCACCAGGGCGGAGAAGTGCACGCCGTCGAAGCGGTGCAGCTCGGCGGCGACCTGGTCGGCGTCGGCCAGGGCGGGCACCGCCTTCGGCGAGACGAAGGAGGTCACCTCGATCCGCCGGACGCCGGTGGCCACCAGCGATTCGAGCATGGCCAGCTTGTCGGCCAGGGGGACCGGGTCCTCCAGCTGGAGCCCGTCCCGCATCCCGACCTCTCGGACGTCGACCGCCGTCGGCAGCACCAGGTCGAACTCGTTCACGTCGGGCCTCCTCGCCGTCGACGCCCATCCTGCCCCCGGGGCCCGGTTCCACGTGGAACCGGGCCCCGGGTCAGCCGTGGACCGCGTCGTGAAAGACGATCTCCGCTTCCAACACCGCGGCGAACCAGCGGTCCAGCGCGGTGTCGTCGGCCAGCTCCGGCGGGAGCGCATCGACGTCGGCGCGCAACGCCGCCACCTGTCCCAGGAAGGCAGGCTCGGCGTGCAGGTCGATCCAGGCCTGCAGGTCGGGGTGCCGGTCGGCCGGCTGCGCGGCGGCCGCGGCGCACCAGCGGGCGTACATCGTCTCGGCGGCGAGCATCCCGGTCAGCGCGGCGGGGCGGCCGGCCTTGGTCACCTGTCGCAGCACCAGCTCCGACAGCACCGCGGCGCGCGCCAGCGTCGCCGTTGCGTCCTCGACCGGCCAGCGGTGGCGCAGGCCCGCGAAGTAGTCGCGCTGCTCGGTGACGAGGTTGGTGAGCGACCGAGCGGACGGCAGCAGCTCCGCCCAGCCCTCCGACTCCCACACGACCCGGCCGAGGACCCGGGCCGCGGTCAGCACGAAGGCCTCCTCGACCAGCAGGTACCGGGCGAAGTCCCCGGCCGGGAGCGTGCCCGCCGTCGCCTCCCGGACGAACCGGATGTCGCAGGCCCGGTCCAGCAGGGCGGCGTGCCGCTCGACCAGCCGCGCCGAGCGGCCGCCGGTCACCCGCGGACCAGCCAGCGCACCAGGCCGTCGAAGAGGTCCGCGTAGCCCGGCCACTCCTCGCAGAAGGCCGGCGGCGCCCAGTGCGGCGAGCAGTCGGAGGTGAAGACCCCGGCCCGGCCGGCGCCGAAAGGGCCGAGTGCGACCAGCGGGTCCTCTCCCACCAGGGCGGGCACCTCGGCGCCGTCCTTGGCGACCGTCCGGTTGTACCCGAGCAGTCCGGGCCAGTCGGCGCCAGCGCCGCCCAGCGCGGCGTGCCCGGGGTCGACGACGGTGGGTGCGATGCCGGCCGGGCTCTCGACCCGGTCGTCCTCGGGGAGCATCGTCACCGGGAGCACCTCGGCGATCGCCGTCTGCCGGAACGCCGCCCGAGCCTGGAAACCGCTGAAGGACAGGTAGCCGCCGATCATCAGCAGCGCACCGCCGTCGCCCACCCAGTCGCGCAGCGCCCCGAGGCGGTCCTCACCGGGCTGGAACCGCTCGAAGACTTGGGGGGCCAGCTGGATGGAGTTCGCGCCGATGTCGGAGAGCACCACGAGGTCGTAGGCGGACAGTGCTGCGGCGTCCCCCGGGAAGTGGGTCGGCACGAGGTGCGCCGGCAGGTGCTCCACCACGTGACCGCGACCGGTGAGCGCGTCACGCAACGGTCCGACGCCCTCCACGTAGGAGTGCACGGAGAACTCGTCCACCCCCTTGACGTGCGTCGAGGTGGTCATCCAGCTCTCACCGGCGATCAGGATCCGGGCCATCGGTCAGCGTTCCTTCCGTGCGGCGCCGTCGAACAACGTCCGCGGGTTGTCGGTCATGAGTGCGGCCACCACGTCATCGGCGAGGCCAGCAGTGCGCAGCCGGTCGGCGAAGACGACGGGGACGTAGGCCAGCCCGTTGCCGCCGAAGCGGCTGAGCATCGCCTTGAGGAACAGGTCGTGCGAGAGCAGGACGCGGGAGCCGTGCCCGGCCTGGACCAGCGTCACGACGGCAGCGGTGGTCTCCGCCGGTGACGGCGACCGGCCCTCCCCGGGGAAGTCGAAGGGCATGCCGACCATGTCGAACTCGAGGAACGTCCCGCGGGCGGCGACCGACCGCTGGTGGTCGGGGTCCCCTCCGGAGGGGTCCATGTGGCACAGGACGACGGCGGCCGGGTCGACCCCCTCCTGGTCGAGCACGACGTCGAGCACCTCGTGGGCGCGCCGCAGCCAGCCGGGGAGGTGCACGAACAGCGGCACCCCGACATCACGCTGCGCCCGGCAGGCAGCCCGCAGCGCGGTCCGCTCGTCGTCGGTGAAGGCGGGGGAGACCCCGATCTCGCCGATGACGCCGGGCCGGAGGTCGTGCGCTGCGTCGAACTCGGCCACCAGCTCGGCGGCCAGCTCATCGGGCGTGGACGTGGCCAGGTGGGCCGGGTGGCTGGCCTGGAGGTACCAGCCCGAGCCCATGACCACCTGCACGCCGGTGCGCTCGGACAGCGCCCGCAGCCGTTCCGGGTCGCGGCCGATCCCCGGTGGGGTCAGGTCGACAACGGTCCGTCCTCCGACGGAGGCGAACACCTGCAGGTCCGCGGCGATGGCGTCGAGGTCGTCCAGCCGGCAGTTGTCGGCGTTCTCGTAGGGGTGGTCGGCCAGGAGCCAGGCCAGGCCCGCCGACACCGGGGCGTCCAGCAGCCGGCGCAGGCGGGGGTCGGCCGCCGGGCGGAAGGCCACGGTGTTGTCGTTGACCAGGTGCTCGTGGGGGAGCACCACGCCCAGGTCGGCCGAGTCGACGTCGCCGAGGACCGTGCGGACCGTGCTCACCGGCCGCCCACCAGGCCACGCAGTGCCCCGCCGATGTCCTTGCCGCGGAGGTTCACCCAGATCACGGCGAGCAGCACCGTCCCGGTGATGATCGGCGTCAGAAACGGGCTGACCCCCATCAGGGTGAGCCCGTTGGCGATGACGCCGGTCAGGATTGCCCCGATCAGCGTGCCCACCACCGTCCCCCGTCCGCCGAAGAGGCTGGTCCCGCCGATGACGACCGCGGCGATGACCGTGAGCTCGAAGCCCTGGGCGGCGTTCGCCGAGCCGGAGCCGAGCCGGGCGGCGATGAGGAGGCCCGCGACCCCGGCGGCGAGCCCGCTCAGGCAGAGCGCCAGCATCTTGATCCGCCGCACGTTCACGCCGGCCCGGCGGACGGACTCCTCGGCCGAGCCGATGCCGATGACGTACTGACCGAAGCGGGTCCGGTGCAGCACCACGATCCCCAGGACGACGCACACCAGGGCGATCCAGGCGCTGCTGGAGAAGCCGAGCCACCGCGCCGTCCCCAGCTGCGCGACGAACGTCGAGCGCTCGATCGGCACCGAGAAGCCCTCGGTGGTCAGCAGCGCGATACCCCGGATCACCGACAGGGTCGCCAGCGTCACGATGAACGCCGGGATCCCGGCGTAGGCGGTGAACCACCCGTTCACCAGGCCCCACCCGGCGCCCAGGAGCACCCCGGCGATCAGCACGAGGGAGGAGTCCCAACCGGTCTGCAGCAGCTGGGCGGAGACCGCGGACACGAAGGCGACGATCGAGCCGACCGACAGGTCAATCTGGCCGGAGGTGATCACGAACGTCATCGCCACCCCGATGATCACCACCGGCGCCACCTGGGTGGCCACGTTGGAGATGTTCGCGAAGGTCAGGAAGGCGTCGGAGGCGACGGCGAAGAAGACGCAGACGGCCAGGGTGACCCCGGCCATGACCAAGGTGGCCTTGTTCACCCGCTCCCACCAGGACTGCTGCTGGGCCAGCCGGGTGGCCGACTCCCCGGGCGGTGCGGTGGTGGTCGTGGTGGTCACGCTGCTTCCTCCTGCCCGGGGGCGGAACGGGTGATGAGACCGACGAGCTTCTCGATGTCGAGGTCCTTGATGAGCGCGTCGTCGACGCTCTGCCCCTCGTACATCACGGTGATCCGGTCGCAGACCCGGAAGAGGTCCTGCAGGCGGTGGGTGATCAGGATGACCCCGACCCCGCGGCGCGCGACGTCGGCGATCAGCCGCAGGACCGACTCGACCTCGGCGACGGCGAGCGCGGCGGTCGGCTCGTCGAGGATGAGCACGTCGGGGGCAAAGGACACCGCGCGGGCGATGGCCACCGTCTGCCGCTGACCGCCGGAGAGGGTGCCGATCTCCTGGTGGGTGCTGGTGACCTTGACGTGCAGGTCGGCCAGGATCTGCGCGGCCCGCTCGTGCATCGCCTTCCGGTCGAGGAACGGGCCCTTGCGGGGTTCCCGGCCGAGGAACAGGTTGCTGGCGACGTCGAGGGTGTCGCAGAGCGCCAGGTCCTGGTAGACGATGCCGATCTTCTCGTCCTGTGCGGCCGAGGGGTTGCTGAAGCGCACCGGCCGGCCGTGCACCCGGATCTCCCCGGCGTCGTGCTGCACGGCCCCGGCCAGCACCTTCATCAGCGTGGACTTGCCGGCACCGTTGTCGCCGACGAGGCCGAGGACCTCCCCGCGACGCAGGGTGAGGTCGACCCCGCGCAGTGACTTCACCGGCCCGTAGGACTTGGTGATGCCCTCGAGCTCGACGAGGAGGTCCCCGGTCTCGTCAGCCATGCCTCAGCCCTCCAGGTAGTAGAGGTAGTCGGAGACGTTCTCCGGCGTCACGATCTGGATGTCGACGGGGTTCTCCTTCTCCACCGGGTTGCCGCACGCCAGGTCGATCGCCGCGGCCATCGCCTGGTAGCCGAACTCGAACGTGTTCTGCTGGACGACGCCGGCGATCCAGCCCTCCTCCAGGCCCTCGACAGCAGGATCGGAGAGGTCCCAGCCGACGGCGGTCACCCGGTCCTGCGCGCCCTGGCTGCGCACCGCGGCGGCCAGGCCGATGAGCGCCGGCTCACCGGTGGCGTACACGTACTCCAGATCCGGGTTGCCGGTGAGCAGGTTCTCCGCGGCCGCCTGAGCGTTCTCCTGGACGTTGCGGCCGTCGACCACGGTGCCGATGGTCATCCCGCCGGCGGTGACGGCCTCCTCGAAGCCCTGCTGGCGCTCCAGCTGGATGGTGCTGTTCAGGGCACTGACGATGCCGACCTCGCCCTCGCCACCGGAGATCTCCAGCAGCTCCGCACCGATCAGCGCCCCGCCCTCGGCGTTCGCCGTGCCGACCTGGGCGTCCACTGCCGGGTCGTCGACGATGGCGTCCACCGCCACCACGGGGATGCCCGCGGCGTCCGCCGCCCGGATCGCGGGCTTGATGCCCTCGGTGTCGACCGCGGCCACGATCACCGCGTCCACCCCGTCGGCGACCAGCGTGTTGATCGCGTTCGCCTGGGTCACCGAGTCGTCGTTGCCGCTGATGATCTGCAGGTCGACGTCGTACTCGTCGGCCATCGCCTGCGCGGCGTCGTTGATCTGGTTGAAGAACAGCGCCTGCAGGTTGATCGTCACCAGGCCGATCTCCAGGGGCTCGTCGGTCTCGCAGCCGACCGGCTGGACGCTGGGCTCCGGCAGCGAGCCGGCCGACGAGCTGCCGCTGGCTTCGGCTTCGCCGTCGGCCGACGGCGCAGGGGCGCTGTCGCAGGCGGCCAGGGCGAGCAGGCACGCGCCTGCGGCTAGGGCGAGGGGGCGCTTCATGGGTCCTCCAGGGTGCGGTGCCGGATGCTGCGGGATCGCGGTGCGCGGGAACGGCGGTGCTGGGGAGCGGCGGTGCAGGTGGTGCGTCAGGTGGCAGACGAGCCGACCGGAGCCCCGGCCAGAGCTGCGTCGACGAGTGCCGGGGCGGGCGCGGCGCGCGCGCCCGGGACGGTGCAGGACAGGCTGGCGGCGACGCCGGCACGGGTCGCCGCAGTGGGCGGGGAGGAGCCGGCGGCCAGCGCGGCCAGGTAGGTGCCGGTGAAGCAGTCGCCGGCCCCGGTGTCGTCGACGACCTCGACCTCGAGCGCGGGCCGGGCCGCCACCGAACCGTCGGGCTGGTGCAGTGACCATCCCCGAGCCCCGTCGGTGACGACGAGCGTCACCCCGGCGGCTCGTGCCAGCGCGGCCCACTCGGCAGCCGGCACCGCCAGGAGCTCGGTGAGCCGCCGGCGCCCGACGACGACGTGGTCGGCGGCCTGCATCGCGGCGACGGCGACGTCGCGGTCGTCGCAGCCGTCGAGGTCGACGGCCAGGCGGACCCCCGCCCGGACGGCCTGCTCGAGCTCTGCCGCGCGGTAGCCGTCGAGGTAGAGCAGCCCACCGTCGGCAGCCAGCCGGTCGGCGACCGCTGTCACGTGGGCCGGCCCCAGGGCGTCGTCCTCGCTCACCACCGAGCGCCGGCCGTCGGCGTCCACCAGCACGATCGCGGTGGACAGGAAACCGGTGCGGTCGGTCCACCCGGTGTCGATGCCCTCAGCCGTGAGCTCGGCGAGGAACCGGGCGGACAGCGGATCGTCGCCGACCACGCCGGCGAAGGCGACCTGCGCACCGGCGCGGGCAGCTGCGACCGCCGCGTTGGCGGCCATCCCGCCCGGCAGGTGCTCCACGGTGACGGCGTGCACCCGCTCGTCGGGACGCGGGACGTGGGGCACCCGGCCGACCACGTCGAGGTTGGCGTACCCGCAGAAGACGATCACCGGCCGGCTGCCCGCGCGACGGCGCGCACCTTCTCGGGGTCGACCCGTCCCCACCACCGACTGTTCTCCTTGGCGGCGGAGGCGACGATCGCGCCGTCGCACTCGGCGAGCAGTGGACCGACGTTGGTCGGGTCGATGCCGCTGCCGATGATCACGGGGAGCTGAGTGTGGTCGCGGATGCCGACGACCTCGGCCACGGACGTCGGGTGACCGGTGCGGGAGCCGGTGGCGATCAGGACGTCGGCGTCGAAGAACTCGGCGTCCTCGGTCTGCTCGGCCAGCGTGCGGTCGGCGACGATGGCGTGTGCGCCGTGCTTGACGTGCACGTCGGCGAAGACCTTCACCGGGTCGGCCCCGATCGCGTGCCGGTACCGGGTGGTACTGGCCGCCTGGCCCTCGATGATCCCCTCGTTGGCCACGTAGGCGTTGGCCCACTGGTTGACCCGGATCCAGCCTGCCCCGGCGGCCCAGGCAGCGGCGACCGAGCACTGGCCGGCGTTGGAGAGCACGCTGACCCCCACCTTCGTGCCGAGCTCGGCGACGACGGCGGCGGTGATCACGCCCATCGTCGCGGCCACCTCGTACCCGTGTTCCCCCGGCTTGAGGAACGGCAGGTCCCAGTGGTTCTCCACGATCACGGTGTCGAAGCCGTTGCCGACGTAGGCCTGCGTCTCCTCGACGGCGAACCGGCACAGCTCGGCCACCGACTGACCGCGGTAGGAGGGGCTGCCGGGCAGCGGAGGCAGGTGCACAGCACCCACGAGCGTCTTCTCCGTGCCGAAGAGCTCGGCCATCGCCGAGGGCTTGCGGGGGTACACACCGAGCTGCGCTGCCATGTCCACGCCCATCCAGGTAATCGATTGCACAACGAGGTCGACGGTAGTGGCGAACCCCACTGCCCCGTCAATAGGCAATCGTTTACATTCATGTTTCCGCTGGTCAGCCGTGCGTCATCCGTTGGACACGGACGTGCGGCACGCTCCCGCACGCGCGGTCGGCGATGATGACGTGGTCAGTGGGCCGACAGAGGAGGGCGCGTGGGGCGGGTGACCATCCGCGACGTCGCCGAGCTGGCGCAGGTGTCGACGGCGACCGTCTCCCGCGCACTGTCCGGGGCCAAGCCGGTCTCCCCGGCCGTCGTCGACCAGGTCCGTCGCGCCGCCGACGAACTCGGCTACGCCGGGAACGGCATCGCCAGCGCACTGCGTCGCAGCCGGACCGACACCGTCGGCATGGTGGTCCCCAGCATCGCCAACCCCTTCTTCACCGGCCTCGTCGAGCACGTCGAGCACGCCCTGCAGGACGCCGGCCGACAGCTCTTCCTGTGCTCCTCCCGCTCGGACCCGGAGCTGGAGGCGCAGCGACTGCGCAGCCTCGTCGCCCGCCAGGTCGACGGCATCATCATCAGCCCGGTGCACGGCAGCCTGAGCACGACGGCGGTGCGGCGGGCCGCGGACGAGCTGCCCCTGGTTCAGGTCGACCGCTACGTCACCGGGGTCGACAGCGACTGGGTCGGGGTCGACGACGACGCCGCACTGGAACTGGTCATGGAGCACCTGGCCGACCGCGGTGTCCGCTCCGCCGCGTTCGTCAGCTCGCAGCTCACCAATTCCTCGACGGAACTGCGGGTCGCGGGGTTCCGCCGGCACGCCGAACGCCTGGGCATCGCCGTGCGCGAGAGGGACGTCCTGCTGGGCGAGTACTCGATCGAGTGGGGCCGACAAGCCGCCCGCACACTGCTGGCCGACGGCCCCCGACCGGACGCCGTCGTCTGCGCCGACGACCTGATCGCCCTGGGGATGCTGCAGTCGTGCGCGGCGGCAGGCGTCGACGTCCCCCGTGACCTGCTGGTCACCGGGTTCGACGACATCCCGTTCGCCGCACTGAGCCATCCGTCCTTGACCACCGTCCGGCAGCCGCAGGCGGAGATCGCGGCCGAGGCGGTGCGCCTGCTGTCTCGGGTGCTGGGCGCGCAGGAGGCCCCGCCCTCGCGGGTGGCGCTACGGCCCTCGCTCACCATCCGGTCGAGCACCAGCCGCTGACCGGTTCCACGTGGAACCGGTCAGCGCGGCCAGCGGGCGAGGACGTCGGCGAAGGCGGCGGCGGCCTGCTCGGCCTCAGCCACCTCGACGTGCTCGTCGACGGCGTGCATCACCGCGGGGGTTCCCGGCCCCCACACCACGATCGGCGCCCCGCCGGTGACCGCGGTGAGCACGGAGGCGTCGGTGAAGTAGGTGGCCGGCGCGTCCTGCACCTCGACGGGCAGGGTGGCCACCCACGGGTCGTCGGCGGGAGTCCGCACCGCCGGGAGGTCGACCAGGACGTCGACCTCCGCCACCTCGGCCTGGGAGCGCCACCAGGCGGTCAGCCGCTCACCGGTGCCCACGGTGCGCTGGTCGATCAGCACCTCCGCCCGGTCCGGGACGACGTTGGGCACCGTGCCGCTGTGCAGCACGCCGGGGTTCCAGGTCTCGGCGCCCAGGAACGGCGCACTGGTCAGCGGCAGCTCCCGGCCCGCCCGGCCGAGCACCGCGACCAGGTCCAGCAGCGCGTTGTGGCCGCGTTCGGGCGTGCTCCCGTGGGCGGCGACCCCCCGGGTCCGGACGGCGAGCCACAGTGCGCCCCGGTGGCCCAGGACCACCCGGTTGCCCGTCGCCTCCGGGACGACGACGGCGCCCACCGACAGGTCCGCCACGGCCCCTGCCGCCGCAGCGGCACCCCGCGAGCCGATCTCCTCGTCACTGGTGAGCAGCAGGGCGAGCGGCGTCTCCGGGTCCGCCGCGGCCAGCGCCGCGACCGCAGCGACCACCCCCGCCTTCATGTCCGAGGCGCCACGACCCCAGATCCGGCCGTCGTCCAGGTCGGCGCCGAACGGGTCCCGCTGCCACCCGTCGGGGTCGCTGGCCGGGACCGTGTCGACGTGGCAGGCGATGACCAGCCGTGGCCTCGCCGGGTCGGTGGCGGAGGTGAGCAGGGTCCAGGGCTGCTCGCGGTCGGGGCCCTCGGTGCGCTGCAGGTGCGGGGCCGCCTCCGTCGCCACGTCGGTGACCAGGCCGAGCAGGCCCCGTTGACCGGCCGCGTCGCCGGAGATGGTCGGGGTCCGCACCAGCTCGCGGATCAGCTCGGCGACGTCCAGGGCAGGGGCGCTCATGGACCGATCATGGCCCGCGCCCCTGCCCGCCGCTCAGCTGCCCACCGGCTCCGGGGTGCGCTCGGCCTCGACGGTCCGGCCGAGCTTGGCGCCCTCGACGTCCAGGTCGGGCAGCAGCCGGTCCAGCCAGCGCGGCAGCCACCAGGCCGAGCGGCCCAGCAGCGCCAGCACGGCGGGCACCAGCGTCATCCGGACGACGAAGGCGTCGACCAGGACGCCGACCGCGAGCCCGAAGGCGATCGCCTTGACGGTCACGTCCTCGATGGTCACGAAGCTGCCGAACACCGAGAACATGATCAGCGCCGCCGCGACCACCACCCGGGACGCGTGCCGCATGCCGGCGACCACCGCGACCTGCGGGGCGGCCCCGTGCACGAACTCCTCGCGCATCCGGGACACGAGGAAGACCTCGTAGTCCATGGCCAGGCCGAAGAGGACCGCCATCAGCAGGATCGGCATGAAGCTGATGACCGGCCCGGTGGCCGGCACGCCGAAGACGTCCATCAGCCAGCCCCACTGGAAGACCGCGACGACGGCGCCGAACGAGGCGCCGACCGACAGCAGGAAGCCCAGCGCGGCCTTGACCGGCACCAGGACCGAGCGGAAGACCAGCAGCAGCAGGACCAGCGCCAGGCCCACGACGACCAGGGTGAACGGCAGCAGCGCGTTGCCCAGCCGGTCGGAGACGTCGATGGCGACGGCGGTCTGCCCGGTCACCGTCACGTCGGCGCCGGTGTCGGCCTCCAGGTCGTCCGCGAGGTCGCGCAGCTCGGCGACGAGGGCGGTCGTCGCCTCGTCCTGCGGACCGCTCTCCGGCACGACCTGGACGATCGCGGCGGTGCCGTCGGCCAGCACCTGGGGCGCGGCGAAGGCCACGTCGTCCAGCCCGCCGGTGAACTCCCCGGGCTGCCCGGTCGGCGTGCCGCCGATCGCGGCGGCGGCCTGGCCGGCCGTCTGCTCGGCGGTCGCCGGCTCCAGACCGTCGAGGAAGACGATGAGCGGGCCGTTGGCCCCGGGGCCGAAGAACTCGCTGACCGCGTCGTAGGCCTGCCGGGTGGTGCTCTCCTCGGGGGCCGTGCTGGCGTCGGGCAGGGCCAGCCGCAGCTGCAGCGCCGGGATCGAGATCACCAGCAGGCCGACGACCGTGACCAGCACGGTGAGCAGCGGCCGGCGGGTGACGAAGGCGCCCCAGCGGGCGCCACCGGTGCGCGCCGGGACACCGTCGTGCTCGGCGAGCGCGCGCTCGCGACGGTCGGCGCGGGACCCCGGCTTGGGCACCAGCCGGGAGCCGGCGAAGCCCAGCAGTGCGGGCAGCAGGGTGAGCGCGACCAGGACGGCGACCAGCACGGTCCCGGCGGCGCCCAGGCCCATCACGGTGAGGAAGGGGATGCCGACGACGGCGAGCCCGGAGAGCGCGATGATCACGGTCAGGCCGGCGAAGACGACGGCGGACCCGGCGGTGCCGGCGGCCCGCCCCGCGGACTCCTCGGGGTCCATGCCGGCGGCCAGCTGCGAGCGGTGCCGGGACAGGATGAACAGCGTGTAGTCGATGCCGACCGCCAGGCCGATCATCAGCGCCAGCGTCGGGGCGGTCGAGGAGAGCGTGATCAGCCCGGACGTCGCCAGCAGCCCGGTGAGCCCGATGCCCACGCCGACCAGCGCGGTCAGCAGGTTCATGCCGGCGGCGAGCAGCGAGCCGAACGTGATGACGAGGACCAGGACGGCGACCACGACGCCGATGAGCTCCACCGGGCCGACGGTGACCGCGCCGGTGTTGAAGGCGGCCCCGCCGACCTCGACCTCCAGGCCTGCGTCGGTGGCCGCGGTGGTGGCCGCCTGCAGGTCCTCCAGGGCGGTCTCGCCGAGTTCGGGGCCCTGCACGGAGTACTGCACCGGCGCCAGGGCTGCGCGCCCGTTCGGGCTGATCGACTGGGTGGCGAAGGGGTCCTGCACCCCGGCCACCTGGTCGACCTGGCCGGCCGCGGCCACGGTCTCCGCGATCGCGGCGGCGTACTGCGGGTCGGCCACCGCGGCGCCCTCGGGGGCGATGAACACCAGCTGCGCGCCGACCCCGGCGGCTGCGGGGGAGACCTCGTCGAGCCGGTCCAGTGCCGCCTGGGACTCCGAGCCGGGGATGGTGAACTCGTCGTCGAACTCCCCGCCGATGGTGAGGAAGAGCGTCACGACGAGGCCGAGGACCGCGAGCCAGGCCACGGAGAACAGCCCGCGGCGGCGGTAGGCCGCGCGGCCGATCCGGTAGAGCAGGGTGGACATCGGTTCTCCTGGGTTCAGCCGGGTCAGGGGGTGGTCGGGGTGCTCGACACGGCACCGCGGACGAGGGAGAGCAGGGCGGTGCGGCGCAGGGGCTCGAGGTCGCCCTGCGCGGTGAGGGACATGACGGTGAGCCCGCTGAGCAGCGCGGTGGCCGCCCCGATGAGGTCGGCCGCGGGCAGGGTGAAGGTCAGCCCCGCTTCGGCGGCCATCCGGTCGACCAGCTCGGCGAGCCGGCTGCCGAGCTGGTCGTCGTGCCGGCGCAGCACCTCGGCGGCCTCGGGGTTCCGGGCGGCGTGCAGCGTGTACTCGGTGACCACCAGGGCCCAGGTGCGGTCGCAGCGGAAGGCACCCAGCACCCGGTCGACCGCGGCGGCGAGGGGGTCCGGCTCGTCGGCGAGGCCGGTGAGGAGCTCGGCGACCCGGGCGAGGTCGCGCTCGACCTCGCGGGTCATCAACGCCTCGAACAGCTCGTCCTTGGTCTTGAAGCTGGAGTAGAAGGCACCGCGGGTGAGCCCACCGCGGCTGCAGATGTCCTCGACGCTGGCCGCGGCGAAGCCCTGCTCGGCGAAGGTCTGCAGGGCGGCGTCCAGCAGCCGCTCGACGGTCGCCTCACGACGGCGCTTGGGCCGCTGCAGGTCGACGTCGGTCACGATGCAGGACTGTATTGGATACAGCCGTGCATCGACATGCGAACTGCGTCACGCCCGGTGCCCGGTCCCCCCATCGGGGGAGCGCCGGGCACCGGCGTCACGCGGTGTACGCGACGAGCTCAGCCCAGTGCGCGGCCGACGGCGACGGCGCGGGTGTCCGGTGCGGCGACCCGGGCGGCGTCGGCCTCCTGGTCGTCGGCAGCCTCCTGCGAGCGACGCTCGGCCTCCACCCGGGCGGTGTAGCTCTCCACCTCGCTGGCGATCCGCTCGTCGTCCCAGCCCAGCACCCCGGCCACGGCGCGGGCGACCGGCGCGGCGGAGTCGACCCCGCGGTGCGGGGTCTCGATGGAGATGCGGGTGCGCCGGGCCAGCAGGTCGTCCAGGTGCAGCGCGGCCTCGTGCGCGGCCGACCACACCATCTCCACCATCAGGTACTCCTCGGCGCCGGGCACCGGCTCGAGCAGCTCGGGGGCGTCGGTGGCCAGGTCGAGCACCTCGGGGGTGAGCGACCCGAACCGGTTGAGCAGGTGCTCGGCGCGGAAGCGCGGGATGCCCCACCGGTCGGAGAGCCCGTCGAGGGAGTTGACCATCGCCGCGTAGCCCTCGGCGCCGACCAGCGGGATGTTCTCGGTGACGCTCGGCGGGACCCGGCGGGTGACGTCCTCGGCTACGGCGTCCACCGCGTCGGCGGCCATCGGCCGGTAGGTCGTGTACTTGCCGCCGGCGACGGCGATGACGCCGGGCATCGGCCGGGCGACCGCGTGCTCCCGGGAGAGCTGGCTGGTCGACTCCTGCTCACCGGACAGCAACGGGCGCAGCCCGGCGTAGACCCCGGTGATGTCGGCGTGCGTGATCGGAACCGACAGCACCTCGTTGACGTGCTCGAGGATGTAGTCGATGTCGGCCTTGCTGGCGGCCGGGTGGGCCTTGTCCAGCTCCCAGTCGGTGTCGGTCGTCCCGATGATCCAGTGGCTGCCCCACGGGATCACGAACAGCACCGACTTCTCGGTGCGCAGGATCAGGCCGGCCTCGCCGTTGATCCGGTCGCGCGGGACGACGATGTGCACGCCCTTGCTGGCACGCACGTGGAACCGGCCGCGGCCGCCGACCAGGGTCTGGACGTCGTCGGTCCACACCCCGGTGGCGTTGACGACCACCTCGCTGCAGACGTCGACCTCGTTGCCGGTCTCGACGTCGCGCACCTTCGCCCCGACCACCCGGCCGCCGGCGTGCTCGAAGGAGACGACCTCGGCGGAGTTGAGCACGGTGGCCCCGTAGGCGGCGGCGGTGCGGGCCACGGTCAGGGTGTGCCGCGCGTCGTCGGCCTGGGCGTCGTAGTACCGGACGGCGCCGACGAACGCATCGGGCTTGAGCGCCGGGAACATCCGGCGGGCACCGGTGCGGGTCAGGTGCTTCTGCGCGGGCATCGGGTCGGCCAGCGAGCCGAGCCGGGCGAGCCCGTCGTAGAGCGCGAGCCCGGCGGTGACGTAGGGCCGCTCCCAGCCGCGGTGGGTGAGCGGGTAGAGGAAGGGCACCGGCTTGACCAGGTGCGGGGCGATCCGGTTGACCGAGAGGTCGCGCTCGTGCAGCGCCTCCCGGACCAGTCCGA
Organism: Modestobacter sp. VKM Ac-2978; assembly: GCF_026968025.1. Classification (NCBI taxonomy): domain Bacteria; kingdom Bacillati; phylum Actinomycetota; class Actinomycetes; order Geodermatophilales; family Geodermatophilaceae; genus Modestobacter; species Modestobacter sp. VKM Ac-2978. The sequence continues at coordinate 286,942 of NZ_JAPVBP010000006.1, read as the reverse complement.
AGTCGAACTGCTCGAGGTAGCGCAGCCCGCCGTGGAACAGCTTGGAGGAGCGCGAGGAGGTGCCGCTGGCGAAGTCACGGGCCTCGACCAGCGCCGTCTTGAGGCCGCGGGTGGCCGCGTCCAGGGCGACCCCGGCGCCGGTCACCCCGCCGCCGATCACCAGGACCTCGAAGTCACCGGCCGCGAGGTCGGCCCAGGCCTGGGCGCGCTGCTCGGGGCCGAGTGGGCGGACTGCCGTCATTGCGAACTCCTCGGTACGGGCCATCGCCGACGACGGCGCACGATGCACCCACGGTAGGTCGGTGCGCGACGGACCGTCGACGGCGGCTGTCTGACATGGTCGGACAACTCACGTGCGCTGGGTCACCATCCGGGCCCGCGATGGCCTAGCGTCGGGCGCCGTGCCGGGCACCGTGCAGTCCATCGAGCGGGCAGCGGCGATCCTGCGCGTGGTGGCCGGCTCCGGCGGCACGCTGGGCGTCACCGACATCGCCGCGGCGGTCGGGCTGGCCAAGACGACCGCGCACAGCCTGCTCCGCACCCTGCTGCACGTCGGCTTCGTGGCGCAGGACCCGGCCACCGGCCGCTACGCACTGGGCCCCGGGCTGCTCCGGCTGGGCACGCCCCTGGACGTCAACGAGCTGCGGGCCCGCTCCTCGAACTGGGCCGACGCCCTGGCCTCCCGCAGCGGGCAGGCGGTGCGGCTGGCCACCCTCGCCGGCACGGAGGTCGTCGTCGTCCACCACGTCTTCCGCCCCGACGACTCCGCGCAGGTGCTCGAGGTCGGCACCGCCCTCCCTGCGCGCAGCACCGCGCTGGGCAAGGTGCTGCTGGCGTACGGGGCCACCCACCCGCCCGAGCTGGCCGAGGTGCGCGCCCACGGCTGGGCGGCGGAGCGGGGCGAGCAGGAGCCGGGCCTGGGCGCGATCGCCGCCCCCGTCCGCGACGCGGGTGGCCTGGTGGTCGCCGCCCTGGGCGTCAGCGGGGCACTGACCTCGCTGTTCGACGCCCGCGGCGTACCCCGCAGCCTGCTGTTGGCCATGGTCGTCGACGCCGCCCACGCGGTGTCCCGCGAGCTGGGGCACGGCGGTGGCTGACCGCTACGTGCTGGCCGTCGACCAGGGGACGACGTCGACGCGGTCACTGGTGTTCGACCGCGGCGGCCGGATGGTCGCCGTCCGCCAGCGCGAGCACCACCAGTACTTCCCCCGCCCCGGCTGGGTCGAGCACGACCCGATGGAGATCTGGGCGAACACCCAGCGGACCGCCGCGCAGGTGCTCGGCGACGTGCCCGACGCCGGGGACGTCGTGGCGCTGGGCATCGCCAACCAGCGGGAGACCACCGTGGTCTGGGACCGGGTCACCGGCCGGCCGGTGACCCGGGCGCTGGTCTGGCAGGACACCCGCACGGCCGACCTGGTGACGGAGCTGGCCGCCCGGCCCGACGCCGCCCTGGTCGCCGAGCGCAGCGGGATGGCGATCGCCGGCTACTTCTCCGGCCCGCGGCTGCGCTGGATCCTCGACCACGTGCCCCGCGCCCGGGAGCGCGCCGAACGCGGTGAGCTGCTGTTCGGCACCATGGAGACCTGGCTGATCTGGAACCTCACCGGCGGGCCGGACGGCGGCGTCCACGTCACCGACGTGACCAACGCGAGCCGCACCCTGCTGATGGACGTGCGCAGCTGCCGGTGGGACCCCGACCTGCTCGCCTTCTTCGACATCCCGGCGGAGATGCTGCCGGAGATCCGCCCCTCGGTCGGCGTCCTGGGCACGGCCACCGCGCTGAACCGGGCCCTGCCGATCGCCGGGGCGCTGGGCGACCAGCAGGCGGCGTTGTTCGGCCAGGCCTGTTTCGCCCCCGGCGAGGCCAAGTGCACCTACGGCACGGGCAGCTTCCTGCTGCAGAACACCGGCACCGAGCTGGTGCGCACCCGCTCCGGGTCGATCAGCACGGTGGCCTACCAGCTGGCCGGGGAGCCGGTCCGGTACGCGCTGGAGGGATCGGTCGCCGTCGCCGGTGCACTGGTGCAGTGGCTGCGGGACGGACTGGGCCTCATCAGCTCGGCCGCGGAGGTGGAGACCCTCGCCCGCACGGTCGGCGACAACGGCGGCTGCTACGTCGTCCCGGCGTTCTCCGGGCTGCTGGCCCCGCACTGGCGGGGGGAGGCCCGCGGCCTGGTCGCCGGGCTCACCTCCTACGTCACCAAGGGGCACCTGGCCCGGGCCGTGCTCGAGGCCACCGGCTGGCAGACCCGCGACGTGGTGCAGGCCATGGCCGCCGACTCCGGCCTGTCGTTGCCGGCCCTGCGGGTGGACGGCGGGATGACCACCAACAACCTGCTCATGCAGTTCGTCGCCGACGCACTGGACACCCCGGTGGTGCGACCGATGGTGGGGGAGACGGTCTCGCTCGGGGCCGCCTACGCCGCCGGCCTGGCCGTCGGGGTGTGGTCGGACATCGAGGCGCTGCGCCGGAACTGGCACCGGTCGGCCCAGTGGACGCCGACGCCGGAGCGGGCGCGGGCGCTGACCGCGGAGTACCCCCGCTGGGAGCGGGCGGTCGAGCTGAGCATCGCCTGGGGAGCTCCCTGACGTCGTCGTCCGACGATGTCGCACCCCGACTGTTGTCCAGCTCACAGCCTGCTCCTACGGTCCTCGCACGACGGGACGCGTGGTGACCACCGCCACAGGCCCGTCCTGGATCAGCACGGCCCGCGACGACGCGGGCCCGTCGTGAGGAGCGCCTACTCGTGGACACCGTCGGTCTGTGGACCGTCTTCGGCAGTGAAGTACTCGGCACCGGGATCCTGCTGCTGCTCGGCGTCGGCGTGGTCGCCAACGTCGTGCTGCCGAAGACGAACGGCAACAACAGCGGCTGGATCGTCATCATCTTCGGCTGGGGGCTCGCCGTCTTCGCCGGCGTCTTCGCCGGGGCGACCTCCGGGGCGCACATCAACCCGGCCGTCACCGTCGGCCTGCTGGTCAGCGGGACCGACACCTACGCCCCGGGCGTCGAGGTCAGCGTGGCCAGCACGCTGGTGTACTTCGCCGGGCAACTGGTCGGCGCCTTCATCGGTGCGGTCGTGGCCTACCTGGCCTACTACGGGCACTACAACGACCCGGAGGCCGCGGGCACCCAGCTGGGCACCTTCGCCACCGGCCCGGCCATCGGCACGGTCAAGGACAACGTGATCACCGAGGTCGTCGGCACGTTCGTGCTCGTCTACATCATCCTGCGGTTCGGGGACACCCCCAGCCAGCTCGGCCCGCTGGCCGTCGCCCTGCTCGTCGTCGGCATCGGCGCCTCGCTCGGTGGCCCGACCGGCTACGCCATCAACCCGGCCCGTGACCTCGGTCCGCGCCTCGCCCACGCCGTCCTGCCCATCCGGGGCAAGAGCGACAGCAACTGGGGCTACGCCTGGGTGCCGATCGTCGGCCCGGTCATCGGCGCCGTCCTGGCCGGCCTGCTCTCCCACGTCAACGTCTGACCCGACCTGCCCGCCGGGGCCAAGATCGCGATCTTGGCCCCTCCCGCATCCAGGAGGAACCCCCATGGCCCAGTACGTAGCCGCGATCGACCAGGGCACCACGAGCACCCGGTGCATGATCTTCGACCACGACGGCGCCGTCGTGTCCGTCGGCCAGAAGGAGCACGAGCAGATCTTCCCGCGCGCCGGGTGGGTCGAGCACGACGCGATGGAGATCTGGCGCAACACCCGCGAGGTGGTCGGCCAGGCGCTGGCCCGCAGCGACGCCGGCACCTCCGACATCGTCGCCGTCGGGATCACCAACCAGCGGGAGACCGCGGTGGTCTGGGACCGGAGCACCGGCGAGCCGGTCTACAACGCGATCGTCTGGCAGGACACCCGCACCACGAAGATCATCGAGGAGCTCGGCGCCCTCGGTGGGGGCGCCGACCGCTACAAGGACAAGGTCGGCCTGCCGCTGGCCACCTACTTCGCCGGCCCCAAGGTCCGCTGGATCCTGGACAACGTCGAGGGCGCCCGGGAGCGCGCCGAGCGCGGCGAGCTGCTCATGGGCACCATCGACTCCTGGCTGATCTGGAACATGACCGGCGGCGCGGACGGCGGACTGCACCTCACCGACGTCTCCAACGCCTCCCGCACCATGCTGATGGACTACCGGACGCTCGCCTGGGACGCCGACATCGCCCAGGAGATGGGCATCCCGATGTCCATGCTCCCGGAGATCCGCTCCAACTCCGAGGAGTACGGCAAGGGCCGCAAGGCCGGCTTCCTGGCCGGGGTGCCGATCGCCGGTTCGCTGGGCGACCAGCAGGCGGCGACGTTCGGCCAGGTCTGCTTCACCAAGGGCATGGCCAAGAACACCTACGGCACCGGCAACTTCATGCTGCTCAACACCGGCGAGGAGGCCGTCCCGTCGCAGAACGGGCTGCTCACCACGCTGTGCTACCAGCTGGGGGACGCCAAGCCGGTGTACGCACTGGAGGGCTCGATCGCGGTCACCGGCTCGCTCGTGCAGTGGGTCCGGGACAACCTGGGGATGATCAAGAGCGCCCCGGAGATCGAGGACCTGGCCCGCTCGGTCGACGACAACGGCGGCTCGTACTTCGTCCCGGCGTTCTCCGGCCTGTTCGCCCCGCACTGGCGCTCCGACGCCCGCGGCGCCGTCGTCGGGCTCACCCGGTTCGTCAACAAGGGGCACCTGGCCCGCGCCGTCCTGGAGGCGACCGCCTACCAGACCCGCGAGGTGCTGGACGCGATGAACGCCGACTCCGGGGTCGACCTGACCGAGCTCCGGGTGGACGGCGGGATGGTCGGCAACGAGCTGCTCATGCAGTTCCAGGCCGACCTGCTCGGCGTCCCGGTGATCCGACCGAAGATCGCCGAGACGACGGCGCTGGGCGCGGCCTACGCGGCCGGGCTCGCCGTCGGCTTCTGGTCCGACCTCGACGAGCTCACCGCCAAGTGGGCCGAGGACAAGCGCTGGGACCCGCAGATGCCCACCGACGAGCGGGAGCGCTACTACCGCAACTGGCAGAAGGCGGTCACGAAGTCGCTGGACTGGGTGGACGAGGACGTCAGCTGACGCCGGACCACTGACCACCGCAGGCCCGCCGGAGTCCGCTCCGCCGGGCCTGCGGTGCGTCCGCCCCCGTACCCCAGGGGCAGAAATGGCCATTTCTGCCCTCTCGTCAGGCACCGAGAGCGGCCTCGACCCGACGGACGACGCCGTCCAGGTCCCGCAGGTCGGCGGCGCTGAGCCGGATGACGCGCCATCCTGCGGCGAGGAGGGCGGCGTAGCGGTGGTCATCGCGGACGATCTGCTCGCCCTCGAAGTGGTGTGCACCCTCGTACTCGACGGCCAGCTTCTGCTCCGGCCAGCCCAGGTCGACCCGCGCGAGGAAGTGACCAGCGTGAGTCACCACGAGCTGGGGGACCGGGGTCAGTCCGGCGAGCAGCAGGGCCACCCGCACCTTGGACTCCGGCGCAGACTCCGCCCGCGGGTCCACGAGCGCGAATGCCCGCCGCACCCTGCTCACTCCCCAGCGCCCGGCGCCGGCCTCGACCATCGCCGACATGGCTGCCGTCTGCACAGCACCGACCCGGACCATGGCGTCGAGCGCAGCCACGGCCGTGCCCACCGGCTCCAGGGCGGCGACGTCCCAGGCCGTCCGGAGGGGGAGGTGACCGGCACCTCGCCCTCCACCAGGACGTCACCCGCGGCCAGCGGCGACCGATGGACACGAACCTGCCGCGGCCCTCGCCAGTCGACGTCCGGCGGCCGGATGACCGTCACGGGCTCCGACAGCCCGGCGAACGGAGCTCCGTGCCAGGCCGCCGCGGAGTGGCCGCCGATGGCCGCACCTGCCGGCAGGAGCAGCGCGACCGCGCGACAGCGGAGCCGGTGGTCGACGTCGAGTGCCGGATCTGCGTAGACCCCCTGAACGAGCCGTCGGTACCCGAGCGAGCGCAGCTCCTTCGCCGTCACCGCGCCCTGGGCGATCGCGTGGCTCCCGACGAAGACCCCGGTCAGGCGGCTGAGACGACTGGACATCCCGGCAGCGTGCCGAATCAGGGGCAAGCGCCGCTGGCGTCGTCCACAACCGGGGCAGAAATGGCCATTTCTGCCCCGGTGGGGGTCAGGGGGTGAGGGCGGCGGAGACGACGGCCTTGGCCTCCTCCTGGACCTGGGCGAGGTGGTCGGGGCCCTTGAAGGACTCGGCGTAGACCTTGTAGACGTCCTCGGTGCCGGACGGGCGGGCGGCGAACCAGGCGTTCTCCGTGGTGACCTTCAGGCCGCCGATCGCGGCGTCGTTGCCCGGCGCCTTCGTGAGCTTCGCGGTGATCGGCTCGCCGGCCAGCTCGGTGGCGGTGACGGCGTCGGGGGAGAGCTTGCCGAGTGCGGCCTTCTCCTCCCGGGTCGCCGCGGCGTCGACCCGCGCGTAGGCCGACTCACCGAACCGTTGCGTCAGTGACGCATGCAGCTCCGAGGGCGAGCTCCCGGTCACGGCCTGGATCTCCGAGGCCAACAGGGCGAGCAGGATGCCGTCCTTGTCCGTCGTCCACACGCCACCGTCGCGGCGGAGGAACGACGCCCCGGCCGACTCCTCGCCACCGAACCCGACCGACCCGTCGAGCAGCCCCGGCACGAACCACTTGAACCCGACCGGCACCTCGACCAGCCGCCGGCCGAGGTCGGCGACCACGCGGTCGATCAGGGACGACGACACCAGCGTCTTGCCCACCGCCGTCTCGGCACCCCAGCCGTCGCGGTGGCTGAACAGGTAGGAGATCGCCACAGCGAGGAAGTGGTTGGGGTTCATCAGCCCGCCGTCGGGGGTGACGATGCCGTGCCGGTCGGCGTCGGCGTCGTTGCCGGTGGCGATCTGGAACTCGTCCTTCGCACCGATCAGCGAGGCCATCGCCGAGGGGGAGGAGCAGTCCATCCGGATCTTGCCGTCCCAGTCCAGCGTCATGAACCGCCACGTGGGGTCGACCAACGGGTTGACCACGGTGAGGTCCAGGCGGTGCCGTTCGGCGATCGCCCCCCAGTAGTCGACGGCGGCACCGCCGAGCGGGTCGGCACCGATCCGGACCCCGGCGGCCCGGACGGCGTCCAGGTCGAGCACGTTCGGCAGGTCGTCGACGTAGGTGCCCAGGAAGTCGTAGGACTGCGCTGCGGCACGGGCCCGCGCGAAGGGCACCCGCCGCACCCCGTCCAGGCCGGCGGCCAGCAGCTCGTTGGCCCGCTTGGCGATCCAGCCGGTGGCGTCGGTGTCGGCCGGACCGCCCGAGGGCGGGTTGTACTTGAAGCCGCCGTCCCGGGGCGGGTTGTGCGACGGGGTGACGACGATGCCGTCGGCCAGCCCGCTGGTCTTCCCCCGGTTCGCGGCGAGGATCGCGTGGCTGACCGCCGGGGTGGGCGTGTACCGGTCGGCGGCGTCGACGAGCACGGTGACGTCGTTGGCGGCCAGCACCTCCAGCGCGCTCGCCCACGCCGGCTCCGACAGCCCGTGGGTGTCCCGGCCGACGAACAGCGGGCCGTCGAACCCCTGCTGCGCGCGGTACTCGCAGATCGCCTGGGTGGTGGCGAGGATGTGCGCCTCGTTGAACGCGCCGTCCAGCGAGGAGCCCCGGTGCCCGGAGGTGCCGAACGCGACCTGCTGAGCGACGTCGTGCGGGTCCGGGTCGACCGTGTAGTACGCGGTCAGCAGGTGGGGGACGTCGACCAGGTCGGAGGGCTGGGCGGGCTGGCCGGCGCGGTCGGAGCTCATGCGTTGATCTTCGCGCCGCACGCCCGGTCACCGCGACCTGGGCCACCCTGTCGGTGCCCCGCCGTAACCTGGCCGGGTGCTCGGTGACTGGCGGGAGATGGTCACCGACGCGGCGTTGGTCGACGCCGTCGGCGCCGACGTGCTCGACCGCGCCCGCCGCTACGTCGCCCGCGGCGTCCTCGACCTCCGGCTGGCCGACGACGCACGTCGGCTGACCGGTCTGGTCCAGGGCGGCGCGCCCGAGCCCTACCGGACGACGGTGGTGCGCACCGACGGCGGCCGGGTGGGCTGGGCCGGTGCGTGCACCTGCCCGGTGGGCGACGACTGCAAGCACGCGGTCGCCGTCCTGCTGTCCCTGCGCTCGAACCTGAAGGCGTCCCCGGTGGCGGCCGGCTGGGAGGCCGAGCTCGAGGAGCTGGTGGCCGCGGCGGCCGACCGCCGACCGCGCACGGCAGTGCCGATCGGGCTGCAGTTCGAGCTGGTCGAGCAGGCGCCCGGGCGGGGCCGGAGCTCGGTCGGCGCGCCGGGCACCCTGCAGCGGCTGGTACGGCTGCGGCCGGTGGTCCCGGGCAAGCGGGGGCAGTGGGTGCGCAGCGGGATCTCCTGGCGTCAGCTGCAGTACGACAACAGCCGGTCCGGCTGGGACCCGGCGCACGTGGCGGCGATGCGCGCGCTGCACGCCACCCACCAGGCGGCGCGCAACCAGTTCTACTCGTACGCCCCGGTCGACGTGTACCTGCACGAGTTCGGCCCCGGGCTCTGGCGGCTGCTGGCCGAGGCGGTGGCCGACGGCGTCCCCCTGGTGACCGCCGACCGCCAGCCCCGTCCGGTGGTGCTCGCCGAGGGCGAGGCGGACGTGGCCGTCGACCTGCGCGACGGTGGCGACCGCACCGAGCTGTCGGCCGTGCTGCGGGTGGCGGGGCGGGCGGTCGACCCGGCGGCGCTCTCCTTCCTCGGCATGCCCCCGCACGGGGTCACCGTCGACGGTCCGGCCCGCGACGAGGCGCCCGAGGGCGCGCCGGGGCTGGTGCTCGCGCGGCTGGACTCCCCGGTGCCCCCGGTGCTGGCCGGCCTGGTGGCCCGGGGCGGGGTGATCGGCATCCCGGCCGGCGACGTCGACCGCTTCCAGCGCGACTTCTACCCGGGGCTGCGACGTGCCGTCCCGGTGATCTCGGCCGACGGCTCGGTGGACCTGCCCGACGTCGCACCCCCGAGGCTGGCCGCCGAGGTGACCTACCCCGGTGACGCGACGGTCACGGTGGCCTGGTCGGTTCGGTACGGCGACCGGTCGTTCGCCCCGTCGGCGACGGCCGGCCCGGCCGATGGCCGCGACCCGGCCGCCGAGCAGCTGCTGGTCGAGGCGCTGCCCGGCCCGGTCGGTGGGCTGCCGGAGCTGTGGACGCCGGAGCGCCGGCTGGCCGAGCGGGTGGAGCTGGCCGGCATGGAGGCGCTGGAGTTCACCACCGAGGTGCTCCCGGCCCTGCGCGCCGACCCCGACGTCGACGTGACCGTGGTGGGCACCCCGACGTCCTACCGGCAGACCACCTCGGCGCCGCAGATCAGCTTCACCGCGCGGGACAGCCGGGAGTCCGACTGGTTCGACCTCGGCATCTCGGTGACCATGGACGGCCAGCACGTGCCGTTCGCGACGCTGTTCTCCGCGCTGGCCGCCGGCCGCACCCGGCTGGCGCTGATCAGCGGCACCTGGTTCTCCCTGCAGCGCCCGGAGTTCGAGCAGCTGCGGCTGCTGATCGAGGAGGCCCGCGAGCTGCGGGACCTGCCCGGCGACGAGGTGCAGGTCAGCCGCTTCTCCGCCGGGCTGTGGGAGCAGCTGCTGGGGCTGGGGGTGGTCACCGAGCAGAGCGACCGCTGGACCCGCGAGGTGCGGGGCCTGATCGACGTCGAGACGGCTGAGCCACCCCCGCCACCGGCCGGGCTGGACGCGGAGCTGCGGCCCTACCAGCGGGAGGGCTACGGCTGGCTGGCGTTCCTCTGGGACCACCGGCTGGGCGGGGTGCTCGCCGACGACATGGGGCTGGGCAAGACGCTGCAGACCCTCGCCCTGCTCTGCCGGGCACACGAGGCCGGCGAGCTGGACGCCGCACCGGTGCTGGTGGTGGCGCCGACCAGCGTCGTCTCCACCTGGACCCGGGAGGCGGCCAAGTTCGCCCCGGGGCTGCGGGTGGTCGCCGTCGACGAGACCGAACGCAAGGCGGGCACCGCGCTGCACGACCGGGTGGCCGGCGCGCACGTCGTCGTCACGTCCTACGCGCTGTTCCGGATCGACGCCGACTCCTGGACGTCGCTGTCCTGGCGCGGGCTCGTGCTCGACGAGGCGCAGTTCGTGAAGAACCACCAGGCCCGCACCTACCAGGTCGCCCGGATGCTGCCGGCGCCGGTGAAACTGGCGCTCACCGGGACGCCGCTGGAGAACAGCGTCATGGACCTCTGGGCGCTGATGTCGATCGTCGCGCCCGGCCTCTTCCCCGACCCGGAGCGGTTCACCGAGTTCTACCGGATCCCGATCGAGCGGGACGGCGACGCGGAGAAGCTGGCCCTGCTGCGCCGCCGGATCCGCCCGCTGGTGCGCCGACGGACCAAGGAACTGGTCGCCGCGGAACTGCCACCGAAGCAGGAGCAGGTGCTCGAGGTGGTGCTGAACCCGCAGCACGAGAAGCTGTACCAGACCCACCTGCAGCGGGAGCGGAGCAAGGTCCTCGGGCTGGTCGAGGACATGTCGAAGAACCGGATGACCATCTTCCGGTCGCTCACCCTGCTGCGGCAGCTCAGCCTGGACCCGGCACTGATCGACCCGGCCTACGCCGACGTGCGCGCCAGCAAGACCGACGCGTTCCTCGACCACCTGCGCGAGGTGGTCGCCGAGGGGCACCGGGTGCTGGTCTTCAGCCAGTTCACCCGGTTCCTGGGCAGCATCCGTGACCGGCTGACCGCCGAGGGCATCGACTGGGTCTACCTGGACGGGCGGACCCGGGACCGGGACGCTCGGATCGACGAGTTCCGCACCGGCAGCGCCCCGGTGTTCCTGATCAGCCTCAAGGCCGGCGGCTTCGGGCTCACCCTCACCGAGGCCGACTACGTCTTCGTCCTCGACCCGTGGTGGAACCCGGCGAGCGAGGCCCAGGCCGTCGACCGGGCGCACCGGATCGGCCAGGACAAGACGGTGATGGTCTACCGGCTGGTCGCCGTCGGCACCATCGAGGAGAAGGTGATGGAGCTCAAGGCCCGCAAGCAGGCCCTGTTCTCCCGCGTCGTCGACGACGGCGCGCTCGCCTCAGGTGCCCTCACCGCCGACGACGTGCGTGGTCTCTTCAGCTGACCGGCGACGGGGGGATGGTCAGCTGTAGCCGGTGCTGGCAGCGACGCCGAACAACACGACGATCACGAACAGCCCGACGCCGACCCAGCCGAGGACGATGCCGGCCGTGGCCATGCCGCCACCGTTCTCGCCGCGCTCGCGGATCTGCTTCTTCGCGACGTAGCCGAACACCAGGGCGAGGATGCTGCCGAGCCAGTACAGCCAGACGATCCCGAGCACCATGGAGGCGATGGCGAGCCCGTTCGTGCTCCGCGGCGGCGCGTAGCCGTACCCGTACGGCGGCGGGCCGTACGGGGGCTGACCGTAGGGCTGCTGCCCGAAGGGCTGGCCGTACTGCTGCCCGTACGGCACCGAGCTGCCATGGGGCGGAGGGACGTTCCCCTGCGGCTGTGGCTGCGGCTGCGGGTACTGGTCGCCGTCGTCCTGGCTCATCTGCCCGACCCTAGGAGCCGATCGGGGCGACGACCAGCACCCACCCACCCGACGGGTGAGCCCGGCTCAGCTGCGCCGCGGCTCGCCCCGGTAGCTGCCCACGCTCCACAGGTTGCCCTCCGGGTCGCGGACGGCGAACTCGCGCCCGCCGTAGTCGGTGTCCTGCAGCGGCCGGAAGACCTCGGCGCCGGCCGCGACCGCGCGATCGAACAGCGCGTCGACGTCGTCGCTGACCAGGTAGCAGCCGGTGCTGCCCGGGGCGACCGTCCAGCCCTCGTCGTCGCGCACCGAGCCGAGCATCACCCCGCCGCCGGGGGGCCAGGACAGCTGGGCGTGCTGGACCACGTCGCCCTCGCCGTACACGGCGGTCTCCTCGAAGCCGAGGGCGTCGACGAGGAACCGGATCAGGGCGCGGGCGTCCCGGGCCCGGAAGGCGGGCCAGACGGTGGGCGGGGGAGCGGTGGTCGATCGGGTGTCTGTGGTCTCGGTCATGGGATCAGGATGTCGACCCGGGCGTCCGGCCGTCTTGGACGAATCCGAGTTCCGCGGCCAGCCACCGGGTCGGCGGGAGGCCGCTGAAGGCCCGCCACTCGCGGGTCAGGTGCGCCTGGTCGGCGAAGCCGGTGGCCGCGGCGAGGGCGGCCAGGTCGGGTGGGCCGCCGCCGGTCACCCGGGCGGTCAACGCCCGGCGGGCCCGGTCGAACCGGACGACGCGGGCCGCCTCCTTCGGGGTCAGCCCGGTCTCGGCACGGAACCGGGCGAGCAGGTGCCGCTCCGACCAGCCCACCCGCCCGGCGATGTCGGCGACCCGGAGCCGCCCACCGGAGGCGAGGGTCAGCCGCCAGGCCTCGGTGACCTCGGGCGCGGGTCCGGCCCCGGCCCGCACCCGACGCAGCAGCACGTCCTCCACGGCGGCGAACCGGCCCGCCCAGTCCGGCGCGGACCGCACCCGCTCGGTCAGCTCCGCGCCGTCGGCCCCGAGCACGTCGGCGACCGGGCAGTCGAGGGAGGCCAGCTCTCCGGCCGGCAGGCCGAGGAGCGCCCGGGCGCCCAGCGGGGTGAGCGCCAGCTGGAGGCCGGTCTGCCGCCCGGTCTGGGTGATCAGCGCCGGGCGGGTGTGCAGCCCACCGAGCAGCGCGTCGTACCGGCCCGGCGCCTGCTGGGGGTCGGGGTGCGCGGCCAGCACGAGCGGCTCGTCGACGGTGACGACGAAGGTGAGGAAGGGGGACGGCAGCCCCCGGTGCACCCCCGAGGCGGACCCGCCGTACCGGTAGCCCACCGCACTGGGGACGAACGGGCGCAGCGCCGGGTGCGGGCGGACGTGCACCCACTCGTCGGACACCGCACCAGGATGGCGGTCCCGGTCCGGCACGTCACCCTCTCGCGGCACCGGCCACCGGTCGTCGTCCCTGCTGTGTTCAATGGTGCCGTGCACCCCGGAGACCCGACGGCTCGTCCGTGCCCCACCCGGTGACCGCTGCGGAGAGCGCCGGTGCCCGGGCGAGGGTCGCCGCGGTACGTGCCACCGAGCTGCTCGACGCGGCCGCCGAGGAGTCCTTCGACCGGCTGACCGCCCTCGCCCGGCGGTTGACCGGGGCACCGGTGGCCCTGCTCACCGTCGTCGACGACCAGCGGTCCTACTGGCTGAGCCGCCAGGGCACGGAGCCGGGTGGCCCCGTGCAGAGCACCGTCGAGGAGTCCTTCTGCCAGTACGTGCTGGGTGGGGAGCCCCTGGTCCTGGACGACGTGACCGCCGACGAGCGGACGAAGCGGAACCCGCACGTCGAGGAGCTGGGCGTCCGCGCCTGGGCCGGCTTCCCGGTGCACACCCCCGACGGGGAGGTGCTCGGCAGCTTCTGCGTGGTCGACACCGTCGCCCACGAGTGGACCACGCACGACATCGAGCTGCTGGAGGACCTGGCGGCCATCGCGTCCCGTGAGGTGGCGTTGCGGGTGACCATGCTCCGGGCCGAGCAGGCCCGGGCCGAGGCACGGGCGGAGGCGGACCGCGCTGCCCTGCTGGCCCGCATCGGCGACCTGCTCACCGCCGGCCTGGAGCCCGCCGGCGTCTGGCAGGCGATCGCCCGGCTGGCCGTCCCGGCACTGGGCGCCCTCGCCTACGTCTGCACCGTGGAGCGCGACGGCAGCCTGGCCCCCGTGGCCGTCCGGCACGCCGACCCCGACCAGCTCGCGGTCCTCGAGGAGTGGGTGCACGGCATGGGCCGCCGGATCGGCGAGGCCTCCGGTCCCGGCCACGTCGCCGTGACCGGCCGGGTCCAGCTGATCGACGTCCCCGCGGACGCCGCGCTGACCCCCGACCAGCGGGACGCGGCCGCCCGACTGGGGGTCAGCAGCGCGCTCGTCGCGCCGCTGAGCAGCCGCGATGGCGTGGTCGCGGTCCTGGTGGTGGCCCGGACCGGGGCGGCACCGCCGTACAGCGGGGTCGAGCAGGAGCTGGTCACCGCGATGGCCGACCGAGCCGCACTGGTGGTGGAGAACGCCTTGGCCTACGCCTGGCAGCGCTCGATGTCGGAGACGATGCAGCGTGCGCTGCTGCCCCCGGTGCTGCCCCACCCCGAGCACCTGCAGCTGGCCGCCCGGTACCAGCCGGCCGGGGATGCCCAACTGGTCGGCGGGGACTGGTACGACGCCTACCTGGACGCCCGGGGCACCACCAGCCTGGTCATCGGCGACGTCGCCGGCCACGACATCGAGGCGGCGGCCACGATGGGCCAACTGCGCACGATGCTGCGGATGGCCGGGCACGACGGCACCGCGACCGCCGGCACCGTGCTGGCCGCCGTGGACGCCGCCTGCGACACCCTGGCGCACGGGGTGTTCGCCACCGTCCTGGTCGCCCAGATCGACGGCGACCCGGCGACCTCCCCCGGTGGAGAGCGGAGCATCCGCTGGTCCTCGGCGGGGCACCCGCCGCCGCTGCTGCTGCACGCCGACGGCCGCGTCGACGTGCTCACCGACCCGGTCGGGATGCCGCTGGGCGTGCTGCCCGACCAGCTGCGCCCGGACCACCTGTGCTCCCTGCCCGCCGGGTCCACGCTGCTGCTCTACACCGACGGGCTGATCGAGCACGGCGCCGGCCCGGCCGGCGCCCGGGACCTCGACCAGGGCCTGGAGCGCCTGGTCGGGGTGCTCACCGGCGCCGCCGCGCTGGGCCTGGACGCGCTGTGCGACCGGGTGGTCGACACGCTGCTGCCCGCCTCCGGCGCCGACGACGACGTGGCCCTCATCGCCGTCCGGGTCGCACCACCCACCGCTGGGACCTAGGCCTCGACCCGGGCGGTCTCCCGGCGCATCCGCAGCCCGTGCAGGAGCAGGCCGGCGGCGAGCACCGCCCCGACCCCCTCGCCGGCGCGCAGCCGCAGGTCCAGCAGCGGCTCGCAGCCGAGGGCCTGCAGGACGGCGTCGCTGCCCCGCTCCCGGCTGCGCTGCCCGGCCACCAGCGCCGACTGCGCCGCGGGCTCCAGCAGCACGGCGACCAGCGCCGCGACCGCGGTGGCGAACCCGTCGAGGACGACGACCGCCCCTGCCTCCGCCGCCCCCAGCACCACCCCGGCGAGCACGGCGAGCTCGGGTCCGCCCAGCTCGGCCAGCGCGGTCAGCGGGTCGAGGTCGGGGCCGGCCCGGGTCAGCGCCGCCGCGACGACGTCCCGCTTGCGCTCGACCATGGCCGCGTCCGCGCCGGACCCGAGCCCGGCCACCACGGCTGGTTCCACGTGCAACAGCGCGGCGGCCAGGGCGGCGGCGACCGTGGTGTTGCCGACGCCCACCTCACCGACGGCCACCAGCCCTGCCCGGCCGTGCTCGACGCCCAGTGCCCGGCCGGCCGCCAGCAGCGCAGCGGCGTCCGCCGCGGTCATCGCCGGCCCGGTCATCAGGTCACCGCGGGCTCCCGACGGCCGGGCCACGACCGCACCGGGCACCGCCGGCCCGGCGACCCCGGCGTCCACCACGACCAGGTCCAGCCCCGCCGACCGGGCGGCGGTCGCCCCCATCGCCACCCCGGCGACCGCGGCGGTGACGACGTCCCGGGTCGCCGACGCCGGGTAGGCCGAGACGCGGTGCGCGGTGACCGGGTGGTCGGCGGCGGCGAGCAGCAGCACACCACCGGACAGACCGCCCCGGCCCAGCGCCACCGCCCGGGCGACCGCGCCGTCCAGCACGCCGAGCGACCCCGGCGGGGTGAGCAGCCGGTCGGCGTCGTCCCGGGCCCCGACGACCTGCTCGGGCGCCGGGCTGCGCAGCCGGGACGGCGGCGGCGCGGGCGCGGCCTCCTCGGCCGGCCACCGGTCGGCCAGCACGACGTCGGACAGCGGCTGCCGACGCGACCAGGCGGCCCGCTCCAGACCCGGCGCCGGCGGGCGCTCGTCGGGCCAGCCCAGGCACAGCCAGCCGAGGGTGACCACCCCGTCGGGCAGGCCGAGCAGGCCGGCGAGCTCGTCGGGGCGGAACAGCGTCACCCAGCCGACGCCCAGGCCCTCCGCCCGCGCGGCCAGCCACAGGTTCTGGACGGCGGTGGCGCAGCTCCACAGGTCGGCGTCGGGGAAGGTCGCCCGGCCCAGCACGCCGGCCGCCGGGGCCCGCCGGTCGCAGCAGACGACGACGCCCAGTGGCGCCTCCCGGACGCCGGCCAGCTGCAGGTCCAGCAGCCGGGCGGCGGCGTCCGGGTCGAGCTGGGCGGCCTGGCGCAGCCGCTCCCGGTCGGTGAGGACGGCGGCGGTGTCCCGGATGCCGGCGTCCCGGACGACGACGAACCGCCACGGCTGGCTGTGCCCCACCGACGGCGCCTGGTGCGCGGCGGTGAGCACCCGGGTGAGCACCTCGTCGGGCACCGGGTCCGGGCGGTAGCGCCGGACGTCGCGGCGGGCCTCGACCGTGCGGTACAGCCCGGCCCGGTCGGCCTCCGGCAGCGCCCAGCCGGCGGGGTCGGCGGCGCGCTCAGTGGCCGCGGTGCCGTCGCCGATCAGCGGCACCGGCCGCGGGTACGTCATCCCTCCACCTGCCGCAGGAACCGGCGGACCGTCTCCAGGAAGACCTCGGGCTGCTCGGAGTGCACCCAGTGCCCGGCGTTCTTCACCCGCACCAGCCGGGTCGTCGGGAACAACTCGTCCATCCGCGGCCGGTCGTCGTCGAGCACGTAGGTGGAGTTGGCCCCGGCGATCCACAGCACCGGCTCCTCGTAGGTGGCCCCCGGCGGCGGATCGGGGAACCGGCGCAGCTCGCCCAGGTCGCGGGCCAAGGTCTCCAGGTTCAGCCGCCAGCGCCAGCCGTCACCCTCCCCGACGCCGTCCCGGACCAGGCTCTGCAGCAGGAACGACCGCACCATCGTGCTGGGGACGGCGGCGCGCAGCGCCTGGTCGGCGTCCTCCCGGGTCTCCAGCCGGTCGAGGTCCATGCCCTGCATCGCGGTGATGAACGCGGCGAACGGGGAGGCCTCCTCGTCGGGGTCCTCGGTCCGGCCACCGGACTCGGGGTAGTCGGTCGGGGCGATGTCGACGACGACGAGGGCGCGCAGCAGCTCGGGACGGCGCAGCGCCAGCTGCATCGCCACCTTGCCGCCCATCGAGTGCCCGACCAGCGTCACCGGCTCGCCCAGCTGGGCCAGCTCGGCGGCGACGAACTCGGCCATGTCGACGTAGTCGACCCGGTCGGTCCACGGGGAGTGCCCGTGGTTGGGCAGGTCGAGCAGGGTGACCCGGTGCCCGTCGGCGGCCAGCGCCTTGGCGATCGTCGTCCAGTTGCGGCCCTGGCCGAACAGGCCGTGCACGAAGACCACGTGGGGCCCGGTGTCGCCGAGCGTGCGGGCCGACAGGCGGATGTCCTCGGTCATGCGCTGATCGCAGCACATGTCGTTGCGCCCGGGTGTCGGTGGGCGCCCGTAACGTCGCGCGGACCGGCCGTCGACCCCCAGGAGTTCCCCCGTGCCCGGACGCCGACGGCGCCCCACCAGCTCGTCCCGCACCACCACGACGACCACCCGGACGGCGGCGCCGCGGAAGGCAGCCGCCCGGAAGGCCGCCCCCCGGAAGGCCGCGCCGAAGGCGGGCGCCGAGCTGCCGGTCGCCGGGCCGGGGGAGCGGGTCTGGGTGCTCGCCGTCCCGTTCCGCGCGCCGGCACCGGGGGCGAGCTGGCACGCCGGCCTGTCCGCGCACGTGTACGTGGGCGCCACCCTGCCCGCGGCGCTGGCGCCCTACGACCCGCCGCCGTACAGCCTGGAACGGTTCCTCGAGGACGAGCTGAACGCCGAGCCCCGACCGGTGCCGACGGGCCGCCCGATGTCCCCGCGGCCGGAGCAGGTCACCGGGGCGGCGGTCATCGCCGCGCACGAGGCCGCCGGCGGGCGGATGTTCCTGCTCGGCGACGACCCGGGCGTGGGCAAGACCGGCACCGCCGTCCTGGCCGTCGGGCAGATCGCCGCCCGGCGCGCGGACCAGCAGCGGCCGGTCCGCACGGTGCTGGTCGTCGCCGACCGGCCGGCGGCCATCACGGTGCCACACTGGGCCCGCTCGATCGCGGCCTTCGGCGACAGCGGGCTGCGCTGGTGCGTGACCACCTGGGACCGGCTGGGCAAGGTCGCCGGGCTGACCAAGGCCACCGGGCAGCGGTTCGACGTCGTGGTCGCCGACGAGGCGCACATGGTCCGGCACACCACCACGCAGCGGTGGAAGCACTGGCGGTCAGTGTCCGGCGCCGGCCGGGTCAAGGACGCCCCGTACGTGCTGCTGGCCACCGCGACCCCGGCACACACCCCGCTGGAGCTGCCCTACCTCGCGCCGCACTTCGCCGCCGTCCACGGGGAACCGCTGAAGGAGTGGGCCGACCTGCCCAGCCGGCTCGCGGCGCACGGGTTCCACGTGGAACGTGCCCGGTACGGCTGGAGCTGGACCGAGGACGCCGAGGAGCGCCGGGCGGACCTGACCCGGCTGCGCAGCTGGCTGGCCGACACCGACCCGCCGGCCACGCTGCACCGCCCCGCCCCGTGGGGGCCGGTGTCGGTCACCGGCACCCCGGTCGAGCTGACCCCGGCCGAGCGCGCGCAGTACGAGGCCGAGTGGTCGGAGTTCCGTGCGGAGATGCAGCTGGCCCGCCGGAAGCGGGAGGCCGCCCGCGGCCGGGCAGCGCTGCTGCGGTTCCGGCAGAAGGCCGGGCTGATCCGCGCGCAGGCCACGGTCGACTGGGTGAAGGCCCAGGTGGAGGCCGACCGGCAGGTCGCCGTGTCCGTGGAGTTCGTCGAGACCGCCGCCGACCCGATCCGGGAGGCCCTGCTGGACGGCGGCGTCGCCGTCGCCTCGATCTACGGCCGGGACCGCTTCGACGTGGAGGCCGAGCGGCTCCGCTTCCAGACGGGGGAGGCCCCGGTGTGCGTGTTCACCGTGACCGCCTCGATCAGCCTGCACGCCGGGGAGGTGCTGCCCGGCGGGCGCACCGCGTCGACCACGCCGCGGGTCGGGCTGTTCCACCAGCCGCGGTTCTCCGGGATCGCCGCCCGGCAGGTCACCGGCCGCACGCACCGCGACCACCAGGTCTCACCGTGGCGGGTGGCCTTCGCCCAGGACACCGTGGAGGAGGACGTGGCCCGGGTGATGGTCGAGCGGCTGGCGGTCACCGGCTCGACCGCCGGCGGCGACACCGCCGGGCTGCAGCAGATCGCCGAGCTGCTCGACGCCGACTGGCTGCCCACGACCTCGCTGACCGGAGCCGACTAGCGGGGCGCGAGCCGCATCGGCAGGTGCGGGATGCCGTCCTCGACGTAGTCCGGCCCCGAGCGACGGAACCCGAACCGCTCGTACCAGGACTCCAGGTACGCCTGGGCGCCGATGTCGATCGTGCGCCCCGCGCACAGCTCGATGCCGCGGGCGACGAGCTGGGCAGACAGCCCTCGACCCCGGGCACCCTCCGCTGTGGCGACCCGGCCGATCGCCCGGTCCTCGCCGTTGGTCAGCACCCGGATCGTGGACAACACCGTGCCGTCGTCCGCCTCGTGCCAGAGGTGCACGGTGGTCGGCTCGGCGTCCCGTCCGTCCAGCTCCGGGTACGGGCAGGCCTGCTCCACGACGAAGACGTCGACCCGCAGCCGCAGGATCCCGTAGAGCTCGGCCGGGGTCAGCTCGGCGAAGGCCGCCTCGCGCAGGGCGGGTGCATCGGTCACCGGTGCATCGTCGCAAGCGGTCAGGACGCCGCTCGCCGCAGGTGCTCGCGGTGGGCCAGCAGCGCCCAGACGACGTGCCCGAGGTCCATCCGCTCCCCGCCGGCCGGCCAGGCATCGGGCAGTGCGGCGTCCGGCACCAGGGTCAGCAGCGGCCGCGACGACGCGGCCTCCCTCGCGGGCAGGCCGTCGGCGAAGGCCGGGTCGGCCGGACCCCAGACCCGCTGCCCGGCCCGGTCGTGGGCCACCAGCTCCCGCCCCCGACGGTCCAGCACCAGACCCTCGTCGTGCACCAGGCCGTGGTCGACGTCGCAGAGCAGCACCATCGCCGACACGTCGGTGCGGCCACCCAGCCGCCACGGGGTGAGGTGGTGGGCGTGCAGCCGCTCGATCCGGGTCTCGGTGCAGCCCGGCCGGGCACAGCCGCCGTCCCGGGCCAGCAGCGCCCGCCGCTGCGTCACGGTGGCCAGCCGCCGGCGCCGACCGAGTGCGAGCGGCTGACCGTTCCGTTCGACGACCACCGTCAGCGCCGCCTCGCACGCCATCCGCCGGACCTGCGCCGGGGTGAGCGGCGGGCCGCCCTCCAGGTGCGCCCGCCCCGCCGCGGCGTCGTCGGCCAGGACGTCGGCGTCCACGTGCACCACCACCTCCCGGCGCGGCGGGTCGCCCGCCCGTCGTCCGGTGTCGGCGGCGACCTCGGCCAGCTGGGCCAGCGCCCGGCATCGCCGCGCGCTCATCCGTTCCCGCGGGAACGTCTTGGGGTCCGCCGGGCAGTCGGCGGCGGCAGCGGCCGCCCGGGTCGTGGCGGCGCGGTCCCGGCGGGCGTCGAGCTCGGCCAGCGACTCGACCGACGCCAGCAGCGCCGCGCCGGCCTCGCCGTCCATCCGGACCTGCAGAACGAGCATCCCGTCGGCGTCCCAGTGCCACTGGAAGAACCGCTTCTCCGCGACCAGCTCCTCGTCGACGGCGTCCGACCGGCGCCAGGCCCGCACGACCCGCTCCACCTGGGAGGCCGTGGCGTGCCGCGCCAGCTCGACCAGCTCGACCTCGGTGCCGGCATCGGCCACCCGGGTGATCGCCCGCACCTTCGAGCAGGACAGCCGGCCCGCGGCGAACGCCTCCGCCGTCACCGGCAGCGAGCCGAGCGCGCGGGCGACCCGCACGTGCTCCCGCGCGGCACCCGGGCTCATCCCGCACTGCCAGGCCAGCCAGTGCGCACAGCTCTGCACGCCGACCTCGCCCCAGCCCTCGCGGGCGTCGAACTCCGCGACCAGCCGCAGCCAGGCAGCGGTCGCCGCCGCCAGCCGCACCGCCCCCGACCGGATCTCCCGGGCCAGCTCCTCGACCGACCGCTGCTCCGACATCCCACGCACCGCCGCGACTGCACCCATGACCCGACGCTAGGGCCGAGGTACGACAGGAACCGCAGCTCAGCGACCCGGCGACGTTCCCGCGGGAACGCCTCAGCGGGTCCGCGGCTCAGCCGGCGGCGCGGTACTGGGCGGCGACGTCCGCGTCGGACAGCACGCTCGCGTAGACGCTCACGTGCGCGACCGACCCGGCGAAGTGCTCGCTCCGCGGGTTCGCCGGCCACGTCGGGCCGATCGAGTCGTACCCGACCCGCCAGTAGCCGGTGAACGGCTCGGCCGAGGTCGCCTCCGGGCGCGCGGCGACCAGGGCGCCGTCCACGTAGAGCCGCAGGCCGGTGCCCGGGGAGAAGGTGGCCGTCATCTGGTGCCAGGCGCCGTCGTTGTACCCGTCGCGGGACGTCGTCGTCTGAGGGGACCCGCTGTAGACGCCGAAGGTGAGCTTGCCGGAGTTGGTCATGTAGACGTGCCGGTCGTACTGGCTGGAGGCGGCCCCGTTGCTGCCGTTGCCGAACCCGATCAGCTTGCCGCCCTCCCTGGTGGTGGTCGAGAACCAGACCTGGACGGTGAAGGTCTGGGGGTTGGCCAGCGCCGTCGTGGAGTAGACGAAGCCGGAGCCACCGTCGAGCCTGACCGCCTTGCCGTCGCCGCCGCAGGCCGGGCCGGGGACCCGGTAGGTCACCCCGCCGCCGCTGTAGTACCCGTTGACCGCGCCGGCGTAGAGCCCGCTGTTCGCGGCGACCGGCCCGGCGCTCTCCTGCAGGGCCAGATAGCCGGGCGCGCTCGCGCCGGCGGAGGTGCAGGTGTAGTAGCGGGCCGAGGCCCAGGAGTTGGCGTCGTTCGCGGTGGTCGCGGTGAAGACGGCGCCCGCCACCGAGAGTCCGGGCAGGGCGCCGAGCAGGGCGGCGAGGCCGACGGCGACCGCGGGGACGGCGGCCCGGGCGGCCCGCCACGGGTTCCCCGTCGCCGGCTCCTCGCCGTCCTCGGGCGTGCGGTGGGCCAGCGCGAGCGCGACGACGAGTGCGAGCAGGGCCGCACCGCCGGCGAGGGGGAGCGCCCGGCCCTCGGCGGCCCACAGCACCGGTAGGCCCAGACCGGGCAGCCGGAGCGCCCCGACGCCGTGCACGGCGGACGGGTCGACGAGCTGCGGGTCAGGGGTGGGGTTGGCGTCGCCCTGCAGGCGCAGGCCGCCGTCCTCGACGGCGACCAGCCGGTGTAGGCGCAACAGGCCGGGGGAGTCGGGGTCGTCGACGAGGAGCACGTCACCGACGGCGAGCTCCGCGGCGGGCACCGGCCGGACGACGGCGACGTCCCCGGGGGAGACGCCGGGTGCCATCGACCCGGACAGGACGACGGTGGTCTGCCAGCCGACCACGGTCGGCGCGACGGAGGCGAGCAGCAGCAGCGCCACGGTGCCGAGCAGCGCCCGGGCGAGGCTGCTGACCACCAGCGCGGACGTGCTGCGGCGCCAGGCGGCGACGCGGGTGGCGGTCATCGGGTGCGTGCCTCCCAGACGAGGCTGAGCGTCGCGGTGCCGTTCTGAGTGCTGGCGGGTGCGCTCGCCCGCAGCGTGTAGCCGATCTGATAGACCCGGCTGGTCGGCGCTGCCCCGGAGCTGGTCCAGCTGCCCACGCCGACGGTCCAGCCGTCGGTGGGGAATGCGGCGAGGGTGCCGGTGTAGGCCGTGGCGGAGGGCTGGAAGCCGGTGCAGCTGCCGCTGCCGCCTCCCGTCCCCACGGCGATGGTGAGGTCGAGCTGACCCGCCAGCCCGTTGGTGCTGCTCCGGCCGGTGCCGTACAAGCGGACGGTCGCCGGCGACCCGGCGGCCGCGACGGCGATGCACCTGGTGGCTGTGGCCCTGGGCCGCAGCCCCGTGGCGGTGAACATCCGGACGGCGGAGTCGTCGTCGGTCAGAGTGAGCGTGCCGGTGCTCACGGTGGGCAACGGCCGGCTGACGGTGGTGTCGCTGAACCCGGCGTAGGCGCCGTGCCACACGAGGGCTGCGGCCAGCACCAGCGCCGTGCCGGCCGAGACAGCCGTGCCGAGGCGCACCCGGCGCGCACGATGAGACCTCACCCCGTTCCATCGGCGGGACCGGACCGGACGTTGAGCTCCCCCGTCACCCTCCCGGGTGAGCAGGGCGGTGTTAGCGTCGGGAGCTGACACGGGGTGTCCCACCGGGGACTGAGAGCACACCCGTCGAACCTGCTCCAGTTGGTACTGGCGAAGGGATGTCACGGCGATGGACGCCATCGATCTGCGCGCTGCCGGCACGGCCTTGCGCGACTCCGCACCCCTGGTGCACTGCCTGACCAACACGGTCGTGCAGACGATCACCGCCAACGCGCTGCTGGCGATCGGCGCTGCACCGGCCATGGTCGACGACCCGGCCGAGGCCGGTGAGTTCGCCGCTGTCGCCTCCGCTGTGCTGGTCAACGTGGGCACGGTGCAGCAGCGCACCGCCGAGGCGATGCGGCTCGCCGCCCGCACCGCCGGCGAGGTGGGCACCCCGTGGGTGCTGGACCCGGTGGCCGTCGGCGGGCTCACCTTCCGCACCGAGCTCGCCGCCGACCTGGTGGAGCTGCGCCCGACCGTCGTCCGGGGCAACGCCTCGGAGGTGCTGGCCCTGGCCGGCGCGGGCAAGGGCGGCCGTGGCGTGGAGAGCACCGACTCCCCGGAGGCGGCGCTGGAGACGGCGCAGGAGCTGGCCCGCCGGACCGGTGGCGTCGTCGCGGTCAGCGGTCCGGTCGACGTCGTCACCGACGGGGACCGGGTCGTCCGGGTGGGGGGCGGCTCCCCGCTGCTCACCCGCACCACCGGCGCCGGCTGCGCGCTCGGCGGCATCGTCGCCGCCTACGCCGCCACCACCGGTGACCCGCTCATCGCCGTGGTCGCCGCCCACGCGCACGTGGCGCTGGCCGCCGAGGCCGCCGCTGGGCTCGCCGCCGGGCCCGGCACCTTCGCCGCGCTGTGGCTGGACGCGCTGGACGCGGTCGACGGCGACGCGCTCGCCCGCGCCGACGTCCGCAGCGCATGAGGGCCGGCTTCGACCCCCGGCTCTACCTGGTCACCGACACGCTGCTCTGCGCGCCCCGGTCGGTGCCCGAGGTGGTCGCCGCCGCCGTCTCCGGTGGGGTGACCGCCGTCCAGGTGCGGGACAAGACCGCCGGCCGCCGCGACCTGCTGGCCCTCACCCGCGCGGTGCAGGAGGTGCTCCGGCCGACCCCGCACGTCCGGCTCTTCGTCAACGACGCCGTCGACGTCGCCCTGCTCACCGGGGCCGACGGCGTGCACCTGGGCCAGGACGACCTGCCGGCCGCCGACGTCCGGACGCTGCTGGGGCCCGACGCCCTGATCGGCGTCTCCGTCGGCAGCGCGGCCGAGCTCGACGACGTGCTCGCCCTCCCGCCCGGCACCGCCGACCTGGTCGGGCTCAGCCCGGTCTGGTCGACGCCGACCAAGCCGGACGCCGGCGCCGCCCTGGAGCTCCCGGGCACCCGCGCGCTGGCCACCCGGGCCCGCGCCGGGGGCCTGCTGTCGGTGGCCATCGGCGGCATCTCCGCCGCCACGGCCGCTGCGGTGGCCGGCACCGGGGTCGACGGCATCTGCGTGGTCTCCGACATCTGCGCCGCCACCGACCCGGCGGCCGCCGCCCGTACGCTGCGCGCCGCGATGGCCGGGGAGCTGGTGGCCCGATGACCGCAGCAGTGGCCCTGACCGTGGCCGGCAGCGACCCCAGCGGCGGCGCCGGCATCCAGGCCGACCTGAAGACCTTCAGCGCGCTCGGCGTCTACGGCACCGCGGTGCTCACCGCACTCACCGCGCAGAACACCCGCGGCGTCACCGGGGTGCACCAGGTGCCGGCCGAGTTCGTCGGCGCGCAGCTGGCCACCCTGCTGGACGACGTGACCGTGCACGCCACCAAGCTCGGCATGCTCGGCACCGCGGACGTCGTGCGGACGGTCGCCGCCGCGCTGGCCGACCGCCCGGGCGGCCCCGTGGTCTGCGACCCGGTGATGGTGGCGACCAGCGGCGACCGGCTGATCTCGGAGGAGGCGGTGGACGCCGTCCGCACCGACCTGCTGCCGGTGACCGACCTGCTCACCCCGAACGTGCCCGAGGCGGCGGCCCTGCTGGACGTGGCGCCGGCGACGACGGTCGAGGAGCTGGCCCCGCAGGCCCGCGCGCTGCTGGAACTCGGGCCGGTGGCCGTGCTGCTCAAGGGCGGGCACCTGGGCGGGGACGAGAGCGTCGACGTGCTGGCGACGGCGGCCGGGGTGCTGGAGACCCGGCGGCCGCGGGTGGCGACGTCGTCGACCCACGGCACCGGCTGCACGCTGTCCTCGGCGCTCGCGGCGCTGGCCGCCCGCGCTCGGCTCGCGGGGGACGAGCTGGACTGGGCGCCGCTGGTCGACGGGGCCCGGGACTACCTGCAGGCCGCGCTCGAGGCGGGGGAGTCCCTCGGCGTCGGCTCCGGGCACGGGCCGGTGCACCACTTCGCCGGCCACTGGTGAGCCGGCCGCGCTGACTCAGCTGTCGCCGAGGACCTCGCGCAACACCCGGGCGGCCAGCTCGTCGCCGCCGGCGGCGGCGATGGAGAAGTGCTCGACGGCGGTGTCGACGTCGCCGGTCTCCAGCAGCAGCACGGCCAGGTTGTGGTGGGCGTGCAGGTCACCGCCCTCGACCCCGGCCCGGTAGGCGGCCTCGGCGGCGACGGCGTCGTCCAGCTCGTCGCGGTACAGGTTGCCCAACGGGAGCCAGGTCGCGACCTCACCACGGGCCGCGCCCCGCTCCAGCACCGCCCGGGCCTCCTCGACCCGCCCCGTACTGCGCAGCAGGTCGGCCAGGCCGGTACGGGCGTGCTGGTGGTGGTCGGCGCCCGCCCGCAGCTCCGGCTCCAGAGCCCGGTCGTGGCTCTCCTGCCAGCGCCAGCAGGCCAGGGTCGCGCGGGCCACCGGGTTGCCGGCGTCCGCAGCGACCTGCGCCCAGTGCCAGGCCGCCAGTTGCCGCCCGGACGACCGCAGCAGGTACGCCAGCTCCAGCGCCGCCGGGTGCGCGCCGCGCTCGGCCGCGACCCGGAACGTCCGCTCGACCTCGGCCGCCCGGTCCTGGCCCTGCAGCGCCACGCTCAGCGCGGCCCAGCCTCCCGGCTCTCCCCGGTCCACCGCAGTCCGGGCGGCGGTCTCCGCCTCCGACCAGCACCCCAGCCGCAGCAGCGCCCGGGCCAGGTCCAGCCAGGCGTCGTCCTGTCCGGCATCGGCCGCCCGGCGGTACGCCACGGCGGCCTCTGCCCAGCGTCCGAGGACGCCCAGGCAGGAGCCCAGGTGGCGGAGCGCGACCGGGTCGCCGTGCGCTGCCGCCCTCCCCAGGAGCTCGACCGCCTGCTCGTGGTCGCCCAGGTCGGCGAGCGCGCAGCCGCGGTCGACGAGGGCGTCGACGTCGGGGCCGTTCTCCGGGTCCAGGGGCACGTCGGCAGTCTGTCGTGATCACCGGGTCCGGCGCATGCCCCGAAGGGGCGGGTCCACCCGTTCAGGGGGTCCAGTCCGGTGGGTCGGCCGGCTGGAGGGCCGGGTCGTCGGCGGCCAGCGTGCGCACCGGACCGGGCGTCGTGCGCGGGCCCTCGAACCGGACGGTCACCCGGTTGAGCCCGCTGCCCCACACCCAGCCGGAGCCGAGGTCGGGGTGGACGACGTCCTGCCCCGGGTACCAGGCGACGACGACGGGGCCCGGATCCGGGTCGGCCGGCAGCTCCGCGGGCTCGACCAGCTCGACGGGCTCCACCACCTCGGTGGGCTCGGCGAACAGGTCGCCCTGCGCGTACGGCGACAGCCCCGAGACGCCGACGCCGAGCAGCCGGAGGCCGCCGCTGCGGTCCACGGCGCCGAGCAGCCGGTGGGCGATCTCGGCGATCTGTCGCGGGTCGTCGACGGCGTGGGCCAGGGTCTGCGACCGGGTGAGGGTGCTGAAGTCGTAGCGGCGGACCTTCAGCGTCACGGTGCGCCCGGAGGTGCCCGAGCGCTGCAGCCGGCTGCCCACCCGGGTCGCCAGCGCCTCGATCTCGGTGGCCAGCCGGGCCGGGTCGGTCAGGTCGCGGGCGAAGGTCTCCTCGGCGCTGACCGACTTGGCCTCCCGGTCGGTGACCACCGGCCGGTCATCGTCCGCGCGGGCCAGCCGGTACAGCCCGGCGCCGTGCGCCTGGCCGACCAGGCTGGTCAGGTCGACCAGCGACAGCCGGTGCAGGTCGCCGATGGTCTTCACCCCGATCTGGGCCAGCCGCTCGGCCGTCGCCGGCCCGACGCCGCCCAGGGCGCGCACCGGCAGCGGGTGCAGGACGGCGAGCTCCTCCCCGGGCGGGACGACGGTCAGCCCGTCCGGCTTGTCCAGCTCGGAGCCGATCTTCGCCACCGCCTTGGAGGTGCCGATCCCGACCGACCCGGTGACGCCGCCGGTGGCGACGGCGATCCGGGCCTTGAGCTCGGCGGCCAGCGCCGTGACCCCGGGGACCGACAGGTCGTGC
The DNA here is from genome assembly GCF_026968025.1 of Modestobacter sp. VKM Ac-2978. Lineage (NCBI taxonomy): Bacteria > Bacillati > Actinomycetota > Actinomycetes > Geodermatophilales > Geodermatophilaceae > Modestobacter > Modestobacter sp. VKM Ac-2978. Next base: position 259,366 of record NZ_JAPVBP010000006.1, on the reverse strand, counting down.
CCACCGGCGGCCAGGTCGACGTAGGCCTCGTCGATGGAGACCGGCTCGACCAGCGGGGAGAGCTCCCGCAGCAGCGCCATCACCACCTCCGACGTCCGCCGGTAGGCGGCGAAGCGGCCACCGAGGAAGGCGGTGCCCGGCGGGCAGAGCCGGCGCGCCTCGGCGGTGGGCATGGCGCTGCGGGCGCCGAACGCCCGGGCCTCGTAGGAGGCGGTGGAGACGACGCCGCGGCCGCCCGTGCCCCCGACGACGACCGGCCGGCCGCGCAGGGAGGGCTTGTCCCGCTGCTCGACGGCGGCGAAGAACGCATCGAGGTCCAGGTGCAGGATGCTGGGCTCCCGACGCACGCCCTCCATGATGCCGCGCCATGATGACCGCATGGTCGAACAGAGCAGCTGGAGCCGGATGTCCCAGGAGGACCCGGCACACTCCGCCGCCTACGTCGAGCGGTTCCGCCGGCTGGCCGCCGAGGGCGCGGACCTGGCGGGGGAGGCGCGGCTGGTCGACGCGCTGCTGCCCCGCGGCGCCCGGGTGCTGGACGCCGGTTGCGGTCCCGGCCGGGTCGGCGCCGTCCTGTTCGCCGCCGGGCACGAGGTGGTCGGGGTGGACGCCGACCCGGTGCTGATCGCCGCCGCCGAGGCCGACCACCCCGGGCCCCACTGGCTGGTCGGTGACCTCGCCGAACTGGACCTCCCCGACCGGTTCGACGGGATCGTCTGCGCCGGCAACGTGATGGCCTTCCTCGCGCCGAGCACCCGGAGCGAGGTGCTCCGCCGGCTGCGCACCCACCTGCGCCCGGACGGGCGGGCGGCGATCGGCTTCGGCGCCGGGCGCGGCTACGCCTTCGAGGAGTTCCTCGCCGACGCCGACGGCGCCGGACTGACCCCCGACGTGCTGCTGTCCACCTGGGACCTGCGGCCCTACTCCCCGGACGCCGACTTCCTGGTCGCCGTCCTGCGCCCGGCATGACCCTCCTGCCCGACCCGGCGACCTTCTCCCGGCGCGACGACCAGCGCTCGGCGGGCCGCACCCGGTTCGTCGCCACCGGCGCGCAGACCCGCGGCGACTTCGGGCTGTTCGAGGTGACCATGGCCCCGGGCGGCAGCGGCCCCGGGCCGCACCTGCACCGCACGTTCAGCGAGTCGTTCCACGTGCTGGAGGGGTCGCTGGCGGTGCTGGCGAACGGCGAGTGGACGACGGCGCACGCCGGTGACCTGGTCTACGTGCCGCGCTCCGGGGTGCACGCGTTCCGGTCGGTCGGCCCGGACGTCGGGGCCCGGTTCCAGATCCTCTTCACCCCCGGCATCCCGCGGGAGGAGTACTTCGAGGGGCTGCTGGAGCTGCACGCCGGTGGCCGGACCCCGACACCAGCGGAGATCGACGAGTTCGCGCTCCGGCACGACCAGCTCAACCTGCGGGACTGAGCCCGACTGTGCACCGGCCGGGGTGAGTCACTCGCAGGCGGTGCCGTCCCCGTCGCCGTCCATCCGGTCGGACCACCCGGGGTCGCCGCGGTGCAGGGGTGCCGCGCCGGCTGCCCGGGCGGCGTCGCAGTTCGCGAAGGGCTCGACCGCGGTGGACGTTCCCGCGGGAACGTCCACCGGAACCGGCGCGGCCGCTGTCGGGACCGGCTCACCTCGGCAGGTGTCCAGCACCCGGGCGATGGCGTCGTGCTCGGCCTGGGTGACCCACAGGCCGTAGATGGCCTTCACCGCGACCTGGCGGGCGACGTAGGCGCAGCGGTAGCCGCGGTGGTCCGGCAGCCAGGTGGCGGCGTCGCCGTCGCCCTTCTGCCGGTTCGCCGCGTAGTCGACGGCGAGCAGGTTGAGCGGGTCGTTGGCGAAGGCGGTGCGCCGGGCCTCGTCCCAGCCGAACGCGCCGGTCTGCCAGCCGTTGCTGAGCGCGACGACGTGGTCGATGTCGACGCTGCTGCCATCGCCCTTCTCGAACGCGATGGTCTGGGCGGTGTACGGGTCGACCAGGGTGCCGCTGACCACCACGCAGTCCTGGGTGCCCGGCCGGAACTGCTCCTGCGTCAGGTCGCGGGCCAGCACGTCGTTGCGGGTGTCGCAGCCGTTGCGGTCGACGTCGGCCCAGGTGGCACCGAACTCGTCACGGTCGTAACCGGTCTTCGCCGCGCGGCCCTTCACCGGGAGCGTGGCCAGCACGTCGGCGGCGGACTGGCCAGACGTGGGGGCGGCGGAGGGCGACTGCTGGGCGGCCTCGGAGACGATGTCCGCTCCTGTGGCGGCCGGGGTGTCGGCCGGTGCGCAGGCGGCGGTGCCGAAGACGGCGAGCGCGGCCAGCGCGGTGATGCGGTGTTTCACGTGGAGCCCCCGGGGAGTCGGCCAGCCCCGACGGTAGGTTCCGTGCGGCCCGGATCGGCGGACCTGCCGGGCGCGCCGGGCGACGTGTCGCCGCCCGGCGCGGGGGGATCAGCCCCGGCCACCCCGACCGTTGCCGTTGCCGTTGCCGTTGCTGGTCGCGTCAGCGGTGCTGGCGACCTCGACGGCCTCGGCACTGTCGACCTCGGGGGCGGGAGCGGGGGCAGGGGCGGGCTCGTTCTTGCTCGCCTTGTTGCGCGCGGCGGAGGAGACGGCCTGGCCGTGCTCCCGGCCCGTCGCGAAGCTGGACTTGGCGACCGACGAGACGACCTGTCCGTGGTTCACCGGGGCCGACGGCTCGGCCGGCACCTCGGGGGCCGTGGGCTCCTCGGTCTCCTCCGGCTCCGGCTCGGGCGTCGGCTCGGGCGTCGGCTCGGTGGTCGGGTCGGCCGTGGGCTCCTCGGTCTCCGGCGCCTCGGGGGCGGCCGGCTCCGAGGTCTCCGGGGCCTCGGTCGGGTCAACGACGCCTGTGGGCTCGGTGACGGCGGTGTCCTCCGTGGTGCTGACCTCCGACGTCGTCGGCTCGGCCGCGGCGGTGACCACCTGGGTGGTCACGGCAGCGCCACCGCCGGCCACGACGACGGCCGTCGCGCCGGCGGCCACCTTGGCGGCCAGTGAGGCGGAGACGGCCTTGGTGAGCAGGCCGGAGAGGAGCGAGAGCACAGGTGACCTCCAGGTCGTGGATCGAGCGTTGCCTGGAGCATCGGCAGCCGGGTGCCCATGGTTGAGTCGCCCGGGTCTCGTATCCCCGATCGAGTGAACGCCGGTCAGCGGGGGAGCGGGATCCAGTACCGCCGGGCGCGGCCCAGCTCGGTGTCCCGGACGTCCTCCAGGAGCCCACCTGCCCGCTCGATCACCCGCGCCGAGGCCTGGTTGCCCTCCTCGCAGGTGAGGAGCACCTGGTCCAGCCCCAGAGCACGGGCCCGGCTCAGCACCTGGCCCAGTGCCCAGGTCGCCACACCGCGCCGGCGGGCCGAGGGGCGGACGCCGTACCCGATGTGACCGCCTGCCCGGAGCAGGAAGTCGTTGAGCTGGTGGCGCAGCGCGATGGCCCCCAGCACGGTGTCGCCCTCGACGATCCACCAGTAGGTGCAGTGCACGAGCCCCTCGGCGATGGGCCGCCCCGGGTCCGACTCCTCGCGCAGCCGTTCGACCCAGGCCGCGAAGCCCTCGGGCGTCTCGACGTCGTCCTCGGGCCGCAGGCCGGCGCCGTCCTCGTGCACCCCGGCGCCCCACTCGCGGTGCGCGGCGAGCCAGGCGACGTGCAACCGCGGAGTCGGCTCGACCAGGTCGGGCACGGGGATCAGTTGGCCATGTCGACGAAGCGGCTGTAGTGGCCCTGGAAGGCGACGGTGACGTTCGCGGTGGGGCCGTTGCGGTGCTTGACCAGCATGATGTCGGCCTCGCCGGCCCGCGGGGACTCCTTCTCGTACATGTCCTCGCGGTGGATCATCATCACCATGTCGGCGTCCTGCTCGATCGAGCCGGACTCGCGGAGGTCGGAGAGCATCGGCTTCTTGTCCTGCCGCTGCTCCGAGCCACGGTTCAGCTGGCTCATCGCGATCACCGGCAGCTCGAGCTCCTTGGCCAGCAGCTTCAGCGCACGGGAGAACTCCGAGACCTCCTGCTGGCGGCTCTCCACCTTCTTGCCCGACGTCATCAGCTGCAGGTAGTCGATGACGATGAGCTTGAGGTCGTTGCGCTGCTTGAGCCGCCGCGCCTTGGCCCGGATCTCCATCATCGTCATGTTGGGGGAGTCGTCGATGTAGAGCGGGGCGTCGGCGATCTCACCCATCCGGCGGGCCAGCTTCGACCAGTCCTCGTCCGACAGCGTGCCGGCGCGCATGTGGTGCAGCGGCACCTTCGCCTCGGCCGACAGCAGACGCATGGTGATCTCGTGCTTGCTCATCTCGAGCGAGAAGATCGCCGCCGGCATGTGGTGCTTCACCGTGGCCGAGCGGGCGATGTCCAGCCCCAGCGTGCTCTTGCCGACACCGGGGCGGGCGGCGATGACCACCATCTGGCCGGCCTGCAGGCCGTTGGTGAGCTCGTCGAGGTCACGGATGCCGGTGGGGACGCCCCGCGCGGTGCCACCGCGGGAGGCGATGGCGTCCAGCTCGTCCATCGTGGGCTGCAGGACGTCGGCGAGGCGGGAGTAGTCCTCGCTCATCCGCTTCTCGGTGACGTCGTAGATCTCCTGCTGGGCGCGGTCGACGATGTCGTCGACGTCGCCCTTCCCGCCGGCCGCGCCGTAACCGAGCTGGACGACCCGGGTGCCGGCCTCGACCAGCCGCCGCAGCACCGCCTGCTCCGCGACGATCGCCGCGTAGTACCCGGCGTTCGCCGCGGTCGGGGTGGAGGCGATGAGCGTGTGCAGGTAGACCGCGCCGCCCATCTTCGACAGCTGGTCGGTGCGGTTCAGCTCCGCGGCGACGGTGATCGCGTCGGCGGGCTCACCCCGGCCGTACAGGTCGAGGATGACGTCGAAGACGACCTGGTGGGCCGGGCGGTAGAAGTCCGGGCCCGCCAGGACCTCGACCACGTCGGCGATCGCGTCCTTGCTCATCAGCATGCCGCCCAGGACCGACTGCTCGGCAGCGACGTCCTGAGGGGGCTGCCGGTCGTACTCCGGAGCCGTGGCCCTCGGCCTGCTGATGTCGTCGACGACCGCCACGCTGATGTTCTCCTCGTCCCCTGCTCCTGCTGCCGTTCGAACGTGCGTTCGGACAACAGCTACCACCGGGCGCCGACAGTTCGTGCCCGGCGGTAGCTGGGGGTGACGTTAGGAACCCGGGAGGGGGCGCGTCCAACACCGCTGTGCACGCCGATCTGCACAACTTGTGGACAAGTCGGTGGACAGAGGCGGTCACCGTGTGGAGACCGTGGTGGACCCGCGGACGTCGCGTCCCCGCCACCCCCTCGTCACCTGCGCCGGAGCCTCTCCCGGGGTGTGGACAGGAGAAATCCGGGAACTCGTCGCAGAACTCGCCGCCCGGGCGTGTCGGCAGATCCCCGCAGGTCACACGCGTAACGGGTCGGCGGTGGGGACGCCGTCGTCGAGGCTCGGCGGCGCTGCGCGGTGCCGGACGGGTCGGGGGCGCCGTTCACCTGCCGTCCACGGCGGGACGGCGCCCGTGTCGACACGGGAGGACGCCCAGCAGACCCCGGGAACGCCACGAGGGGCGCCGGACCGGAGTCCGACGCCCCTCGTGGGGACAGTGCTGTGGATCAGCCGGCGACGACGTCCACGGTCACCGGCACGGAGACCTCCGGGTGGACCCGCACCGTGACGGTGTGGGTGCCGAGGCTCTTGATGCTGCTGGGCAGCTCGATCCGGCGACGGTCGAGCTCCGGGCCACCGGCCGAGGTCACCGCGGCGGCGACGTCGGCGGTGGTGATGCGGCCGAAGAGGCGACCACCGTCACCGGACCGGGCCGGCAGCGTGACGGTCAGCTTCGAGAGCTGACCGGCGACCGCCTGGGCCTCCTCGAGCGAACGCACGTCCCGGGCAGCGCGCGCCCGGCGCAGGCTGTTGACCTGCTTCTCGGCACCACGGGTGGCCAGCATGGCCAGCCCGCGGGGCAGGAGGTAGTTGCGGGCGTAACCGCCCTTGACCTCGACGGTGTCGCCGGAGGAACCGAGACCGGTGACCTCCTGCGTCAGGATCAGCTTCATGGTGCTCATGATCAGCGCGCCGTGGAGGTGTAGGGCAGCAGTGCCATCTCGCGGCTGTTCTTCACGGCCACGGCGACGTCACGCTGGTGCTGGCTGCAGTTGCCGCTGACGCGGCGGGCACGGATCTTGCCGCGGTCGGAGATGAACTTCCGCAGCAGGGTCGTGTCCTTGTAGTCGATGTAGGTCGCCTTGTCCTTGCAGAACTGGCAGACCTTCTTCTTGATCTTGCGGGGGGGAGGCTTGGGCACTTGGGGTTCTCCTGAGAGATCAGTACAGGGAGTTTGTCGGCCCCGTCGCAGGGCCCCACGCCGCGCGGAGCGTGGTGTGGGGGGCGACGGGGTCCTTCATCAGAAGGGCGGTTCGTCGGACGACGCCGGCGGGGTGGACCAGGGGTCGCTCGCTCCGCCACCGGAGAAGCCACCACCACCGCCACCGCTGCCACCGCTGTTGCCGCCGCCGCCGCCGAACCCGCCGCCGCCACCCTCGCTGCGCGCAGCGCGGGTGACCTTGGCGGTGGCGTACCGCAGGGAGGGGCCGATCTCGTCGACCTCCAGCTCGATGACGGTGCGCTTCTCGCCTTCCTTCGTGTCGAAGGACCGCTGCTTCAGCCGGCCCGACACGATGACCCGCGAACCGCGGGTGAGCGACTCGGCGACGTTCTCCGCCGCCTGACGCCAGACGTTGCAGCGGAGGAACAGCGCTTCGCCGTCCTTCCACTCCTGCGACTGACGGTCGAAGGTGCGGGGCGTCGAGGCGACGGTGAAGTTGGCGACGGCGGCGCCGGACGGGGTGAACCGCAGCTCCGGGTCGGCCGTCAGGTTCCCGATGACGGTGATGACGGTCTCGCCGGCCATGGTCAGTGAGCCTCGGGGCGCATCAGCTTGGTGCGCAGGATGGACTCGTTGAGGTTCAGCTGACGGTCCAGCTCGGCGACGGCGGCCGGCTCGGCCTGGATGTCGACGATGGCGTAGATGCCCTCGGCCTTCTTGTCGATCTCGTAGGCCAGCCGGCGGCGGCCCCAGATCTCGGTCTTGACGGTGCCACCGGAGTTGGTGACGACGGTCAGGAAACGATCCAGGCTGGGAGCGATGGTCCGCTCCTCGAGCTCAGGGTCGAGGATGATCATCAGTTCGTAGTTACGCACGGAGAACCCCACCTCCTCTGGTCTCAGCGGCCGCAGGGTGTCTGCAGCAGGAGGGTCGTACATGCGTCGCGCGCCCGGACCTGCTCGGAGCAGGAGAGGACGCGCACCGACCAGGCTACCAGTGGGTTCCACCCGCTGTGCCCGGGCGGCGGGAGGCCTAGTCTCCTGCGGGTGGCTGAGCAGCTGATCGGCGTGCACGTCGGACCGGGCCTGACCGAGGAGAACGAGCTGCTGGACGGCGGCCCGCTGGCCCGCGCCGCCGAGCTGGACGCCGACGCGGTGCAGGTGTTCCTCGCCGATCCCCAGGGCTGGAAGGCGCCGAAGCCGCGCCCGGACGCCGAGGCGCTGCTCGGCTCCGACGTCGCCGTGTTCGTGCACGCCCCCTACGTGCTCAACGTCGCCTCGACGAACAACCGGATCCGGATCCCCAGCCGCAAGCTGCTCGGCCAGCACGCCCAGGCGTCGGCCGCGGTCGGCGCTCGGGGCATGGTCGTGCACGGCGGGCACGTGCTGGCGAAGGACGACCCGGCGGCCGGCGTCGACAACTGGCGCAAGACCTTCGCCCGGCAGGCCGACGAGGGCGGCTTCGGCGTCCCGGTGCTCATCGAGAACACCGCCGGCGGGGACAACGCGATGGCCCGCGAGCTCGACGCCGTCGCCCGGCTGTGGGAGGCCGTGGGGGAGTTCGGCGCGGGGTTCGTGCTGGACACCTGCCACGCCTGGGCCGCGGGCTGGGACCTCGCCCGGGTGGTGGACGACGTCCGGGCGATCACCGGGCGGATCGACCTGGTGCACCTGAACAACAGCCGTGACCCGGCCGGCTCCGGTCGCGACCGGCACGCGCCGCTGACCACCGGGGAGATCCCGCTGGAGCTGCTGGTGGGCGTGGCCCGCACCGCCGGCGCCCCCGTCGTCCTGGAGACCCCCGGGGACACCGCGGGTCACGCCGAGGAGATCACCCTGCTGCGCGGAGCGCTCGCCGGCTGAGGCCTGCGCCGCAGCGTGAACCGGTCGGGGGCCTGGTCCAGGACGCCGCCGGCGGGGTCGTCGGTGCCCGGCCAGCTGCGCCGCACCAGGTCCCGGTCCGGGGACCACACCTCCCGCACGACCAGCGCCATCAGGACGAGGACGGCGACGTCGCGCACCACCACGGCGAGGTAGAACCACTCCACGTCCAGGCCGTTCTCGTCCGCCCCGAGGTAATAGAGCATGGTCGTCATCCAGACCAGCACCTCGGTCGCCTGCCAGAGCAGCAGCGAGCGCCACCGCGGGCGGGCCAGCACGGCCAGCGGCAGCAGCCACAGCGAGAACTGCGGGCTCCACACCTTGTTCAGCAGCAGGAAGGCCGCGACCAGCAGGAACGCCAGCTGGGGCAGCCGCGGGCGCAGCGGGGCCGCCAGGGCCAGCCAGGCCACGGCCGCGGCCGACAGCAGCAACACCACCGCGACGGTCGTGTTGAGCACCGACGGCGTCTGCCCCTCGGCCAGCGGACCGTCCAGGATCCGGTCGCCGGTCAGGTCCAGGGCGATCGCCCAGATGCTCTCCGGGTTCGCCGGCCGGACGTCGCTGAAGGTGAAGAACCGGGCCCAGTTCTCCGGCGCGACGAGGGCGACGGGCAGGTTGACCGCCAGCCAGGCCAACCCGGCGGCCACGATCGCCGACAGCCACGCCCGCAGCCGGCCGGCGCGCAGGCACAGCACGAAGAGCACGCCGAGGACGATCACCGGGTACAGCTTCGCCGCGACCCCCAGCCCGATCAGCACGCCGGCGATCACCGGGTGCCGGCGCGCCCAGGCCCACATGCCGAGGGTGGTCAGGGCGATGGCCAGCAGGTCCCAGTTGGTGAAGGCGTGCACCAGCAGCAGCGGCGACAGCGCGACCATCGCGGCGTCCCAGGGCCGGCGGCCGGCCAGACCCAGGACGCCACGGGTGACCAGGAGCGCCAGTGCCGACAGCAGCAGACAGGTGACGACGTAGAAGCTGGCCACCGGCACGGTGGAGATGCCCGCCGCGAGCCCGTCCCAGCCCCGCGCGACCACCGCGGCGAGCTGCATCAGCGCACCGGTGAGCACCGGGTACTCGACGGCGGAGTCCAGGTAGGGCACCTGCCCGTCGCCGATCCCGTGGGTGAAGAACAGCGGGACGGCGTCGTTGTAGCAGAAGTGGGTGTACTGCTTGCTGCCCGTCCAGTTGCCGGTGGCGCACGGCGCCTGCTTGGCCCAGGCCAGCCCGAGCACGACCACGGTGAACAGCAGGCTCACCCGCAGCGGCGTCCAGAAGCGGGCGCGCCCGGTGACGGCGTGCCGACCCCAGGGGCCGCCCACCGCCTCGCTGGCCTGGACCGCCACCGGGTCGGTCCAGGACGGCACGATGCGGTCGGGTCCCGGCGGTGCAGAAACCTCGGGCCCGCCCCCCGGCTGGTCGGCCGGGACGGACGGGCCCGTCGGTGTCGCACTCACCAGGTCAGTCTGCCTGCTGCCCCGATCAGCCGTTCGGGGCCGTGGTGGTCGGTGCCGCCGTCGACGGGGCCGGGGTGACCGGTGTCGGTGCGACCGGCTCCTCCACCACGGGCGCCTCACTGGTGACCGGAGCCGAACTGGTGCTCGGTGCCCTGCTGGGGGCCGGAGCCTGCCTGGTGACCGGTGCCGGCTCCGGCTCCGGCGCCTCGCTCGTGGTCGGGGCCGGGGCCTCCGTCGTCGGCTCCGGGATCCCCCTGTCGGGGTTGCCCTCGATCAGCGCCTTCGACGGCAGTGGCTGCTCCGGCGTGCCCTCGAGCACGGTGTTCATGAACTGCTGCCAGATCTCCCCCGGCAGCCCCGACCCGTAGATGATGTTGCCCCGGGCGTTCGTGATGGCCTCGGTGCCCTTCGCCCCGATCCACACTGCGGTGGAGATCGACGGCGTGTACCCCACCATCCAGGCGTCGGAGTTGTCGGTGCGGTCCAGGCCCTGGGTTCCGGTCTTCGCCGCGACCGGCCGGTTGCCGTCCAGCCCGAGCTCCGAGCTCTCGGCCACATCGGTCAACGCGAAGGTGACGTCGTTGGCCACCTCGGGCGAGATCGCCTGCGTGGAGGCGGTCGTCCCCGTGCCCAGCACCGTCCCGGCGCTGTCGGCGACCGAGGCGACGAAGTGCGTCGCGTGGTGCACCCCACCGGCGGCGAAGGTGGCGAAGCCGGCGGCCTGCTGGATCGGCCGGACCGCGTACTCCCCGATGCCGATCGAGCCACCGGTGGTGTTGGTCGTCGGGATGCTGAGCGTCTCGAACCCGGTCAGGTCCTCGGGCACCGTGGGGTCGTCCTGGTTCGGGTCCCACGTCGCCGGGAGACCGGCGATCTCCCGGGCCGTCTCGGCGACCACCTCGGGGCCGACCTCGTAGGCGAGCCCGTAGTACGTGGTGTTCAGCGACCTGGTCATCGCCTCCTTGAGCGTGCAGTTGCCGCACTGCGCGTTCCCGGAGTTCACCACCGGCAGCCCGGGCCGGTCCTCGAACTCCTGCGGCGAGCTGCCGTCGCGACGGGTGCCGACGCTGAAGCCGTTCTCCAGTGCGGCCGCGAGGGTGTACGGCTTGAACGACGAGCCCGGCGGCTTGAGCGCCTGCGCGTAGTCGGTGGTGTCGACAGCCGGGTCCTCGCTGCTGCTCAACGCGTTGCCGTAGTAGGCCAGCACGCCGCCGGTCGCCGGGTCGACCGCGACCAGTGCCTCCTGCAGGTTCTGCGGCTCACCGGCCATCACCTCGTTCACCGCGGCGACCGCGGCGTCCTGCTTGGCCTTGTCCACGGTCGTGGTGATCCGCAGACCGGCGGAGTAGATGTCGTCGCGCGAGTAGCTGAACGGCTGCCGCTCCAGCTCGTCGAGGACCTGGCGCACGATCAGCCCCTGCGGGCCCTCCGGGATGCCGGAGCTGCTGCCGGTGTTGGGCAGCACCGCCGGGTAGGCCGCGGCCTCGCGTGCCGCGGCGTCCAGCCAGCCCTGCTCGACCATCGCGTCCAGGACCGGGCCCCAGCGCTGCTTGGCGCCCTCCGGGTTGGTCTCCGGGTCGTTGGCGCTGGGGTTCCGGATGAGCACGGCGAGCACCGCGCCCTGCTCGGGGGTGAGCTGCGCGGCGGGCACCCCGAAGTAGGTGTTGGCCGCCGCCTCGATGCCGTACGCCCCGCGGCCGAAGTAGATCGTGTTGAGGTAGTTCTCGAGGATCTGCTCCTTCGAGTACTCGTTGTCGAGCTTGACGGCGAGGAAGAGCTCCTTGAACTTCCGGCTGAACGTCTGGTCGGAGGTCAGGAAGGCGTTCTTCACGTACTGCTGGGTGATGGTGGAGCCACCCTGGGTCGAGCCACCGGTCAGGTTGTTCCACGCCGCCCGCACGATCCCGGTGAAGGAGATGCCCGGGTCGGTGTAGAAGGCCCGGTTCTCCGCGGCCAGGATGGCGTTCTGGGCCGGCTCGGAGATCTGCGCCAGGGTGACGTTCGTCCGGTTCTCGTTGCCCAGCCGGGCCATCTCGGTGACGCCGTCGGCGTAGTACACGACCGTCGTCTGGTCGTTCTGCACCGACTCCGGCGTGGGCACCTCGGTCGTGGCGTAGACGACGCCGACGAAGACGCCCAGCAGCACCAGCATGCTCAGGAACAGCCCGGCGAGCACCTTCAGCCAGCGCCGGCGCTTCGGCTTCGCACCCTTCTTCTTGCCACCACCGGGCGGCCGGCTGCTGCCCCCGGGCCGCCGACCGCCCGTCGGCGGCTTCGCCGGGGGACGGCCACCACCGCTGCCGCCACCGGACCGGGCCGCCGGACGCCCCCCACCGTCACGGGCCGCCGTCGTCCGGGCCCGGGCGGCCGGTGGGCGGCGGACCCCGCCGGCACCACTGCCGCCGGAGCCTGCGCGGGCCGGCGGGGGACGGCGGACCGCGCCGCCACCGGGGGTGACGCGGGCGGTCTCGTCGTGGGGAGGCACGCGGTGGGCCCCTTCCTGCAGGTCGTGGGGTGCTCAGGCGCCGAACTGCTCGCGGTGCCTGCGCGCCCAGGGTGGCGTCTTCAGCTGTGTGTCGGCTGGGAGCGCGTCAGCTCAGCCGGGCGGGACGACACCTGGCGGCGGTCCTCGCGTGGTGCGCGTCCCGGCGACCCAGTGCGTGGTCCACCACCGAACGACGTCCGGGCACGGCCGCCAATGTACGCACTGACCAGCGGTTCACGACCTCCTCCACAGGTCGACATGGGACGGATGGGACACCCGTCAACTGGCTGTCCGACTTGCGCGCAGTGCAGCGCTCAGATGTATCGTGCCGATACATCGATCCGGTGAACGCCGGCAGACCAGGAGGTGGCGCCGTGCTCGAGTTCGCCATCCTGGGCCTGCTGCAGCAGTCGCCGATGCACGGTTACGAGCTCCGCAAGGAACTGGCCGCCGTCCTCGGTGGGCTCCGGTCGATCTCCTACGGCTCGCTCTACCCGGCGCTCAAGCGCCTGCAGGCGGCCGGCCTGATCGCCAGCGACGACCCGACCCCGCGGTCCCTGCTGCCCGCCGACGCCCCGGCGCTCACCGGCCGGCGCGGGAAGGTCGTCTACGCGATCACCGCCGAGGGCAAGGAGCGCTTCGCCGACCTGGTCAGCCAGACCGGTCCAGAGGCCTACGACGACGAGGGCCGGTTCGGCGTCCACCTCGCCTTCTTCCGGCACACCGCCGCCGACGTGCGGCTGCGCATCCTGGAGGGCCGCCGGCGCACCGTTGAGCGCCAGCGCGACCGGCTCATGGACTCGCTGCGCCGCACCCAGGAGAAGCTCGACCGCTACACCCTCGAGCTGCAGCGGCACGGCCTGGACTCGGTCGACCGCGAGGTCCGCTGGCTCACCGAGCTCATCGACAGCGAACGCGACGACGCACGCGCCGAAGCGGCCCGGGCGGAGCAGTCGCCCACCCGTACCCCCCCAGCGCAGACGCCCACCCCGCCCCCACCACCGAACGACGTCACCACCTGAGCTGCACCACCTGAACCACTGCACCGCACCCATCGCACACAGTCCGGACCCGGCTCGGGTCCGTCGGAGGGAGTCAGTCCATGGCATCGGTCAAGGTCGCCATCGTCGGCGTCGGCAACTGCGCCGCGTCGCTCGTCCAGGGCGTCGAGTACTACCGGGACGCCGACGAGACCGCGTCGGTCCCCGGCCTCATGCACGTCCGGTTCGGCGACTACCACGTCTCCGACGTCGAGTTCGTCGCCGCGTTCGACGTCGACGCCAAGAAGGTCGGCCGCGACCTCTCCGAGGCGATCGTCGCCAGCGAGAACAACACCATCAAGATCGCCGACGTGCCGCCGCTGGGCGTCACCGTGCAGCGCGGCACCACCCTCGACGGGCTGGGCAAGTACTACCGCGAGATCGTCGAGGAGTCCGACGACGCCCCGGTCGACATGGTCACCGCGCTGCGGGAGTCCGGCGCCGACGTCGTCGTCTGCTACCTCCCGGTGGGCTCGCAGCAGGCAGCGGAGTTCTACGCGCAGGCCGCGATCGACGCCGGCGTCGCCTTCGTCAACGCGCTGCCGGTCTTCATCGCCGGCACCAAGGAGTGGGCGGACAAGTTCACCGCCGCCGGGGTGCCGATCGTCGGCGACGACATCAAGAGCCAGGTCGGCGCCACCATCACCCACCGGGTGCTGGCCAAGCTGTTCGAGGACCGCGGCGTGCAGCTGGACCGCACGATGCAGCTCAACGTCGGCGGCAACATGGACTTCAAGAACATGCTCGAGCGGGAGCGCCTGGAGTCCAAGAAGATCTCCAAGACCCAGTCGGTCACCAGCCAGGTCGACCGGGACATGGGCAAGGGCAACGTGCACATCGGCCCGTCGGACCACGTGCCGTGGCTCTCGGACCGCAAGTGGGCCTACGTCCGCCTGGAGGGCCGCGCGTTCGGCGACGTCCCGCTGAACCTGGAGTACAAGCTCGAGGTCTGGGACTCCCCGAACTCGGCCGGCATCATCATCGACGCCGTCCGGGCCGCGAAGATCGCCCTGGACCGCGGCATCGGCGGGCCGATCCTGTCCGCGTCGTCCTACTTCATGAAGAGCCCGCCGGAGCAGTACAGCGACAGCGAGGCCCGGGACGCCGTCGAGGCCTTCATCCGCGGCGACATCGAGCGCTGACAGCAGGAGCACCGAACGGCCCGCACCCCTCACCGGGTGCGGGCCGTTCCGCGTCCGGGCCCCGGCCCGGCTCCTAGTGTTGGGGCATGCAGCTGCGCCGCCCGCCCCTGGTCGTGCCCTCCCTGCTGGTGGCACTGGCCCTGCTGGCCGGGTGCGGGGACGACGAGACCGTCCAGCGCGTCCCCGGCGACCCGGTGACCACCCAGGAGGCCGAGGTCCTCGGTCAGGTGCTCGCCGCCGACCTCGAGGAGGGCGGCGCCGACTTCGAGGTGACCGCCCCCTACGCCGAGGGCGCCGTCCTCACGCTCACCGGCGAGATCGACTTCGCCGAGGGGATCGGGCGGGCGCAGGCCGTCACCAGCTACGCCGACGGGCGCCCCGAGGACACCCGCACCCTCTTCTTCACCGGTGAGGACCTGTGGCAGGGCGACGTCCCGGGGCTGGCCGAGGCGCTGGAGGAGGCCGGCCTCCCGCCCGCCACCTACGTGCGCCGCCCGATCGCCACCACGCAGGCCGGCGGCACCGCCTCGCTGCTGGACGTGCTGGTCCAGATGGTGCCCAAGCTCGCCGCCCCGACGGCCGACGACCCACGGTCCTTCGCCGGCTACACCTGGGCGGGCAGCCAGTCGATCAACGGGGAGCTGGCCTCGGTCTTCCAGAACCCGACGGGGACGGCGATCGCCGTGGCCGCCGACAGCGAGCTGCTGGTGCAGTACTCCACCACGCTGCAGGACGTCCCCGTCACCATCACCCTGGCCGACCACGGCGAGCGGGACATCACGCTCCCGGCCGACAGCGACACGGTGAGCCTCGCCGAGCACCCGGACCTCGCGGCGGCGCTGGGCCTGTAGCCACGCCGGGCTGGAGACAGAGCAGGAGGGGGCGGCCTCTTCCCCAGGTCGCCCCCTCCTGCGGTCCCCTTCCTACCAGGCCGCGACCGGATCCGGGAGTCGACACGCGGTCATGGCGGCCCAGGAGCCGGTTCAGTTGGCGGAGGGGTCCGCCGGGGCGGTGGAGAGCACGGCCAGCCGGCCCGACTGGCGGCCCAGCACCGACCGCCACAGCTCCGGCCCGGACGCGCCGGTCAGCACGTCGGCGGGGATCCCGGTGACGCAGGCCCAGGCGCCCTCGGCCAGCTCGCCGGCCAGCTGCCCGGCCGACCACCCGGCGTAGCCGGCGAACACCCGCAGACCGCCGATCTCGCCGTCCAGCTCCGCCGGGTCGCTGTCCAGGTCGACCAGGTGCACCGCGCCGGCCACCTCACGGAGCCCGCTGTCGTCCGGCAGCGGCGTGCTGCCCCGGCGGGTGGCCAAGCACAGGGCGGTGTCGGCCTCGCAGGGCCCGCCGACGTGGAAGACGCCCGGCTCCACGGCCAGCTCCGACCACCCCGGCAGCACGTCGCCGATCCGGACCTCGCTGGGCCGGCCGAGCACGACGCCGATGGTGCCGGTGTCGGCGTGGTCCAGGACGTAGACGACCGCCCCGGCGAAGGTGGGGTCGGTCAGGGCCGGCATCGCGACCAGCAGGGAGCCCGGCCGGACGTCGTCCAGCGAGCCGACCGACAGGGCCGGTACGCCGGTACGCCGGCCCCGCCCCGCAGCCTGGCCGGCGGCGGGACGACGTTCGGGGTCGGGTGACGAGGGCACCGGGTTCATCGCCTCCAGTGTGCATCAGGGACGAGCCGGAGGGGTGGCCCATCGGCCTGCCTCCTGACCGCCCGACCTCGGCTGCCGCCCGGCCACCGGCGACGTAGTGTGGCTGGGATGCAGCAGGCGCCCACCACCGTGCGTCATCTGTTGCTGCGCGCCGACTTCCGCCGCCTGCTGGCCACCCGGCTGTCCTCGCAGTTCGGCGACGGCGTCTTCCAGGCCGCGCTGGCCGGCACGGTGCTGTTCAACCCCCAGCAGGCCACCAACCCCATCGACGTCGCGGCCGGGTTCGCCGTGCTGCTGCTGCCGTACTCGCTGGTCGGTCCGTTCGCCGGGGTGTGGCTGGACCGCTGGAGCCGCCGGCAGGTGCTGCTGGTCGCCAACGTGGTCCGCGCGGTCCTCGTGGTCGCGGTCGCTGCGCTCATCCTGGCCGGGATCCAGGGGATCGGGTTCTACGTCGCCGGGCTGCTGGTGTTCTCGGTCAACCGTTTCGTGCTCTCTGCGCTCTCCGCCGGGCTGCCGCACACCACCGACGCACCCTCGCTGGTCTCGGCGAACGCGCTGTCCACGACGTCCGGGGCGGTGGCCGGCGTGCTGGGCGGCGGGGTCGCCATCGGCGCGACCGCGCTCATCGGCTCCGGCAGCGGCGGCTACGCCGGCCTGGCCCTGGCCTCGGCGGTGCCCTACCTGGTGGCCTCCGCCGTCGTCTCCCGCTTCCCGCGCGGCCACCTCGGCCCCGACCACCTCAGCCTGGCCGCCACGGTCAGCGCCCGCGACGTGCTGCACGGGATGGTGGCCGGCGCGCGGCACATGCTGGCGCACCCACCGGCGACGGCCATCCTGTCGGTGATGGCGGTGCACCGGCTGATGTACGGGCTGCTGACCCTCATGACGCTGCTGCTCTACCGCAACTCCTTCGCCGACGACACCGGGCTCTTCCCGGGCGGGCTGGCCGGGCTGGGCCAGGTGCTCGCGGCCGGCGCCGCCGGCACCCTGCTGGCGGCCGCGGTGACGCCGTGGGCGGTGCGCCGGTGGGGCAAGGCCGCCTGGGTGGTCGGGCTGCTGGTGCTCGGCGGCACCGGCCAGCTGGTGCTGGGCGGGCTGTTCCGGCCGGCGGCCATCGTGGCCGCCGTCCTCGTCCTGGGGTTCGTCGCCCAGGGCATCAAGATCTGTGTCGACACCACGCTCCAGGAGGCGGTGGACGACGACTTCCGCGGCCGGGTCTTCTCCGTCTACGACACCCTGTTCAACGCCACCTTCGTGGCGGCGCTGCTGGCCGGGGCGTTCCTGATGCCGGCGTCCGGCGTCAGCTGGGTGCTGCTGGTCGGCATCGCCGCCGGCTACCTGCTCACCGCCGTGGCGTTCAGCCGCTGGGCCCGCGCCGAGGCCCGGCGCACCGACGACGCCCCGCTCGCCCTGCGGGTGTCGCTCACCCCGTAGTCAGCTGCGGCTGCGCCACCAGGCGAGCAGCTCGGCCTCGGCCTCCTCGGGCTCGAGCGGCCCCCGCTCCAGGCGCAGGTCCTTGAGGAAGCGCCAGGCCTCGCCGACCTCGCGGCCCGGCGGGATCTCCAGCAGCTCCATGATCCGGTTGCCGTCCAGGTCCGGCCGCACCCGGGCCAGGTCCTCCAGCTCCGACAGCTCCTGGATCCGCTGCTCCAGCGAGTCGTAGGTCGCCGACAGCGCCGCCGCCCGCCGCCGGTTGCGGGTGGTGCAGTCGGAGCGGACCAGCTTGTGCAGCTGCGGCAGCAGGTCACCGGCGTCAGTGACGTACCGGCGGACGGCGGAGTCGGTCCACTCACCGCGGCCGTACCCGTGGAAGCGCAGGTGCAGGAAGGTCAGCCGGGAGACCGCCTCGACGACGTCCTTCGGGTACTTCAGCGCGAGCAGCCGCTTGCGCACCAGCTTGGCGCCGACGACCTCGTGGTGGTGGAAGGAGACCCGGCCGCGGTCCTCGTGCCGCCGGGTGGCCGGCTTGCCGATGTCGTGCAGCAGCGCCGCCAGCCGCAGCACCAGGTCGGGGGACTGCGCTCCGGGGTCGGCCTTCTCCAGCGCGATCGCCTGGTCCAGCACGGTCAGCGAGTGGACGTAGACGTCCTTGTGCTGGTGGTGCTCGTCGATCTCCATCCGCAGCGCGGACAGCTCGGGCAGGACGACGTCGGCCAGCCCGGTGGAGACGAAGAGGTCCAGCGCCGGGCCGGGGGCGTCGTTGAGCAGCGTGCGGGAGAACTCGTGCTGCACCCGCTCGGCGGTGATCCGGCCGAGCTCGGGGGCGAGGGCGGTCATCGCCTCGACCACCTCGTCGTCCGGGGTCAGCCCCAGTTGGGCGACGAACCGGACCGCCCGCAGCATCCGGAGCGGGTCGTCGGCGAAGGAGTCGACCGCCCGGCCCGGGGTGCGCAGCCGCCGGGCCAGCAGGTCGCCCAGCCCGCCGAAGGGGTCGGTGACCGTGCGGTCGGGGCCCAGCGAGACCGCCATCGCGTTGACGGTGAAGTCGCGCCGGGCCAGGTCGTCGGTGAGCGAGGTGCCCCAGGCGACCTCCGGGTTGCGGGACTCCCGGTCGTAGCGGTCGGCGCGGAAGGTGGTGATCTCCACCCGCTCGCCGCGCACCTCGGCGCCGACGGTGCCGAAGGCGATGCCGGTGTTCCACGTGGAACTGGCCCAGCCCCGGAGCACCTCGAGGGTCTGCTCCGGCCGGGCGTCGGTGGTCAGGTCCAGGTCGCCGGTGGGCAGCGGCCGTCCCGTCCCGGACGCCAGCAGGGCATCGCGCACCGAACCGCCCACGAGGTGCACCTCGTGGCCGGCTGCGGAGAACCGTTCGCCGAGGGCGACCAGCACGGGGGAGACCTCGACGAGCTCGCGCACCGTCTGCTGCACCGCCGCGGGGACGGGCGGGGGTGGTGGGGTCGGGCCGGAGGGGGCGCGACGCGACGGCTCGGTTGACACGACGGTCGAGGGTAGTGCCGTGTCGCGCGCTACCCTGCTGACATGGCTGGGACGGGCGGGCGGCAGCGCCCCGGCCGCCGGCTGCGTCGGGTCGACGAGACCTCGGCGGGAGGGCTGGTGGTCGCAGATGACGAGGTCACCGGGCCGCGCGCCGCGCTGATCGGCCGCACCGACCGCCGCGGTCGCCTGCTTTGGTCGCTGCCCAAGGGGCACATCGAGCAGGGCGAGACCCCGGAGGACACCGCCGTCCGTGAGGTCGCGGAGGAGACCGGCATCATCGGCCAGGTCGTCGCCCCGCTGGGCATCATCGACTTCTGGTTCGTCGCCGACGGCCGCCGCGTGCACAAGACGGTCCACCACTTCCTGCTCCGGGCCACCGGCGGCGCCCTGTCCGACGCCGACGTCGAGGTCACCGAGGTCGCCTGGGTGCCGCTGACCGAGCTCGGCGGGCGTCTGGCCTACGCCGACGAGCGTGCGCTGGTCGAGCGCGCGCCCGGCCTGCTGGCCGACAGCGCGTGACCCGGCGGGCCGCCGGCCGCGCCGGCGGCCGGCAGGTGCTGCTCGGCGCCCTCGTGACCGTGGTCGGCGGGATGCTGGGCGTCCCGGCCGCGTCCGCAGCGCCCGGCGACGCCGGCCGCGCGACCGGCTCGTCGGCCGACCGGCCCCTGGAGCTGACCCTGGACCGGCTGGAGCCGCGCACCGTCACGCCGGGCGCCGCCGTCGAGGTCACCGCCACCCTGCGCAACGACAGCACCGAGACCTATGAGGACCTGGAGGTGCGGCTGCAGCGGGGCGAGGTGCTGACCTCGCGCAGCCGGCTCGCCGCCGACCTCGCCCGGCCCGGTGACCACACCGCGGCGACCACGCCCTTCCTCGAGGTGTCCTCGGACGAGCTCGAGCCAGGGGAGGAGGTCACGTTCACCTACCCCAGCACCGCCGACGGGCTGCAGCTCACCGCCGACGGGGTGTACCCGTTCCTGGTCAACGTCAACGGCACCCGTGCCGACGGGGTCACCGAGCGGGTGGCCGAGCTGTCCACCCACCTCGTCGTCCAGCCGGCGGAGCCGGCCACCCGGACGGGCGTGGCGTGGCTCTGGCCGATCACCGACCGCCCGCACCGGGACGCCACCGGCGCCTTCACCGACGACGCGCTCGCCGCCCAGGTGGCCGAGGGCGGCCGGCTGGACCGGGTCCTGGAGACCGTGGAGCAGCTGCCGCGCACCACGGCTCCGACGCCGGCGGAGACCGAGCCCGTCGTGCCGGTGACCCTCGCCGTCGACCCGGCGCTGCTCGAGGAGCTGTCGGCCATGGCCGCCGGCCCCTACCTGGTGGACGGCGAGGAGGGCACCGGCACCGCCGACGCGGCCGCACTCCTCGAGCGACTGCGCCGACTGGCCGCCGACCACGACGTGGTGGCCCTGCCGTACGCCGACGCCGACGCCGACGCCCTGGTCGCGGCCGGCCGGCCGGATGCGCTCCTCCGCACGTTGCCCGGTGAGGGCACCGCCCGCCAGCCCGGCACCGCAGACGGGGCCCTGGTCCCGGCGCCCGCGGCCGGCCCGTCCGGGGAGACCGGCGCCGGGGCCGCGATCGTGGAGGAGGTGCTCGGCGTGGAGCCGCGCACCGACCTGGCCTGGCCGGCCGGTGGCACCGTCGACGAGGCCACCCTGGCCACCCTGGTCGACGGCGGGGTCGGCACCGTGGTGCTGGCCGAGGACGGGCTGACCGGCGGCAGCCGGGCGGTGGGGGACGACGGCGACCCGGCCGTCGCCCGCGGCGACCTGACGACCGACGGCGGGCCGGTCACCACGCTGGTCGCCGACGGGGAACTGGCCGAGGCCGTCGAGGCCGCGACCCTCCAGCCGGGGGCGGGGCGACTGGTCGAACAGCGCCACCTGGCCGAGCTCGCGGCGCTGCACGCCCAGCAGGCCGACGGCGTCGGCTCCACCGTGCTCGTCGCCCCACCCCGCTGGGTCGACCCGGACCCGGGCACCGTGGCCGCGATGATGACCGACACGTACACCCAACCGTGGCTGGTCCCGTTCTCGGTGGCCGCAGCGGCCGACGGCCCGGCCGCCGACGTCGGGGAGCTGACCGGCACCGACCCGGACGTCCGGCTGCCGGCCGCGACGATGGCCGGGATCGTGGAGACCTCGCGGGTGCGGGACGACTTCGCCGCCGCCGTGGTCGGCGACGCCGACGCGGCGCTCGCCGGGTACGACGCGGCGATCGCCCGGGCGGCGTCCGCGCAGTGGCGCGGCCAGCCGGCGGCGTCCCAGGCCGCGGTCACCGACCTGCGGGACACGGTCGCCCGCCTGCGGGAGCAGGTCACGCTGGTCACCCCGGCGGACGGGACCTACACCCTCGCCTCCAGTGACGCCCCGCTCGTGCTCACCGTGCGCAACGACCTGCCCTTCGCCGTCGAGGTCCGGCTGGACCTCCAGGCCCGCAGCAACGTCCAGCTCACCACCGAGGACATCGGCGTGCAGACGCTGGGGCCGGAGTCGCTCACCCAGATCGAGGTGCCCGCCGACGTCCAACAGTCCGGCGGGTTCACCGTCACCGCACGGCTGACCACGCCCACCGAGGTCCCGCTGGGCGAGCCGGTGCAGCTGCAGGTGCGGAGCACCGCGTACGGCCCGGTCACCCTGGCGATCACCCTCGGCGCCGCCGCGCTGCTGGCCCTGCTCTTCCTCCGCCGGGCGGTGCGCTTCGTGCTGCGCCGCCGGCGCGGCGAGCCGGCCCCCACCGCGGACGAGGCGGTCGGCCTGCCGCCCACCCGGAGCCCGGTGTGAGCGGCGGCCCACCGGCCGGGTCGGAGGACCAGCGCACCGGCTCATCCGACGCGCGGCCCCGGACGCCCGCACCGCTGCCCCCGCCTCCGTACCGCGGGGCACAGCCCAGTCCGCCGCCCACTCCGACCACCGCCGTCCCGGGGCCGGTGGTCGGCAACCAGCCCGAGACCCTGGCCCCGTCGCTCTCCCCGCGACCGTTGCCACCGCCACCCGCCGGCTACCCGGCGGCGCGGCCGACGGGGAACCGTCCGGCCGACGCCGCCCGCCGGCGTGCCGTGCTGCCCCCGGTGCCGCCACCGGCGCGGCCCCGGCGCTTCGTGCCCGGCCCGGACGACACCCAGCTCATCCCGGTCATCCCGGCGGTGCCGCGCTACCTCGAGGACGAGCCGGAGGACCCCGAGGTCCGCCAGGGTCGCTCCGGTGGCAGCGGCGGCATCCTGCGCGCGGCCGGGACGATGGCCGTGGCGAGCCTGGTCTCCCGGCTGACCGGCTTCCTGCGCACCGTGGTGCTCACCGCCGCCCTGGGCTTCGGCCTGGTCGGCAACGCCTACACCGTGGCCAACACGCTGCCCAACATCGTCTACGAGCTGCTGCTCGGCGGGGTGCTCACCTCGGTCGTCGTCCCGCTGCTGGTCAGCGCGCAGGAGCGGGACGCCGACGGGGGCGTGCGGTACACCCAGCGGCTGCTCACCCTGGCCACCGTCGGCCTGGCCGCGCTCACCGTCGTGGCCGTGCTCGCGGCACCCGCGCTGACCTGGCTGATGGGCATCCGGGACACCCCGGACAACGAGGGCCAGGTCGAGCTGGCCAACTGGCTGGCCCGGATCCTGCTGGTGGAGATCGTGTTCTACGGGATCGGTGCGCTGGCGACGGCGGTGCTCAACTCCCGACAGGTGTTCGGGCCACCGGCCTGGGCGCCGGTGCTGAACAACGTCGTGGTCATCGCCACCGGCGCGGTGTTCCTGCTGGCGGCCGGGCCGGGCGACCTGACGCCGCTCACCATCACCGCCTTCCAGGTCTGGCTGCTGGGCATCGGCACCACGCTGGGCATCGCCGTGCAGGCGTTCGTGCTGCTTCCGCTGCTGGGCCGGCACGGGGTGCCGCTGCGGCCGCGGTGGGGGCTGCGGGGCACCGGGCTGGGCGAGGCCGGCACGCTCGGGCTCTGGGTGATCGGCTACGTGCTGGTCAGCCAGGTCGGTGTCGTCGTCGCCAGCATCGTGGCCAACGCCGCCGCCGACGCCGGTGGCCTCGGCCCCTTCGCGTTCGCCAACGCCAGCCTGCTGTTCCAGATGCCCTACGGGATCATCGGCGTCGCGCTGCTGACCGCCCTCCTGCCCCGGATGAGCCGGGCGGCCGCCCGGCACGACATGGACGGCGTCGTCGCCGACCTCTCACTGGGCACCCGACTGTCGGCGACCGGCCTGCTGCCGGTGACCGCCCTGCTGGTGGTCCTGGGCCCCGCCGTGGGCATCGTGGCCTTCGCCCGCGGGAACGCCGACGTCGACGACGCCCGCGGGGTGGGCGTCGCCCTCGCGGTGGGTGCGTTCGGCCTGCTCCCGATGGCGGTGACGCTGCTCCAGCTCCGGGTGTTCTACGCCATGAAGGACGCCCGGACCCCCACGCTCATCCAGGTGGCGATGGTCGCCGTCCGGGTGCCGCTGATGCTGCTCGTGCCGGTGCTGGTCGAGCCGGAGCACGTCGTGGCCGGGCTGATGATCGCCACGAGCGCCACCTACGTGGCCGGCTGGGTGGTGGGCGCGATCGCCCTGGAGCGCAAGCTCGGGGTGCGGGCCAGCGCCGAGGCAGGCACCACGGTGCTGCGGATGGCCGCGGTCTCGGCCGTCGCCGGGGCCCTCGGCTGGGCCGCCGTGTCGCTCGCGGGCAGGTCACTGGGCACCTCGGTGCCGGGCTCGCTCGGGACGGTCGTCCTCGGTACCGTGGTCATCGGCAGCGCGGTCGTCGCGGGTGCCGTGATGGCCGGTGTCCCGGAGCTCCGCGGATTACTGGCCGGGGTCCGGGCTCGACTCGGGCGCTCACGGTGACCAGGCGGTCTCGGGCCAGAACCGGGGGCGCCGTTCCCGGCCGTGAACGAGCAGGGGGTCGGCAGCGTCCGTGACGTCGACGACAACCGGCCTGCCCGACCGCTACCGCCCGCTGGACCAGGTGGCCCCCGACGAGGAGACGCCCACCGGCGTCATCCGCACCTGGCGCGCCCGTGACCGGGTGCTCAACCGTGACGTGGCGTTGCGGGTGCACACCCCCGGCGGCCCGGCCGCGCGGGAGTGGATCAACCGCGCGCTGACCGCCGGTGGGCTGGCCACCCCCGCGCTGGCGATGGTCTACGACGCCGCCGAGGGCACCGGCCGCACCGAGCCCGGCGGCGCCGCCTACGTCGTCAACGAGTGGATCGAGGGCATCCGGCTCTCCGACCGGCTCGCCACCGAGGGCCCGCTGTCCGAGCGCGAGGCGCGCGCGGTGGTCCGCCGGCTGGCCGAGGGGGTCGCGGAGGCCCATCGGGTGGGCCTGGCCGTCGGCGGTCTCACGCCCGAGCACGTCGTGCTGCGTCCCGGCGGCCTGGTCGGCCTGCTGTCGGTGCCGGCAGCCAGCGGCACCGAGAAGGGCGACATCACCGCCCTGGGGGCGCTGCTGGAGCTGTGCCTGACCGGCCTGCCCGGAGCCCGGCCCGCCGAGATCTCCTCGCCCGACCTCGCCGCCCTGGTGCGCCGGGCCCGGTCGACCGACCCGGCCACCGGGTTGTCGAGCGTGACCACGATGGTCTCGCTGCTGGTCGAGCGTCCGCGTACCGGCCCGCAGGAGGCCGCCCGGCCCGACGGCCTCACCGACAGCGGCTGGGTGCGCCGCCTGCGCGACCGGCGCGACCTGGCCGATGCCGACGAGACCGCCGAAGACGACGGCGACGAGGACCAGCCGGTCCGGCTGGTCCGCAACCACCTGCCGCCCGTCCCCGGGGCGTCGCTGTCCCGACCGCTGTCCGCCGGGCCGGCGGGGTACGGCACCGAGGGCGACCTCGTGCTCGACGGGACCTTCGCGGCCGAGGACGACGGCGTCGCCGAGCGCGAGGCGTCGTCGTCCGCCCGGCGGCGACTGGCCGTGATCGGGCTGCCGGTGCTGGCGCTGGCCCTCGTCGTGGCCATCGGCTGGTGGTTCGGCACCAACGTGCTCTCCGTGGCCGGCAGCGTCGAGGGCGGTCCGACCGGGTCGACGCCGGAGTCCAGCACGACCGCCGCGGCCGCCCCGGCACCCGGTGAGGAGCCGGCACCGGCCCCGCCGGCAGCCGGCGCCCCGGTGCCTCTCACCGGCGCCACGGTCTTCGACCCGTTCGGCGACGGCGAGCCGGAGAACGACGACGAGGTCCCGCTGTCCTTCGACGGCGACCCGAGCACCGCGTGGTCGACGCTGAACTACCGGGGCTCGGCCGACTTCGGCAACCTGAAGCCCGGCGTCGGCGTCCTGTACGACCTGGGCAGCGAGCAGCCGGTGAGCAGCGTCGCGCTGCAGACGACCCGGCCCGGGGCGACCGTGGAGGTGCGCACCGGCGGTTCACTGGAGGCCGGGCTGGAGGCGTTCGACGTCGCCGCCTCCGC
This sequence comes from Modestobacter sp. VKM Ac-2978, assembly GCF_026968025.1. Taxonomy (NCBI): domain Bacteria; kingdom Bacillati; phylum Actinomycetota; class Actinomycetes; order Geodermatophilales; family Geodermatophilaceae; genus Modestobacter; species Modestobacter sp. VKM Ac-2978. The sequence continues at coordinate 234,045 of NZ_JAPVBP010000006.1, read as the reverse complement.
GGAGCTGACCGGCGAGGACGTGCTGGAGTTCGCCGAGCCGGCGACCACCCGGTACGTGCTGGTGTGGGTGACCGGCCTCGTCCCCGTCGACGATGGCTTCAGCGCCGACCTGGCCGAGGTCAGCGTCACCGCAGCCGGCTGACGAAGGACCCGGCCGCCCCCAGGGAATGACCGCCCTAGGCTGTCCGTTGTGCCGCCTGTGACGAGCAACGACCCCACTCCCGGCCTGACGGTCCCGACCGCTGCCGCCCCGGAGATCCCTCCGGCCGAGCACGACGGGATCCGCGACCTGATCATCATCGGGTCCGGTCCCGCCGGGTACACCGCTGCCACGTACGCCGCCCGCGCGAACCTGCACCCCCTCGTGTTCGAGGGGTCCCAGTTCGGCGGTGCACTGATGACCACCACCGAGGTCGAGAACTTCCCCGGCTTCCCCGAGGGCGTCCAGGGCCCGCAGCTGATGGACGACATGCGCACCCAGGCCGAGCGCTTCGGCGCCGAGCTGGTCGCCCGGGACGTCACCGAGGTCGACCTCACCGTCGACCCGAAGATCATCAAGGTCGGCGAGGAGGTGCACCGCGCGCACGCCGTCATCGTCGCCACCGGCTCCAAGTACCGGTACCTCGGGCTGGACAACGAGCAGCGACTGCTCGGCCGCGGTGTCTCCGCCTGCGCCACCTGCGACGGCTTCTTCTTCCGCGACCAGGACATCGCGGTCGTCGGCGGCGGCGACTCGGCGATGGAGGAGGCCACCTTCCTCACCCGCTTCGCCAAGTCGGTCACCGTGGTGCACCGCCGCGAGGAGCTGCGCGCGTCGAAGATCATGGTCAAGCGCGCGCAGGACAACGAGAAGATCCGCTGGGCGCTGGGCAAGCAGGTCACCGAGGTGCACGGCGACACCACCGTCGAGGCGGTGGAGCTGACCGACGTGGCCACCGGCGCGACGGAGCAGCTCCCGGTCTCCGGCATGTTCGTCGCCATCGGCCACGACCCCCGCACTGAGCTCTTCGTCGGGCAGTTGAAGCTGGACGACGAGGGGTACGTGGTGGTCTCCCACCCGACGACCGACACCAACGTCGACGGCGTCTTCGCCTGCGGCGACGTGGTCGACCACATCTACCGGCAGGCGATCACCTCGGCCGGCACCGGCGCCGCCGCGGCGATCGACGCCGAGCGCTGGCTCGCCGAGACCTTCGACGAGCGCTGAACCACAGACTGCGCTGAAACCACAGACTGCACCGTCCCCTCTGAGCAAGGAGCAGCACCATGGCAGGCAAGAACACCGTGACCGTCACCGACTCGAGCTTCGCCACTGACGTCTTGGGCAGCGACAAGCCCGTGCTGGTCGACTTCTGGGCCGAGTGGTGCGGGCCGTGCAAGATGGTCGCCCCCGTGCTGGAGGAGATCGCGGCCGAGCACGCCGACAAGCTGACGATCGCCAAGCTCAACATCGACGAGAACCCGCAGATCGCCCGCGACTACCAGGTCATGTCGATCCCGACCATGACGGTCTTCCAGGGTGGCAAGCCGGTCAAGAGCATCATCGGCGCCAAGCCCAAGGGCGCCATCCTGTCGGACCTGTCCGACTACCTCTGATCCGTCGGGCCGGCCACCGGCCGACGCGGCACCGCAGCCCCTCCGCTGCGGTGCGGATCGCATGGTGAGGCCCGCCCGTCCCCCCGGACCGGCGGGCCTCGCCCGTTCCGGGCGACGGTCACCCGGAGGGGGCACCGGGTCACCCGGTGCACCGTCCGGTCGTGCACACCCGCCACAATCGTCTCCAGCGGCCTCGACCGGCCGTCCTGACCCGAGCGAGGAGCGACGACCTGCGCATGGACGTCCTGCGACCTGGCAGCACCGGTCCCGCCGTGGCGGAGGTGCAGACCATGCTCCGTTCCCTCGGCCTGCTGACCGATGAGCCGGAGCGACCAGAGCGTCCGGACGACGCGGGCTACGACGCAGCCACCGAGCTCGCCGTCCGACACTTCCAGCAGGTGCGCGGGCTCTCCGTCGACGGCCGGGTGGGTGACGAGACCTACCGGGCACTGCACGAGGCACGCTGGTCCTTGGGCGACCGGCTGCTGCGGTTCGACCCCGAGCGGCCGACCCGGGGGGACGACGTCCGGCGGCTGCAGGAGCTGCTCCTGGAGCTCGGCTACGACGCCGGCCGGGCCGACGGCATGCTGGGCGCCGACACGGAGCTGGGCCTGCGGGCGTTCCAGCGCGACTACGGGTTGACCGCCGACGGCACGTGCGGTCCGGCCACGCTGCGCGCGCTCAAGCAGCTGGGTCGCCGGGTCACCGGTGGCCGGCCGCAGCTGCTGCGGCAGAGCGCCTCGCTGGTCGACTCCGGGCCGCACCTCATCGGCCGGGTCATCGTCATCGACCCCGGCCACGGCGGTACGGACAGCGGGTACACGGCCGGGGAGACCACCGAGGCCGACCTGGTCTTCGACCTCGCCTCCCGGATCGAGGGCCGGCTGGCCGCCGCGGGTGCCACGGTGTACCTCACCCGCGGCCGCACCGTGGACCAGACCGCGGAGGACCGCACCGCCTTCGCCAACCAGGCTCGTGCCGACCTCTTCCTCTCCCTGCACATGGAGGCCCACGGGTCGGCGCACGCCCGCGGCGTCGCCAGCTACTACTACGGCACCGGGTCCGGGGCGAGCTCCACGGTCGGCGAGGAGTTCGCCAACCTGGTGCGCCGCGAGGTCATCGCCCGCACCGGCATGCTCGACTGTGGTTCCCACCCCAAGACCTGGGACATCCTGCGGATGACGAGGATGCCCGCCGTCCGGATCGACTGCGGCTACCTCTCCCACCCGGTCGACCGGCTGCTGCTGCTGGACGCCCGGCTGCGCAGCACCGTCGCCCAGGCCGTCGTGGCCGCCGTCCAGCGGCTGTTCCTGCCCGCCGACGCCGACCCGGCCACCGGCACCTTCCTGCTGCCCGCCCGCGGCTGAACGGCTGGCAGGGAGGCGGGCATAGACTCCGAGAGGTGACCCCTCCTGTGCCCGGCCCGTCGGTCGGAACCGGTCAGGCCGGGGCGCACTCCAGCGGTGCGTCCCCGCACGTCTCCCCGCGGCACCCGCGGCTGGACCCCTTGGCCGACCGGTACGCAGCACGCACCCACGGCATGAAGAGCTCGGAGATCCGGGCGCTGTTCTCCGTGGTCAGCCGGCCCGAGGTCGTCTCGCTCGCCGGGGGCATGCCCGCGGTCACCGCGCTGCCGCTGGACGCCGTCGGGTCGATGATCGGCGAGCTGGTGTCCGGCATGGGCGCCCAGACCCTGCAGTACGGCTCCGGCCAGGGTGACCCCCGGCTGCGGGAGCGGATCTGCGACGTCATGGCCCTGGAGGGCATCACCGACGCCTCGCCCAGCGAGGTGGTCGTCACCGTCGGCTCCCAGCAGGGGCTCGACCTCGTCACCCGCGTCTTCGTCGACCCCGGTGACGTCATCCTCGCCGAGGCGCCCTCCTACGTCGGGGCCCTCGGGGTCTTCCAGGCCGCCCAGGCCCACGTCCGGCACGTCGCGATGGACGACGACGGGCTGATCCCCGAGGCGCTGGAGGAGGCCCTGCTGGAGTGCCGGGCCCGCGGTGACCGGGTGAAGTTCCTGTACACGGTGCCGAACTTCCACAACCCCGCCGGCGTCACGCTGACCGAGGTCCGCCGCGAGGCGATCATGGCGATCGCCGAGCAGTACGACCTGCTGGTCATCGAGGACAACCCGTACGGGCTGCTCGGTTTCGACAAGGAGCCGATGCGCGCCCTGCGCGCCCGCAACGAGCACCGGGTCATCTACCTGGGGTCGTTCTCGAAGACCTTCTCCCCGGGCCTGCGAGTGGGCTGGGTGCTGGCCCCGCTGGCCGTGCGGGAGAAGCTGGTGCTCGCCACCGAGGCGCAGGTCCTCTGCCCGCCCTCGCTCACCCAGTACGCGGTCGCCCGCTACCTGGACACCCAGCCCTGGCGCGAGCAGATCAAGGTCTTCACCGAGCTGTACCGCGAGCGGCGGGACGCCACGCTGGAGTCGCTCACCGCGCTCATGCCGCCGGGCACCACCTGGACCAAGCCGGACGGCGGGTTCTACGTCTGGCTGAAGCTGCCGAACGGCCTGGACGCCAAGCTCATGCAGCCCCGTGCGGTCGCCGCCCACGTCGCCTACGTGCCCGGGATCGGCTTCTACGCCGACGGTGGTGGCCGGGAGCACATGCGGCTGTCCTACTGCTATCCCGAGCCGCACCAGATCCGCGAGGGGGTGCGCCGGCTGGCCCGGGTGATCGAGGCCGAGCTGGACCTGCACTCCACCTTCGACGCCGTCGACACCGGGACGTTCCGCGCGGTGGGCCCGGCCACGACCCGGCCGGAGAGCAGCCGAACGACCCCGCCGCCGATCATCGGGCCGGCGAACAGCGACCAGAGCGAGGACCGTCAGCCATGACCGACCAGGCGGCCACAGCGGAGGCGGCACCCGACGCTCCGACGACCCCGCTGCGGGCCCTGGTGCTCGCCGGTGGGCTCACCTTCGAGCGCGAGGTCAGCATCAACTCCGGCGGGCAGGTGGTCGAGGCGCTGACCCGGGCCGGGGTGGACGCGGAGATGCGGGACGCCGACGCCGAGCTGCTGCCCGGTCTGGCGGCCTCGCCGGCCGACGCGGTGTTCATCGCGCTGCACGGCGCCACCGGCGAGGACGGGGCGCTCCGGGCCGTGCTGGACCTGGCCGGCGTGCCCTACGTCGGCTCCCCGGCCGCTGCCTGCCGGCTGGCCTGGGACAAGCCGGCCGCCAAGTCGGTCGTGCGCACCGCCGGGGTCACGACCCCGGACTGGGTCGCCCTGCCACACAGCACCTTCCGGGAGCTGGGCGCCGGCGCCGTCCTGGACCTCATCGTGGCCCGGCTCGGACTCCCGCTCATGGTGAAGCCGGCCTCGGGTGGCTCGTCGCTCGGCGTGCAGCGGGTGAGCCGGGTCGAGGACCTACCGGCCGCGATGGTCAGCTGCTTCGCCTACGGCGACACGGTGATGGTGGAGCGGTTCGTCGACGGGGTCGAGTTGGCCCTCTCGGTGATCGACCTGGGGAACGGTCCGGAAGCCCTTCCTGCGGTCGAGATCGCCCCCGAGTCCGGGGTCTTCGACTACACCTCCCGGTACACCCCCGGGATGACCGAGTACCACTCCCCGGCGCGGGTCTCCGACGAGGTCGCTGCTCGTGCGTCGGAGGTGGCCCTGCGGGTGCACGAGGTGCTGGGGCTGGCCGGCCTGTCCCGCACCGACGCGATCGTCACCCCCGACGGCGCGGTGCAGTTCCTCGAGGTGAACGTCTCCCCGGGACTGACGGAGACGTCGATGTTCCCGATGGCGGTCGAGGCAGCCGGGTACGGGCTCGGCGACGTCCTCGGCCGGTTGCTCGCGCGCGCGGCGGCCGAAGGGCCGATCACCGGGTGAGGTGGTCGTCCGGACGGACGACCACCTCCCACCGAGTTACGTCTGTGACGTAACTGCGGCGCTCACTCCTGCTGGCTGCGCCCGGTGATGTCGGGCGCCATCATCCCGACGATCCGCTGCAGGTCGTCGACCGAGCCGAACTCCACGACGATCCGGCCCTTGGCCCGGCCGATCTGCACCTTCACCTTGGTCTCGAACACGTCCGACAGCCGGCCAGCGAGATCTTCGACCCCGGGGGCACTGATCTTCCGGGCGGAACGGCGGGCCGCGGTGGGGGAGTCGGCGACCGCCATCGCGACGGCCTCCTCGGTCGCCCGGACCGACATGCCCTCGGCGACGATGCGAGTGGCCAGGGCGTCCTGCGCCTCCGCCTCCGGCAGACCGAGCAGAGCCCGGGCGTGACCGGCCGAGATGACGCCGGCGGCCACCCGGGTCTGCACCTTCACCGGCAGCTTCATCAGCCGGATGGTGTTGGTGACCTGGGAGCGGCTGCGCCCGATCTTGCTGGCCAGCTCCTCGTGGGTGGCGCCGAACTCCTCGAGCAGCTGCTGGTAGGCGGCTGCCTCCTCCAGCGGGTTGAGCTGGACCCGGTGGATGTTCTCCAGCAGGGCGTCGCGCAGCATGGCGTCGTCGGTGGTGTCCCGGACGATCGCGGGCACGGTCTCCAGGCCGGCCGCCCGCGACGCACGCAGCCGGCGCTCGCCCATGATGAGCTCGTAGCGGCCGTCGCCCGCCTCCCGCACCACGATCGGCTGGAGCAGACCGAACTCGCGCACCGAGTGGGTGAGCTCCTCCAGCGCCTCGTCGTCGAAGACCTGTCGCGGCTGCTTGGGGTTCGGGACGATGTCGTCGACCGGCAGCTCGCGCAGCTGCGCGCCGGGGACGCCGGCGACCTCCTCGAGCGCACGGCTCGGGAGCTCGTGCACCGACGCCGTTCGAGTGGCCTCCGGAGGGGTGGCCCCGGCCTGGTCGACCGCCGTGGCGGCGACCTCGGCTGCCTCCGCCGCACGAGCCGCTGGGGTCGCCGTGGGAGCCGGTGCACTGGTGGGGATCAGAGCCGCCAGGCCCCGCCCCAGACCGCCGCGCTTGGTCACTGGTCCTCCTCGCAGATGCCCGGTGTCCGCAGACGCGGTTCGGGGGTGGGAATGGAGCGCACCGGGGTCACGTCGCGTGCCGTCCGCGCTGGGCCGGAGCCGTCGCCGGCTCACCGAGCACCAGTGCCGCCACCGACGGCGGCCCGGCCACCGGTGGCGGCGGCCCGCCCACCGGTGGCGGGTAGACCGGTGCGGCGACCGGTGGTGGGGGAGGAGGCTGGCTGATCGGCTGAGGCGTCGACGCCGGCAGGGCCGCTCCCCGGCGGGCGAGCTCCCGCGCGGCCTCCACGTAGCTGGTCGAGCCACGGGAGCCAGGGTCGTAGGTGAGCACCGACTGCCCGTAGCCCGGCGCCTCGCTCACCCGGACGTTCCGCGGGATGACCGCCGCGAGCACCAGGTCACCGAAGTGGTTGCGCACCTCGTCGGCCACCTGGTCGGCGAGCTTGGTACGACCGTCGTACATGGTGAGCAGGATCGTGCTCACCGAGATGCCCGGGTTCAGGTGGGCGCGTACCAGGTCGATGTTCGACAGCAGTTGCCCGAGGCCCTCCAGGGCGTAGTACTCGCACTGGATGGGGATCAGCACCTCGTCCCCGGCCACCAGCGCGTTCAGCGTGAGCAGCCCCAGGGACGGCGGGCAGTCGATGAGGACGTAGTGCGGGCGCTCCTCGGCGGGGAGCTCGTGCAGATAGGCCTCGATCGAGCGCCGCAGCCGGTGCTCCCGCGCGACCACGGAGACGAGCTCGATCTCCGCGCCGGCGAGGTCGATCGTCGCCGGGACGCAGAAGAGGTTCGGGCTCGCTGTCGTCGGGTGGGTGACCTCGGCGAGCGTGTTGTCGCCGACGAGCGCGTCGTAGATCGAGGGGGTGCCCACGGTGTGCTCTACACCGAGGGCGGTGCTGGCGTTCCCCTGGGGGTCGAGGTCGATGACCAGCGTCCGCAGCCCGTACATGGCCAGGGCGACACCCAGGTTGACCGTCGACGTCGTCTTCCCGACGCCACCCTTCTGGTTCGCCACCGTGACCACCCGGATCCGGCCCGGCGCCGGGAAGGGTTCCTGGTCAGCGGCGTGCAGCACGCGCGTGGCCCGCATCGCCTCCATGGCGATCGGGCTGTCGAAGTCGGGACCGACCGGGAGATCAGCGGCGAGGCTGTTGCGCAGGCGCTCGCCCGGGTCCGTCATCGGTGCGTCCTCCTCACCACCGTGTTCCACGTGGAACAGGGCGCGGTCGCTACGGCGAGTTCCACGTGAAACCGGCTCACCCTGCCGAGCGCCCGGACCGGGAGGTGCCAGCGCGCGTCATGAGCACCACGGTAGTGGCTGCGGCACCGAGCTCGACACCGACTGCCCGCGTGTGCACGTCCCGCATGCCCGCAGCCTCCAACTCCGGCACCAGATCCGGCACCTCGGCTGCTGCCCGGGCGCCGACCAGGGCGATCAGCTGGGCCCCCGGGGCCAGCAGCCCACGGCACCAGCCCACCAGTCGCGGCAGCGGCGCCACCGCCCGCGCCGTGACCACGTCCACCGGCCCGACCGCCCGGACGACCGACCGCTCCTCGGCACGCCCGCGCACCACCCGCCAGGGAGCGCCCAGTTCCGTCACGACGTCCTGGAGGAACTCCACCCGACGGGCCATCGGCTCGACCAGCGTCAGCGTGAGGTCAGGCCGGGCCAGCCCCAGCGGCACGCCGGGGAGCCCGGCGCCACTGCCCACGTCGACCACCCGGCTGCCCTGCGGCACCACCTCGGCCAGCGCAGCGCTGTTCAGCACGTGGCGGTCCCACAGCCGGGGCACCTCACGCGGCCCGATCAGCCCTCGGACCACACCGTCACCAGCGAGCATCCCGACGTAGCGGGCCGCCTGCTCCACAGCCGGACCGAACAGAGCGATGGCCGCCGCCGATGGTTCCGGAACGGGACCGGACGGATCAGCTGCGGACGGCGGGCACTCGGCCTGGCCCTCCTCCTCGGTCACCGGTCCGGCAGGACCACGACGCGCCGGTTCGGCTCCTCGCCCTCCGACTCACTGCGCACACCGGCGGCTGCGGCGATGACGTCGTGCACGACCTTCCGCTCGAACGGGTTCATCGGCGAGAGGCGCTGGGGTGCTCCGCTCTCGGCGACCCGCTCGGCCGCTGCGGACGCCAGGCTGGTGAGGTCTGCGCGCCGCTTGGCCCGGAAGCCCCCGATGTCGAGCATCAGCCGGCTGCGGACACCGGTGGACTGGGCCACCGCCAGCCGGGTCAGCTCCTGGAGCGCCTCCAGCGTGGCGCCGTCGGGCCCGATGAGGGTCTTCAGCTGGCCGCCGACGACCGCGACCGAGGCCCGGTCACCCTCGACGTCCAGGTCGATGTCGCCGTCCACGTCCAGGATGTCGAGCAACCGCTCGAGGTAGTCGCCGGCGACGTCCCCCTCGCGGACGAGCAGGCCGTCCCCGCCGTCCTCGTCGTCGGACTCGTCCTCGACGTCGACCGGCTCGACGACGGCGTCGGAGGACGCCGGGTCGGCGTCGGGGAGCGCGGGGTCACCGCTCCCGCCGGCCGGGGTCAGCAGGGCGTCCGAGGTCGCCTCGGACGTGGCCACGGTGTCGTTGTCGGATGCACTCACGGAGTCCTCCAGGGTCGTGCAGGCGGCCGGGCGAGCCCGGTGGTCAGGGGGCGGGCACGCCGCGGGCTCGCACCCGGGTGCCGCAGCCGGTCAGCGGCGCTTGCGTTTGCCTCGGTTGGCGGGCCCGGCCGACGACCGGCTGCCCGAGGAGCCCGTGCGGGGGCGGGGGCCTCCGCCACCCGGGGGCCGGCCGTTGGCCGAACCGCCCTCCGCGGGTCCGGTCCCCTCGGCGGGGGTCGCACCGGCCGGCGGCGCGTCGGGGGTGGCGCCGTCGCCGTCCACCGTGGGGGAGGGGGCCGCGGTCGCCCCGCGAGTGCCCGACTTGGGGCGCACCGGCTTCGCGCCCGGCTTGGGGGCGAGGGACTTCGGGTCGATTTGCGGCTTGTCGGCGGCGGCCTTGGCCAGCGCGGCCGGCGACCCGGGCGGGGGCAGCTTCTTCAGGATGTAGAACTGCTGGCCCAGGGTCCACAGGTTGTTGGTGAACCAGTAGAGGAGCACGCCGATCGGGAAGAAGAAGCCGGACACGAAGAGGCTCAGCGGCATGCCGTAGAGCAGCAGCTTCTGCACCATCGCGGCCTGACCCTCGACCGGGCCCGAGCGCCGCATGATCTGCTTCTGGGTGAAGAAGGTCGTCCCGCACATGATCACGATCAGCAGGAACGCGACGATCCGGATGTTGGTGTAACCGACGTCCGGCAGACCGAGGATCGCCTGCTCCTTCGCCCCGGTCATGTTGAACGAGGCGGAGATCGGCGCACCGAACAGCTGGGCCGAGGCGGCCTGGTTCGTGAGGGTGTCGGACCAGCTGTAGAGGCCGTCCTTGCCGGGGGCGATCCGGCGCAGCACGTGGAAGAGCGACAGGAAGATCGGGATCTGCGGCAGGATCGGCAGGCAGCCGGCCAGCGGGTTGACCCCGCGCTCCTTGTTCAGCGCCATCATCGCCTGGCTGAAGCCCTGCTTGTCGCTGCCGTACTGCTTGCGGAGCTTCTGGATCTCCGGCTGGATCTCCTGCATCGCCCGCTGGCTCTTCACCTGCTTGACGAACAGGCGGAACAGCAGGATGCGGATGGTGACGACCAGGAAGACGATCGACAGCGCCCAGGTGATCCCGCTCGCCGGGTCCAGGAACGTGGAGAACAGTGAGTGCCACTGCTTCATCACCCACGCGATCGCGGTGTACAGCCAGTCAAGCAACGCCAGCCTCCTGCTGCGCAGACCGGCGCGGAGCCGGCGGGGTGGCACGGTCGGGACGACGTGTGCCGTCAGCCGTCGACGCGGTCGCCGCGGACGGTTCGGGCGGGTGCGCCGCTGTGCACGACGAGTGGGTGGGCCCAGCGGTTCCTGAGCCCGGGTCGGGCGGTCCGTCGCCGGCCGCAGCGCCCCCGCGCCGCGGCGGGACGAAGTCGACGCCACCGGGGTGCCAGGGCGCGCACTTCGCCAGCCGGCGCACGGCCAGCCAGCTGCCCCGGCCGGCGCCGTGGACCTCGATGGCCTCGGCCGCGTAGGCGCTGCAGGTGGGCTCGAAGCGGCACCGTGGCGGGAACGCGGGGCTGATCGCCCGCTGGTAGAAGCGGACGGCGGCCAGCAACCCACGGGCGGGCGCGATCGTCACGGCCGCCGTGCCCGGGGGCCGTGTCCGCCGAGCACCCGGTCGAGACCGGCGTCCAGGTCGCGGCTCAGCACGGCGGAACCGGCGTCGGCCGCCTCCGGGCGGGCCCGGATGACGAGGTCCGCGGTCGCGGGGAGCCGGTCCAGGCGGTCGCCGACCAGGTGGCGGAGCTGCCGGGTGACCCGGTGCCGGCAGACGGAGTTGCCGACGGCCTTGCCGACCACGAAACCGGCCCGCGGCCCGGTCGAAGGGTCCAGCGGACCCCCGACCCGGGCGACGGGCCGTTCGGAGAGGTAGTGCACCACCAGGGTCGGCCGCCCGGCACGCCGGCCGGACCGCATGACCGCGGTGAACTCCGGCCGCCGGCGCAGGCGTGCCTGCGCAGGCAGCACCTCAGGCGGAGAGCTTGTTGCGACCCTTGCCACGGCGAGCGGCGAGGATCGCGCGCCCGGCCCGGGTGCGCATCCGCAGCCGGAAGCCGTGGGTCTTGGCCCGACGACGGGTGTTCGGCTGGAACGTGCGCTTGCTCACGAGGGACTCCCACTGCTGACGACGTCGATGCGGCGCGCACCCGGTCGGGCAGCGCACGCGCGGGGCCGGGCAGGTCATCGGCCCCGGGTGCCCCCGGGACCTGCGACCGTCCCGGTCTCCCGAGGCTGGTCTGCTGTGCGACGGACCCGGTGGTCACACCCCACGACCTCAGGGCGTGCGCCGACTCCCGTGCACAGACTCCGACCAGCATAGCCGAGACCCGACGGGTCCCGGTCTGCTGGCCGGACCGCTCATGGTGCACCGCTGATCGGGCCACCCGGCGCCGGACACGCCGCAGCCGATCCGCGTGCCGGGCGCCGTCGTCGTTGTGCGCCTGTGGACGGGGCTGTTAGCGTCGCCGTCGCTCCGGGTCGGACGACCGGGCGCCGGTTCTCCTGCCGACCCCGTCGGCCGATCGCTCGCCGGACCCCCCTCCGATCGCCCCTGCCGGGGCGCTCACCAGCCATGACGTCGTGCCCGGCAGCGCGGACGCCGGTCATCGGACCACGTGTCGCCGAGCGTGCACAGACTGTGGACACTCATGTGGACGCAGCACCGCCGGACGTCCACAGCTGGGGAACCGACGGGGGATCCAGCGGGTCCCCGACCTCCGTCCCACCTGTGGACGACGGCTCCGGGGCCGCACCGCGGCTCCGGGGTCACACCAGAGGCGTCACACCAGAGGCAGAGCACCGAAGGCACGGGAAGGGACACAGTCGATGGCCGACGATCCGGTCGACCTGGCGACGGTCTGGAACCAGGCCCGCGAGAGGCTCGCCAGCAGCCTGACCCCGCAGCAGAAGGCGGTGCTCAACCTCACCCGCCCACTCGGCCTGTTCGAGGACACCGCCGTGCTCGCCGCGCCCAACGAGTTCACCCAGACGGTGCTCGAGTCCCGCATGCGCATGGTGCTGGCCGAGGCGCTGTCCGCGGAGATCGGCCGGGACATCCGGGTGGCGGTGCAGCTGGAGGACATGCCGGTGCCGCCGCCGGCCCCCGAGGCACCTCGGCTCGGCGCCGAGCCGGAGGTTCGTCGCTGGCCCACCGCGGAGCAGGACCGGCTGGACCAGGACCGCCTCACCCAGGACCGGCTGGCCCACGACCGCGCCTCGGAGGAGCTGGCTGCCCGCGAGCGGGCGGCGCACGACCGGGCCGCCGAGGACCGCGCCGACCGGGACCGGGTCGACGACGGGCGGAGCGCCTTCGGGGTGCGGACCGATGCCGCCCGGGCCGAGGCCTGGCTGCCCGAGTCCGGGGACGGGCGCGACTGGTCGCGGGGATCGGCCTCCGACGACCAGTCCGACGGCGGCCCCCGCCGGCTCGCCCCGTGGGACCGGGACCCGGGGGACGCCGGCCGCGACCAGGCGCCGGGGAACGAGGGCACCGCTGACCGCCCCGCCGAGCGCTCGGGCCGCGGCGGCGGCGCCGTCCCCCTGTTCGCCGACCGGCGGCCCGGCGGCCTGGACCCGGGGCTCAACGGCAAGTACGTCTTCGACAGCTTCGTCATCGGCAACAGCAACCGGTTCGCGCACGCGGCCGCCGTCGCCGTCGCCGAGGCCCCGGCCCGCGCATACAACCCGCTGTTCATCTACGGCGACTCCGGGCTGGGCAAGACCCACCTGCTGCACGCGATCGGCCACTACGCGGCGCGGATGTTCCCCAACGTGCGGGTGCGGTACGTCAGCACCGAGGAGTTCACCAACGAGTTCATCAACCTGGTGCACTCCGGCCGGGCCGAGGACTTCCGGCGTCGCTACCGGGACATCGACTTCCTGCTGATCGACGACATCCAGTTCCTGGAGCGCGCCGAGCGCACCCAGGAGGAGTTCTTCCACACCTTCAACACGCTGCACAACGCCAGCAAGCAGATCGTCATCACCTCCGACCGCGCGCCGAAGAAGCTGACGACGCTGGAGGACCGACTCCGCACCCGCTTCGAGTGGGGCCTGATCACCGACGTCCAGGCACCCGACCTGGAGACCCGGATCGCGATCCTGCGCAAGAAGGCCTACGGGGAGCGGCTGCAGGCGCCCGACGCGGTGCTCGAGTTCATCGCCAGCAAGGTGCAGACCAACATCCGCGAGCTCGAGGGCGCGCTGATCCGGGTCACCGCCTTCGCCAGCCTGAACAAGCAGCCGGTCGACCTCGCGCTGGCCGAGATGGTGCTCAAGGACCTGATCAGCGACGAGCAGGGCCCGCAGATCACCGCGGCGATCATCATGGCCGCCACCGCCGAGTACTTCTCCGTGACGATGGAGGAGCTGCAGGGCGCCAACCGCAGCCGCACCCTGGTCAACGCCCGGCAGATCGCCATGTACCTGTGCCGGGAGCTCACCGAGCTCTCCCTGCCGCGGATCGGGGCCTCGTTCGGCGGCAAGGACCACACCACGGTCATGCACGCGGTCAAGAAGATCACCGGCCTGATGAGCGAGCGCCGGGCGACCTACACCCAGGTCACCGAGCTCACCGCCCGGATCAAGAGCCGCGCCCGCTCCTGATCCTCCGGCCGAGTCCCGGTCCCACCGGCTGGGGCTCGGCCGTCGCACGTCCGGACACCGACCGCCCGCCGGTCCGGTGGCTCCGGCGCGCCCTCGCGGTGCCCGACCGGAGTGGCTCCGCCGGCGTCGAGTCGGCCTCCGTGTCTCCTTGTCCCCAGATCTGTACACAGCCTGGGGAGAGCCGGGACCCACTGCCCACGGCCGCCCTCGTCCCGCGACCAGCCGCATCTGCGCAGGTCCAGCGGGTGCACCCGGCACGGCGCCGTCCCCCAGGTGTCCACAAGTCGCCCACCGGTGCCGGTGGACAGCCCACGGGACCCACACCGGGTGGGGACGGACCTGCGGGTGGAGGGGGGATGCGGGGTGGAGAGGGCACGGCGACGGTGCACGGCGGTCGAGTTGTCCACGTGTCGACACAGGCGGACGCCCACCGGCCCACAGCGAGCCAACAGGCCCATTCCGGGGGTGACCTGCACGAAGGGGTCCCGTCCCCAGGATCCACACCTGTGATGACGAAGATGAGCTATATCTCCCAGGTGTTCTCGAACCACACTCTCGGTGGGGACGGGCCGGTGCGGGGGCTGCGCCCTCCGCCCCGAGGAGCACCTGCAGAACGGGTCCGGTGACCCTCCAGCGCAGCTGTGACCAGGGGACTGGTCACAGCGGGGGGCCGGCAGGAGAGGATGGGCGCCGCAGACCGCGCGGGAGCAGCCGGCGCAGACGAGCTTGGGGTGGATGACGAGATGAAGTTCCGGGTGGCACGTGAGGTGCTCGCCGAGGCCGTGGCGTGGACGGCGCGCAGCCTGCCGCCGCGGCCGTCGGTGCCGGTGCTCGCCGGGATCCTGCTGGAGGTGGAGGGCGGCCAGCTGGCGGTCTCCGGCTTCGACTACGAGGTCTCGGCCCGGTCCGAGGTCGACGTGCAGTCCACCGAGGCAGGCCGTGCGCTGGTCCCCGGCCGGCTGCTCGCCGAGATCACCCGGGCCCTGCCGCCGCACCCGGTCGACGTGGTCGCCGAGGGGGCCCGGCTGGCCATCTCCTGCGGCAACGCGAAGTTCAGCCTGCCCACGCTCCCGGTCGAGGACTACCCGTCCCTGCCGTCGATGCCGTCGACCGCGGGGGTCGTGGACAGCGACGCGTTCGCCGAGGCCGTCGGCCAGGTCGCCGTCGCCGCCGGCCGGGACGACACCCTGCCGATGCTGACCGGCGTCCGGCTGGAGATCGAGGACGACCTGGTCACCCTCGCCGCGACCGACCGCTACCGGCTCGCCGTCCGGGAGTTCGCCTGGCGTCCGGAGACCCCGGGGCTGTCCGCCGCCGTCCTGGTGCCGGCCCGCACCCTGGCCGACGCGGCGAAGACGCTGACCAGCGGCCCCGAGGTGGTGCTCTCGCTGGCGTCGGGTGGCTCCGGGGAGGGCATCCTCGGCATGTCGGGCAAGGACCGTCGGACCACGACCCGGCTGCTGGACGCGGAGTTCGTGAAGTACCGCGCGATCATGCCCAGCGAGTCGTCGTCCTTCGCCACCCTGCCGGTCGGGTTGTTCACCGACGCCGCCAAGCGCGTGGCCCTGGTCGCCGAGCGCGGCACGCCGTTGCGCTGCGAGTTCACACCCGGCCAGGTCACGCTGCGCGCCGGCGGCACCGACGACGAGGGCCAGGCCGAGGAGCGCTGCGACGTCGAGTTCGACGGGGAGCCGCTGACGATCGGCTTCAACCCGACGTTCCTGCTCGACGGCCTGGCCGCGGTGCACACCGACCGCGCCCGGATGGACTTCACGACGGCGCTGAAGCCGGCCGTGCTGTCCGGGGTCGACGAGCCCTCTGCCGACGACGAGGACAACGGCAGGCCCGCCGAGCGGGCCGGCTCGTACCGGTACCTGATCATGCCGGTGCGGCTGCCCGGCTAGGCGCGGTCCCCGGCGCGCGAGCGCCGGGGAGGGCGAGCACGATGGGCGACGGCTCGTGCCCCGGGCCGCGCCCTGGCGCGACGGGTGCGCCGCGACGGTGCGGCTGCCCACCGAGACCTGCTGCGGGAGGACCGCGGCCCACGAGCGAGACACCGACGACGGAGGAGAAGACGTGCAGCTGGGGATGGTCGGACTGGGCAAGATGGGCGGCAACATGGCCGAGCGGCTGCGTCGCGCCGGTCACGACGTGGTCGGGTACGACTCGTTCTCCGAGAAGCGGGACGTGGAGAGCCTCGAGGCGCTCGTCGAGGCGCTGGAGGCGCCCCGGATCGTCTGGGTGATGGTTCCCAGCGGTGAGCCCACCCGGGCGACGGTGCGCGAGCTGGGCGAGCTGCTCAGCCCCGGTGACGTGGTCATCGACGGGGGCAACTCCAAGTTCACCGACGACCAGGAGCACGCCACGGAGCTGGGCGCCAAGGGCCTGGGCTACATCGACGCCGGGGTCTCCGGTGGCGTGTGGGGGCTGGAGAACGGCTACGCGCTGATGGTCGGTGGCTCGAAGGAGGACGTCGCCAAGGCGCAGCCGGTCTTCGACGCGCTGAAGCCGCCGGCACCCAAGGACGAGGCCGGTCAGCCGATCGAGGGCGCGGGCTTCGTGCACGCCGGCCCGTGCGGCGCCGGCCACTTCGCCAAGATGGTCCACAACGGCATCGAGTACGCGATGATGCAGGCCTACGGCGAGGGCTACGAGCTGCTGGCCGCGGTCGACCTGATCGAGGACGTGCCCGGCGTCGTCGCCTCCTGGACCCAGGGCACCGTCATCCGCTCCTGGCTGCTGGACCTGCTGGTCCGCGCCCTGCAGGACGACCCGGAGCTGGAGAAGATCTCCGGCTACGCCGAGGACTCCGGTGAGGGCCGCTGGACCGTCGAGCAGGCCATCGAGCACGCCGTCCCGATGCCGGCGATCTCGGCCTCGCTGTTCGCCCGCTTCGCCTCCCGGCAGAGCGACTCCCCGACGATGAAGGCGGTGGCCGCGCTGCGCAACCAGTTCGGTGGACACGCCGTCCAGGCCGTCGAGGCGGCCGAGCCGGCGGAGGCCGAGGACCCCGCGTGATGAAGGACCCCGCGTGATGAAGGACCCTCTTGCCCCCCACCACTCGCAAGCGCGTGGCGGGACCCTGCAAGGGGGCCGTTCCATCACGTCACGGGGAGGTTGACCCGTGTACCTCCGGCACCTGCAGGTCGGGCACTTCCGCAGCTGGGAGTCCGCGGACCTGGCGCTGACGCCGGGCCCGACCGTGCTGGTGGGGCGCAACGGCCAGGGCAAGACCAACCTGGTCGAGGCGGTCGGCTACCTGGCCACGTTGGGCAGCCACCGGGTCTCCGCCGACGCCCCGCTGGTGCGGCACGGCGCGACCCAGGCGGTGGTGCGGGCGGCGCTGCGCCGGGACGACCGCGAGCTGCTGGTCGAGGTGGAGATCAACCCCGGCCGGGCCAACCGGGTGCGGGTCAACCGGGCCCCGCTGCCCCGGCCACGGGAGCTGCTCGGGCTGGTCCGGACGGTCCTGTTCGCCCCCGAGGACCTCGCCCTGGTGCGCGGCGACCCGGCCGAACGCCGGCGCTTCCTCGACGACCTGCTGGTCAGCCGCACCCCGCGGCTGGCCGGGGTGCGCAGCGACTACGACCGGGTGCTCAAGCAGCGCAACGCCCTGCTGAAGACGGCGAAGCTCGCCCGCGGCAACGCGCTGGCCACCCTGGACGTCTGGGACGGCCACCTGACCGAGCTCGGCGGTCAGCTGCTGGCTGCCCGCCTGCAGCTCGTCGCCGACCTCGCCCCCTACGTCGCCGAGTCCTACGCCGGGGTGGCCGGTCCCGGCGCCGACCGGGCGGCGCTGGGCTACAGCAGCTCGGTGCCGCTGGCCGGGGACGGGGCGCCGGTCGACCCGGCGCGGGTGCTGCCCGGCGCCGAGGAGCTCGCCGCGGCACTGCGCGAGCGGGTCGCCGAGCGGCGCAAGGACGAGGTCGACCGGGGGGTGACCCTGGTCGGTCCGCACCGGGACGACCTGGTGCTGCACCTGGGCCCGGCGCCGGCCAAGGGCTACGCCAGCCACGGTGAGTCGTGGTCCTTCGCCCTCGCGGTGAAGCTGGCCTGCTTCGCGCTGCTGCGCGCCGACGGCGACGACCCGATCCTGGTGCTGGACGACGTCTTCGCCGAGCTGGACTCCGGCCGCCGCGCTGCGCTGGCCGAGGTCGCCCGCAGTGCCGAGCAGACCCTGATCACCGCGGCGGTCGCCGAGGACGTCCCGGCGGTGCTCCTGGGCACCCGGGTGCAGATCGCCGACGGGCAGGCGCGGATCCTGCCCGGGGAGCCGACCGAGGAGAGCGCGGCAACGGGGGAGGCAGGGGTGGACGGTGGCTGAGGAACGCCCGGCACGACCTTCCGACATCGCCCGCGCGGCGCTGGAGGCCGCCCGTGCGGCCTCGGCGTCCCGGCCGCAGCCGACCCGTCGCCGGGTGGCCGGCCCGCGGCGCCGCTGGACCGGCCCCGGACCCGGCGCCGACGACCCTCAGCTGCTCGGTTCACTGGTCGACTCGCTGGTCACCCAGCAGGACTGGACCGCCCGCACCAAGGTCGGTGCGGTGTTCGGGCGCTGGGACGCCCTGGTCGGGCCGGAGATCGCCGCGCACTGCCGGCCGGAGTCGCTGAACGAGGGCGAGCTGCTGGTGGTCGCGGAGTCCACGGCTTGGGCGACGCAGCTGCGCCTGCTGGCACCGAGCATCCTGGGCAAGCTGCGTGCCGGGGTCGGCGGGGACGTCGTGACCAAGCTGCGCGTTGTCGGTCCGACGGCGCCGAGCTGGAAGAAGGGCCCGCGCACCGTCCGTGGCCGTGGGCCGCGGGACACGTACGGATGACCAGCGAGACGAGGAGTCAGCGATGAGCAGCCCGCGCGACCGCGACCGGGACGGGTTCGACGACGGCGCCGGCGGCCAGTGGCAGGAGCCCGCGCACCTCGGCGGGGACACGCCCGGCGGCGGTGAGCCCGACCCCGCCGCTCCCCGCCCCGACGACGAGCGGACCGGGTCCCAGGCCTGGCAGCCGCCGGGCTGGGACCTGCCGGCGGTGGAGCCGGACCGCCCGGCCACCTCCCCGCCCCCGGCCACGTCCCCACCTCCGTCCACCCCGCAGGCGTCCGTCCCGCCGGCCACGACCCGGGGCGAGGCCGGCTGGCAGCCGCCGGGTGCCGACCAGCAGCGGTCCGATGCGCCACCGCCCGAGCAGACCGACCGTCCCCGCCGGGGGCTGGGTGGCCTGTTCGGTGGCGGGCGCTCCCGGTCCGGGGACGACGCCGGCGCCGGGTACCGCGACGTCCAGCCGGACCCGGCCGTCGCCGCGGACCCCTACGGCACGGAGCTGTGGGCGCAGCAGTTCGGCTGGGTGCTCTCCGACGGCACCGCCCCGGAGGACGAGCCGCTCACCGCGCTGGTGCGGTCGGCGCCGGTCCGCCCCGGGAAGGAGGACCAGGCGAGCCGGGTCGTGCGCGGCCGGGGCAACGGCCTGGACCTGGTCGCCTTCGACATCGTCTCCCCGGTCGGGCGCGGCTTCGTGAGCACCCACGCGATCACCGCGGCGCCGGTGCTGGGCTCGGTGCCCGCCTTCCGGCTGTCCCCGGCCCGCATGTGGCGGCACGGCACCGGCGGGATGCTGCAGATCCCCAGCCCGGACCCCGAGTTCGACCGCCGCTGGGTGCTGCTCGCCGCCGAGGACGGCCCGCAGGTCCGCCGGATCGCCGAGGACCCCGTCGTCCGGCAGTCGCTGCTGGGCACCGACGACGGCGACGAGGTCTGGTCGGCGGCCGGCTTCGTCGCCGCCATCCGGCCCGACGCCAACCGGCCCCAGCTGATCGAGCACCACGCCCGGCTGCTGGCCGCCGTGGTCGGCGCCCTCGCCGCCGCGGCCTGAGCGGCACCACCGCGATGACCTCGGGCGGGCCGGCGACGGAGGAGCCCGCGCCGTCCGCCGGGCTGCGCGAGCTGCTGCCGCTGCTGCGCCCGCACCGCCGGGCGCTGGGTGCGGCCGCGGTGCTCTCGCTGTTCTCGGCCGCGGCCGCGCTGGCCCAGCCGGCGCTGGTGGGGCAGGTGATCGGCGCGGTCGGCTCCGGCGGTGCGGTGCTGCCCGGGGTGGTCGCGCTGGTCGTCGTCCTGGTGCTGGCCGCCGTGCTCGGGGCCGGGCAGCAGTACCTGCTGCAGCGCACCGCCGAGGGCGTCGTCCTCAGCACCCGGCGGCTGCTGGTCGACCGGCTGCTCCGGCTGCCGATCGCCGAGTACGACCGGCGCCGGACCGGCGACCTCATGTCGCGCGTGGGCTCGGACACCACGCTGCTGCGCGCCGCGGTCACCAGCGGTGTGGTGGAGATCGTCGGGTCGGTGGTCGTCGGCGTCGGCGCGCTGGTGGCGATGGCCCTGGTCGACGTCTGGCTGCTGCTGGTCACCGTCCTGGCGGTCAGCGTCGGGGTGACCACCGCCGTGCTGGCCTCCCGCCGGGTCCGGGAGCTGTCCCGGCAGGCGCAGGAGCAGGTCGGCGCGATGAGCGCAGCGGTGGAGCGCGCGCTGTCGGCGGTGCGCACCATCCGGGCGAGCGGGGCCACCGCCCGCGAGGTGGCCACGGTGGGCACCAGCGCCGAGCGGGCGTTCACCGCCGGGGTGCAGGTCGCCCGGCTGGAGGCGCTGGTCTCACCGGCCGGCTCGATCGCCGTCCAGGGCGCGTTCCTGGCGGTGCTGGGGCTGGGCGGCTACCGGGTGGCGACCGGCTCGATCGCCGTCGCCGACCTGGTCGCCTTCATCCTCTACCTGTTCCTGCTGGTCATGCCGCTGGGACAGCTGATCGGCTCCTACACCCAGCTGCAGACCGGTCTGGGCGCGCTCGCCCGGGTGCAGGAGGTGCTCGCGCTGGAACCCGAGCACGACGAGGAGCCGGAGCGACCGGCAGCCGGCCGGTCGCCGGTGGTGCTCCACACCCCGACCGGCGCGGACCCCGTGCCGCTGCTCCAGCTGGACGGCGTGGGCTTCGGCTACCCGGACGGCACGGCGGTGCTGGACGACGTCTCCTTTACCGTGCCGGCCGGCAGCCGGGTGGCCCTCGTCGGGCCGTCGGGCGCGGGCAAGTCCACGGTGCTGGCGCTGGTCGAGGGCTTCTACCCGCTGTCGGCCGGGACGGTCCGGTGGGCCGGCACCGACGTGCGCGAGCTGCCCCGCGCCGCGCTCCGGGCCCGGATGGGCTACGTCGAGCAGGAGGCGCCGGTGCTGGCCGGGACGGTGCGGGAGAACCTGCTGCTCGCCGCGCCGGACGCCGGGGAGGAGCAGCTGTGGCAGGCGCTGGCCGACGTGGGCCTCACCGGCGTCGTGCAGCGCTCCGCCCGGGGACTGGACGTCTCCGTCGGGGACGACGGGGTGCTGCTGTCCGGTGGTGAGCGCCAGCGGCTGGCGATCGCCCGGTCCCTGCTGGCCCGGCCGGCACTGCTGCTGCTCGACGAGCCGACGGCCAGCCTCGACGCCCGCAACGAGGGCCTGCTGCGCGACACCCTCGCCGCCGCGGCGGCCGACCGGGCGCTGCTGGTCGTGGCCCACCGGCTGTCGACGGTGATCGACAGCGACCAGATCGTCGTCCTGGACGCCGGCCGGGTGGTGGCGGTCGGCACGCACGCCGAGCTGGTCGACACCAGCCCGCTCTACCGCGAGCTGGCCACCGCCCAGTTGTTGGTCCAGTAGCCGCGTTCCACGTGGAACGTCGGCACCAGTCGCCGCAGGACGGCGTGTCGACCTGGGGGGCAACACCGGTGGTGGCGCGTGAGTCGGGAGAGGCTCTCGAGCCACGTCAGGCCGTGGACGGCCGGTCTGGTGTGTACCCACCCGGTACTCTGGAGAGGACACACCCCCAGCAGCCCGCTGAGAGCCGTCCTGCGCGCCTCGACATCGTCGTCGACGTGGCGCCGCGGCCGCGAGGTTGCGCAAGAGAAGGGCCCCACGTGGTCGCTCAGCCGCAGACCGAGAACGCCTACTCCGGCAGCTCCATCACCGTCCTGGAGGGGCTGGACGCGGTCCGCAAGCGCCCCGGCATGTACATCGGCTCGACCGGTGAGCGGGGCCTGCACCACATGGTGTGGGAGGTGGTGGACAACGCCGTCGACGAGGCGCTGGCCGGCTACTGCGACACCGTCCGGGTGACCCTGCTCGCCGACGGCGGGGTCCGGGTCGAGGACAACGGCCGGGGCATCCCGGTCGACATGCACCCGGTGGAGAAGCGGCCCACGGTCGAGGTCGTCATGACCATCCTGCACGCGGGCGGCAAGTTCGACGGCAAGAGCTATGGCGTCTCGGGCGGCCTGCACGGCGTCGGCGTGACCGTGGTCAACGCGCTGTCCCATGCGTTGGACGTGCGCATCTGGCGCAACGGGACCGAGTGGACCCAGCACTACGACGTGGCCAAGCCCGGCGCGCTGACCGAGGTCGGCCCGACGGACAAGCGGGGCACGGCCATCACGTTCTGGGCCGACCCGACGATCTTCGAGACGACGGTCTACTCCTTCGACACGATCAACCGCCGGCTCCAGGAGATGGCCTTCCTCAACAAGGGCCTGACCATGGTGCTGCGCGACGAGCGCCCCGGGCACAGCAAGGCCGAGACCGGCGCCGGCGACGAGGCCTCGCTGGCCGAGGCCGCGCCGACGGTCGGTGCGGAGGACAAGGCCTTCGAGCCCACCGAGGTCACCTACCGCTACGACGGCGGCCTGGTCGACTACGTGACCTACATCAACCGCCGCAAGACCGCGATCCACCGCTCGGTCATCGGCTTCTCCGCCGACGGCGTGGGCAAGAACGACACCGCGATGTCCGTCGACGTCGCCATGCAGTGGTCCGACGCCTACTCCGAGTCGGTGCACACCTTCGCGAACATCATCAACACCCACGAGGGCGGCACCCACGAGGAGGGCTTCCGAGCGGCGCTGACCTCGATCGTGAACAAGTACGCGATCGAGAAGAAGCTGCTCAAGGAGAAGGACGACAAGCTCACCGGTGACGACATCCGGGAGGGCCTGGCCGCGATCGTCTCGGTGAAGCTCGGCGACCCGCAGTTCGAGGGCCAGACCAAGACCAAGCTCGGCAACACCGAGGTCAAGGGCTTCGTGCAGAAGGTCTGCAACGACCAGATCGGGCACTGGTTCGAGGCCAACCCGGCCGAGGCGAAGACGATCATCACCAAGGCCACCTCGGCGGCCCGGGCCCGCCGCGCGGCGCAGGACGCCCGCAAGCTCGCCCGCAAGAGCCTGCTCACGGTCAGTGGCCTGCCGGGCAAGCTGGCGGACTGCCGCTCGACCGACCCGCGGAACTCCGAGGTCTACATCGTCGAGGGCGACTCGGCCGGTGGGTCGGCGAAGTCCGGCCGCGACTCGATGTACCAGGCGATCCTGCCCATCCGCGGCAAGATCATCAACGTCGAGAAGGCGCGCATCGACCGGGTGCTGAAGAACACCGAGGTCCAGTCGATGATCACCGCCTTCGGCACCGGCATCCACGACGAGTTCGACCTGTCGAAGCTGCGCTATCACAAGATCATCCTGATGGCCGACGCCGACGTCGACGGCCAGCACATCACCACGCTGCTGCTGACCCTGCTGTTCCGCTTCATGCGGCCGCTGGTCGAGGCCGGCCACGTCTACCTGGCGCAGCCGCCGCTGTACAAGATCAAGTGGGGCAACAAGCACGCCGACGACTACGTCTACACCGATCGGGAGCGGGACGAGCTGCTCAAGAGCCGCGCTGCCGAGGGCCGCAAGCTCCCCAAGGACGACGCGATCCAGCGGTTCAAGGGCCTCGGTGAGATGGACGCCAAGGAGCTGTGGGAGACCACGATGAACCCGGAGAGCCGGATCCTGCGCCAGGTCACCCTCGATGACGCCGCCGCCGCGGACGAGCTGTTCAGCGTGCTGATGGGCGAGGACGTCGTCGCCCGCCGCAGCTTCATCACCCGCAACGCCAAGGACGTCCGCTTCCTCGACGTCTGAGCAAGGACCCCTTCGCCCCTCACCGCGAGCTCGCGGTGGGGGGCGAGGGGGCCGGGGCCACGGGCCCGAGGGCGCTCGTAATGCGCATTCATCCACCGCTGTGTATCGACTTGTGGAGAACCAGACGTGACAGAGACACCCAGCCGCGACCGCGTCGAGCCGGTCGACCTCCAGCAGGAGATGCAGCGCAGCTACATCGACTACGCGATGTCGGTCATCGTCGGCCGCGCACTGCCCGACGTGCGGGACGGCCTCAAGCCGGTGCACCGCCGCGTGCTGTACGCGATGTTCGACCAGGGGTTCCGGCCCGACCGGGCGACCGTCAAGTGCGCCCGCGTGGTCGGCGAGGTGATGGGCAACTACCACCCGCACGGTGACTCGTCGATCTACGACGCCCTCGTGCGGCTGGCCCAGCCCTGGTCGATGCGCTACCCGCTGATCGACGGCCAGGGGAACTTCGGCTCGCCGGGCAACGACCCGGCCGCGGCCATGCGGTACACCGAGGCCCGGCTCACCCCGCTGGCCATGGAGATGCTCCGGGACATCGACGAGGAGACCGTCGACTTCCAGCCCAACTACGACGGCAAGAACATGGAGCCCCTGGTCCTGCCCGGGCGGATCCCCAACCTGCTGGTCAACGGCTCGGCCGGCATCGCCGTCGGCATGGCCACCAACATGCCGCCGCACAACCTGCGCGAGGTCGCTGCCGCGGTCTTCTGGGTGCTCGAGCACCCCGAGGCCGAGGCGGAGGAGGCGCTGACCGCGTGCATGGAGCGGGTCAAGGGCCCGGACTTCCCGACCCACGGTCTGATCGTCGGCCGCGAGGGCATCGAGGACGCCTACCGCACCGGCCGCGGCTCGGTGCGGATGCGCGCCGTCGTCACCGTCGAGGAGGACAGCCGGGGCCGGGTGCAGCTCGTGGTCACCGAGCTGCCCTACCAGGTGAACCCGGACAACCTGGCCGAGTCGATCGCCGAGGGCGTCCGCGACGGCCGGCTGCAGGGCATCTCCGAGATCGCCGACGAGTCCAGCGACCGGGTCGGTCGCCGGCTGGTGATCACGCTGCGCCGCGACGCCGTCGCCAAGGTCGTGCTGAACAACCTCTACAAGCACACCCAGCTGCAGACCACCTTCGGCTGCAACATGCTCTCCATCGTCGACGGCGTGCCCCGCACCCTGCGGCTGGACGAGCTCATCCGGCTGTGGGTGACCCACCAGATCGAGGTCATCGTCCGGCGCACGCGCTACCGGCTGCGCAAGGCCGAGGAGCGGGCACACATCCTGCGCGGCTACGCCAAGGCGCTGGACCACCTGGACGAGGTCATCGCCCTCATCCGCCGCAGCGAGTCGGCCGAGGCCGCCCGCAGCGGGCTGATGGAGCTGCTGGACGTCGACGAGATCCAGGCCGTCGCGATCCTGGACCTGCAGCTGCGCCGGCTCGCCGCCCTGGAGCGGCAGCGGATCCTGGACGAGCTGGCCGAGATCGAGGCCCGCATCGCCGAGCTGCAGGCGATCCTGGACTCCCCCGAGCGGCAGCGGCAGATCGTCCACGACGAGCTCGCCGAGATCGTCGAGAAGTACGGCGACGACCGGCGCACCCAGTTCGTGGCCAACGACGGTGACGTCTCCATGGAGGACCTCATCGCCGAGGAGCAGGTGGTCGTCACGATCACCCGCACCGGCTACGCCAAGCGCACCAAGGCCGACCTCTACCGCTCGCAGCGGCGCGGCGGCAAGGGCGTCATGGGTGCGCAGCTCAAGCAGGACGACCTCGTCCAGCAGTTCTTCGTGGGGTCGACCCACGACTGGATCCTGTTCTTCACGAACAAGGGCCGGGTCTACCGGGCCAAGGCCTACGAGCTGCCCGAGGCGGCCCGTACCGCCCGTGGCGCGCACGTGGCCAACATCCTGGCCTTCCAGCCGGACGAGAAGATCGCCCAGGTCATCCAGATCAAGGACTACACGGTCGCCCCGTACCTGGTGCTGGCCACCGCCCGCGGTCAGGTGAAGAAGACCCGGCTGACCGACTTCGACTCCCCCCGCTCCGGCGGCGTCATCGCGATCAACCTGCGCGACAACGACGAGCTGGTCGGTGCGGCGATGATCAGCCCGGACCAGAACCTGCTGCTGGTCACCCGCAAGGCGATGTCGATCTGCTTCAAGGCCAACGACGAGCAGCTGCGCCCCATGGGCCGGGCCACCGAGGGCGTGCGCGGCATCTCGCTGGCGCCGGACGACACGCTGCTGTCGATGATCGTCGTCCAGGAGGGCGTCGACGTCCTCGTGGCCACCGAGGGCGGCTACGCCAAGCGCACCGGGATCGAGCACTACCCGGAGCAGGGCCGGGGCGGCAAGGGCGTGCTCACCGCCGACCCCAAGGCCCGCAAGGGCGCCCTGGTGGGTGCGCTGGCCGTGGTGCTCGGCGACGAGCTGTACGCCATCACCTCCGGCGGCGGGGTCATCCGTACGCCGGTGAACGGGGTCCGGCACACCCGGGACCGGGCGACCATGGGTGTCAAGCTCATGAACTTGCCGGAGGATGTCTCCATCGTGGCTATCGCGCGTACGACGGACAACGACGAACCCGACGCCTAGGGTGGGGCGGATGCCAGACCGGTGTTGCGGACGACGACGTCCGCGCTCCGGGCTGTGCGACGACCACCGCAGTGACCGGCCCACCGCCCCCTGCACCATGGCGGACCCGGTGGGTGCACCGACGCGGCGAGGGCCGCAGGGCGACAGGAGACTGGGATGAGCGACCGGGCACGCAGTTCGGTGCGTACCGACTCCCGTGAGGGGGACGGCACCGCCGACGCGGTACCGGAGGGCGCCCCCCCGGTCGCCGACCGGCCCCAGTCGGCCGGTGCGGCCACCGCGCCCTCGACGGAGGACGGCGGCCAGCCGTCGTCCGGCTCGCCGGCCGCGCCGGCTGCAGCTGGCCCCGCGAAGGCCGCTGGCCCCGCGAAGGCGGCTGCCCCCGCGAAGGCCGCTGACGGCGGTCCGGCCGGTGGTGGTGCATCCTCGGCCGGCGGCGCAGCCAGGGCTGCGACGACCGGTCGCTCGGCCGGTGCGTCCCCGGCGAGCAAGCCCTCGGTGGCCGGCACCCCGCCGGTGGACGCGTCTTCCCCGGCCAGTGGCCCGGGTCGGGGCGGTGCTGCCGGTGCCGGCACGCCGTCCGCTCCGGCGAACCGGCCGGCGGGCGCCGCACCGCGCAGCGGAGTGCCGGCGGCCGGCTCGGTCCCGGTCGACTCGACCCAGGCGGTCGGCCTGCCCCCGGCGGCTGCGCGCCCGATCGACCCGGCGGCCCGGCCCGACCCCGCGCGCCCCACGGCCAGGCCGGCGGCCCGGCCGGCGGGCCAGGGCGCCGGTCGAGCCCCCTCCGGCAAGGGGCGCGGCGCCGTCAACCGTGGCCCGCGCCGGGCCCGGCTGCAGCTGCGCCACATCGACACCTGGTCGGCGCTGAAGATCTCGCTCGTCCTCTCGATCGCGCTGTTCTTCGTGTGGATGGTCGCGGTCGGCATCCTGTACGGGGTGCTCAGCAGCCTGGGCGTCTTCGACACGGTCAACGACCTGATCGGGCAGCTGGCCACCACCACCGATGCCACGGACGGGGGCGGTGAGGTGATCACCGCCGGCGTCGTCTTCGGTGGCGCCGCGGTGATCGGGGCGATCAACATCGTGCTGCTCACGGCGCTGTGCACCGTCGGGACGTTCGTCTACAACCTCTGCTCCGACCTGGTCGGCGGCCTCGAGGTCACCCTCGCCGAGCGCGACTGAGCGAGCCGCACCCGCTGAGGCCCCCCGCGTCGGGGGCCTCAGCCGGGCAGGTAAGCTGTTCACCGGTCCACGGGCCTGTAGCTCAGACGGTTAGAGCGCATCCCTGATAAGGATGAGGCCGGAGGTTCAAGTCCTCCCAGGCCCACCCGTGCACCGACGGCGGGCGACGGCGATCTCCACGGGGATCACGGTCGCCCGCCGCTGGGTCCCGGCAGCGGTCACCGGCACCGCGGTGGCCCACACCGTTCGAGGAGGTCCCGCGTGCTGAAGAAGCTGGCGATGGCAGCGCTCGCGGCCAGTGCCCTGGCGGCTGTGCGCAAGCGCAGCTCCGGCAAGGGCGAGGCCGACCTGTGGGCCGAGGCGACCCGCGGTCCGGGCTCGGTCAGCACGCCCGGCGCCTGATCCCGCGACTGCGGTCGACCGACCACCGCAGTCCCCCGGGGACAGCGTGGAAATGCCCTCCGGGGACAGCGTAGAAATGCCCTCCGGGGACGTAGCTCAATTGGCAGAGCACCGCCTTTGCAAGGCGGGGGTTAGGGGTTCGATTCCCCTCGTCTCCACTCCGGCCCCTCGAGGGCCCTCGCCGACCGCCGGGCACAGCCCGGACGCACCGGGCGCCCAGCAGCCTCCCGGTCAGCAGTGGGAGAGTGGTCGTCGTGACTGAACAGACCTCCGCCGCACGGCGCGCCGTCCTGCACACCAACCACGGCGACATCACCGTCGACCTGTTCCCCGACCACGCCCCCAAGACGGTCGCGAACTTCACCGAGCTCGCCGAGGGCAGCCGCGAGTGGATCGACCCGCGTACCCGCGAGAAGACCACCGACAAGCTCTACGACGGCACGGTGTTCCACCGCGTCATCCAGGGCTTCATGATCCAGGGTGGCGACCCGCTGGGTCAGGGCACCGGTGGCCCCGGCTACCGCTTCGGCGACGAGTTCCACCCCGACCTGTCGTTCAACCGCCCCTACCTGCTGGCCATGGCCAACGCGGGCCCCGGCACGAACGGCTCCCAGTTCTTCATCACCGTCACCAACACCCCGCACCTGAACAACAAGCACACGATCTTCGGTGAGGTGGCCGACGACGCCAGCCGCCAGGTCGTCGACGCGATCGCCACCGCCCCGACCGCCCGCGGCGACCGCCCGGTCGAGGACATCGTGATCACCTCCGTCGAGGTGCAGCGCAGCTGAGCACCCCTGAGGGCAGCGGGGGCGCCGGCGCGGAGCCGCAGCCGGCGCCCCCTGCCACCTGCTACCGGCACCCGGACCGGCCCACCGGGGTCCGCTGCGTCCGCTGCAGCCGGCCCATCTGCCCGGAGTGCATGAACCCGGCCGCGGTCGGCTTCCAGTGCCCGGACGACGTGCGGGCCGGCAACGCCACCGTCCGTCGTCCCAAGCGCACCACCGGGCTGCGCAGCCAAGTCCGGCGGTGGGGGCCGGTCACCCTCTCCCTCATCACGCTGAACCTGCTGGTCGCCCTCGCGACCGCCGGCTCGGCGATCAGCGTCGGCGTCAACCCGCTGCGCAGCTTCCGCTCACCACTGCAGGACGACTTCGCGATCGTCCCCTACCTGGTCGACGTCGGTGAGTGGTGGCGGGTGGTCACGAGCGCCTTCACCCACGTCGGGCCGGTGCACCTGGCGCTGAACATGCTCGCCCTGCTGCTGTTCGGCTCCGAGCTCGAACGGATGCTGGGCCGGGGCCGCTTCCTGACCGTCTACCTGGTCTCCGCGCTGGGCGGCGTGGCCGCCCTGCAGCTGTTCGGCGACTACCTCGGTGCGGTGGTCGGCGCCTCGGCGGCGATCTACGGCCTGCTGGGCGCCTTCGGCGTGGTCCTGCTGAAGCAGAAGCAGGACGTCCGCGGGCTCCTCACCCTGCTGGTGATCAACCTGGCGATCAGCTTCCTGCCCGGGGTGTCCCTGCTCGGGCACCTCGGCGGGCTCGTCGTCGGGGCACTGACGGCCGGCATCCTCGTCCTGGGCGGCCGCCGGCGGCCGGTCGTCGTCGGCGGGGTCGCCGCCCTCGTGGTCGTGCTGCTGGTGCTGGTGTTCGGCGGGCTGCGCTAGCGCCCTGCGCCGGCGGCGTGCAGGGCCCGGGCGACCGCCTCCGGGTCCTGCCCCAGCTCCCGGCGGCCCAGCACGACCAGGACGGCCTCGTCCGTACCGTCCTCCAGCTCCAGCGTGCGGGCGCGCAACCCCCACCGTCGTGACGTCCGCACCCGGGCGCGCAGCGCGGGCCAGGCGATCGTCGTCCCGCCGCTGAGCG
The DNA here is from genome assembly GCF_026968025.1 of Modestobacter sp. VKM Ac-2978. Taxonomy (NCBI): domain Bacteria; kingdom Bacillati; phylum Actinomycetota; class Actinomycetes; order Geodermatophilales; family Geodermatophilaceae; genus Modestobacter; species Modestobacter sp. VKM Ac-2978. The sequence continues at coordinate 204,255 of NZ_JAPVBP010000006.1, read as the reverse complement.
CCCGCACGGTCACCCCGTGGTCGTCGGCACGCAGCCGGGGGCGCAGCAGCAGGTCGCGGGCGGCCAGGCCCAGCAGCAGGACGGCGCCGCCACCGACGAGGAACCGCCCGACCGGGTCGACCAGCAGGGTGGCCAGCGCGAGGGCCACGCCGGCGGCGGCCATCGCCACCGCCTCGCCGATCCGTGGCGACCAGTGCACGGGGCCAGCTTGTCAGTACTGCCCGCGGGCCGGTGCGCGGCGCCTAGCATCGAGCAACCGGACGTCTGAGACGTCACCGTCTGCGATGAGGAGTGGTCCATGCGCGATGCCGTCATCTGTGCCGCCGTCCGCACACCGGTGGGGAAGCGGCGCGGCGGGCTGTCCGGCGTGCACGCCGCCGACCTGTCCGCCACCGTTCTGCAGGCCCTGGTGGAGCGCACCGGCCTCGACCCCGCCGTCGTCGACGACGTCTTCTGGGGCTGCGTGAGCCAGGTCGGCGAGCAGACCAGCAACATCGGCCGGGTCGCGGCACTGGCGGCCGGCTGGCCGGAGACGGTGCCCGGCACGACCATCGACCGGCAGTGCGGCTCCTCCCAGCAGGCGGTCGCCTTCGCCGCCGCCACCGTCATCAGCGGTCAGGCGGACGTCGTGGTCGCTGGTGGGGTGGAGTCGATGAGCCGGGTGCCGATGGGCTCCTCGGCCGGTGACGGGTCGGCCGGCCGGCCGCTGGGGCCGCAGTACCTGGCCCGCTACGGCGGGGTCGCGCCCAACCAGGGGGTCGGCGCGGAGATGATTGCGGCGCAGTGGGGCCTGTCCCGGGCCGAGCTCGACGAGTTCGCGCTGGCCTCGCACGAGCGGGCCGCCAAGGCCCAGGCCGACGGGGCCTTCGAGGCGCAGCTCGTCCCGGTCCACACCCCCGAGGGTGCGGTGGTGACCGCCGACGAGGGGATCCGCACCGGCGGCACGCTCGAGGCGCTCGGAGCGCTCACGACCCCCTTCCAGGCCGACGGCGTGATCAGCGCCGGCAACGCCAGCCAGATCTCCGACGGGTCGGCCGCGCTCCTGGTCACCACCTCCGAACGAGCCCGCGAGCTGGGGCTCACCCCCGTGGTCCGGGTGCACACGACGGTCGTCGCCGGTGACGACCCGGTGATCATGCTGACCGCACCCATCCCGGCCACCCGCAAGGTGCTGGACCGCTCCGGGCTGGCGCTGGCCGACATCGGGGTCTTCGAGGTGAACGAGGCGTTCGCCCCGGTGCCGCTCGCCTGGCGCCGGGAGATCGGCGCCGCCGCCGAGGCGGTCAACCCCCTGGGTGGCGCGATCGCGCTCGGGCACCCTCTGGGCGCCTCGGGCGCACGCATCATGACCACGCTGGTCCACCACATGCAGGCCACCGGCACCCGGTACGGGCTGCAGACGATGTGCGAGGGCGGTGGCATGGCCAACGCCACGATCCTGGAACTCCTCGACCGCTGACCGACCCGGTGCCCGCCGTCCACAGCCCCCGTCCACGCGGACGGGGGCTGTGGGCGTTCCGGGACAGTCCGCCGGGGTGGGGATGTCGACAACTCGTCCGGACACGCGCGGGAACGGCCCGTCACGCTGCTGGTTTGCGCTGCGGTGAGCCGGGTAGTAAGCCCCCGACCGCCTCCGGGCGGGCCACTCGAGCCAGCAGTTTTCCCACAGGTGTGTACACAGCTGGGGACGGAGTTCCACGGGTGTAGTTACCCCTGTGCCGTTTTCGTCCCAGTGGTCACATCGCAGGCATTCCCGCAGGTCAGCCGGGGGAGCTGCGGTCCGGAGAACCCACAGATCGTGGACAACCCGGTGGATGGCGGAGCACCCCGCCTGTGGACGGCGCGACCCGCTGTGCACAGACGATCTTCCGGCGAGCCCCTGACCTGCACGTTGACCGTTTGTCGACCCAGCGAGCCGGTCACGGCTCGCTGTGCACTGGTCACCGAGCGGAGTACCGACCGGTCAGCGTCGCCCGGGCGGACAGGGCCCACACGACGAAGGCCCCCGTCCCGGAGGGACGAGGGCCTGTCGGTCGAGCCGTGCGCGGGCGTCAGCGCCAGCGCATCGACATGACCAACCCGGCGACCATGGCGCCGAAGCCGATGGCGAAGTTCCACGGGCCCAACGTCGTCATGAGCGGGATCCGGTCGCCTGCCACGTAGTAGACGACGATCCACAGCAGGCCGAGCAGCATCAGCCCGACCATCACCGGGGCGTACCACCGCGGGCTCGGCTGCGCGGCCTGGGCCCGGGCCGCGCTCGCGGGCAGCACGCCCTCCGGCGGCGTGTAGACCGACTTCTTGCGCACCTTCGACTTCGGCACCTGGCGGACTCCCTCCCGGGCCGGTGGCCTGACGCCCCGGCGTGAACGCCCACCAGCCTAAGCTGAGAGGGCCAGCAGTCCCGCCCCGTCGCGCGGCGGCGTCACCCCTGTTCGCCCCTCCGGGGGTGGGCGGCGACACCAGGAGGTGTGCATGACCCGCATCGGGCGCCCCCGCCGGTTCGACCCGTGGGTCGGGCTCGTGCCCGTCGTCGCCCTGGCCGCCGGTCTGCTGTTCGCCACCTCCAGCACGACCGCACAGGGCACCGACCTGCGGGGCGGGGAGGTCACCGAGCTGTCCGCGCTGATCGAGGAGCGTGACTCCACCGTCGCCGGTCAGCAGGCCGAGCTGGCCGCCCTGCAGGAGCAGGTGCAGGCGCTCACCGACCTGGCGGCCTCGCGGAACGGCGAGGTCGCCGCCGTGCAGCAGGGGGCCGCCCCCGGGGTCAGCTCCGCCGGGCTCGCGGAGATCACCGGGCCGGGCCTGGCCATCGAGCTGGACGACGCCCCGCGCCCGTCCGCCGGCACCACGCCGACCGAGGGCAACCCGGACAATCTGGTGATCCACCAGTCCGACGTCCAGGGGGTGGTGAACGCGCTGTGGGTGGCCGGTGCCGACGGCGTGGCCATCATGGGGCAGCGGCTGATCTCCACCAGCGCCGTCATCTGCGTCGGGCCCACCCTGCTGCTGCACGGCCGTACGTACTCACCGCCGTACGTGATCACCGCCGTCGGGGACGCCGACGAGATGCGGGACGAGCTCGCCGCCTCCCCGGGGGTGCAGGTCTTCCAGGAGGCGGCCGACGACTACGGGCTGACCTTCGACGTCGAGGAGCAGGACCACCTGACCCTGTCGGCCTATGACGGCGCCCTGGACATGCAGTACGCCAGGGTCGGCTGAGCCGTCCTGCGCCCGGCCGTCCCGATCATGGTGACGGCGCACTCCTCCGTGTACACCTGAGCCCGTGGGGGCCCATCCGGGCCGCCCGACACCGCCCTCTGGAGATCGAGCCCCTCGTGTCCCGCACCGACGTGAGTGTCCAGCGATGAGCCTGCCCGCCGTCCGGCCGGTGCTCGTCGTCGACAACTTCGACAGCTTCGTCTACAACCTCGTCCAGTACCTGGGCCAGCTCGGGGTGCCCAGCCTGGTGCGCCGCAACGACGCGGTGACCGTCGACGAGCTCGCCGACCTGGACCTCGCCGGGGTGCTGCTCTCCCCCGGCCCCGGCACGCCGGTCGATGCCGGCGTGACGGTGCCGATGGTGCGGGCCGCCGCCGATGCCGGGCTGCCGGTCCTCGGGGTCTGCCTGGGGCACCAGGCGATCGCCGAGGCCTTCGGTGGCGTGGTGGGCCGGGCGCCCGAGCTGCTGCACGGCAAGACCAGCCAGGTCGTGCACGAGGGTGTGGGCGTGCTGGCCGGGCTGGACAGCCCGTTCACCGCCACCCGGTACCACTCGCTCGCGGTGGAGTCCGACAGCGTCCCGGCCGAGCTGGAGGTCACCGGCCGCACGCCGTCGGGCATCGTGATGGCGCTGCGGCACCGGGAGCTGCCCATCGAGGGGGTGCAGTTCCACCCCGAGTCGGTGCTCACCGAGGGCGGGCATCGGCTGCTGGCGAACTGGTTGTCCAGCTGTGGGCTGGCACCGGACCCCGCCCGGGTCGAGGCGGCGGCAGCCACTGCCCGCCGGCTCACCACCGTCACGATCTGAGCCGGCCACCCCGCGAGTGGCCCGTGCTCAGCCGTTGGGCTGCGCCGGTGGGGTGGGCTCCGTCGTCGGCGGAGCCGCCGGGGTGGTCGGGGTGGGCGTCGGCGTGGGGGTCGGGGTCGGGGTCGGCTCCGCAGGCGTCGGGACGGCGATCAGCAGCGTCACCGTCTCGCCGGCCGAGACGGAGGCCCGCGGCCCCGGGTCGGTGTCGACGACGGTGCCCGGCGTGGCGTCGTCCCGCTCGACGTTGTTCGGCACGATGACGCCGTTGTCGAGCCCCGCGTCCACGAGGGCCTCCCGGGCGGCGGGCTCGGTGAGCCCGCGCACGTCGGGCAGGGTGATCGAGCCGGTCGAGATGCTCAGCCGGAAGGACACGTCCGGGGCGGCCTGGCTGCCCGGCGCAGGGTCGAGGGCCACGACGGTGCCGGCGGGCTGCAGGCTGGGGACCTGGTCGGTGCTTTTGCTCCCGGTGAAGCCGGCGCCCTCCAGCCGGTCGATCGCCTCGTCCTGGTCGTCGCCCAGCACGTCGGGCACGGCGATGGTGTTGGGGCCGCCGCCGACGACCAGGTCCACCGGCTCCTCCGGGTCCAGCGGGGTGCCCGCGGCCGGGTTCGAGCTGAGCACGGTGTCCTCTTGGGCCTGGGTGCTGGGCTCGCGGCTGACCGTGCCGACCTGCAGGCCCGCGGCCAGGATCTCGGCCTCGGCGTCGGCCTGCGGGTCACCGACCAGGTCCGGCACGGCGACCTGCTCGACCACGGGGGCCTCGGGCTCGTCGGGATTCGAGGTCAGGGCCACCGCCAGGCCGATGCCGGCGGCGATCAGGACGAGGACGGCGACGACGATCGCGATGATCCGGTTGCGCCGGCGCTTGTCGTCGGTCTGCCCGTCGTCCCACTCGTCGTTGCCGTACCCGCCGGGGGTCACGCCGATGATCGTGGTCTTCTCGGCGTCGCTCATCACCGGCGTCGCCTCGACCCGTTGGCCGGCGACGGCGCGCAGCAGGTCCGCGCGCATGTCGGCGGCGGACTGGTAGCGGTTGGCCGGGTTCTTGCTCATCGCCTTGAGCAGGATGGCGTCGAGCTCCGGGGTGATCTCCGGGTTGATCGACGACGGCGTCCGGGGGTCTTCCCGCACGTGCTGGTAGGCGACGGCGACGGGGGAGTCGCCGGTGAAGGGCGGGGTTCCGGTGACCAGCTCGTAGAGCAGGCAGCCGGCGGAGTAGACGTCGGAGCGGGCGTCGACGCCCTCGCCGCGGGCCTGCTCGGGGGAGAGGTACTGGGCGGTGCCGATCACGGCGGCCGTCGACGTCATCGTCGCGGCGGAGTCGGAGACCGCCCGGGCGATGCCGAAGTCCATCACCTTCACGGTGCCCTGTGGCGTGATCATGACGTTGCCGGGCTTCACGTCCCGGTGCACGATGCCGTTCCGGTGGCTGAAGTCCAGCGCCGCGCAGATGTCGGCGGTGAGCGACATGGCCCGCTCGGGGGGGAGGCGCCGCTCGCGGCGCAGCACGTCGCGCAGGGTGTCGCCCTCGACGTACTCCATGACGATGTAGGGGGTCGCGCCGGTGGCGGTGCGGTCCTCCCCCGTGTCGTAGACCGCGACGATCGCCGGGTGGTTCAGCGACGCGCTGGCCTGAGCCTCGCGGCGGAACCGGACCTGCGACGACGGGTCGCGGGCGAGGTCCTGGCGCAGCACCTTGACCGCGACCTCCCGGCCCAGCCGGAGGTCGCGTCCCCGGTGCACCTCCGCCATGCCACCGCGGCCGAGCACCCCGCCGATCTCGTAGCGCTCGCCGAGCACCTGGGGGGTGGTCATCGGTGGTCCTCTCGGGTGGTGCGGTGCGGCGGTCGCGGCTCCGGGGTGGCTGGACCGGGGAGCGGTACGCCGTCGCGGAGCCTAATCGCTGGCGGGCTCGCGGCAGGCACGACGCGAGCGCCGGGGGACGCGTGTGTCACTGGTTGCCTACGGTGCTGGCCGACCCCAACGCGTCCTCCTGGACGGCCGTGGTGGTCGGGGCCTCCGCCGGCGGCGTTGTCGAGGTGGTGGGGGCTGCGGGGGGTGGGGCCGACGACGTGGGCGGGTTCGTGTTCGTCGGGCTGCTCCGCGTGACCGTCGCGGTCACCGTGGCGGTCGTCGGGGGGGTGGACCTGCCGCCGTCCTCGCCCTCGTCGTCCCCGTCGTCGGGGGCGGGGGCGGCCGGCGTCGGGGCACTGCTCTGCTCGACGTCCTCGTCGTCCTCGGGGGCGTAGGCCTGGGCGGCCACGGCCAGCGTGATCGTCGCCCCCTCCTCGAGGGGACCGCGCGCGGGGTCGGCGGTCACGACGGCGTTCTCGGCCAGCGCGATCTGGGCCTCCTCCAGCTCCTCCGCGGTGGCGTCCTCCTGCCGCACCGTGAAGCCCTGGCCCACGAGTTGGGCGCTGACGAGGTCGGCGTCGTCCCCGACGTAGTCGGCCACGTCGAACGCGATGGCGCCGGAGGCACTGGTGGATGCCGATGCGGATGCCGAGGGCGAGCTGGCGCCACCCGGCGCCGCGGAGCCGTCCTGCTCGCCGTTCCCGGACATGACGAGGAACACCCCGGCGGCGACCAGCCCGACGAGGGCCAGGGCCGCCGCGGCCCACAGCAGCCGGGTGCGCCGCTGGTCCTGCGGGTCGGCCTCGTCGCCGGTCCAGCTGCTCGCCCCGTCGCCGTCGACCGGGGGGCCGTGCAGCGGGGGCATGGTGCGGGGCGCGGTCGAGGGGTTCACGGTGGTGCCCGGGCCGGTCGCCGGCAACATCGTGGTCGCCGTGCCGTCGTCCCCGACCACCTGGGTCATGGCGGTGGCGGCCGGCACGGGGCCACCGGCCGCCACCTGCCGCACCGCGGCGGCGAAGGCCGCGCCGTCGGGGAAGCGGGCCGCGGGGTCCTTGGCCAGGGCGCGCTCGATCAGCGCCCGCACCTGCCACGGCACGTCCGCGGGCATCGGGGGTGGGGGCCGGTTGATCTGCGCCAGCGCGATCGCCACCTGCGACTCGCCGTCGAAGGGACGCACCCCCGCGATGCACTCGTACCCGAGCACGCCGAGCGAGTAGACGTCGGAGGCGGCGGTCACCACGTGCCCCTGGGCCTGCTCGGGGGAGAGGTACTGCGCGGTGCCGACCACCATCCCGGTGCGGGTGAGCGGGGCGGCGTCGCGGGCGTAGGCGATGCCGAAGTCGGTCAGCTTGACCACGCCGTCCGGCCGCACGAGCAGGTTCCCGGGCTTGATGTCCCGGTGGACCATGCCGGCGTCGTGCGCGGCGGAGAGGCCGTCACCGGCCTGCCCGAGGACGTCGAGGGTCTGCTCGGCGGTGAGCCGCCCGCGCTCGGCCAGGATGGTGACCAGCGGCTTGCCCTCGACGAACTCCATGATCAGGTAGGCCAGGCGCTGGCCGTCCTGGGTGGTCTCGCCGTAGTCGTAGACCGAGGCGATGTTCGGGTGCGACAGGGCGGCGGTGTGCCGGGCCTCGTTCCGGAACCGGATGAGGAAGCTCGAGTCGCCGGTGTACTCGCTGCGCAGCACCTTGACCGCGATGATCCGGCCGAGGGTGCGGTCGCGGGCCTGCCAGACCTCCCCCATCCCGCCGGTGGCGATGGGGGCGGTGATCTCGTAGCGGCCGGCCAGCTGGCTGCCCACGTGGACGGCCATCAGCCGCCGCCCTGCAGGTGGGCCTCGATGACCGCGCGCGCGATCGGGGCGGAGACGTCCCCGCCGGTGCCGCCGCCGTTGCGGATGAAGACCGCCACGGCGATGCTCGGGTCGTCCGCAGGCGCGAAGCCGATGAACCAGTTGTGGTCGGGGCCGGCGTTCTCCGCGGTGCCGGTCTTGCCGGCCACCTCGATGCCGCTGATCTGGGCGCGGCGGCCGGTGCCCTCGTCGACGACGTTGGTCATCATCGCGGTGAGCTGGTCGGCGACCTCCTCCGAGAAGGGCTCCGACAGCTGCTCGGGCTCGGTCTGGTCGAGCACCGAGAGGTCCGGGGCCTGGATCGACTCGACCAGGTACGGCTTCATCAGGTCGCCGTCGTTGGCGACCGCGGCGGCGATCATCGCGGCCTGCATGGGGGTCAGGGCGACGTCCCGCTGTCCGATCGAGGTCTGCCCCAGGGCGGCGTCGCTCTCGATGTCGCCGATCGTGCTGCCCTGCACGGTCAGCGGGATCTCGATGCGCTCCCCGTCGATGCCGAACGCCTCGGCCATCTCCCGGAGCGCGTCCTCGCCCAGCTCGATGCCGAGTTGGGCGAAGGCGGTGTTGCAGGAGATGGTGAGCGCGTCGATCAGCGGCTGCTCGCCGGTCGGGCTGCAGGGCTCGTTGCCGAAGTTCTGCAGGTCGGTGGAGGTGCCCGGCAGGATGTAGTCCTGCGGGGCCGGGATGACCGTCTCCGGCGTGTAGTCGCCGCTGGCCAGCGCTGCGGCGGCGACGACGACCTTGAAGATCGACCCTGCCGGGTAGCGCTCGGAGATGGCCTGGTTGGTCCGCGGGTCGGTCTCCATCGCGTCCAGCTGCTCGGCGTAGGCGCGGACCGCGGCGGTGTCGCTGCCGGCCAGCTGGCCCGGGTCGTACGTGGGCGTGCTGGCCAGCCCGAGGACCGCCCCGGTGGACGGGTCGAGGGCGACGACGGCGCCGACGTGACCGGCCAGGCCGGCCATCGCCGCCTCCTGCACGGCCGGGTCCAGGGTGAGCTCGACGTTGCCGCCGGAGGGGTCCCGGCCGGTGAACAGGTCGGCCAGCCGCCGGCCGAAGAGCCGGTCGTCGGTGCCGCGCAGAACCTCATTCTCGACCCGCTCGATCCCGCGGTTGCCGAACAGCACCGAGTAGTACCCGGTGGCCGCTGCGTACAGCGGTCCGTTGGCGTAGGTGCGCTGGTACCGCAGGGTGCTGTCGGTCTCGACGGAGGAGGCGATCTCGTTGCCGCCGACGACGATCGCCCCGCGCTCCCGGCCGTACTCCTCGGTGAGCACGCGGGTGTTGCGGGCGTCCGCGCGCAGGTCGTCGGCGCGGAGCACCTGGATCACGTTGACGTTGACGATCAGCAGGGTGAACAGCACCAGCACGCTGATCGCCACCTTGCGCAGCGGGGCGTTCACGGCTGGACCACCTCGGTCGGGGCATCGGTGAGCCGCGGCGGTGTGGTCGCGGCCGTGGCGGCCGGCCGGCGGGCGGCGTCGCTGATCCGCACCAGCAGCGCCACCAGTCCGAAGTTCGCGACCAGGGACGATCCGCCGTAGGCGAGGAAGGGCGTGGTCAGTCCGGTGAGCGGGAGCAGGCCGGTGACCCCGCCCAGGACGACGAAGACCTGCCAGGCGAGGGAGAAGGCCAGCCCGGCGGCCAGCAGCTTGCCGAAGCCGTCGCGGACCACCAGGGAGGTGCGCAGCCCCCGCTCGACCAGCACCAGGTAGATCACGATCATGGCGACCAGGCCGAAGAGGCCCAGCTCCTCACCGATCGCGGCGGCGATGAAGTCGCTCTTGGCGACCGGCACCTGGTCCGGCCGCCCGCCGCCGAGGCCGGCACCGAACAGACCGCCGGTGCCGAGGCTGAACAGCGACTGGACCACCTGGTAGCCGCCGGTGTCGGCGTAGGCGAAGGGGTCCAGCCAGGTGTCCACCCGCACCCGGACGTGACTGAAGAGCTGGTAGGCGACGAACGCACCACCGGCGAACAGCAGCAGGCCGATGACCAGCCAGCTCGCGCGCTCGGTGGCCACGTAGAGCATCACCACGAAGATGCCGAACAGCAGCAGCGAGCTGCCCAGGTCGCGCTCGAAGACCAGCACCAGGATCGAGGCGACCCAGGCCAGCAGCACCGGGCCGAGGTCGCGGCCACGCGGCAGCTCCAGGCGGAGCACCCGGCGGCTGGCCAGCGCCAGCACGTCGCGCTTGTCGACCAGGTAGGCGGCGAAGAAGACGATCAGGCAGATCTTGGCGAACTCACCGGGCTGGATGGAGAAGCCACCGAACCGGATCCACAGCTTGGCGCCGTTGATCTCCGAGTTCGGCAGCACCGCGGGGAGCGCCAGCAGCACCAGCCCGATGAGGGCGAGGGTGTAGGCGAAGCGGGCGAGCGCCCGGTGGTCGCGCACGATCACCAGGACGGCGACGAACAGCACCAGCCCGACCGTGGCCCACACCAACTGGACCGGGGCGTCCACGCTCGCGGAGCTGCTGCCGCCGAGCTGGGTACCGGCGATGTCCAGCCGGTGGATCATCGACAGGCCCAGCCCGGACAGCACCGCGACGCACGGCAGCAGCAGGGGGTCGGCGTAGGGCGCGAACCGCCGGACGACGACGTGCGCGACGACCCACAGCGCGGAGAACCAGAGGCCGAAGGTGGCCAGCTCCGTGCCCGGGGAACCGGTGACGGTGATGTCGATGATCAGGTGCGCGGCCATCGTGATGAGCACCGCGAAGCCGAGCAGGAGCAGTTCGGTGCCCCGTCGGGTCGGGATGGCCGTACCGGGGGCGATGGCAGCGCGCGGGTCGGTGCCGGGGCCGTTGACCGGCGCAGCCACTAGTCGGCCTCCCGGCAGTCCACTCCCGGCTCACCGGAACGGGACAGCGCTGAGGTCGTCGGCTCGGTGGCGTCCGTGCCGGGCACGGTCGTGGTGACGGTCGTCGTGGCCGCGGCGGCGTCCGGTTGCCCCGGGACGGGGGCGGGGGCGGGCTCCGCCGGCGGGGCCGGGGTGGGGGACGGGGTGGCGGTGGCCAGCGCGGACGTCGTCCGGCACAGCGGCAGCTGCTGGCCGCGGAGGTTGGACAGTATCCGTGCGGCGTCGTCCGGGTCGTCGGCCGGGATCCCGTCGCTGACCCGGTTGCGGGCGGCCTGGGTGAGGTCGGTGGTGGCCAGCGCCGTCGCCTCGTCCAGGCGGTAGAGGTCCAGCCCGACGACGGAGGCGTTGAGCCCGCGGAAGACCCCGACCCGGTCGCCGTCGGCGGTCTCGGCGACCCCGACGAACCAGTGGCCCATCACGAACAGGTAGGCGCCGATCGTCGCGGCGCCCAGGACCACGACGGCGGCCAGCGCGAACAGCGCGGTGCGCAGCGGCCGGCGACGGCGCGGCGGTGGGGAGCTGGTGGTCAGCGCGGTGGACGGCCCGGTGGCCTGCGGGTCGGCGAGCGCCGCGCGACCGGCGGCCGACCGGGGGTCGACCTCACGCTGGCCGATGTGGTCGCCGGCGGCGCCGTCGACGACCGGCTCGACGAGCACGCCACGGCCGTCGTCCTCGACGACGTCGGCCACGATGCAGGTGATGTTGTCCGGGCCGCCGCTGCGCAACGCGAGCTCGATCAGCCGGTCGGCGGTCGCCTGGGCGTCCGGCTCGCGCAGCGCGCCGGCGAGCGTCTCGTGGCTGACCACGCCGGAGAGGCCGTCGGAGCACAGCATGTAGCGGTCGCCGGCGCGGGCGTCGCGCATCGACAGGTCCGGCTCGACGTCCTGGCCGTTGAGGGCGCGCAGCAGCAGCGAGCGCTGCGGGTGGCTGTTGGCCTCCTCCTCGGTGATCCGGCCGTCGTCGATCAGCGTCTGGACGAAGGTGTCGTCGTGGGTGATCTGGTGCAGCTCGCCGTCGCGCATCAGGTAGGCGCGGGAGTCACCGACGTGGCACAGCCCCAGCCGGCCACCGGCGAAGAGGACGGCGGTCAGCGTCGTCCCCATGCCCTCCAGCTGCGGGGACTCCCGGATCACCTCGCGCAGGTGCTCGCTGCCCTCGAAGACCGCGTGCCGCAGCGCCTGGAGGAGGTCACCGGAGGGGGCGTCCTCGTCGAGGTGCTCCAGCGCCGCGATGACGACCTTGCTGGCGACGTCGCCCGCCGCGTGCCCGCCCATGCCGTCCGCGACGGCCAGCAACCGGGGCCCGGCGTACACCGAGTCCTGGTTGGTGCCGCGGATCAGACCGCGGTCGGAACGCGCCGCATAGCGGAGGACCAAGCTCATGAACGCAGCTCCAGGACGGTCTGCCCGATCCGGATCGGCTGACTGGGGGCCACCAGCAGCGGGCCCTGTACCCGCTGCTGGTCGAGGTAGGTGCCGTTGGTGGACCCGAGGTCCTCCACGTACCACTGGCCGCCGCGGTTGGTCAGCCGCGCGTGCCGGGAGGAGGCGAAGTCGTCGGTGAGCACCAGGGTCGAGTCGTCGGCGCGGCCGATCAGGATGGCCTGTTCCCCCAAGGTGATGCGGGTGCCCGACAGCGGGCCGGCGGTGACGACGAGGTGGCGGGGCCCGCGGCCACCGCGCTTGCGGGCGGCGGCGGCGCGGGGCGGCACCGAGGCCACCCGGCCGGCCCGGCCGCCGAACAGGTCGGCGCGGACCACCCGGAAGGCGGCGAAGACGAACAGCCAGAGCAGGATCAGGAACCCGAAGCGGAAGGCCTGCAGCACGATCTCAGCCGGCACAGCGACCCCCGGGGACCGCGCTCACGCGCCGTCCTGTCGGTACACCAGCACCGAGTGACCGATGCGGAGGACGTCGCCGTCGGCCAGCTCCTGCCGCCCCACCCGGCGACCGTTCACCAGTGTGCCGTTGGTCGAGCCGAGGTCCTCGACGACGACCGCGCTGCCGACGAGCTGGACGTCGGCGTGCTTGCGGCTCACCCCGGTGTCGGGCAGCCGGACGTCGGCCTCGGTGCCGCGGCCCAGCACGTTGCTGCCCTGCTCGAGCACGTGCTTGGTGCCCGGGCCGTCGACGACCAGGACGTGGCTGACCCGCTGGCCGGGGCGGCCCACGATCGAGGGGTCCTGGGCGCCGGTGTCGGTGGCCCCCATGGAGGCGCCGGGCAGCCGCGGCAGCGGCGGCAGGCCGGGCGGCGGGGGCGGTGGCGCGGCCGGCGATCGCTGCGAGGCCCCGCCGGTGACGTGCGAGCCGACCTCGAAGACCCCGGTGCGCAGCTCCTCGTCGAGCTCCAGCCTGACCTCGATGTCGCCGAAGGTCTGGTAGCCCTCGCGCTCGATGTGCTCGGCGACCATGTCGGCGAGCTCAGCGGCCAGCTGCTCGGACCACTCGACCAGGTTCTCGTGGTCGGTGGGGCCGAGGGTCACGACGAAGACGTTCGGGGCGAGCACCCGGTCACCACTGAGCACCGAGCGCTGCTCATCGGCCTCGCGCTGGAGGGCATGGGCGATCTCGGCGGGGTGCACCTTCCCCTTGAACACCCGGGCGAAGGCCAGCCCGACCATGCCCTCGAGGCGTCGTTCGAAGCGCTGCAGCGCACCCACAGTCGCTCCCTTGCGCTCGGTCGACCTCCCACTGCCCTGAGCGCCGATCGTAACCGGGGGAGAGTCGCCGGAACGGTCGGGAAGCACAGGACGCCCCGGACGATCTCGTCCGTGCCGTGTCGACACACCGTTCTACCAGCGCGCCGCCGGCGATGGTCGGTGCCGTGCCGAGCGGGGGGCTGCGAGGGGCCGCGCCGGGGGCTGCTACTGTCCTTCCTCGCCAGGGCAAGTGGCGGAATGGCAGACGCGCACGGTTCAGGTCCGTGTGTCCGAGAGGACGTGGGGGTTCAACTCCCCCCTTGCCCACACCCACGTTGGCCCCCTCCCGATCCGGGAGGGGGCCTTCGTCGTGCTCAGGGGCGGTGGGTCACCTGCTCGGCGAACTCGAGCACCTGCTCCTGGGTGAACGCGTCGGGCGCCTGCAGGGTGAACGTCGTCCCGTCGGCGAACTGCGCCTGAAGGAACCAGCCGCGCTGGTCCAGGTACCCGGTGTCGACCAGCACCAGCTGGGCCGGCCGGTCGTGCACGACCACGTCCAGCTGCGGGCCGATCGGGCCCATGATGCTGTCGCGCACCTGGTCGGCCGGGGCCACGTCCTCCGGCAGCGGGACGTGGACGGTGATCTCCTGCTGCTCGTACGCGTCGTTGACCAGCGTCAGCACGCGGCCCATCTTGAAGAACTGCACCGACCAGCCGGCCGGTGCCAGCCCGATGTCCAGGGTCGCGGGCTGCGGTCGGTCGACCAGGGAACCGGCGATCTGCAGCATCCGGGTGCTGGTGCCATAGCGCCCGTACGCGTCGAGCGTCACCCACTGGTCGTCGGACCGTTCCCAAGTCAGCCAGGTGGACGAGCGACGGGGGCAGTCCTCGACGGGGTCGTCGCCGGTGCACCAGGTGGAGGAGTAGCGGACCAGCTCGGCGTCCTCGCCGTCGACGGTGACCTCCTCGGTGGCGGTGACGTCCCGGTCTCCCAGCTCCGGTTCGTCGTCGCCCACGTACAGGGTGAAGCCGTGCTCACCGGTGGGGTCGTCGTAGGCGGCGATCGAGGCGCCGTCGCCGTCCCCGTCGAAGGCCGGGCGGAGCCCGTCGGGGACCGGATCGAGCGAGAGCGGGAACGTGGGCATCTGGAAGTCGACGAGCCTGACGCTGTCGGCCGGCGTCCCCGGACCGTCCGGCGCGGCGATGACGACGGCCGCCGTCCAGGCCGCGCCGACGGCGACCCCCGCGGCACCCAGCCGCCACGCCGTCCGCCGGCTGGGCCGCCGGCGGCGGACGGGACCGTCGATCTCCGCCAGCAGGGCGGCCCGGGCGGCGGAGCGTGCGGCGGGGGAGAGGGCCGGCGCCTCGGGGCCGGCCTCGCGGAGTGCGGTGAGCTCGTTCATCGGGTCTCCTCCGGGGTGTCGGCGAACGGGGAGACGTCCCCGAGCGCGGTGCGGGTCTGCCGGCGGGCACGGTGCAGCCGGGAGCGGACCGTCCCGACCGGGACGTCGAGGACGGCGGCGATCTCCTCGTAGGTCAGGTCGCCCCAGGCGAGCAGGAGCAGCGCGTCCCGGTCCCGGGGCGCCAGCACCGCCAGCGCGCCGGCCAGCGGGCCGCGCAGCGCCTGGGCGTCCAGCCGGTCGACGGTGTCCGCAGGGTCGGCGGCGTGCTCCTCCGGCTGCCCGGCGGCCTTGGCCAGCGTCCGGTAGCGGCGTCGCTCGGTGCGCTGGTGCCCGTGCACGACGTGGGTGGCGATGCCCAGCAGCCAGGGGCGGACCTCCACGTGCTGCGGGCGGTAGGCCGCGCGCCGGCGGAACGCGATGAGGAACGTCTCGCTGAGCAGGTCGTCGGCGAGGTCGCCCACCCGTCGGCCGAGGTAGCGGTGCACGGCGGCGGCGTGCCGGTCGAACAGTGCGGTGAACTGCTCCGGCTCGGCGGTCGAGCGGGCGATCAGCTCGGCGTCGGTGGGCAGGGCCGAGGGCAGGGCCCGCAGCGGCACCGGACCCGGCGGAGGGTCGATCGACCGGCGCACGGAGCGGAGTCCGACCACGGTTGGTGATTCTCCGGCAGCGGAGGGTGGGCTCGTCACACCCCTTCATGGCCGGACCCGGCGATCCGGTTCACGGCCGACCGACGTCGGTACAGCAGCGCCCCGGTGGCCAGGTGGTCACCGGGGCGCTGCTGTGGTGCTGAGGTCAGGCGGTGCCGCTGCGGCCCTGGATGAAGGCGGCCGAGTCGTAGTACGTGCGGACGCCGGACAGCTCGTCCTCGTCGCCCTCGATCAGGGTGACCCCGCGGTAGGTGAACGGCTTCCCGTCGCGCAGGGTGCCGGTGGAGGTCCACTCCAGCGCCGCACTCGACTCACCGACCACGGTGTGCGTGAACGTCGTCTCGATCTCGTCGAAGACGTCGCGGTAGTCGGTCCAGAACGTCTGCGCGCCCTCCCGGCCCCGGGTCTCGTGGTGCTCGTCGAGCTTGACCAGCTGGGTGTCCTCCCCCGCGAGCTCGACGAGGGGGCCGGGGTCGCGGTCGGCGTCCAGCCGGTGCAGGGCGTCGGCGAAGCGGTCGGTCATGGTGTGCACGGGGGTCCTCCGGAGGTCCTGGGCTCGGACCCGTCCGCTACCCCCACCGTCGCCGGCTGACCCGGGACACGCCCGGGTTCAGCGCCGGTCGCCGTGTGGCAGCCGGCCCCGGTCGTCGGAGCTGGTCCCGCGCTGCCCGCCGACGGTCTGGGCGAGCAGGACCAGCCCCCACGGCCCGATCACCCAGATCGGCCACGGGTAGAGCCACCCGTCGGTGGCCAGCGAGGTGATCAGCCAGATGCCCACCACGATCACCGCGGTGCTCAGCCAGCTCGCCCAGGCCGCGCGCATGCTCGCGCCGCCGGCCCAGGGGACGGAGCTGCCGTGCCAGCCGTGGGCTGCCCAGGGGCCACCCCCGGCCGGGCCGGCCGGCGGGCCGGCGACGGCGGGGGCCTCGGGGGTGTGGCTCCCGGCCGGCTCGGTGGCGGGGAGGTCGGTGGTCAGCTCGGCGAGCTCGCCGTAGGTGCGCGCCGCGTAGGCCCGGGCCAGCCGGTCGTCGTACTCGGCGACGGTGAGCCGGCCGGCGGACATGTGCCGGCCGAGGACGTCGGCGACCGCCGCCCGGTCGGCATCGGCGGCGCGCAGGTGGGGCTCGGGCATCGGTTGCTCCTCGTCGTCGGTGCCCGTCCAGTCTGTCGCTGCACGGCCCGCCGAGGCCACTGACGTCTGTCACGACCCGTCGGTGACCTGGGTCAGGCGGCAGGTTCCACGTGGAACGGCGGCGGCTGCGCTGTGGTGAGCTGTCCGCGAACCGTCTCCCCGGGAGGACCGCATGCCGCTCGAGCCCTCGTCCACCGACCTCCGCTGGCCGGCCACCGAACCGCGCGACGTCGAGGTGACCGCCGGCCCCGCCCGGCTGGCCGTGGACCTGCGCGGCGGAGCCCTGCGCGAGCTCGTCGTCGGCGACTGGCACGTGCTGGACGGGTACGCGTCGGGCACCGTCCCGGCCGGGCGGCGCGGCGGCGTCCTGCTGCCCTGGCCCAACCGGCTCCGCGGCGGACGCTGGTCCTGGCGTGGCCGGGAGCTCCAGCTGGACGTGGTCAGCGAGTCCTCCCCGAACGCGGTGCACGGGCTGGTCACCGCTCAGCCCTGGCAGGTGCTGGCCCAGCGCGCCGACGCCGTCACGGTCGGGACGACGATCGAGCCGCGCACCGGCTGGCCGTTCCGGCTGGCCGCCGCCGTCGACCACACGCTGACGGCCGACCAGCTCACCGTGACCGTGCGGGTGCGCAACGCCGGGGACCAGGACGCGCCGTTCGGGGCGGGCATGCACCCCTACTTCTCGGTCGGCGCGCCGGCCCCGGGCGACGTGGCCGCGGCCGAGCTGACCGTGCCTGCCCGCACCGCCCTCCTGCTCGACGGCGGCCTGCCCACCGGTGAGCGACGCCCGTACGACGGCGCGGTCGGCCGGATCGGGGACCGGTCGATCGACACCGCCGTGACCGACCTGGTCCGGGACGACGACGGCTGGGCGCGCACCCGGCTCAGCGGGCCGGCCGGTGCACTCGAGGTGGCCGTGGACCCGACCTGGCCCTGGCTCCAGGTCTACACCGGCGACACCCTGCCGGCGGACCAGCGGCGGCGCAGCGTGGCCGTGGAGCCGATGACCTGCCCGCCGAACGCGCTGGCCGACGACGTGGACGTGCTGGTGCTCGCGCCGGGGGAGACCTGGTCGGGGACCTGGACCGTGGGGTGGACCCCGGCCTGAGCAGCGACCTCACGGTGGGCGATGTGCTGACCCCGGTGTGTGGCGGGGAGGATCAGTGCCGTGCGCACCATCGAACTCCGCTCCGGCGAGGACACCATCCGGCTGGGTCAGCTGCTCAAGCTGGTCGACGCCGTCCCCACCGGGGCCCAGGTCAAGGACGTGCTGGTCGCCGGGGACGTCCAGGTGAACGGTGAGCCGGAGGAGCGTCGCGGCCGCCAGTTGCACCGCGGCGACGTCGTCTCGGTGGCCGGGCAGGACGACATCCGCATCGCTTGACCTGCCGATCGGGTGTGCGCCCGTGCGCATGCGGTCACCCCGCGCGGGCGATCGGGTGAGTTAACGCAGATGTCACACAACTCGCGTGCACCCGGTCGGGATGCGGGCATGAGATGCAGTGCCCGGGCGGCGGTGCCGCGAACCCGCCGCCCGGGACACTCCCTCCCGATGATCAGCTGACCGCCGGCAACCGCAGGTCGGCGACGAGGGCCCGGTGGTCGGTGCCGGGCACGTGCACCACCTGCAGGCCGTCCACCGCGATCCGTGGGTCGACCAGGACGTGGTCCAGCGTGAGCCGCGGGTGCGACACCCGCATCGGCCACCAGGTGGCCCGCCGGGCCGCGCCGACCGCCGCCGCGGCGTCCACCCAGCCCCGGCGCAGCAGCTGTCGGAAGGCGGCGTGGTCGGGGGTGGCGTTGAAGTCGCCGGCCAGCACGCGCAGCACCCCCGGCCCCGGGTCGGGCAGCAGCCGCAGGTCCGCGGCCCAGCTGGCGACCTGGGCGGGGGAGCTGGTCGGCGGGTGCGTGTGCACGGCGGTCAGCTCGACGTCGGGTGCACCGGGCACGACCAGCCGGGCCGCAGGCTGCCCGAAGCGCCCCGGCGCCACCGTGCGCGCCCGGATCTCCAGCCGGGTCCAGAGCGCCCCGCCGGCGCCGGCGGGCTGACCCTCCCCGGCGGGCACCACGTGACCGGCGGGCAGCAGGTCGGCCACCCCGGCGCCGAGCAGGCCGGACACCGCCTCGGGGGTGACCTCCATCAGGGCCAGCACGTCGGCGTCCTGGTCGGCCACGAGGGCCAGCAGCGCTGCCGGGTCGGCCCGGCCGTGCAGCATGTTGGCCGAGACGACCCGCAGCCGTGGCCCCTGTGGTCGCCGCGCCGGCGCGGCGTGGGCCGTGGGCCGGAGCACCGCGGCCGCCAGCCCCGCGGCTGCGGCGGCCGACAAGGCAGTGGCACCGCGCGAACGGGACACCAGCGCGGCGGTCAGCGGCAGCACGCTGGTGGCCGCCACGTACGGCGTGAAGGCCAGTGCGGGCACGAGGGGAAAGCCGCGTTCGGTGCCGGTCAGCCGGAGCGCCGCCGCCACGGCCCACGGGACCGCGAAGACGGTGGGGGTCCAGCGGCGGCGCGCGGCAGGTCGGCGGGGCACGCGTCCATGGTGCCCAGCGCAAGACGGTGATCACCGCCGGGTGCGCCGTTCACCCGCGTGCGGTAGGACGGAGGGCTCACAACGGGGCGCCCAGCAGAGGGTGGCCCGGTGCAGGAGGAGTGACGCTGGTGGCTGTCGAGCATGTGGAGATCGAGCGGAAGTTCGACGTCGACGAGGCGTTCGAACTGCCCGACCTCGGCGGTGCACCGGGCGTGGTCGAGGTCCGCGAGCCGGTCGAGCACGCCCTGGAGGCCGCCTACTTCGACACCACCGACCTGCGGCTGGCCCGGGCCCGGGTCACGATGCGGCGCCGCACCGGCGGCCCGGACGCCGGCTGGCACGTGAAGCTGCCGGCCGTCGCCGGCGCGCGCCGGGAGCTGCACTCCCCCCTCGGCAGGGCCACCAAGACCCCGCCCAAGGCCGTGTTGGAGCCGGTGCTGGGCATCGTCCGCCGCGCCCCGGCGGCCCAGGTGGCCTCGCTGCGCACCCGCCGGGTGGTCAGTGAGCTCGTCGACGCCGACGGCCGGGTGCTGGTCGAGGTCGCCGACGACCACGTCACGGGCACCGCGCTGCCGGCCGCGCCGGGGGAGGCCGCCGTGGTCACCACCTGGCGTGAGGTGGAGGTCGAGCTGGTCGACGGCGACGAGCAGCTGCTCGCCGACGTCGCCGGGCTGCTCGTCACGGCAGGAGCCCGGCCGGCGTCGTCGCCGGCCAAGCTGACCCGCGTGCTCGCCCACCGGCTGGCGGACGCCGACGGAGCGGTCGAGTCGCCGGCCGCGGCCCCGGAGCGGGCCGGGAAGAAGAAGGGCAAGAAGAAGAAGCACCGGCATGCACCGGGCACACCGGCCGGCGACGTCGTCCGTTCCGCGCTGGCCGCGCAGGTCCGGGCGCTGCAGGACGCCGACCTGATGGTCCGCACCGGGCAGCCCGACGGCGTCCACCAGGTCCGGGTGGCCTGCCGACGGCTGCGCAGCACGCTCGCCGCCTTCCGACCGGTGCTCGACCGCACCCGGACCGACCCGCTGCGGGAGGAGCTGGCCCAGGTCGGGTCGGCGCTGTCCTCCAGCCGGGACGCCGAGGTGGCGCTGGCACACCTGCGCGACCTGGTCGCCGCCGAGCCCGCGGAGCTGGTGCTCGGTCCGGTCGCCGCCCGGCTGCAGCAGGCGACGACCCGGGACGAGCAGGCCGGCGACGCCCGGGCGCGCAAGGCGCTGAACGCAGCCGCGTACCTCCAGCTCCGCGACGACCTCGACGCCCTGGTCGAGGAGCCGCCGCTGACCGAGGCCGCCAGCCGGCCCGCGGAGGAGGTGCTCCGCGAGGTCGTCGACCGCGCCGGCCGCCGGTTGCGGCGCAGCGTCGGGGCGGCCCAGGACACCGACGAGGCCGAGGCCCTGCACGACGTGCGCAAGGCCGCCAAGCGGCTGCGGTACACCTCGGAGGCGGCGGTGTCGGTGCTGGGCGCACCGGTGGCCGAGCTGGTCTCGACGTTGAAGGGCGTGCAGGAGGTGCTCGGCGACCGGCAGGACACCTTCGTCACCCGGCCGCTCTGCGCGCAGCTCGGCCGGGCGGCGTTCGCAGCCGGTGAGAACGCCTTCACCTGGGGCCGGCTGCACGCCCTGGAGGAGGCGCGGTGCCAGCAGGCGGAGCGGGAGTTCTGGCTGCGCTGGCCGGAGCTGCGCTCGGTGCTCAAGACCCGGTCGAAGTAGCGTCGGGCGCACCACCCCGACCCCCAGGAGCGCGCCGGTGTCCCTGATCGGCCTGCTCGGCTTCGGCCTGACCGTGCTGCTCGTCATGGTCCTGCTGCACGGTTACCTCTGGTGGCGGTTGGTGCGCAGCACCACCCGGCCCGGCCGTGTCCGGCGCCGGCTGACGGTGCTGCTCGTCGTCCTGGCCGTGCTGCCGGTGCTCGTCGTCCTGCTGCGCGGCCGGCTGTCGGTCGGTGACGGGGTGCTGGACTGGGTCGGGTACACCTGGCTGGGCCTGGCCTTCTACCTGTTCCTCGCCACGCTGGCGACCGAGCCGGTCCGGGTGGTCGCCCGGCTGGTGCAGCGCGGGCGCCGGCCGGAGCACGTGGCGGCGGCAGCGGGCACGGTGAGCGAGCCGAGCGGGGCCCGGACAGTCCCGGGCGGGCCTGACGAGGCGGTTCCACCGGAGCCGGGCAGCGGTGCGGTGCGGGCGGACCGCACCGTGCCGGACCCCTCCCGCCGGCTGTTCCTGGCCCGCACCCTGGCCGTCGGAGCCGGTGCGGTCGCGGTCGGGACGGCGAGCACCGGCGTCGTCCTGGCCAACTCGGCCCCGGTCGTCCGCCGCGTGCCGATCCGGATCCCGCGGCTGGACCCTGCGCTGGCCGGGCTGCGCATCGTCACCTTCTCCGACGGGCACCTGTCCTCGACCTACGGCGGGCGGCGCTTCGAGCGGCTCGTGGAGACGGTCAACGCCCAGCGCCCCGACGTGGTGGCGATCGTCGGTGACCTGGTCGACGGCGAGGTCAGCGAGCTGCGGGAGGACGTCGCCCCGTTGGCCGACCTGGTCAGCGACCAGGGCGTCTACTTCGTGACAGGCAACCACGAGTACTTCGTCGACACCGGGCAGTGGCTGCGGCACCTGTTCACCCTCGGGGTCGACGTGCTGCGCAACGAGCGGGTGTCCATCGGCCGCGGGGGCGCGACGGTGGACCTGGCCGGCATCGACGACCGGACGGCGGCCGCCTCCGGGCTGCCCGGCCACGGCGCCGACCTGGACGCCGCGCTGGACGGCCGGGACGACTCCGTCCCCGTGGTCCTGCTGGCGCACCAGCCGGTGCAGGTGGAGCAGGCGCGCGCCGCCGGGGTCGACCTGCAGCTGTCCGGGCACACCCACGGCGGCCAGCTCTGGCCCTTCGACTACGCCGTCCTGCTGGACCAGCCGGTGGTCGAGGGCTGGTCGCAGCAGGGGGACACCCAGCTGTACGTCTCCTCCGGAGCCGGCTACTGGGGGCCGCCCATGCGCGTGGGCGCCCGCCCGGAGGTGACCGTGATCGAGCTGCAGCCGGGCACTCCCACCGCGCCGCCGCGGTGACCTCCGCCGGTCCCCACCCGCGGGGACAGGGCGGTGTGTGGACCCGACCGGCGCGTGCTGACGAGCCGGTCGGCGGCGGCCGTGAGTCCCCCCGCGCCTCGCGGCCGCCGCTCCGCGTTGGTACACAACGGACGTGGCCGTGACGTGTCCGCCGCGGGCTGCCGCCCGCGCGGGCGACCGGGGGGCGCGACGGGGGTGGGGCGGTGGTGGACCCTGCGTGGGGCCTGCGGCTGGCGGCCCGGCGGCTGACCGAGCTGCTGGGTGAGCCGCGGTACCGGCGGCGCTGGCAGGTGCACAGCGTGGTGCGGCGCGGTGAGCTGTCCCGGGCCGCGGTGGCCGCGGTCCTGGCCGAGCACCTGTTCGACGCCGGTGAGGTCGACGACGGCCACCGGTCACGGAGTCTGGAGAACCGCGTCGGCCGCGCACTGAACGGAGACCGGATCTCCGACGCGACCCTCGAGCTCTTCATCCGGGCCTTCGAGCTGACCGACGAGCACGCCGACGAGCTGCGGAGCCTGCGCAGCGGGCGGAGCACCGCCCGGCAGCTGGTCGTCGCCAGCGCACTGGGTGCCGAGGGCCCGATGCCGCCGCGGCCGTGGCGCACCCTGCAGCTGGCCGAGGAGCACCACGTGGGGCCCGACCGGAGCCCCCGGCTGCACCACACCCGGCAGCTGCTGGAGGCCGTCGAGCCGACCGATCGGTACACGTACGCCTTCGACACCGCGCACGCCGCGGTGTCGGTCCTGCAGGGCGGCGATCCGGTCCGGGCGTTCCGGGTGCGGGGCACCCCGATCCACGTGGTCGAGGTGCTGCTGTCCCGGCCGCTGCTGCCCGGGCAGACGACGCACCTGGAGTACCAGACGGTGTTCGCCTACCCCGAGCCCCCGGCGCCGGAGTTCCGGCGCGGGGTCTCCGCCTCGGTCCGCCACCTGGCGATCACCGTGCACTTCGATCCGGCGGCCCGGCCGCGGGAGCTGCTGCGCGGCCGCTGGGCCTCGGTGGAGTCCGAGACGGCCGAGGAGGCCGAGCCGGTCGAGCTGGTCGACGGTCAGGCGTCGTTCGAGCTGGTGCCGCCCGGCCGGTGCGTGCTCGGCTACCGCTGGGAGTGGTGAGGCCGCTACCCGGTGAAGGCGGTGGTCTCGCCCAGCCGCGACGGGGGCACGGTCTTCAGCCGCGCCACGGCGTCGGCCAGCGGGACCAGCCCGATCTCGGTGCCCTGCAACGCGACCATCTGCCCGACGTGCCCCTCGTGGGCGGCGATCGTGGCGTGCAGCCCGAAGCGGGTGGCCAGCACCCGGTCGAACGAGGTCGGGGTGCCGCCGCGCTGCACGTGGCCGAGCACCGTCGTCCGCACCTCCTTGCCGGTGCGCCGTTCCAGCTCCTCGCCCAGCTGCTGGGCGACCCCGGTGAACCGCCGGTGGCCGAACTCGTCGAGCCCGCCGTCGCGCAGCGGCATCGTGCCCGGCTTGGGCGTGGCCCCCTCGCTGATCACCCCGATGACGTGCCGGTGGCCCCGCTCGAACCGGGCGGTGACCATCTCGCAGACCTCCTCGATGTCGAAGGGCTGCTCGGGGGTGATCACCAGGTGCGCGCCCGCGGCCATCCCGGAGTTCAGCGCGATCCAGCCGGCGTGCCGGCCCATCACCTCGACGAGCAGCACGCGCTGGTGGGACTCGGCGGTCGTGTGCAGCCGGTCGATCATCTCGGTCGCGATGCTGACCGCGGTGTCGAAGCCGAAGGTGAGGTCGGTGCCGTCGATGTCGTTGTCGATCGTCTTCGGGACGCCGACCACCGGCACGCCCTCGGAGGACAGCCAGGCCGCGGCGGTGAGGGTGCCCTCGCCGCCGATGGGCACCAGCACGTCGACCCCGTGGGCGTCGAGCACCTCGCGCATCCGGCCCAGCCCGGCGTGCAGCTTCTCCGGCGCCACCCGGGCCGAGCCGAGGATCGTGCCGCCGCGGGTCAGCAGGTTGTGGACCATGGGCCGGTCCAGCGGCATCGCGTCGTCGTCGAGCAGGCCGCGCCAGCCGTTGCGGAACCCCACGACGTCGCTGCCGTACTGCTTCTCCGCGGTGCGGACCACCGCCCGGAGGACGGCGTTGAGGCCGGGGCAGTCTCCGCCGCCGGTCAGGACTCCGATGCGCACGTGCTCTCCTCCGGACGAGGGGGTCGGGCGGATGAACCGTACGTCATGACGTCTAGACGTCTCATGGTGCAGTACCTTTCTGGGCGTGGCGAGTTCGGAGGCGGGGCCCAAGTACCTCGCCGTGCGCGAGGCGTTGCGGCGACGCGCCTCCGCGCTGCCTGAACACACCCTCCTCCCTCCCGAGCCGGTGTTGTGCGCCGAGTACGGCGTCAGCCGGATCACCCTGCGCCGCGCGGTCGACGGGCTGGTCGCCGACGGGCACCTGGTCCGCGAGCAGGGGCGGGGCACCTTCGTCAGCCGGCCGGGCATCCGGCACGAGTACCGCGAGAGCTTCGTGCACCGGATCGCCGGCTTCCACTCGGTGATGACCGAGCAGGGCGCCCAGGTGGGCACCACGGTCCTCACCCAGCGCGTCGTCCCGGCCGCTCCGGCGATCGCCGCCGAGCTGGCGGTCGGCACCGCCGACGACGTCGTGGAGCTGGTCCGGCTGCGCAGCGTGGACGGGCTGCCCAACCACGTCGTCCGCAGCTTCCTGCCGGCCACCCGCTACCCGAAGGCGGCCACCGAGGACTTCAGCCACGGCTCGCTCTACGAGTTCCTGCGCCGGGAGTACTCCGCCGACCTGGCGCACGCCCGGCTCTTCGTCGACGTCGGGACGGCGGCCGCGGACGAGGCCGACGTGCTGCAGGTGACCGCGGGCTCACCGCTGCTCGTCGTGCGCACCACCGTCCGGGACACGTCGGGGCACCCGCTGGTGCACTCGTTCAGCCGGCTGCGGCCCGACGTGAGCCAGGTCGAGTTCGAGGTGTCCGTCGGCGGTCGCTGAGCCGGGCCGGGTCAGGCCTGGGCCGGCCCCGGCGGCAGCTCGGTGAGCCGCAGGCGCTGCTCGCGCAGCAGCACCCGGTCCAGCGCGTGGCCGACCGGCCGGGCCAGGTCGGTGACGACGGCACGCACCGGTGCGTCCAGCTGCCGGGGCTGCGTCCAGCCGACCAGCAGCGCCGCGTCCGAGTGGTGTTGACCGAGCGCGAGGTGGATGGCGAGGACCGGTCCCGCCCCGGGCAGCTCGGTCAGCCCAGGGAAGGCACTGGACTCCTCGGGGCTGGCGACCGCCACCAGGTGCCGCTCGCGCATCGCCGCCGCCAGCGGGTGGGCGTCGTCCACCCGGAGGCACGCGACGGGGTCCGGACCGCTCGGCACCCCGGCCGTCGCCGACCAGACCCGCAGTTCCGGGCCACCCACCTCGGCGACGCCGAGCAGCACGGTGGTGGCCCCCAGCGGCGACCGGACCAGCCGGTCCACCGTGTGCAGCAGGTCGGGGAGCGTCTCCGCCGACAGCAGCGCGGTGCTGAGCCGGGCGACCACCCGGGCCCGGTCGGCGTCGGCCTCCGCCAGCACGAACGCCGCGCGCGCCGCCTCCGCGGCGCTCTGGGCGGCGCTGTCGTCGCGGAGGGCGACCGCGCGCGCCTCCTGCTCGGCCAGCTCGATCGCCCGGAAGCGCAGCTGCCGCGAGGTCTCGTCGGCCATCCGGCGCAGCGTGTCGAGCTCCTGCTCGGTCCAGTCCCGGGGGCGTGTGTCGATGACGCACAGCACGCCGATGGGCTGGTCGTGCACGTCCCACAGCGGCATCCCGGCGTAGGCGACGGCGCTCAGCTCCCGGACGGAGGGGCCGGTGGCGAACTCGGGGTGCTCCCGGGCGTCGCGCAGTGCGAGGTGACTGCCGCTGGTGGCCACCCACCTGCTCATCGAGTGGCTCAGCGGCATCGAGCGGCGGCTGGCCCACGGCTCGGGCAGGCCGAAGGCGCCGGGGAAGACCTGCCCGGCCTTGGAGACCAGGACGACCAGCGCACGGGGAGCGGCCAGCTCCTCGGCCACCGACCGGGCGACCCGGTCGAGGGCCGCATCGGCCAGAGCCGGCAGGACGGCCCAGGTGGGCAGCGCGTACGCAACGGTCACCGTGCCCCCCTGTCCGCCGATCCCCACCGGTGTGCTCACCGATCGGGGGCACGACGATGCTGTCAGACTCCAGGGGTCGATGCCCGGCTCCGATGGGGGACGACGTGGCGCAGTTCGAGGAGCAGTCGACCACCGACATCCGTGCGGTGATCGCGGACCGTGCGGTCCGGAGCGTGTTCCAGCCGATCGTCGAGCTGGACAGCGGACGGGTGGTCGCCTACGAGGCGCTCGCCCGCGGCCCGGAGGGCCCGTTCGAGGCGCCGGACGCGCTGTTCGCCGCCGCGCGCGACGCGGGCTGCCTCACCGAGCTGGACCAGGCGTGCCGGGCCGCCGCACTGCGCGGCGCGGTGGCGCAGGGGTTGCTGGCTCCCTCGACCGTCTTCGTCAACGTCGAGCCCGAGGTCCTCGACGACGCACCCGTGGCGGCGCTGTTCGACCCGGAGCTCCCCGTGCCCGGGGACCTGCGGGTGGTCCTGGAGATCACCGAACGCGCGTTGGCCGCCCGCCCCGCGGAACTGCTGCGGACCGTCGAACGGGTGCGGGAGTTCGGCTGGGCGATCGCCCTGGACGACGTCGGTGCCGAGTCCCTCTCGCTGGCCTTCATGCCGTTGCTGCGACCCGACGTCGTCAAGCTCGACCTGCGCCTGGTGCAGGAACGTCCGGGCCCGGCGATCGCGGAGATCATGAACGCGGTCAACGCCTACGCCGAGTCCACCGGGGCCTTCGTGCTCGCCGAGGGCATCGAGAACGGCACGCACCTGACCATGGCGCGGGCGCTGGGGGCGACGCTGGGGCAGGGCTGGCTGTTCGGGCGCCCGGGACCCGGTGCCGCCTCGGGTGCGCGACCGGGCACGCTCCGGCTGCCCGCCGTCCAGCCCGTCGACCCCCGGGGCGAGCTGGTGTCCCCGTTCGCCTGCCTGCCGGCGCGCGTGCCGGTCCGGGAGGCGCCCAAGGTGCTGCTGATCGAGCTCAGCAAGCAACTGGAACGGCAGGCCCTGCGACTCGGGGAGACCTGCGTGGTCGCCTCGACGTTCCAGGAGGCACGGCACGTGACGCCGGCGACCCGGCTCCGCTACCGGGACCTGGTCGAGCGGGTCGGGTTCGTCGCCGCCCTGGGCGAGGACCTGCCGGTGGAGCCGATGCCCGGCCTCCGCGGAGCGGACCTGGCGCCCGGCGACCCGGTGCGCGGCGAGTGGGACGTCGTGGTGCTCAGCCCGCACTTCAGTGCCGCGCTGCTGGCCCGCGACCTCGGGGACGACGGGCCGGACATGGCGCGCCGGTTCGCCTTCGCCCTCACCTACGAGCGCGACACGGTGGTGCGGGCCGCCCGGGCGCTGCTCTCCCGGGTGGCGCCGAACACGGTGCGGCGTGCGTCTACGGAGGACGGCGAGGTGTCGGCGGTCCCGGCCGGCGTGGTCTCGCTGCTCACCGGGCGGTCCGCCGGGGATCCGGGGGAGGCGCTCCTGCACCGGGCGCTGGCCGCGGTCGGCACCGGCGTCACCATCGTGGACCTGCGGCTGCCCGACCAGCCGCTGGTCTACGTCAACCCCGCGTTCGAGCGGCTGGCCGGGCAGCCCGCCGCCGAGCTGCTGGGCCGCAACTGCCGCTTCCTGCAGGACACCGACACCGACCCGGCCGCCGTGGGCCGCATCCGCGCGGCGATCGCGGCCGGTGCCGAGTGCCGGGAGGTGCTGCTCAACCGGCGGGCCGACGGCAGCACCTGGTGGAACGAGTGCACGCTCACCCCGGTGACCGACGAGACCGGCGCCGTCGTCCAGTACATCGGGATCCAGGCCGACGTCACCGACCAGGTGGAGACCGAGCGCGCGCTGCTCACCGAGCGGGACCGGGTGCGGCGCTACGCGGCCCGGATCGCCGAGCTGGACCCGCGGGTCACGGTGCCGCTGTCCCTCGCGCCGCCGGCCGACGGACCTCAGGCCTCGACGGACTCCCCGGGGGCCAGGCGCGCGTAGGGCACCGGCTGGCCGGGGCCACGCTCACCGAGCAACCCGGCCACGAGACCGAGCCCGGTGTCGTTGAGCAGGCCGTCGTGCACGGCCAGCGCCCGCTCGGCGCGCACCTCGCGCAGGTAGTCGATCAGCTCGCCGGTCTTGGACCACGGGGCGTGCGCCGGCAGCAGCAGGGTGGGGACGGCGGCCTGGGGCACGGTGAGCGCGTCGCCGGGGTGGAAGACCCGCTCCTCGACGAGGAACCCGACGTTGCGCACCCGCGGGACGTCCGGGTGGATCACCGCGTGCCACTCCCCGTGCACGGTGACCCCGAACCCCGCGGCGGTGAACGCGTCGCCGGCACCGACCACGTGCACCCGCGGGCCCGCGCCGGCCAGCTGCTCGGCCACCGCCGAGTTGGTCCACACCTCCAGCGCCGGGTCGGCGTCCAGCGCGGCGCGGACCCGGTCGGGCAGGAAGTGGTCGGGGTGCTGGTGGGTGACCAACAGGGCCGAGGCGCCGTGCCAGGCGTCGTCGGCGGTGAACGCACCCGGGTCGATCACCAGCCGTCGGTCGCCGTCGGACAGGACCACACAGGCGTGTCCGTGCTTGGTGAGCTGCACCAGGATCTCCTCGCAGGCGGTGGGACGTCGCCGTGCACGCTGCCACGCCGGGTCCACCCCTGGGCGCCGGGCCGGGTCATCCGATGGGGTGAGCCGGGCGGCGGGGCCCCTGCACCGGCGGGCCGGTGCTGCCGACGACCCCGGGGTGACCACGCAGACGCTGACGTTCGCCGCCGCCCGCAGCCGTGCGCACGGGCCGACCACCGCGCTCTGGCACGCCGTGGAGGTGCACCGGGCCCCCGCCGACCTGGACGGCGCCTGCGAGCTCACCGTCTGCGGGACCCTGGCCCGGGTGACCACCGAGGCGCACTGGCCGGTGTCCGGCGTCGACGTCTGCTCCGCCTGCACCGCCGCCAGCTAGCGGTTCCACGTGGAACGAGGGCCTCCTCCAGGGAGAGGGCCTCGATCCATCAGCGGCCGGTGAAGACCGCCGGTCGCTTGCCCAGGAACGCCTCGACGGCCTCGCGGTGGTCGGCGGTCGCCCCCAGGTCGGTCTGCAGGCTCGCCTCCAGCGCCAGGGTGTCCTCGAGGCTGTCGGTGGCCGCCGTCGCCAGCACCGTCTTGACCGCCCGGTAGGCCCGGGTCGGCCCGGCAGCGAGCCGGGTGGCGAGCGCGGTCGCCTCGGCGAGCACGTCCGCGGCCGGGACGACGCGGTGCACCAGGCCCCACTCGGCGGCGGTCTCGGCGAGGAACGGCTCGGGGAGCAGCAGCAGCTCCGTGGCGCGGGACCCGCCGACGCAGTGCACCAGCCGCGAGGCCAGCGCGGAGTCGCTGGACAGCCCGATGCCGGTGAACGCGGTGGTGAACTTCGCGCCGGCGGCCGCGACCCGCAGGTCTCCGGCGAGCGCGATGCCCAGGCCCGCGCCGGCGCAGGCGCCGTTGACCCCCACCACGAGGGGGACCCGCAGTGCGGCCAGGGCCAGCATCAGCGGGTTGTACTCGGCTTCGACCACCGACAGCGACGGCCCGGCGTCCGGACGCTCGGAGCGGAGCTCCTCGACGTGCTCGGCGAGGTCCTGGCCGACGCAGAAGGCCCGGCCGCTGCCGGTGAGCAGCACGGCGCGCACCGACTCGTCCGCGGCCACGTCCCGCACGTGCGCCAGCAGCTCGGTGCGCAGCCGGTGGGACAGCGCCGGTCGCTGCAGGGTCAGCGTGGCGACGCCGTCGGCGTCGGCGCGGCTGACGGTGGGCTCGGAGCCGGGTGTGGACATCGTCGTCCTCTCAGTCCTCTGCGTAGTCGTGGAAGCCGCGGCCGGTCTTGCGCCCCAGCTCTCCGGCGGCCACCTTGTCACGCAGCAACTGGGGTGGCGTGAAGCGCTCGCCCAGGGTGCCGGCGAGGTACTCGGCGATCGCGAGGCGCACGTCCAGACCGACGAGGTCGGTCGAGCGCAGCGGGCCCATCGGGTGCCGGTAGCCCAGCTCCATCGCCGCGTCGATGGCCTCGGCGTCGGCGACGCCCTCCTCCAGCATCCGGATCGCCTCCAGCCCGAGCAGCACGCCGAGCCGGGACGACGCGAAGCCGGGGGAGTCGCGGACGACCACGTCGGTCTTGCCCAGCGCCCGCACCCAGTCGCGGGAGGCCGCGACGACGTCCTCGGCGGTCTCCGGCGCGACGACCACCTCGACCAGCTTCGAGGCCGGCACCGGGTTGAAGAAGTGCAGGCCCAGGAAGCGTGTCGGCCGCTGCAGCGCCGCGGCCAGCTCGGTGACCGAGAGCGAGGAGGTGTTGGTCGCCAGGACCGCGTCCGGCCCCAGCACCGCCTCCGCGGCGGTGAGCACGGCGACCTTGAGGTCGGCCCGCTCGGGCACCGCCTCCACCACCAGGCCGGCGTCCGCGGTCAGGTCGGTGGGCGAGTCGACCAGGGTCAGCCGGTCGAGGACCTCCGCGACCTCACCGCGGAGTTTGCCGCGTCGGGCGGCCTCCTCGAGGCCGGCCGACACCCGGCCACGGGCGGCCTCGGCTGCCTCGTCACCGGCCTCGACCACCTCGACCCGTGCGCCGGCGACCAGGAACGCCTGGGCGATCCCGGCGCCCATCCGACCGCCGCCGATCACCCCGACCTGCTCCGGCAGTGCGGTGCTGGTCCGTTCGCTGCTGGTCCGGTCGGTGCCGGTCCCGTCGCTGGTCGGCGGCGCGTCCTGGGGGTGCATCGACAGCTCCTCTGCTGACGGCGTTCCGGGCGCGGCCCATTCTGCTGGTACGGCCGTTCCCGCGCCGCGAGCCGGGGCGCCACGAGGGCAGCAGGGCGAGTCCGACCCGTCGACCCGGCGACCGGTGGGGCCGGGCACTGTTCAGCGGTACGGGCGCGTCCGGCCACCGTGCGCGGCTGACCGGGTGGTGCCCCTCCGGTCCGTTTGTGCTCTGGCTGCACTGGTGCACCAGAGCACAAGCGCCCGCAGGTCGACTCGCCCGGACGGTGCGGCCGGCCACGCGCTCGACGACACGCCGACGCCGACGCCGATACCGACGCTCACGCCGACGCCCACGCCGACGCCCACGCCCACGCGAGGTCGGTGCGGTCTGCTCAGGCGGGGCGGGCCAGGGCCTGGTGCGCGTCCCGGCGGGCCAGCACGTCCAGCAGCGCGGTGATGTCGCTGATCGTCCCGGCCGAGCCCGGCCCCAGGGGCAGGGCGGCCCACATCTGCTCGAGGTAGACCCGGCTGACCGGTCGGCCGGTGGGCAGCAGCCCGGTCAGCCGGTCCCGGGCGACGGCGGAGGCGACGGCTGGCACCAGCACGCGTCCGTCGGCCCGCTCGCCGTCCGCGGTCAGCTGCACGCCGGTCGCCTCGGCGAGCAGTGCGCGGTCCTCGGCGGTGAGGGCGGCGAGTGTGTTCCGCCGCCAGCGCGCCGGTGTGGCGCCCACGGTGACGGGTCGCAGTGCCCGGGCGGGGGCGGCGGAGGTGGACGTGGCACCGATCATCGGACCTGCACTCCTGGTCGTGGGCTTGCGCGAGCGGCCGTCGCGGTCCTCCTCGGCAGGTCCCGGGCCGATCGGTACCTGTTGGCGGCACGTTCCTCGCCGGCCCGACCCCCCGGCTTGCCGCCCGCCCCCGGCACCGGCGAGGCTGCCGGTCATGTGCTGCGGCGACGACGGCGACGGTGACCGAGGGTGACCCGGGTGGTGATCGCCCCCGACTCGTTCAAGGGCACGCTCGGTGCGGCGGCGGCCGCCGAGGCGCTGGCCGCCGGCTGGCGCCGGGTGCGGCCGGGCGACGAACTGATCGCCGTCCCCCTGGCCGACGGCGGTGAGGGCACGCTCGAGGCGCTCGGGCACGACCTGCCGGCCGCCTGCTGGCGCAGTGCGCCGGTGACCGGGCCGGACGGGCGCCCGGTGGACGCCGCCTGGCTGCTGCTCCCCGACGGGACGGCGGTGGTGGAGATGGCCCGGGCGGCCGGGCTGCCGCTGCTCGAGCAGCCCGACCCGCTGGGCGCCACCACCCGGGGGCTGGGGCAACTGCTGGCTGCCGTGCTCGCCGATCCGGCCGTCAACCGGGTGATGCTCACCCTGGGCGGCTCCGCCACCACCGACGGCGGCACCGGTGCGCTGGCTGCGCTGGGCGCCCGCTTCCTGGACGCCGACGGGGCCCCGCTGCCCCCCGGCGGCGGCGCCCTGTCCCGGCTGGCCCGGGTCGACCTGGCCGGGCTGGTCCCGCCGCCGGCCGGAGGCGTCCAGTGCCTGGTCGACGTCACCGCACCGCTGCTCGGGCCGCTGGGCGCCGCCGGCCAGTTCGGGCCCCAGAAGGGCGCGGACCCGGCGCAGGTGTCCGAGCTCGACGCGGCGCTGGCCCGGCTGGCCGACCTGCTCGGGGGCGACCGGGAGGCGCCGGGGGCCGGGGCGGCCGGCGGGACCGCCTACGGCTTCGCGGCCTGCTGGGGGGCGGAGTTCGTCAGTGGCGCGCAGGCGGTGGCCGCTGCCGCAGGTCTGGACGAGGCACTGCGGGGCGCGGCTCTCGTGGTGACCGGCGAGGGGCAGTTCGACGCCCAGTCGCTGCGGGGCAAGGTGGTGGGCGACCTGGTCGAGCGGGCGCGCGGTGCGGCGGTGCCGGTGGCGGTGGTCGCCGGCCGGGTCGTGGCGGCCGAGGAGCTGCCGGTGGCCCGCGCGCTCTCGCTCACCGAGCTGGCCGGTTCGGTCGAGGGCGCGATGGCCGACCCGGCTCACTGGCTGGCGGCGGCGGGGGAGCGCCTCGCGCGGGAACAGTCCGTCTCGACCTGACGTTGGTCTCGTCGCCCGACGAGCCGGTCGTCGGCATGTGTACGAACGCTCTGGCGGGGCATCAACCCCTTCGGTGCGTCCAGCCCGCCAGCGCCGGCCGGCTGGGGTTCGTACGTGATGACGAGGCAGGACGAGGGGACGGCGCACGGTGGTGGAGCCCACGAGGAGGAGCCTCGGGAACCGCTACGAGTTGGCGACCCTGCTGGCCTCCGGCGGCATGGGCCAGGTGTGGCGCGGGCACGACCAGTTGCTCGACCGGGCCGTCGCGGTCAAGGTGCTGCGCAGCGAGTACACCGGTGACGAGCTGTTCCTGGCCCGCTTCCGCGCCGAGGCACACCACGCGGCTGCGCTGAGCCACCCGAACATCGCCGCCGTCTACGACTACGGCGAGGAGCAGGCGGCCGACGGCTCGGGTGAGCACCTGGCCTACCTGGTCATGGAGCTGGTCGAGGGCCAGTCGCTGTCGACCGTGCTGGCCCGCGAGGAGCGCCTGTCGCCGGACCGGACGCTCGACGTGCTCCGGCAGACCGCCTCCGCCTTGGCCGTCGCCCACGCTGCCGGCGTGGTGCACCGGGACGTCAAGCCGGGGAACGTGCTGGTCCGGTGGGACGGCACCGTCAAGATCACCGACTTCGGCATCGCCTGGTCGGCCGGGAGCGTCCCGCTCACCCAGACCGGCCAGGTGGTCGGCACCGCGTCCTACCTCTCCCCGGAGCAGGCCTCGGGTGCACACGCCACGGCGGCCAGCGACGTCTACGCCCTGGGCATGGTCGGCTACGAGTGCCTGACCGGTGGGCGCGCCTTCGACGGTGACAACTCGGTGACCATCGCGCTGCGCCATCTGCGCGACCAGCCCGCCCCACTCCCCGCGGAGCTGCCCGAGGGCGTGCGGCGGCTGGTCGAGCGCGCCATCGTCAAGGACCCTGCCCAGCGCTACCCCGACGGCGAGGCCGTCGTCGCGGCGATCGACGAGGTGCTCGCCGGGCGGGAGCTGCCGGCGGTGCAGCGCACCGACACGCAGAGCTTCTGGCTGCTGCCGGACGCGGCCGCGCTGGCCGGGGCGTCGTCGGCCACCGAGCGCTCCACCCGCCGTCCCGCCCCGCAGGGCGGCCTGGGCCGGCTGCTGGTCCCGCTCGTCGCGCTGCTGGTCGGGGCCGGTCTGGCGGCCGTCGTGCTGCAGGCGTTCGCCCCGACCGGGACGACGCCGATCGCGGCCGCCGTGGAGGTCCCCGGGGAGGTGGTGGCCTCCCCGGCCACCGTGGTCCTGGACGCCGCTGACTACCTGGGCCGCCCGGTCGACGCCGTCCGTGCCCAGCTGGAGGCCCTCGACCTGGTCGTCGAGGCGCAGCCCACGGAGACCGACTCCGCCGACCCCGGCACGGTCGTCGACGTCGCGCCGCTGGCGACGGAGCTCCGCGCGGGGGAGACGGTCCTGGTCAGCTACGCGGTCGCCCCCAGCGACGCCCCGGCGCCGGTCCGGCCGAGTCGGGAGCGGACGGTCGACACCGTGGTCCAGCAGCCGGCTCCCGTCCCGGCGACCACCCCTGCACCGAGGCCCACCCGGGTCCCCACCCCGACGCCCACCGCGACGACCGGCGTGCGCCCGACGGGGGAGCCGGTCGAGGAGGCGCCGGTCGAGGAGGCGCCAGCCGAGGGTGACGACGGCGCCGAGGACGAGGCGACTGAGGGCGAGGACGAGACCGACGAGAGCGAGACGGACGACGGCGAGACCGCCGACGGTGAGACCCTTCCCGAGCCGGGGACGTCCCCGGGCAACGGCAACGGCAACGGCAACGGCAATGGCAACGGGGCGGGCGGCAATCCCGGGAACGGGACCGGCAACGGCAACGGTGGCGGGAACGGCAAGCCCGACAAGGACTGAGCCGAGCAGCCCCCGGCGGTGCCCAGCGCCGGTATGTTGCCCGCCACAGGCCCGGTCCGACGAGGCAGTGGCCATGGGGGGCATCCAGGGTCGTGAGCGCGGCGGCGAACGGGTCGGACCACCCGACCGGCATCGCGGGTCCTGCCGCGGACCTGGCGGCATCGCCCCCTGATCACGCGGCGCTCTTCGCCGCGATGCCCACGCCCTACCTGGTGCTGACGCCCGAGCTGGTCATCGTCGACGCCAACCCGGCCTACCTGGCCAACACCGGTCGGACCCGGGCCGAGCTGGTCGGGCAGCTGGTCTTCGAGGCGTTCCCCGGCAACCCCGACTCGACCGCCCCCGACGCCAGTGGCAGCCGCATCCGGGCCTCCCTCGAGCGTGCCCGGGACAGCTGCCGCCCACAGACCCTGCCCGTGCAGGAGTTCGACATCCCCGACGGCTCCGGCGGCTTCACCAAGCGCTTCTGGAGCCTGATCAGCGTCCCGGTGCTGGACGACGAGGGGCGTTGCCGGCACCTGCTCCAGCGGGTCGAGGACATCACCGACTACGTGCGCCAGCAGGCCATGTCCGACCACCCCAGCGGCCGGGGGCAGCGCTGGCACCGCCGGGTGCTGGAGGTGGAGAGCGACCTCTTCGCCCGCAGCGCCGAGCTCCGCGTCGCCCGCCAGGCCGAGGCGGACACCGCACGCCGGCTCGCCGCCCTCTCCGGCGTCGCCCTGGCTCTGGGGCGCGCGGAGACCCTCGACGACCTCGCCCGGGTGGTCAACGAGCGCGGCCTGGTGGTGCTGGGCGCCCACGGCGGCGTGATCGGGGTGTGCGACGGTGCCGACCGGCTGCGGCTGGTGCGCACCGACGGGATCGCCCCGGTCGGCGTCGGCCCGGAGACGGTGCTGCCGTTGGACGCGCCCTATCCCGGCTGCGTCGCGGCCCGCACCGGGGAGCGCGTGGTCCTGCCCGACCGCGCGGCCACCGAGGCGTTCTCGCCCCAGTTGGCCAGGGTGGCCGCGGTGACCGGGGTCCAGGCCTGGGCCGCGGTGCCGCTGGAGAGCGGCTCCCGGCGGATCGGGTCGCTGAGCGTGGGCTGGATGCACTCCCCGGCACTGGCCGAGAGCGACCTCGAGCTGCTGCACGCACTGGCCGGCCAGTCCGCGCTGGCGCTGGAGCGGATCCGGGCCCGGGCGGACGAGCGAGCGCAGCACGCC
This sequence comes from Modestobacter sp. VKM Ac-2978, assembly GCF_026968025.1. Taxonomy (NCBI): domain Bacteria; kingdom Bacillati; phylum Actinomycetota; class Actinomycetes; order Geodermatophilales; family Geodermatophilaceae; genus Modestobacter; species Modestobacter sp. VKM Ac-2978. The sequence continues at coordinate 168,276 of NZ_JAPVBP010000006.1, read as the reverse complement.
GTGGTCGAGGGCATGGCGGAGGCGCTGCAGCGCAGCCTGCTCACCGAGCCGCCCGAGGCCGACGACCTGCAGGTCGCCGTCCGGTACCTGCCGGCGGCGTCGCTGGCCCAGGTGGGCGGGGACTGGTACGACGCCTTCCTGCTGGGCGACGGCCGGCTCGCCCTGGTGATCGGTGACGTCACCGGGCACGACCGGCACGCGGCGGCGGCGATGGCGCAGGTCCGCAACGTGCTCCGGGGGGTCGCCCACAGCCGGCGTGGGACCCCCGGGGCGGTGCTCAGCGCGCTGGACCGGGCGCTGCGGGACCTGCAGGTGGCCACCCTCGCCACCGGCGTCCTGGCCACGGTCGAGGAGGTGGGCACCGGCGACCGGTTGCTGCGGTGGAGCAACGCGGGGCACCCGCCGCCGCTGCTGCTCGACCCCGACGGCACGGTCACCGTGCTGGAGCGTGAGCCGGACCTGCTGCTGGGCGTCGACCCGTCCGTGCTGCGCAGCGACCACACCCAGCTGCTCGTGCCCGGGTCGACGGTCGTGCTCTACACCGACGGGCTGGTGGAGCGCCGGGGTGCGGTGCTGGACGACGGCACGGCCTGGCTGGCCGGGGCGCTCGCCCGGTGGGCGCACCTTCCGCTGGAGGAACTGTGCGACCGGCTGCTCGCCGGGCTCGACGGGTCCGTGGACGACGACGTCGCGGTGCTGGCGGTGCGGGTGCGCGGGTAGTGCCCGTGCTCAGCCCGCCGTGCCCCCGGCCCACCGGGACGGGACGATGCGGTGCCCGGCGGCCCGGCAGCCGAGGACCAGGCAGGTCGCCGCGGCGGCCAGCGCCACCCGGCCGGACGACGCGTCGATCCCGCCGAGCAGCAGCCCGACGCCGGCGGCGGCGAGCGCGGCGGTGAGCCACTGGTCCTGCCGGCGGCGCAGCCCCACCACCGCCAGGGCCAGGGCGGCGAGGACGGCGACCCGCGCCGGGTGCCCGGTGCCGGACAGCTGCCCGGCCCACGGCAGCCCCAGCGAGGCGAGGGCGAGCACCCCGGCGCAGAGGAACCAGCCGCGGCCCCGGGTCACTCGGGGCGGCCCGGGGCCAGCACCACCGCGGCGCCCGTGGCGGCCAGGGCGGCGGTGAGCCAGAAGCCGCGGTCGCTGGCGACGAGCGGGAGGGCGATCAGCACCCAGAAGGCGGCGAGGGCGACCAGGCCACCGGCGCCGACCCGCCACGCCGTCCGGGCGGACCCCCGCCGCCCGGCCAGGGCGACGGCCGAGGGCACCAGCGCGACGAGGGCGGCGACGGTGGCGAACGCCGACCACGTGGGCACGACGTCCCACAGCGACTGGTTGACGAAGTCGAGGTTGAGCCCGAGTTCCAGCAGGGCGAGCCCGAGCACGCCGAGCAGGAGGGCCACCAGCTCCGTCCCCGGCCGGCCCGAGGAGCGGACGGCGGCGAGACGGGAACGGACCGAGGACGACGACGACCCGCCGTCCTGCGCCCCAGCTGACGGCGTGCCGGGCGCGGTGCCGGGGGTGGTGGCCGGCCCCGGGACCGGCGGCGGGCTGGGCGACGGGGTGGGCGTGGACCCGGACCCGACGTCGACCGGGCCGGTCCCGTGCACGGCGGTCGGCGGGTCGTAGGAGGGCTGGTACGGCTGGTGGCTGCCGTGCGCTCCGGCGTCCGTCTGCTCCGGCTCGACCGTCTCGCGCTGGCTGGGCGGCAGCAGGATCGACTGGGTGCGGGGATCGTCGGTCGTGCCGGTCACCGCGGGCTCGGTGGCCGGGTGCTCGGTGACGGGGTGTTCGGTGGGGGCGTGCTGGTCCCCGGCGGGGTGCCGGGTCGCGCCGCTCTGTGCCGGCTGCGGCTGCGGCTGTGGCTCGGGGATCGGCGGGTGCGGCTGGCTCACGTGTCCTCCTCGTGGGGTGCGCCGAGGCGCCGGCGGCCTGGTCGACTCCGGCCGGACGGCGGGGCAGGGCGCTGGACACCGTAGCCGCGGGAGGCCACCGGGATCCTGCCCCCGCGCCGTGGTCCGGCGTCCCGCCTAGGGTCGGTCCCGTGGCAGCACGCGCGGGCATCGTCGTCACCGGCACCGAGGTGCTCACCGGCCGGGTGGCCGACCGCAACGGGCCGTGGCTGGCCGAGGCGCTGCGCGCCCGAGGCGTCGACGTCGGTTCGGTGGTCGTCGTCGGGGACCGGCCCGAGGACCTGCGGGCCGCCCTCGCCTTCCTGGCCGGCGCGGGCACCGACCTGGTGATCACCACCGGCGGGCTGGGCCCCACGGCCGACGACCTGACCGCCGCCCTGGTCGGGGACTTCCAGGGCCGGCCCTCGGCGCTGGACCCTGCCCTGGAGCAGCGGATCGCCGAGGTGGTCGCCCGGCTCAGCGCCCGCCGCGGCTGGCGGATGGACCCGGCGGCGACCGCAGCCGGGGTCGCCAAGCAGGCGCAGGTCCCGGCGGGCGCCACGGTGCTGGAGCCGGTAGGCACGGCACCGGGCCTCGTCGTCCCGGTGGCCGACGGCCGGACCGGCCCCCCGGTGCTGGTGCTGCCCGGGCCGCCGTCGGAGCTGCAGGGCATGTGGCCGGCGGCGCTGGCGGCCGAGCCGGTGCGCCGGGCGCTGGCCGGGGCCACCGAGCTGCGCCAGTCGACGCTGCGGTTGTGGGGCACGCCGGAGTCCGAGCTGGCGGCCACCCTGCGCCGGGTCGACGACCAGGTGACCGGCCTGGAGATCACCACCTGCCTGCGGGACGGCGAGCTGGAGATCGTGACCCGGTACGGCCCGGACGCCGAACCGGCGCACCAGCGGCTGGTGCAGGTGGTCACCGCCGACTTCGGCGACACGCTGTTCAGCGACGGTCCCACGGTGGACGAGCTGGTCGCCGCCGCGCTGGACGAGCGTGGGTGGACGGTGGGCATCGGCGAGTCGTGCACCGGCGGGCTGCTCACCGCGCGGTTCACCGCACCGCCGGGCTCGTCGCGCCGGGTGCTCGGCGGGGTCGCGGCCTATGCCGACAGTGCCAAGACGCAGCTGCTCGACGTGCCGGCCGGCACGCTGGCCGCCGCGGGCGCGGTCAGCCCGGAGGTCGCCGCCGCGCTCGCCGAGGGCGCCCGGCGCCGGTTCGGCGCCGACGTCGGGGTGGGCGTCACCGGGATCGCCGGTCCGGGCGGCGGGACGGCGGAGAAGCCGGTCGGCACCGTCCACCTGTCCGCCGCCGGCCCGGACGGCGCGGTCGCCCGCTCACTGACCCTGTTCGGGTCGCGGGAGGCCGTGCGCCAGCGGACGACGACGCTCGCCCTGCACCTGCTGCGCCAGCTCCTGCTCGGCGGCCCCGCGGCCTGACGGGGTCAGGCCGGGTCGCCGTCCCGGCCCACCACCCGGCTGCGGCGCTCGAGGAACAGCACGTCGTGCCAGCTCGCCCGCCCGTCGATGACCCGGCGGCCGATCCGTTCCCGACGGCCGACCACCCGGAACCCGAGCCGCTCGTGCAGCGCGAGGCTGGCCGTGTTGGCGGGGAACACCCCGGCCCGGATCGTCCAGATGCCGTCGGCCTCGGTCGAGTCGATCAGCCGCTGCAGCAGCAGCCGCCCGATGCCCCGGCCGGCCGCGTGCGGTGCGACGTAGACCGAGTGGTCGACCACGCCGGCGTAGGCCGCCCGCGGCGACTCACGGCTGCACGCCACCCAGCCGAGGACCGCGCCGGTGCCGTCGGTGGCCACGTGCCGGTGACCGGGCAGGCGGGAGGCGTCGAAGGCCGCCCAGGTCGGTGGCTCGGTCTCGAAGGTGGCGAGTCCGGTGGCGATGCCGGCGGCGTGGATCTCGCGGACGGCGGGCCAGTCGGCCGGCGTCATCGCGCGGAGGACCGGTGAGGGCGAGGACCCGGGCACGCCACCATCCTCGCGTCCGGTCCGGACGGCGCTGGTCGGGGGTTCCACGTGGAACCGGACCTGCGCGGTGGGCGGGCCGGGGGCATGCTGGTCGGGCGCGGATGGACCGGCCTGGGTCACTCTCGGGGGCGGATCCCGGCCATCAGCCCGCCCGGGTGTCAGTCGGCAGCTGGGCGGGCACCCGTCCGGGGTGACCACAGTGACCCTGCACGCCACCGGCCCGGTCGACCCCGGCGAGGTGTGGGACCGCTTCGTCCACCCCGCTCGCTGGCCGGAGTGGTCCCCGCAGATCAGCCGGGTGGAGGCCACCGCCCCCCGGATCGCCCAGGGCGTCACCGGCCGGGTGCACGACCCGCTGCGCACCTCCGTCCCGTTCGTCGTCGACGAGGTGTCCGACGCGGCGCGGTCGTGGAGCTGGCAGGTCACCGTCGGACCGACCCGGCTCGGGCTGGCGCACTGGGTGAGCGCCGGCCCGGACGGCGGGACGACGACCGGCCTGCGGATCAGCGGCTTCGCGCCGCTGGTGCTCGGCTACGCGCCGCTGGCCCTGCTGGCGATCAAGCGGTTGGTGACCATCACGACCTGAGCGTCCGGTGCGTCTCGTACGGTGCCGGGGTGAGCTGGTCGCGGTGCCGTCGTCGGTGCGTCGGAGCGGTCCGGTGACCGGCCGCCGTCGGCGTCGGGCGACCGCCCCGGGCGGCACGCCCACCGCGATCGCGCGCCCACCGGTCCCGCCGGTGGACCCCGACCGGCAGACTGGGCCGATGACCGAGATCCTCGACGACGCGACCGGATCGGTGGACGGGCACGAGGGGTTCTCGTCCGAGGGGCCGCGCCCGTCGCTGGACCTGCTGGTGTGGGACGCACCGAACATCGACATGACCTTGGCGAACGTGATCGGCGCGCGCCCGACCGCGGCGTCCCGGCCGCGGTTCGACGCGATCGCCGCGTGGTTCGTCGAGGGTGCCGAGGAGCTCGGGGCGGTGCAGCCGCCGGAGGTCGAGGCCTGCGTCTTCGCCAACGTGCCGCCGCAGCACGCCACCTCGCTGCAGCGCTGGGTGGAGGCGCTGCGCAGCTTCGGCTACGCCGTCTTCGCCCGGCCCAAGCTCCAGCCCGATGACGACATCGACCAGTCGATGCTCGACCACATCAGCGTGCGGGCGCACAGCCACCAGCTGCGCCGCCTGGTCGTCTTCTCCGGTGACGGCCGGAACTTCGCCGAGCCGCTCGAGGACCTGGCGCGCGCGGGCACCGAGGTGGTCGTCGTCGCGTTCAGCGAGGTCGCCGGCTACGCGATCAGTTCCGAGCTGCTGCAGTTCGTCGACATCGAGGACGTGCCCGGGGCGTTCGTCGAGCCGCTGGACCGCGTCCGGCTGGACGCCCTGCCGACGGACGGCGCCTGGCTGCGCCCGACCAAGAGCCTGCGCGACGCGGCCGGTCTCTTCGCCGCCCGCCGCGGCTGACGAAGGGGCCGGTCAGGCCGCGCGGGCGCCGCCGATCCCGGTGTCGTCGTCGAACTCCGAGACGCCCGGGGCAGTGGCGGTCCGGCGCGCAGCGTCGTCGTGCCGACCCCGACCACCGCGGTCCGCAGCCTCGTCGAGGCTCGTGGCGGCGCTCGCGACGGGTACGTCGACGACGCTCATCCGGGAGTTCGCGTAGGTGGTCACGGCGTAGAGGAAGACGACCACGCCGAGCATCTCGAGCACCTCTTCCGCCGTGGTGGCCAGGACGTACGGAGCGGACAGCGTCCCGCGGTCGTCGGCCAGCCAGCTGCCCACCACCTCCATGCCGATGGCGCCGCCGACGTAGAGGGTCCCCGCCACGACGATGAGCAGACCGATCCGTCCGGGGAGCCCGCGGAGGAAGCGGAGGTAGGCGGCGGCGAAGACGACCACCAGCGGGGCGGCCAGCACCCACCAGCCGAAGGTGAAGACCCCGCTCGTCTCCACGACCTTGCCCACCTGGTGGTTGGCCCGCTCGTGCAACCGCAGCAGCTCGTCGACCGACAGGTAGCCGAACGCCGCGGCGAGGACCGACCAGTGCCACCGCCAGCGGTCGCGGTTCCGGTGGGCCCACGCGGCCACTCCGGCCGCCGAGGCAGCGGCAGCCAGCAGCAGGGCCGAGGAGAACCACGTCGGGAGGTTCGCCTCCCGGTTGACGCTGAGCAGGTCGAGCACCCCGGAGCGCATCCCCGCCGCCAGCTGGCCCGGCGTGTCGGCGCCGAGCACGACGAGGTTCAGCACGAGGCTGACGGCTCCCAGCAGGAGGCTCATCCCGGCCAGGACCACGAGCAGACGGCGCGGCCGGATGACGGTCAGCATGGTGAGTCCCTGCAGTCGACGCCCCGAGTGCAGCGGCGACCCAGGTCCCCGAGGACAGTAGGTCGGTAGCGAACAGCTGACAACTGGGGGACTTCTGCGTGAACAAGAGGTGGCCAACCGGTGCTGGTCCCGGAGCGGACCGCACCGACCTCCCCGGTCGGTACGGCTAGCGGCGGGCCAGCCGGCGCACGCCGCCGGTGTAGGGCATCGAGTAGTGCGCGAAGACGTCGGGCTCCTGCTCGACGGTGAGCTCGCCGTCGGTGTCGATGGACGGGGCGTTCTTGGTGAGGTCCTTGGACACGGTGACCCGGATGTGGTCGGGGGCCACGGTGGCGCCGGTCAGCGGCACGAAGGTCAGCTGGCGCCGACCGATGAAGCCGGTGATGACCGCGGCGAAGAACGGCTGGTCGGTGGTGGTGTCCACGTACACCGACTCCAACGTCCCGATCTTGCTCCCGTCCGGGTCGACGACGTTCAGGGTGCGCCAGTCACGGATGTTCTCGGCCGGGAACACGGGGCCCTCCTCGGGTCTCGGGACAGATGCCCCTCCATGCCCGGTGCCGTGGCCGCGCAACCCCTGCAGCGACTGCGTGGGCCGGGGCGGGTACCGGATGGGCCATGGCACGCCAGGAGCTCGTGGTGATGGTCGGCCTGCAGGGGTCGGGCAAGTCCAGGTGGGTCACCGAGCACCTGGCCGGCACGCACGCGGTGGTCAGCAAGGACCACTGGCCGAACGCCCGGCGTCGCGAGGCCCGGCAGCAGCGGACCGTGGCCGCCCTGCTCGCCGAGGGCGCCAGCGTCGTCGTCGACAACACCTCGCCGTCGCTGGCCGAGCGGGCGCCGCTGATCGCGTTGGCGGCGGCCGCCGGCGTCCCGGCCCGGGCGGTGTTCCTCGACGTACCGCTGGAGACCTGCCGGGCCCGCAACGAGGCCCGCGAGGGGCGGGCGAGGGTGCCGCTGGTCGGGCTCTACAGCGCAGCCGGGCGGCTCACCGTGCCGAGCACCGCAGAGGGGTTCAGCGACGTGACGGTGGTGCGGAGCTGAACTCCCGGACCGAGGCGCTCCGTCAGGCCCCTGCCGGGCCGGAGGAGGAGCGGGGCCGGGGGACCGAGGCGGTGGACAGCCCGGAGGGCAGCCGGGCCCACACGTGCTTGCGCTCGGCGTCGCTGCACCAGCCGTAGTCGACCGACAGCTGGGCCACCATCGGCAGCCCCATCCCCCCATAGGCCGGGTCGCGGTCGACCGCGGGGCGCGGCGGGGTGTCGGGCGAGCCGTCGGTGAGCACGATCAGCCAGCCGGTCGGGACGGCGACGATCAGCGCCACCACCGCACCGCCACCGTGCCGCAGCGCGTTCGAGCTGAGCTCCTCGAACACCAGCAGCAGTCCCTCGCGCGCGTCCTCGGTGGACCGGGCGGCCAGGGACGGGTGGGCGAGCCGGGCCCGCAGGTCCATCCGGACCCGGGACGCGTCGTGCACCGTCGGGAGCTCCCACCGCCAGACGTCGCCGTCCTCGTGGGGCACCTCGGCCGCCGGCCAGACCAGTGCACTCACTCTTCGGGCCTCCCGCCGGCCGGTGTCTCCGCCGGGACCATGGTGGCGGACGCAGAGGGCGCGTGCAGCACGGGGGGTCACGTGTCGGCTCGGCGCGGTCAGCGCCGCGCCCGGTCCTCGCTGTCCTGCGGGCCGGCGGCGACGCCCGGCATCCCCTGGACGTCCAGCCGCAGGAGCAGGCCGGTCAGCTCCAGCGGCCCGGTGACGATGCGGCTGGTCGCGATGACCCCGACGTGCTTGCCGGCGGCCTCCGGGTGCTGGCTGACCCACACCAACGCCGTGACCCCGGCGGACCCGAAGAAGGTGACCCCGGACAGGTCGATGGTGAGCAGGCCCTCCGCCTGGCGCAGCGCAGCCAGCAGGGTCTGTTGCAGCAGCGGGTTGCTGGCGGCGTCCAGCTCGCCGGACACGGAGGCGATGACCTGCCCCGGTTCCGGGCCGTCCGCGAGCCGCACCTGGAACGGCGCCTCGTCGGCTGCCGACCTGACCGTCTTGATGGGTCCTCCTCCAGACCGGGACACGTTCGTGGTGTCCGCCGCCGATCGTCTCCCGTCGGCACCTGCCCGCGGAGCGGACCGGGCCGAGTCACTACCCCGATCGAGGCACGCCAGTCCCTGTACCCGGTCAGGAAAGTCATCACTTCGTCACCTGGCGAGCTCGCCATCCGCGTGACGGGTGTGACACCGTGTCACACGGCCGAGATGAGGCCGCCGGCGCGGTACGGCCCGTGTCCGGCGGTGGAGCACCCCGCAGCTGCGCCGTGCGCGCCGGGGGCGCACGCCCACCAGGCCGCCCGAGTCCTCGCCGGACCGAGTGCGGCTCCATCAGGACGACGACCACCCGGCCCAGCGTGGCCTGGGTGCGGAGAGGGGGTGGGCCGATGTGGGAGTACCTGGTCGACCGGCGCGGGCTGATCGCCTTCCAGGCCTTCCAGCACGTCAGCCTGGTCGTGCAGTGCGTGCTGCTGGCCACCGTGATCGCGATCGGGCTGGCGGTGCTGGCCTACCGCAGCCCGCGGCTCACCGGGCTGGCCAACGGGCTCTCGGCCATCGGGCTGACCATCCCGTCCTTCGCGCTGCTGGGCATCCTGCTGGCGCCCTTCGGGTTCGGGATCACCCCGGCCGTGCTGGCGGTGACCTTCTACGCCGCGCTGCCGATCCTGCGCAACGCCGTCGTCGGCCTGGCCGGCGTCGACCGCTCGCTGGTGGAGTCGGCCCGCGGCATCGGGATGAGCCGCATGAGCACGCTCCTGCGGATCGAGCTGCCGCTGGCGTGGCCGGTGATCCTGGCCGGCATCCGGGTCTCCACCCAGATGGTCATGGGCATCGCCGCGATCGCCGCCTACGTGCTCGGCCCCGGCCTGGGCAGCTTCATCTTCTCCGGACTCTCCCGGCTGGGCGGTGCGAATGCACTGAACGCCACGCTCGTCGGGACCATCGCGATCGTCCTGCTGGCCCTCGTCCTGGACGTGGTGCTGGTGCTGGTCGGTCGCCTGACCACCTCGAGGGGCATCCGTGTCTGAGACCACCGCTGAGCGCGGCGGCGCCACCGCAGCCGCACCCGCACCGACCAGCACCGAGCGCCAGGTCAGCGGCGTCTCCATCCGGCTCGAGGGCGTCACCAAGAGCTACTCCGGTCAGGGGACGCCGGCCGTCGACTCGGTCGACCTGGACATCCCGGCCGGTGAGATGGTCATGTTCGTCGGCCCCTCCGGCTGCGGGAAGACCACGCTGCTGAAGATGCTGAACCGGCTGGTCGAGCCCACCAGCGGCAAGATCTTCCTGGGCGACGAGGACGTCACCGGGCAGGACGCCGACCAGCTGCGCCGCCGGATCGGGTACGTCATCCAGGCCGGTGGGCTCTTCCCGCACATGACCGTGGGCACCAACATCGGGCTGGTCCCGGGGATGCTCAAGTGGGACCGGAAGCGGATCGCCGCCCGGGTCGACGAGCTGCTCGAGCTGGTCGGCCTGGACCCCGAGGTGTACCGGGACCGCTACCCCCGCGAGCTCTCCGGTGGCCAGCAGCAGCGCGTCGGGGTCGCCCGGGCGCTCGCCGCCGACCCGCCCGTGCTGCTGATGGACGAGCCGTTCGGCGCGGTCGACCCGATCACCCGACAGCGCCTGCAGGACGAGCTGATCCGCATCCAGGAGGAGCTGGGCAAGACGATCGTCTTCGTCACCCACGACTTCGACGAGGCGGTGAAGCTCGGTGACCGGATCGTGGTCTTCGACGTCGGCGCCCGCGTGGTGCAGTACGACACCCCGGAGGCGATCCTCGCCGACCCGGCGGAGGAGTACGTGGCCGACTTCGTCGGTGCCGGCGCGACGCTGAAGCAGCTGACCCTGACCCGGGTCGGCGACGTCGAGCTGATCCACCCCACGCAGGCCAGCGTGGGCGAGGACGCCGCCGAGGTCGTCCGCCGCGCGTCGGCCGCCGGGGAGAAGTACGTCGTGGTGACCGACCGCCGTGGCCGGCCGATCAGCTGGCCGTCGCTCGCGGAGCTGTCCCGGGCGGCCACCGTGCCGGACACCGTGGACGAGAAGCTCCCGGTGGTCGGGCTGCGCTCCACGCTCAACGACGCCCTGGACACGATGCTCGCCGCCAGCCAGGGCGGCGTCGTCGTGACCGGCCGGGACGGCGTCGCCGGCGTCATGGTGGTGGAGACGGTGATGGCCGCGATCCAGCGCACCCGCGACGAGGTGCAGGGATGACGGCGCCCCGCCCCGCGGCCACCGAGGCGTACCCCGACACCGAGGTCGACGACGCGCTCGCCCAGACCCAGACGCCGGCCCGTGGCGGCGCCGCGGACGAGGCCCGCGGTGCCTGGCGCGGACTGCTCGTGCAGCCGGTCCTCGTGCTGGCCGGGGTGCTGGCCTTCGTCGTCTGGCGGTCGACCGCCGAGCTCGCCGACACCGAGCAGCGGCAGCTCGGCTGGGGCGTGCTGGGTCGCAGCATCGTGGAGCACCTGCAGCTCACCCTGTTCGCCGCCGTCATCGTGCTGCTGATCGGCATCCCGCTGGGCGTGCTGCTCACCCGCGGACCGTTCCGCCGGGCCACGCCGCTGGTGCTGGGCGTGGCCAACACCGGCCAGGCCGCCCCGGCGATCGGGCTGTTCGTGCTGCTGGCCACCTGGCTGGGGTTCGGCTTCCGGTCCGCGGTCGTGGCCCTGGTGCTCTACACGGTGCTGCCGGTGCTGCGGAACACCATGGTCGGGCTGCAGGGCGTCGACGCGCGCCTGGTCGAGGCCGGCCGGGGGATGGGCATGAGCGCCCTCGCCGTCCTGCTGCGGGTGGAGCTGCCGCTGGCCGTCCCGGTCATCCTGGCCGGCGTACGCACCGCCCTGGTGCTGCTGGTCGGCACCGCCACGCTGGCGACCTTCATCAGCGGCGGCGGGCTGGGCCAGCTGATCACCACCGGCATCAACCTCTCGCTGGACAGCCTGCTGTTCAGCGGCGCTGTCCTCGTCGCCCTCCTGGCGCTGGCCATCGACTGGCTCGGCCGCGTCGTGGAGCACGTCGCCCGACCGAAGGGACTCTGATGCGCACGCGCGCGACCACCGCCCTCTCCCTCGCGGCGGCCACGCTCCTCACCGGGTGCGGCCTGCAGGCCGCCACGCAGTACACCCCGGCGTCCGCGCCGGCCGACATCCAGCCGATCGAGGGGGTGGCGGGCGAGGAGATCGTGGTGGGGTCGAAGAACTTCACCGAGCAGTTGATCCTCGGCAAGATCGCCGTGATCGCGCTGCAGACCGCCGGGTTCGACGTCGTCGACCGGACCAACATCCCCGGCTCCGTGCCGGCTCGCCAGGGCATGGTCAACGGCGAGATCGACATGGAGTGGGAGTACACCGGCACCGCGTGGCTCTCCTACCTCGGCGAGACCGCACCGATCGCGGACCCGCTGGAGCAGTACGAGGCCGTCCGGGACGCCGAACTGGCCAACGGCCTGACCTGGCTGCCGCCCGCGGAGGCCAACAACACCTACGCCTTCGCCGTCCGCAGCGAGGCGGTCGACGACCTCGGCGGGATCAGCACGCTGTCGGAGATCGCCGAGCTGCCCGTGGAGGAGCGGACCTTCTGCGTGGAGAGCGAGTTCGCCAGCCGCAACGACGGGTTCGTCCCGATGCTGGAGACCTACGGCCTGGAGCTCGGGGATGCGCAGGGCGTGCCGCGGGACAACGTCAGCACGCTGGACACCGGCGCGGTCTACGAGGCCACCGACCAGGGCCAGTGCAACTTCGGCGAGGTGTTCACCACCGACGGCCGGATCACGGCGCTGGACCTGACGGTGCTCGAGGACGACCGGGCGTTCTTCCCCAACTACAACATCTCGCCGGTGCTGCTCACCGAGACCTTCGAGGAGCACCCCGAGCTCGCCGACCTCTTCGGGCAGATCACCCCGCTGCTGACCAACGACGTGCTGCAGGAGCTGAACGCCCAGGTCGACGTGGCCGGCGAGCAGCCCGGGGACGTCGCGCTGGAGTGGATGGTCTCCGCGGGGCTCGTCGAGCCGGCCTGATCAGGTCCGCTCGGCCAGCCCGCACAACCGGCTGACCAGGAACTCCACCGCCGCCTCGCTGTCGACGTCCTCGGCCACCGCCACCGCGGTGGCCGAGGACGACGTCGTCCGGCGGTCCACCAGGGTCTGCCCGCGCCCGGCCCCGTGCCCGGTGTCGACGACGACGTCCCGGCGCACGGCCGTCAGCGTGCCCGGCACGATCGCCTCGGTCAGCGCCAGGGCGTCGTGCACCACCACGCCCTCGACGCCGTAGCTGCTGCGGGCGTGGTCGACGTACTGCTGCAGGACCGCCGCCGCCTGGGCGCCCACCGGGCCGGCCGCGGCGAACCGGGCGATCCCCGCCGCGGTGAGCACCGTGGGCAGCGTGACGTCCAGCCCCACCAGCACGGTCGGCAGGCCCGCACCGAACACCGCTGCGGCGGCCTCCGGATCGGCCCACACGTTGAACTCCGCGGCCGCGGTGACGTTGCCGCCGCGGGTCGCCGAGCCGCCCATCACGACCAGCCGGCCGATCCGCGCCGCCGCCTCCGGGTACACCCCCAGCAGCAGGGCGATGTTGGTCAGCGGGCCGATCGCGGCCACGGTCACGGGCTGCTCGCTGGCCAGCAGCAGCTCGGCCAGCGCCACGACCGCGGGCCGGGGGTCGACCGCGGCCGGGGACGGGGGCAGCACGACGCCGCCCAGGCCCGCCGCCCCGTGCACGTGGCCGGCCCGCTCCGGTTGGGGGAAGACCAGCGAGGTGCGGGCGCCCACGGCCACCGGCACGTCCGACCGCCCCGCCAGGTGCAGCACCCGCAGCGCGTTCTCCGTGGTCTGGGCCAGGCCGACGTTGCCGTGCACCGTCGTCACCAGCTGCAGGTCGACCTCGGGACTGGCCAGCGCCAGCAGCACGGCCAGTGCGTCGTCGATGCCCGGGTCGGTGTCGATCACCAGCGGGGTGCGCATCCGCCCATCCCACCAGACGGCCCGACACGCCGGTGCGTCGGATCGGCGGCCGAGGTCATCGGCCGGCGATTGCCGGGCTGAGCTGCGGTTTCGTCCGGTTCTGTCGACAAGTGCCCGGGTCCGGAGGGGGGTCATCGACCGCTGTGGAGGGGTCGGGCAACGGTTGGGTCACGCGGTCGGGAGGGGGTGTCCCGAACGGGGGTCCCGGGGCTCCGTCGTCCGTAACTTCTTCCTTGCCCGCGGCCCCTTCCCCGGCCGCGGCGACTACTTCCCGGGAGGGCAGCACATGGCGATCCAGATGGCACCGGTCCGGCCGACCGAGCTGCCCGCTGCCCGGGACACCGGCCGGCTCGGGCTGTTCGGCACCGACACCCCGGCGCCCAACACCACCGACCTGGCGTTCGGTCTGGCGATCGGCCTCGCCATCGGCGTGCTCGGCATGGGCCCCGGCCCGATCGCGGACGACGACGTCCCGGTGCGCCTGCCCCGCTCCCGGCGGCGTCAGCTCGCCCGCCGCGCCGCCACCTGGGGCGCCGGCGGGGACGGGGCCCACCTCGCCTGGCGTGCGACGCCGCTGCCGCTCTACCGGCTGACCGACGGGTCGGACCGGTCCGTCCCGAGCCCGGTGTCCGTCCCGGCGGCCGCCCCGGTGGCAGAGCGTGCCCCCGCTCCGTCCGCGCTGCCGGCCGTGGACCACGAGCTGGAGGCGGCGATCGAGTTCGCCACCGACTTCTCCGTCGACCTGCTCACCACCCCCACCCGGCTGGCCGCGCCCCCCTCGCGGCTGACCGCCCCGGTGCGGCAGCTGGTCAGCCGGCTGCGCGGCGTGAGCCGGCGGGCCGCGGCCTGGGGCAGCGGCCCGAACGGCGCCTCCCTCAGCTGGGACAGGCCGGTCGCGCCCCGGACGCACCAGCTGACGCTGCCGGCGCTCCCCGAGCCCCGGCAGTCGGACATCGACCTCCGGCATCGAGCGCCGGACGACGACGAGGTCGTGCCGCTCCGAGAGGCGCCCAGCACCCCTGCCGCACCGCCGTCGCCTCGCAGTGCGAACCGGCCACACTTCTTTAGGGTGGCTACATGTTCACCACGCGGCCGGAGCTCGCCGGCACCTTCGGGATGGTCGCCTCGACGCACTGGCTCGCCAGTGCCGCGGGCATGGCGACCCTCGAGGCCGGTGGGAACGCGTTCGATGCCGCGGTCGCTGCGGGCCTCACCCTGCAGGTGGTCGAGCCACACCTCAACGGCCCGGGGGGTGAGGTCCCGATCCTCTTCGCCCGGAGCCCGCGGGCAGCCGCCGGCGCGGGGGTCCCCGTGGTCCTGTCCGGTCAGGGGGTCGCCCCCGCCGGCGCGACGATCGACGCCTTCGGGAACCTCGGTCTCGACCTGGTCCCGGGCACCGGTCTCCTCGCCGCCACCGTGCCCGGCGCTCTCGGCGCCTGGCTGACCCTCCTGCGCGACCACGGCACCCTGCCGCTGGGCGCCGTCCTCCGCTTCGCCATCGAGTACGCCGAGCACGGCCACCCGGTCCACCCCCGGGTCGCCGCGACCGTCGCCTCGGTCTCCGAGCACTTCCGCACCCACTGGCCGACCTCGGCCGCCACCTGGCTCGCCCCCGACGGAGCACCCCCCACCGCCGGCCGCCTGTTCCGCAACCCGGTCCTCGCCTCGACCTACCGCCGACTGCTCGACGCAGCGCGCGGACCCTCCCGAGAGGCGCAGATCGACGCGGCACTGGCGGCTTGGTACACGGGGTTCGTCGCCGAGGCGATCGACGAGTTCTCCCGTTCCCCGGTGATGGACGACTCCGGTCGTGCCCACCGCGGCTTCCTGACGGGTGAGGACCTGGCCAGCTGGGCCCCGAGGTACGAGCCGCCGGTCACCCTCGACTGGCAGGGGTGGACGCTCGCGAAGGCCGGGCCGTGGTCCCAGGGCCCGGCGCTGCTCGAGGCGCTCGCGATGCTGGACGGCCACCCGGCAGCAGGGGCCGGGGCCGGGTACGCATCGGGCACCGCCGATGCCGACCTGGTCCACGCCAGCGTGGAGGCGGTGAAGCTGGCGATGGCCGACCGCGAGGCCTGGTACGGGGACACGGCCGAGGTGCCCGTGGACGACCTGCTGTCCACGAGCTACACCGAGCAACGGCGGGCGCTGATCAGCGACCGGGCCAGCACCGAGCTGCGGCCCGGCTCGCCAGGGGGGCGCCCGCCCCGGCTCCCCGAGTTCGTCACCGCCGGCGGCCGCGCCTCCTCCGGCCCGATCGCGGGCGTCGGGGAGCCCACCGTCGACACGCGGGGCACCACCCGGGGCGACACCTGCCACGTCGACGTCGTCGACCGCTGGGGCAACCTCGTCTCGGCCACCCCCTCGGGCGGCTGGCTGCAGAGCTCGCCGGTCATCCCCTCGCTCGGCTTCGCGCTGGGCACCCGGGCGCAGATGTTCTGGCTGGAGCCCGGGCTCCCCAACTCGCTGCAGCCGGGCAAGCGCCCGCGCACCACGCTCACCCCGTCCCTGGCGCTGCGCGGCGGCGTGCCGACCCTCGCCTTCGGCACCCCCGGCGGTGACCAGCAGGAGCAGTGGCAGCTGTGCTTCTGGCTGGCCCACGTGCTGGGCGGGCTGGACCTCCAGGCGGCCATCGACGCGCCGACCTGGCACACCACCGCCTTCCCGTCGTCGTTCTTCCCGCGGGAGATGACGCCGGACGAGGTCGTGATCGAGTCCCGGATCGGGGAGGAGACGATCGACGAGCTGCGCCGCCGCGGCCACGCGGTCACCGTCTCCGGCCCCTGGTCGCTGGGCCGGCTGTCCGCGGTCTCGGTCGACCCGGAGACCGGCGTGCTGCGGGCCGGGGCCAACCCGCGGGGGATGCAGGGGTACGCAGTGGGCCGCTGAGCCGTCGGTCACTGGGCCGTCGGTCGGGTCAGTCCGGCGCTTCCTCCTCGGCCAGCTCCTCGGGCACGACCGCGGCCAGGCAGCGCCGGATCGCCAGCGCGACGCTGCTGGCAGCGAACAGGTCGTCGTCGGTGCTCTGCCGGGCGCGCCGCAGTTGCGCCTCGAGGGC
Source organism: Modestobacter sp. VKM Ac-2978 (assembly GCF_026968025.1). Classification (NCBI taxonomy): domain Bacteria; kingdom Bacillati; phylum Actinomycetota; class Actinomycetes; order Geodermatophilales; family Geodermatophilaceae; genus Modestobacter; species Modestobacter sp. VKM Ac-2978. The sequence goes on along the minus strand of NZ_JAPVBP010000006.1, from coordinate 152,009 downwards.
GTGCAGCTCGTCGTAGGCGCCGCGGGTGGTGTCCGGCTCAGCGGCCGGCCCCTCCACCGAGCGCAGCACGTCGGCCAGACCGGTCAGTGCCGAGGCCGCGGCCGGCCGCAGCGCCGGGCCGAGCGCCACGTGCGAGACGTCGGCGGTCTCGGTCTCGGCGATCAGCTGGGTGAGGTCCTCCACCATCAGGGTCAGGCGCTCGAGCGCCCGGGCCTGGGCGTACTGCCGGTCGGCGACCTGCTGGTGCCGGCGGGCCCGGAGGTTGCCCCGGCGGGCCTCGTCGGTCTGCTGCACCGCCGCCCGCATCTGGGCCAGCACGGGGTCGATGGTGTGGATGCGCTCGCGCCACTCGTCCTCGGTGGGCGGGTGTTCCTGCTGCAGGCCGTCCGCCAGGTCCTCCAGCTGGGCGGCCAGCAGGTCGCGCAGCCGGCCGAGCTCGGTCTGCGAGGGCGCCAGCGGCAGCGGCGGGAAGACGGCGAGGACGGCGGTCCCGATCAGCGCGCCGAGGAACGTGAGCCCGGCGAAGCCCAGCACGTAGTCCACCGGGTCGCCGCCGCCGATGATCAGCACGAAGAGCGCCGAGGTGGGCACCCAGCTGCCGGAGCCCCCCAGCCGGTGCCATCCGGCGAGGAGCATCCCGGCGGTCACCACGAGGCCGACCCTGGCCACGATCGGCACGGGCAGCCCGTCGACGGCCAGGGCCACCGCGGCGCCGATCGCGATGGCGGCGACCGACTGCGCGGTGGTCCGGGCAGACCCGGCGAGCGTGGTCGAGATGGCGATCACCGCGCCGAACGGCGCGTAGTAGGGGTACTCCTGCGCGGGCTGGGGCAGCAGCTGGATGAGTGCCCAGGCGATCGTCGCCGCGATGGCGGCCCGCAGGGCCAGGCCGATCTGCGGGTTCCGGGCCCAGGTGCGCTCCAGGGCGCCGGACCAGGACCGAGGGTCCCATCGGCTCGGCCGCCGGTTCGGCGACCGGGGGCCGGCGGTTCCCTGCACCCGGCCATCGTCCCTCGCCGGCGGGGGATCCGCGCGGCACGCCCCCGCGACCGTTCCCGACGCCAGCAGGCATGATCGGGTTCCGGTACGCGGCGACGAGGGGCCCCGTCCGAGGCGGACGGAAGCGAGGGCGGGGGACGGATGACGCTGTACGACCCCGCTCCCGGGGCCACTGCCCGCGCCGTCGAGGCGGCTGCGGGCCCCGTGGTCCAGCGGTTGGCCGACCTGGCCGCCCGGCTCCTGGGAACCGACGTGGCCCAGGTGTCGCTGATCGGTGACGTGCAGACGGCGGCCGTCGTCAGCGGCCCGGGCGCCGGGCGACCAGGTGTCGAGCTCCCGTTGGCCGAGTCGCTGTGTGCCGTCACCGTCGAGGCGGGGGAGACCCTCGTCGTCCGGGACGCGGCGAACGACCACCGGGTCGCGGACCGGGCACCGGTCACCGTCGGTGAGATCGGCGCCTACCTGGGCGTGCCGCTGGACGGTCGGCGCGGCGCGCTGTGCGTCTTCGGGGCCGCGCCCCGGGACTGGACCGACCTGGACGTCGCCGTGCTGCAACTGATCGCCGAGTGCGTCGCGGCGGAGCTCCGGTTGGTGGAGGCCGGCGCGGAGTCCGAGGCCGCCCGGTGGCGGTGGGGGTTGGCCCTCGACGCGGCCGAGATCGGCAGCTTCGACTGGGACGCCGTCGGCGACCAGCTGGTCTGGGACGACCGGCTGCTCGCCCTCTACGGCTGGGACCGCGCCGTCTTCCCCGGGACGCTGAGCGCGTTGCTCGAGCGGCTGCACCCGCACGACGTGGAGGGCGTCACCGCCACGATCAACGCGGCGCTGGTGACCGGCGAGGGCTTCGACCAGGAGCACCGGGTCCAGCTGCCCGGCGGTGACGTCCGCTGGGTGCGGGCCCGTGGTCGCGCCGTCCTGGGCGACGCGGGGACGGCGGTCCGGGTCGTCGGGGTGGCGCACGACGCCACCCAGCGGCGGCGGTCCGACGCGCGGCTCACCCAGGTGCTGGAGTCGATGCCGGCGGCGTTCTTCTCCCTCAGCCGGGACTGGGCGTTCACCTACGTCAACGCCGAGGCCGAGCGGCTGCTGGGCAACAGCCGGGAGGTGCTCCTGGGTGGCGATCTCTGGCAGCTCTTCCCGGCCGCGGTCGGCAGCGACTTCGAGGTGCACTACCGGCGCGCGATGCAGACCGATGAGCCGGCGATGTTCCAGGCCTGGTACCCGCCGCCGCTGGACGGCTGGTTCGAGGTGCGGGCCTGGCCCAGCGCCGAGGGGCTGTCGGTCTACTTCCTCGACATCACCGAGCGTCGCCGCGCCGAGGAGGGCACCCGCCGGGACGCCGAGCGCCTCGCGACGCTCGCCCGGGTGTCGGACGTCCTGTCCACCGCCCTCATCGACCGGCAGGGATCAGCCGGCGCGCTGCAGGAGCTGGTGGAGGCCGTGGTGCCCGTCCTCTGCGACTGGGGGATCGCCAGCCTGGTCGAGGAGGGGGGCCGGCTGCACGACGTGGCCAGCTGGCACCGCGACCCCGCGCTGCGCCCGGTGGCGGCCGACTACGCCCGGCTCCGGCTGGCTGCGCTCACCAACACCGCCCCGATCGTGACCGCCCTGGCGACCGGCGAGGTCACCGTCGTCCCCGACATGGCGGCCGCCGTGGGCAACGGGCTGCCGGCCGGCGAGGTGCGCGAGGCCTACTGGACGCTGGACCCCGGCACCGCGGTGGTCTTCGCGCTGGCCGCCCGGGGGCGGGTGCTCGGGGCGGTGAGCCTCTACCGCGGCCGCGACCGGGCCCCGATGGACGCGCGGGAGCGCGAGCTGGTGCGGGAGGTCGCCGACCGGATGGCGGTCGCGCTGGACAGTGCAGCGCTGCAGGAGCAGCAGCGCCGGATGGCCGAGGAGCTGCAGCGCAGCCTGCTGACCGACCCGCCCGAGCCCGAGCTCGCCGAGATCGCCGTGCGGTACGTGCCCGCCGTCCAGGCCGCCCAGGTGGGCGGTGACTGGTACGACGCCTTCCTCCAGCCCGGTGGGGCGACGGTGGTGGCCATCGGCGACGTCGTCGGCCACGACACGGTCGCCGCGGCGGCGATGGGGCAGCTGCGCAGCCTGCTGCGCGGCATCGCCTACAGCAGCGGTGGCGGGCCGGCGGCGGTGCTCTCCGACCTGGACCGGGCGATCGAGGGGCTGCAGGTGCGCACCCTGGCCACCGCGGCCGTGGCCCGGCTGGAGCAGGACCAGGTCGACCAGGTCCGCGGCGAGACCCAACTCCGCTGGTCCAACGCCGGCCACCCGCCGCTGCTGGTGCACACCCCCGACGGCCGGGTGGAGGTGCTGGCCACGGAACGGGCCGACCTCATCCTCGGGGTCGACCCGACCACCTCCCGGCGGGAACAGGTGACGGTGCTCGCCCCCGGGGCCACCGTGCTGCTGTACACCGACGGCCTGGTCGAGGGCCCGGACCTGCCGCTGGACGACGGCGTCGCCCGGCTGGTCGGCCTGCTCACCGAGCTGGGGGAGCTGCCGCTGGAGGAACTGCTGGACGCGATCGTCGCGCGGTTGCGCCCGCAGGGGTCGGAGGACGACGTCGCGCTGGTCGCCGTCCGGCTGCGCCGCTGACCTGAGCCGGCTCAGCGGCGGGGCAGCAACGCCCAGACGCTCTTCTGGTCTCCGGTGAGGTGCCAGCCGTGCGCGTCGGCCATCTCGGCGATCAGGTACAGGCCCAGCCCGCCCAGGCTGGGGTCACGCCCGATCGCCGGCTGCGGAGGGCGCTGGGCTGCGGAGTCGCGCACCTCGATCAGCCAGGCGCGTGGTGTCCGCTGGACGCGGGCAAGCACCCCGCCACCACCGTGCCGGAGGGCGTTGGAGGCCATCTCGTCGAACGCCAGGACGACGGCCTCGTCGAGTTCGGCGGCCGTACCGTCGCCCCGGGACTCCTCGGCCAGCCCGCTGCGCAACTGGGCACGCACCCTGGGGAGTTCGGCCACGCTGCTCAGCGCCCACTCCCAGCCGTCCTCGGCGGGTGGTGGAGGGGTCGACGGCCACGCAAGGCTGGTGCGCTCGCCCGTCACCCGGTCTCCTCGCTGTCTGGCCGTTTCTCGCTCCACGGCGAACCCCTGTCTTGTCTCGGCAGGGGCAGGTCTAATCATGAACCCGATGTGATGCCCACCTCACCGGTCCGGGGTGGGTCGCGCCAGTCGAGCGGCGCGTCGCCCGCTCAGCCGGCCAGCGCGGCCAGGTGCTCGCGCACGGAGGACGGGTCGCGCATCACCCCGCCCATCACCGCGACCCCCCAGGCGCCCGCGGCGAGGCAGCCGGGGACGTCGTCCGGGCCGATGCCGCCCAGCGCGAAGACGGGCGGACCGTGCGAGACCAGCTCGGCCAGGCCGGGGAGCCCGAGGGCCGGGCCGTGGCCGGGTTTGGAGGCGGTCAGGAACACCGGGGACAGGAAGGCGTGGTCCACGCCCTCGGCCCGGGCCCGGGCCAGTTCGGCGGCGGAGTGGCAGGAGCGGCCCAGCCAGCCGGGCCGCGGCGCCGGCAGCGGGTCGGCCGCCGACAGGTGAACGGCGGTGCGTCCCGCGCTGCCGGCGGCCCCCGCCCACACCAGGACGCCGTCCACCGGGTCTAGCAGGGCCCGCAGCTGCCCGGCGAGCCGCGACCGCTCGGCGAGGGGCAGGTCCTTCTCCCGCAGCACCACCGCCCGGGCCCCGGCGTCGACGGCGGCGGCCACGGTGGCGGTCAGGCTGCCCCGGCACTGCGTGCGGTCGGTGAGCACGAGCAGCCGCGGCAGGCTCACAGCTCGGGCAGCCCCTGCATCGACGTCGATGCCTCGGCCAGCCAGCGGCGCGGGATCCGGCCCGCGCCCCGGGCCAGCCGGCCGCCCTCGACGGCCTGCCGCATGGCCAGCGCCATCTGCACCGGCTCCCGGGCCCGGGTCACCGCCGACGCCAACAGCACCGCGTCGCACCCGAGCTCCATCGCCAGTGCGGCGTCCGAGGCGGTGCCGATGCCGGCGTCCAGCACCACCGGCACGCTGACCTCCTCGCGGAGCAGCGCGATGTTGTAGGGGTTGCGGATGCCCAGCCCGCTGCCGATGGGTGAGCCCAGCGGCATGACCGCGGCGCAGCCCACGTCGGCCAGCCGGCGGCCCAGGATCGGGTCGTCGGTGGTGTAGGCGAGCACGGTGAAGCCGTCGGCGACCAGCTGTTCGGCGGCGTCCATCAGCTCGACGGCGTCGGGCAGCAGCGTGCGGTCGTCGCCGATGACCTCGAGCTTGATCCAGTCCGTCTCGAAGGCCTCCCGGGACAGCTGCGCGGTCAGCACGGCCTCCCGGGCGGTCTGGCAGCCGGCGGTGTTGGGCAGCAGCCGCACCCCGCAGCGGTTGAGCACCTCGAGCATCGCGCTGCCCGCGGCCGCCTCGACCCGGCGCAGCGCCACGGTCACCAGCTGGGTGCCCGAGGCGCGGACCACCCGCTCCAGCACCTCCAGGCTGGGCAGGCCGCCGGTGCCCAGGATCAGCCGGGAGGTGAACGTCTCCCCGCCCAGGGTGAAGGGGTCGGCCGACTCCTCCTGCTCCAGCGCGGGGACCAGGTCCTCGGTCAGTTCGCCGTCGCTCATGTCAACCTCCTGCGGTGGGGGCGAGCACCTCGAGGCGGTCGCCGGGGGAGAGCTCGGTCGTCGCCCAGCTGCTGCGCGGCACGACGTCGCCGTTGCGGGCGACCGCGACCCGGTCGTGCCCGCTGGTGCGGTCGGCGACGAGCGCGGCGACGGTCGTGCCGTCGGCCAGCTCGACCGGGCTGCCGTTGACGGTCAGCGAGATGGTCATCGGTGGGGGAACCTCTCGACGGTGAACGGTGCGGCGAGCTCGGGCAGCTCGCCGGTGGCCAGCAGCTCGGCGACGAGGTCACCGGTCACCGGGGTGAGCAGGACGCCGTTGCGGTGGTGGCCGGTGGCCAGCACCAGCCCGGGCAGCGTGCTGGCCCCCAACAGCGGGGCGTTGTCGTCGGTGCCGGGCCGCCAGCGGGCGAGGGTCTCGACCAGCTCCAGCTCGGTCACCCCGGGCACCACCTCGATCGCGTCGTGCAGCAGGTCGTGCACCCCACCGGCGGTGACGGTGGCGTCGAAGCCACGGTCCTCGGTGGTGGCCCCCACGATCAACCCGTCCTCGCCGTAGGGCACCAGGTAGACCTGCCGGCTGCGGACGAGCGCGCGCACCGTGCCGGTGAGCAGCCCGGCCGCACCGGCCATCCGCAGGATCTGCCCCTTGACCGGTCGGATCGGCAGCGGCGGCACCCCGGGGAGGGTGTTGCTGTGCGCACCCAGGGCGAGGACGACGGTGCCGGCGGCCAGCTCCTCGCCGCCGGTCAGCTGCAGGCCGGTGGCCCGCCCGCCGGCGACCTGCACACCGGCCACCCGGTCGCGGACCAGGCGCACCCCGGCGGCCTCGGCGGCTGCGGTCAGCGCCCGGTGCAGGGCCCGGCCGTCGACCGAGTGGTCGCCCTCGACGGCCAGCCCGCCGCGTAGGCGGGGGGTGAGCGCAGGCTCCCGGCGGCGGGTGTCCCGCGGGGTCAGCCGCTCGACGGCCAGCCCGAGCTCCTGCTGGTAGCCGTGCAGCGCGTCCAGCGCCCGCACGTCGTCGGCGTCGAAGCCGACCACCAGGGTGCCGACGGTGCGCAGCCCGACCGGCAGCCCGCTGGCCGCCTCGACCTCGGCGGCGAACGCCGGGTAGCGCTGCAGGGAGGCCAGGCACAGCCGCAGCAGCGCCTCCTCCCCGTAGGCGGCCTCGGTGACCGGTGCGAGCATCCCGGCGGCGGCCGCCGAGGCGCCGGCGCCGGGGGCGTCGTCGACGACGGCGACCGACAGGCCGCGCTGCGCCGCCCGCCAGGCCACCGACAGCCCGATCAGCCCACCGCCGGCCACCGCCACGTCGATCACCGGGCGCCCGCCAGTGCCCGCAGCAGCTCGGCCGTCGCGGCCCCGGGGTCGGCGGCGGCGGTGACCGCGCCGACCACCGCGACCCCAGTGGCGCCGGCGTCCAGCAGCGCGCCGACCCGCGCCGCGGTGACCCCGCCGATGGCGATCACGGGCACCTGCACCGCGGCGGCCACGGCGCCGACCCCGGCCACCCCGATGGGGTCGGGGAGCCCGGTCTTGGTGGTGGTGGCGAAGGCCGGACCGACGCCCAGGTAGTCCGCCCCCTCGGCCACCAGCTGCCGGGCCAGCTCGGGGTCGCGCGCCGTGCCGCCGAGGAGGTGCCCCGGCCCGGCGACCCGCCGGGCGGCGGCGAGCGGGAGGTCACCGGCGCCCAGGTGCGTCCCGTCGGCGCCGACGGCGAGGGCGACGTCCACCCGGTCGTTGACGAGGCAGGTGGTGCCCGCCGGCCGGCAGAGCTCGACCACGGCCCGGGCGAAGTCGTACAGCACCCGGTCGCTGCAGCCCTTCGCCCGCACCTGCACCACCGGCGCACCGGCGGCCACCGCGGCGGCGATCGCGGCCAGCGCGGCCGGTCCGCCGTCCGCGTCGGTGAGCACGTGCAGCCGGCCCAGCGGGGAGGTCATGCCCGTTGCCGCCCGCGGCGGGCGCCGAGCAGCGCGATCACCGCGGTGAGGGACGCCGCCACGGCCAGGCTGATCAGCGAGGCCGACCAGCCGTTGGCCGGGTCGATGCCCAGGTCGGTCTGGCGTGCGGTCCACCAGGCGGTCCAGCCGGCGCCGACGCCGGAGAAGAAGGTCGGCAGGGTCAGCTGGTAGGCGACGAACCCGGCCAGCCACGGCAGCAGGTAGACCAGCCGGGCCGGAGCGGTGTCCGAGGTGTCCCACCGGCCGGGGGCGCTCAGTGCGTAGGCGACCAGGAAGACGCCGATCAGCGGCACGAAGACCGCGCCGATCAGGAAGAGGAACGGCTCGTAGGCCACGATGTCGAAGCTCAGCGCGAGCAGGGTGGCGGTGGCACCGACGCCCAGCGCGAGCAGCCGGCGGTCCAGCCGGGCCACCACGTTCTGCGCCGACACGGCCGTGGAGTAGACGTTCGCGAACGCCTCGTCGAGCTCGACCGTGATGAGCACCAGCACCGCCAGCGCCCCCAGCGGCACGGCGAGCAGCGCGTCGATGACGTCCAGCCCCGAGCTGCCGTAGGCCGCCAGCGCCAGCACGCCGAGGCTGAACATCGCGACGGTGGCCAGGCCGTAGCCCAGGGCGGTGCTGGTCCCGGCGACCCGGCCGCTGCGCACGTGCCGGGTGTAGTCGGCAGCGAGGGGGAACCAGGAGATCGGCAGGGCGATCACGATGTCGGTCGCCGTCCAGAACGACGCGGCGCCGCCGCTGTCCAGCGCCGCCCGCGGCTCGGACAGCACCTCGACGAACAGGTAGGCGATCGCGGCCAGCGCGGCCCACACCGCGTAGCGGGACAGCACCTTGACCACGCCGAGGGGGCGCAGCGCCATGGCGGTGGCCAGTACGCCGGCGACCAGCACGAACGGCCAGCGCGGCGCGTCCAGCACCCGGGACGCGGCCTCGGCGATGATCACGATCTCGAAGGTGGCCCAGCCGATGCACTGCACCAGGTTCAGCGCGGTGGGCAGGTAGGACGCCCGCCGGCCGAGCAGGCCGCGCAGCAGCACCATCGCTGGCACCCCCTCGCGGGCGCCGGCCGCGGCGGCCAGCCCCAGCAGCGAGGCGCCGATCACCGCGCCGACGACGATCGCGCCGATCGTGACCGACAGCGGCCGCCCGGGCAGGACGACGTAGACGGCGGCCACCGGCAGCAGCAGGCTGATGCCCAGGTTGCCCCACAGGCCCGCGGACTCGCGGAAGCCCAGCGTGCGGGCCGGTGGCTCGGTGAGGGTGAGGGGTGCGTCCGCCCCGGACGTGGTCGTGCCGACGGTTCCAGATGTGCTCATCACGGGCTCCCTACGCCGGCATTACCCGGTCAGGTTCCAGCGGTCGGCGGCGCGTCAGCCGCCCTCTCAGCCCGGTCCTCCGAGCTCCCGCACATGGCTCGACGCCATGACGGGGCCACCATAGCCACCTCGTAGAGTCCGCGCCGTGCCGGTCGCCGAGCTGCTGCAACGCCATCCCGAGATCTGGCGCGGGGCCACCGCGCACCCGTTCCTCACCGCGGTGCGCGACGGGTCGCTGCCCGCCGGGGCCTTCGACACCTGGCTGGTGCAGGACGCACGCTTCGTCGCCGACCTGCTGCGCTTCCAGGCGCGGTTGCTGGCCCGCGCACCGCGGCCTGCGCAGGCGGTCCTGGCCGGGGGCCTGGTCGCGCTGGTCGAGGAGCTGGCCTGGTTCGAGGAGCAGGCGGCCGCCCGCGGCCTGGACCTCACCGCCCCCGCGCTGCCCGCCACCGCGGCCTACGCCGAGCTGCTGCAGCGACTGGACGCCGCCGAGGTGCCGGTCGCGCTGACGGCGCTGTGGACCATCGAGCGCACCTACCTCGACACCTGGACCACCGCGCTGCCCGGGGCCCCGGTCTACCGGGAGTTCGTCGAGCACTGGACCGTGCCGGGCTTCGCCGGCTACGTCGCCGGCCTGGAGGCGGCGGCCGATGCGGTCGGCGGGGGCAGGGACGCGGTCTTCCTCGACGTCGTCGCCGCCGAGGTGGCCTTCTGGGGCATGGCACTCGGGGACGGGGCACTCAGCGATCCGGCGGTGCAGGCGCCGTGAGCGTGGCCGCCGGGCTCTGGGCCGAGAACGCCGACCTCGCCGCCGTCGCGCTGGCGCACCCGTTCGTGCAGGGCATCGCCGACGGGAGCCTGCCGACCGACCGGTTCGCCGGCTACGTCGCCCAGGACGCGTTCTTCCTCGAGTCCTTCGCCCGCGCCTACGCCCTCGGCGCCGCGTACAGCCCCGACCGGGCCGGCCTGGACGTCTTCGTCGACCTGCTCGCCGGCGTCCGCGAGGAGCTGCGGCTGCACGAGGGCTACGCGGCGCGCTGGGGCATCGACCTGGCCGTGGTCGAGCCGCTGCCGGCCACGCTGGCCTACACCGAGTTCCTGCTCGCCACGGCGGCCCTGGGCGGGGGAGGGCTGACCTGTGCGGCCATGACGCCGTGCATGCGGCTGTACGCCCACCTCGGGCAGTCGCTGGCCGGCCGGCCCGCCACCCCGTACACCGAGTGGGTCACCACCTACGCCGACCCGGCCTTCGAGGAGCTGGCGGCCACGCTGGAGCGGCTGCTGGACGACACAGCGGCCGACACCCCCGCGGTGCGGCGCGCCTACCGCCGGGCCATGGAGCTGGAGATCGGCTTCTTCGACGCCGCGTGGCGCGGTGGTGCGGGGCCCGGCTGATGGTCCTGCTGGCCGCCGAGCAGCTGTCGGTCGGCTACGGCGACCAGCCGGTGTGCGCCCCGGTGACGGTGTCGGTCGCGCCCGGGACGGCGGTCGCACTGGTCGGCCCGAACGGCGCGGGGAAGTCCACCGTGCTGCAGACGATGGTCGGCCTGCTGCCGCCGCTGACCGGGACGGTGCGCTTCGCCGGTGGCCCGGTCGACGAGCGGGACGCCGGCTTCCGCCGGGCGGTCGCCGGGGTGCTGGACGACGACGCGTTCTTCCCGTCACTGACCGGTGCGGAGCACCTGCTGCTCACCGCCCGCGCCCACGGGGTCACCGACGCCGAGGGGGTGGTCGAGGCGGAGCTGGCCGCCTTCGGGCTGACCGACCGGGCCGGCGCGCTGCCCTCGGCGCTCTCCTCCGGCCAGCGCCGGCGGCTGGCGCTGGCCGGGGCACTGGTGCGACCGGCCGACCTGCTGGTGCTCGACGAGCCGGAACGCCGCCTGGACACCGCGATGCGCCGGGCGCTGGCCGACCGGCTCGTGGCGCTGGTGGACGCCGGTGGCGCGGTGCTGTTCGCCAGCCACGACCCGACGTTCATCGGCACCCTCGCCGACCACGCCCTGGTCATCGGTGAGGACGAGTGTCCGGTGGTCGCGCCCGAGGACGCCGTCGCGGCGTTGCAGGAGGGCTGAGCCACGGCGGCGACGCCCCCGCTGCAGGCGCGGCCGGCGGAGGAGTGGAGCGGCACCGCCGTCCGCCGGTACACCCGCCGGGCGACGGCCTCGCGGGCCGACACCAGCTGGCTGACCCGGGTCGGGGACGCCCTGTCCGGCCTCACCTCCGCCGGGGTCTTCGTGGCGCTCTGCGGGGGCGCCGTCTCCAGCCTCCGCGAGCAGATCGCCGCCCGCCCGGCTGCCGATGCGGCGGTGCTCCCCGGTTCGCTGACCGCGGCGGCGGTCGCGCTGTCCCTGACCGCCGGGCTGACCGCGCTGTTCGCCCGGCTGGGACCGGTCAGCGCCACGCCTGCGGCCGTGGTGTGGTGGCTGCCCCTGCCCGCGGGGCGCCGCGGACTGCTCCGCGGCGAGCTGCGCCGGGCGGTCGGCCTGGCGGTGGCGGCGGCGCTGGTCGTCGGCGTCCCGGTGGTGCTGGCCTGGAGCCGGACACCGGTCGGCGTCCTCGCCGGGCTGGCGGGCGGTGCGCTGCTGGCGGTGACCGCCGTCGCGGTGCTCGTCGTCCGGCAGGCCGGTGGTGGCGGCCGCTGGGTGCCCGCTGTCGCCGGGGCGGTGACCGCGCTGGCCCTGGTCGGTCCCGCCGTCGTCGGGTGCGTGGTCGCCGGGCTGGGGGTGGCCCTGCCGGACGTCGCGGGGCGGGCCTGGTCGCTGCCGGCGCCGGTGGCGCTGGGGCTGCTCGGTGCGCTGCTGGGGGTCGCCGTCCTCTGCCTGGTCCTGGCCGACCGCCGGCTGGCCGACCTCGCTGCCGGTGCGCTCCGTGCGTCGGGGGAGACCGCGCAGTACGCCACCGCGTCGGTCTTCTCGCTGGACACCCGGGAGCTCGGCCGGGCGCTGGGGACGACGGTGCACCGGCCACGGCGCCCGCTGGCCTGGCGCTGGGTGCAGCGCCCCTGGCAGGCGGTCGTCGCCGGCGACCTGGCGGTGCTGGCCCGGTCCCCCTGGCGCTGGGGGCAGCTGGCGGTCGGGGCGGCGCTGCCGGTGCTGGCTGCGCGCACCGAGGGGCTGGCCGAGGTGCCCGCGCTGGTGGCGGTGACGGTCGTCCTCGGCTGGGGGACCGCCGCCACGTCGCTGGGTGAGCCGAGCCGGCGGGCGTCCGCCGCGCCGGCCGCCGACCGCGGGCTGCCGCTGGGCGGCGCGGCGGTCGTCTGGGCCCGGGCCGTCGTGCCGGCCGCGGTGCTCGTGGGGGTCTGCGGGGTTTCTGCGCTGCTCGTCGGCCAGGGCACCGGCGCGCCGGTGGCGTGGCTGGCGCTGGGCGCGGTCACCGCACCGGCGTGGGCCGGAGCGGCCGTGCGCGCCGGCTACCGCCCGGACCTGGACTGGTCCGGGCCGGTGCTCGCCTCGCCGATGGGCGCCGTGCCGGTCGGGGTGGGCAGCACGCTGGTCCGCGGGCCGGACGTCGGCCTGCTGGGCACCGTGCCGGTCGCCCTGGCGCTGCTGCTCGGCACCGCTCCCTGGTGGCTGGTCGGCGCCGGGCTGCTGTGGTCGCTGGCACTGGGCGCGCTCGCCGTGGGGACGGCCCTCCCCCCGGACTGACCCGGCCGGGTGCGGGCGCCCTGCGTGCGTGGTGCTAAGCAGTGGGGCAGGACGGCGGGCCGGACGACTGGGTCCGCCGACGAACTCGACGAGGAGATGCAGTGGCTCAGCAGCGGACGGCGATCATCACGGGAGCGGCGCGCGGGATCGGCGCGGCCATCGCACGGCGGTTCGCCCAGGACGGGATGGCGGTCGCCGTGCTCGACCTGGACGAGGCGGCCTGCGCGGGCACGGTCGAGGAGATCCAGAAGGCCGGTGGTGAGGCGCTCGCGGTGGGCGCGAACGTCGCCGAGGAGGAGTCGGTCGAGGCCGCGGTGGAGCGGATCGCCGCCGAGCTCGGGGCGCCGACCGTGCTGGTGAACAACGCCGGCATCACCCGCGACAACCTGCTGTTCAAGATGAGCGTCGCCGACTGGGACGCCGTCATGGGCGTGCACCTGCGGGGTGCCTTCCTGATGAGCAAGGCCGCGCAGAAGCACATGGTCGAGGCCGAGTACGGCCGGATCGTGAACCTCTCCAGCGTCTCGGCGCTGGGCAACCGCGGCCAGGTCAACTACTCCGCGGCCAAGGCGGGCATGCAGGGCTTCACCAAGACCCTCGCCATCGAGCTCGGCCGGTACAACGTGACCGCCAACGCGATCGCCCCCGGCTTCATCGAGACCGAGATGACCGCGCAGACCGCCGAGCGGGTGGGCGTGCCGTACGAGCAGTTCAAGGAGATGGCCGCCAAGCAGATCCCGGTCGCCCGGGTCGGCCAGCCCGAGGACATCGCGCACACCGCCTCGTTCCTGTGCAGCGAGGCCGCGGGCTTCGTCTCCGGCCAGGTCATCTACGTCGCCGGCGGCCCCCGCGCCTGAAGAAGGACCCCGCTGCCCCCCGCCACTCGCAGGCTCGTGGCGGGGGGCAGCCAGCGGGGCCGTCGGGCCGCCGCGCCGTCAGTCGGCGCGGCGGCTCGGCCCGCCGTGCAGACCCCGGCGGGCGAGCTCGGCGGTCAGCCCGGTCCACACCCGCACCGGCAGCAGCCGGGCCAGCTTCATGGCGATCATCATCGGCACCGGGAAGACGACCTCGGCCTTGTCCCGGGCGATGCCGTCGGCGATCGTGCGGGCCGCGACGTCCGCAGGCACCTTGAACGGCATCGGGTAGGTGTTCCGGTCGGTCAGCCGGGTGGTCACGAACCCCGGGTTGACGATCTGCACGACGACACCTCGCGGGGCCAGTGATCCGCGCAGGCCCTCCAGCAGGTTGATCAGCGCCGCCTTGCCCGCGTTGTAGGCCTCCGAGCCGGGCAGTCCTCGGTAGCCGGCCACCGAGGCGACGCCCACGACCCGGCCACGCCCGGCGGCCAGCATCTGCGGGACGACGGCCTCCATGGTGTGCACCGCACCCATCACGTTGACCTGCAGGTGGTCGGCGAACAGCTGCGAGTCCCACGGTTCCACGTGGAACGACGACCAGGTGCCGGCGTTGAGCACGGCGACGTCCAGTCCGCCCAGCGCCTCCCGCACCCGCTCGCCGGCCGCGACGGTGGCCGCCCGGTCGGTGACGTCCAGCGGGACGACGACCATCCGTCCGGCGGCCACCTCGGCGAGCTGCTCGGCGTCGCGGGCACTGATCGCCACCTGGGCCCCGCGGTCGGCCAGCTCCGTCGCCAGCGCCGCGCCGATGCCGGTCGAGGCGCCGGTGACCCAGATCCGTGCACCGGAGATCTCCATGCGGCCAGCCTGGATGATGGCGACCATGGCAGCACGCAAGAAGTCGTCCGCCGGACCGGCGCCGCGGCTGGGCCACGGCGAGTTCGTGGCCTACCCGGGCGGCCCGACGGCGATCTACGACCTGCTCGAGCGGCTGAGCGAGGTGGCCGGGGACTCGCCGGACTTCGGCACCCCGGGGATCAGCCTGGACCGGAAGCGGCTGACCGTGCGCTGGCACGGCGAGTTGCCCGGGCCGGTGCGGGCCCTGCTGGCCGACCCGGGGTTCGAGGTGACCGTCCAGCAGACCCCGTACCGCCCGGGTGACCTGCGGGCCGAGGCGGAGCGGCTGCTCCGGGAGCACCCGGGCGTCCTGGCCGCCGCCACCGCCCGCCCGGAGGGGGACGGCGTCGAGGTGCTCGTGCCCCCGGCGGTCGCCGAACCCGCCGGTGGCGCGGACCAGGCAGTGGCCGGGATCAGCAGCGACGTCCCCCTGTTCGCCGAGGTCGGCGAGGCCCCACCACCCTGAGCCAGCGACAGAGGGGTCGAAGTCGCGACTCTGGCCCCTCGGCTGGGTCACCGTTGGGTCACGGGACCGGTCGGCGGGCGGGACGAGGCCCCGCCGACCTGCACCATCGCCGCCGTGTGGACGAACAGGCTGCTGAGCGCGGGGTTGCTGCTGGGAGGTGCTGTGGTGCTGACGTCCTGCGCGGAGCAGCCGCAGCAGCCGGGTGCGCCGGGAGAGCAGCCGCCCGGCTACGTCGAGCTGCGTCCGATGCCCGAGTCACCCGGCCCGTTGCCCGATGAGCTGTCGCCGCACGTGGTGCCGCCCGACGAGCTGCTCGAGGATCTCAGCCTCCCACCGGTGACGGCCGAGATGATGGCCGCACTCGACGAGGTGCGGGCCGCAGCCGGCGGCAGCCCCGACTTCGGCGACCCGGAGATCAGCACCGACCGCACCCGGATCACCGTCCGCTGGTACGGCCCGGTGCCGGCCGCCGTCCAGCAGGTCGTCGACGCCCACGCCGCCGGCGACTTCGTGATGGTGGTGGAGCAGGTGCCGTTCCGCCCTGGTGACCTGCAGGCGGAGGCCCAGCGGCTGATCCGTGAGCACCCCGGGGTGGTCAACGCGGTCGGGCCCCGGCCGGCCGGCGACGGCATCGACGTCATGATCTCCAAGCAGGCGGTGGCCGACGCCGGGGGCCTGGACCAGGCCGTGGCCGACGCCGGCATCCTCAGCGAGTTCCCGCTCTTCCCGTCGTCCGGCTCCGTCGTACCGGCCTGAGCCGGCTCAGCCGGCGGCCGGGCCGTAGGTGAGGTGGGCGACGCCGTTGCTCAGGGACTCGACGCCGACCAGGGCCAGCGGCTGGGACGTGCCCTCCGGGAACAGCCGGATGCCGGTGCCCACGGCCAGCGGGTAGACGTAGAGGTGCAGCTCGTCGACCAGCCCGTCGGCGAGCAGCGCGCGCACCAGCGTGGCGCTGCCGCTGACGTACAGGTCGCCGTCCGACTCGTCCTTGAGCGCGCGGATGCGGTCGGCCGAGTAGCCGCCGATCACGATCGAGTTCCGCCAGACCGACTCGGCGTCGGTCATCGTGGAGCTGACCACGTGCTTGCGGGTGTCGTTGAAGAACGGGGCGCCCTCGTCGTCCTCGACGGTGCGGGTCGACCAGGCCGGCGCGAACATCTCGAAGGTGTTCCGGCCGAGCAGGATGCCGGTCGACGAGCCGGTCAGCGCGCCGATGGAGGCGGCCAGGTCGTCGGGGAAGCCGTAGTCCATCGTCCACGTGGGGGTGTCGACCACCCCGTCGACGGTGGTGAACTCGTGGACCTTGATGGCGCCCATGTCCGGTGCTCCTCTGTCGGTGGCCGGCGGTGCCGGCGGGGTCGGTGTCGTACCTGAGACGGCGTCCGGCGCCGTTCCTCATCGGCGGGTCGGTGCTCAGCCGTAGCTGGGTCCAGCGGGGTGGAGGCCTGCACGGCGACGGCGTCCAGGTCCGGGGCCGTGAGGACGGCGTCGATCGCCGCACGGCTGCCACCGACGTAGGTGAGGTAGCCGTCGATGTCGGTGGCGACCAGCCAGGCCCGGTCCGCCGGCCACCACAGGCTCGCGCACCGCCACGGCACCTCGGCGGGCAGCACCGGCGCAGCGGCGACCGGTCCGGTGAGCAGGTGATAGGCCCGGTGCGGGGTCTCCACGCGCATCGGCCGGCCGGTCCATGCCTCGGTCTCCTCGAGGCCGAAGCCCTCCCACAGGCAGAAGTAGGCCTCCGTCGGCGTCTCGGTGCACTCGCCCAGCACGCGCGCGAGGGCCGTGGTCTCACGGGCGTCCAGCCCGCCGTCGGAGGGCCGGCCCCAGCGGTCGGAGCCGGCCACCAGGTCGTCGAACCGGGTCTCGGCGGTCAGCGGCACCCCGGTGGCGGCGGCGATCTCCGGCCACCGGTACCGCGGCTCGCCGTCCTCGTGCTCGTCCCCGTAGCTGGGCGGCAGCACCCGGGCGTAGGACTCGAAGACCGGCGGGACGAGCCCGGCGACCGTCGCTGACCCGGCCGTCGGTGTCAGTGCGGCCTCGATCCACGCCGCTGGGCTCGTGTCGGCCAGCACCGACAGCCCCGGCGCCCAGGCAACGGGCTCGCGCAGCTCCATCTCGTCATCGTGCCGCCCCGTGGTGCGCGAGCCCAGTGGGCGTCAGGCCGGGTGGTGGCACACCGCCTCCAGGTTGATCCCGTGCGGGTCGTCGACGAACCCGCCGTAGTAGTCGGGGTGGTACTCCGGGCGGACGGCGGGTGCTTCCCGTTCGGTGGCGCCGGCGGCCAGCGCGGCCTCGTGGAACACGTGCACCTCGTCCCGGGTGTCGACGGTGAAGGCCAGGTGCATGTTGGTGCCCACGGTGCCGTCGTCGACGAGCCAGAAGAACGGTTTCCGGTCGGACCAGCCATAGCCGGTCATCGCCGGGCCGTGGTCCCCGGCCGGGATCACCAGCATCTGGGCGATCCCGATCGAGGCGAGGACCGGCTCGTAGAACGCCATCGCGGCGGCGAGGTCGGGCACAGCGATGTTGAGGTGGTCGATGCGGGAGCCTGATCTGTCGGTCATGGGAGGACCGTCGCAGCGGTCGAGGACGCGGGGTGTCCGCGATCGGGGTCAGAGTGGGGCCGTGGCCACCACGTCGTCCCGTGCGCTCACCCTGCTGTCGTTGCTGAGCACCGGCCGGGCCTGGTCCGGGCGGGAGCTCGCCGGCCGGCTGGCCGTCAGCTCCCGGACCCTCCGCCGCGACGTCGACGCCCTCCGGGAGCTCGGCTTCCCGGTCACCACCTCCTCGGGGCCCACCGGCGGGTACCGGCTGGCGGCGGGAGGCACCCTCCCGCCGCTGCTGTTCGACGACGAACAGGCGGTCGCCGTCGCGCTGGCACTGCAGACCGCACCCGTCACGGTGGCCGGTGTCGGGGACGGCGCGGCCCGGGCGCTGACCACCCTGCGCCAGGTGCTCCCGGTGCACCTCCGGCCGCAGGTGGACGCGCTCCGGGTCACCGCCATCCCGAACGTCTGGGAGTTCGCCGCCCCACCGATCGAACGCGCCACCCTGGCCGCCGTGGGTGACGCGGTCCGCCGCGGCCACGTGCTGCGGTTCGACCTCCTCGGCCCCGACGGTCACCGTCCCGAGCCGGGGAGCACCGACTTCAGCCCGCCGCTGCGGGTCGAGCCGCACCACCTGGCCGTCTGGGCCGGCCGTTGGTACCTGGTCTCCTACGACCTGGCCGCCGCGGGCTGGGTGGTCCACCGGGTGGACCGGGTCCACCCGCTCGCACCGACCGGGACGTCGTTCCAGCGCCGGCCGCTCCCCGCGGTCGACGTCGCCGAGTACGTGGTGAACCGGCACGACCGAGGGGACACCGTCGCCCGGTGGCGCTGCACGGGCAGCGTCCTGATGGAGCTGCCCGCCGATCTGGCCGCCCGCTGGGCACCGGCAGGAGCCGTCGTGGAGCGCGTGTCGGCCCGCCAGTGCCGGTTCACCGTGGGGGCGTGGTCGTGGGCCGGGGTCGTCGGCATCCTCGCCACCTTCGGTGCGGACGTCTCGGAGGTGGAACCCGACGAGCTGCGGGCGGAGATGGCGGTCGTCTCGGCCCGGCTCGTGGGCCACGGCTGACCGGACGCCCGGCGCCGCGCTCAGCCCAGGAAGGTGCTCACCAGCAGGTAGCCGTTCAGCGCGATGATCAGCGCGGCGACGACCGAGCCGGTGAGCGTGGTGACCCGCCGGTTGACCCAGCCGCCCATCAGGTCCTTGCGGGAGGTCAGCCACAGCAGTGGCACCAGCGCGAACGGGATGCCGAAGCAGAGCACGACCTGCGACCAGACCAGCGCCGTCGTCGGGTCGCCGCCCAGGCCCAGCACCAGCAGCGCCGGGGCGAGGGTGATCAGCCGGCGGACCAGCACCGGGATGTGCCTGCGCAGGAAGCCGGCCATCACGACCTGGCCGGCGTGCGTGCCGACCGAGGAGCTGGCGAACCCGGCGGCGAGCAGGGCGATGGCGAAGGCCAGGGCCGCGCCGCTGCCGAGCTGGTCGCCCAGGCCGGCGTGCACGCTCTCCAGCGACTCGATGCCGTCGCCGGAGGTGAACAGCTGGGCGGCGATCACCAGCATCGCGGCGTTGACCAGCCCGGCCAGCCCCATCGCGATGAAGACGTCGATCCGCTGGGCGCGCAGCAGCCCGCGCCGTCCGGAGTGCGACCTCCCCGCGGTGACCGTGTCGCCGTACCGGCCCGGCGTCAGCGCGGAGTGCACGTAGATGACGTGCGGCATGACCGTGGCGCCCAGGATGCCGGTGGCCAGCAGCAGGCTGTCGGTGCCGGCGAAGCTGGGCACCATGCCGGAGGCGACGCCGCCCGGGTCGACCCCGGCGCCGATCAGCGTGTAGACGAACCCGCCACCGATCACCAGCAGCAGCCCGGTGATCACCCGCTCGAACGGCCGGAACCCCCGCGACTGGGCGGCCAGCAGGACGAACGCGACGATCGCGGTGATGATCCCGCCCATCCACAGCGGCACCCCGAACAGCAGGTTCAGGGCGACCGCCCCGCCGACGATCTCGGCCAGGTCGGTGGCGATGGCGACCGCCTCGGCCTGCGCCCACAGCCCCCAGGTGACCGGCCGGGGGAACCGCTCGCGGCAGCAGGTGGCCAGGTCCCGCCCGGTGGCCAGCCCCAGCTTGGCGGTGAGCGTCTGGATGAGCATCGCCATCAGGTTGGCCGCGACGATCACCCACAGCAGGGTGTAGCCGAACGAGGCGCCGCCGGAGAAGTTGGTCGCGAAGTTGCCGGGGTCGACGTAGGCGACCGCGGCGACGAACGCCGGCCCGAGCATCGGCCACAGCCGGCGCTTCGCCTTCGGCGCCGGTGGGGTGGGCCGCGGCAGGGTGCGCGGCAGCGTGCTGGTGAGGACGGCGGCCTCGGTCTTCGACAGGTACACGGGGGCCTCGCTGGGGGCTGGAGCCTGGGTGGTCGCTCCTGTCCTGCCCGACCCGCGGGGGCCAACCGGGCCGACCTGTGGCCCCCGGGGGTCAGGTCAGGCTCACCTCGGTGTACCTGTCGATGTCAGCGCCGCTTGGGCTGGCGGACCAGGGTCCAGATCGGCAGCTCGTGGTCGACCGCCGTCCGGGTCGAGTGGGTGACGGCGAAGCCGGACTGCTGCAGCCAGCGGACGACGGTCGAGGTGTAGACCGTCGCCGCGGCCGGCACCCCGTCGGCGTCGCACCGCTCGAGCACCGGCTGCAGCGCCGCCGCACCCAGCCCCTGGTGCCGGACGGCGGGCCGGGTGCCGACGGCGTGCAGCCACCAGTGCGGCTCGTCCGGTCGGCCGAGCGCGCCGAGCCGCTCGCTGGCCAGCACGACCGGCTGGCGGGCACCGAACACCCGGGGCAGGTCCCGGTCGACGACCGCCTGGACGTCCGCGGCGTGGGGCGGTGCGTCGGGGGCCACCCAGGCGGCGGCCGCGTCGACGTCGTCGGTGACCCACGCCGTCCCGGCCAGCACCGGCACCAGCGCGCCCCACAGCTCCGCCCAGCGGGACAGCCGCTGGGTGCGGCCGTCCTCGGGCAGTGCCCAGGAGGTCCAGCGGTAGTCGGGGTAGGCCGCGGCCAGCGTGGCGGCCAGCCGGGGGACGTCGGCGCGGGTGGCCTTGCGCACGACGGGGGGTTCGCTCACCGGTCGATCAGACCACGGGCGGGCGCGCCGCCGCCGGGCGAGTACGTCAATCACCATTCGCGGAGAGCGCAAGAATTGCGCCGACTGCGCAATCCGCCATTCCCCCTCGACTTTCTCGGTAGCCGCGCACTTGAGTGGTCTCGTCCATTCCGACGTCGAGCAGGAGAGTCAGCGATGACCAGCGAACAGCTCCGGGCAACAGAGACCAGCACCGCGTCGACCTTGGGAGACGCCGTCTACGACCGGCTGCTGAGGGAGCGGATCGTCTTCCTCGGGCGCGAGGTCGACGACGTGATCGCCAATCAGCTCGCCGCGCAGATGCTGTTGTTGTCCGCCGAGGACCCGACGCGGGACATCCACCTCTACATCAACTCACCGGGTGGCTCGGTGTCCGGCGGAATGGCCGTCTACGACACCATGCAGTTCGTCGACTGCGACGTCGCGACCTACGGGATGGGCATGGTGGCGTCGATGGGGCAGTTCCTGCTCACCGCAGGAGCTGCGGGCAAGCGGTACGCCCTGCCGCATGCGCGGGTGATGATGCACCAGCCGTCGGCCGGCCTGGGCGGCACCGCGGCCGACATCACCATCCAGGCGGAGATGCTGGGGCGGCTCAAGCGGCAGCTGAACGAACTGCAGGCGCACCACTCCGGGCAGGACGTCGACCAGGTCGAGCGGGACTCCGACCGCGACCGTTGGTTCACCGCGGCCGAGGCCCGGGAGTACGGCCTCATCGACCACGTGCTCCGCGACGCAGCCGCACTCCCGGGTGCACTTACTTGAAGAATCAAGTAAATAGGCGCAGACTGGGGTCCTCGTCGACCAGCAGGAGTGCACCGTGCCCGTCCAGCGCCTCAACCACGCCGTCCTCTTCGTCCGGGACGTCGACCGCAGTACCGCCTTCTACCGCGACGTCCTCGGCTTCCGGGTGAAGACGGAGATGCCCGGCCGGGCGGTGTTCCTGCAGGCCGAGGGGTCGACCAACGACCACGACCTGGGCCTGTTCGCGGTCGGTGCCCAGGCCGGCCCCTCGGGCGCCGGGCGCAGCACCGTCGGGCTGTACCACCTGGCCTGGGAGGTCGACACGCTCGCCGAGTTGGCCCGGATCCGCGGCGCCCTGGCCGACGCCGGCGCGCTGGCCGGGGCCTCCGACCACGCCACCACGAAGGCGCTCTACGCCAAGGACCCCGACGGTCTCGAGTTCGAGGTGTCCTGGCTGCTGCCGGCCGACCTGATCACCCCGGACGTCGAGGCGCAGGGCGCGATCACCCGGCCGCTGGACCTGGACGCCGAGATCGCCCGCTACGGCGCGGAGACGAAGGGCGGCGTCGGCGTCAGCGTCCCGGCCTGACTGGCGCCCGGGCGCGCGCCGAGTGGGCAGTTGCGGTCGCCGACACGGCGCGACACGCCGCGCGGGGCGACCTCAACTGCGCACTCGAGGACGGCGCGGGCCTCAGCCGACCTGGGTACCGGGCTGGGGGCGGATGACCAGGATGCTGCTGCTCGCCGTGCCGAGCAGCCGCTCGTCTGCGTCGAGCAGGCGGGCCTCGGCCAGCGCCGTCCGGCCGCCCAGGTGGGTCACCGTGCCGACGCAGGTCACCCGGCCGGTGTCCAGGGTGATCGGGCGAAGGAACTTCACCGTCAGGTCCAGGCTCGTGTAGCCCACCCCGGCGGGCAGCATCGAGTGGACGGCGCAGCCGGTGGCCGAGTCGAGCAGCGTGGCGTAGACGCCGCCGTGCACCGAGCCGATCGGGTTGTAGTGGTACTCGGCCGGGTCGAACGCGAAGACGACCCGACCCGGCTCCACCTCGACCAGGTCGAAGCCGAGGGTGTCGGCGATCGGCGGCCCGGGGAGCTCCCCGGCCGCAACAGCGCGCAGCACGTCCAGCCCGGCGGCGGTGCGGGCGGCCGTCGCGGTCTGCATCGGATCGCCCCAGGCGAAGGTCCGTTCCCGTTCGGTCACCGCCGGACCGTAGCGCTCAGCCCTCCGCGGGCCAGCGGAACAGCGGTTCACCGGCGACCACGGCCCGGCCCGCGGCGACCGGCGGCACCGTCTCCGCGGCGGCGTCCATCACCACCACGGGGCTGACCGGCGAGAGGCCGGCCGCCCGCACCGCGGCCAGGTCCACGGTCACCACCCGGTCCCCGACGGTGACCTCGTCGCCCTCGGTGACGTGCAGGGTGAACGGCTCGCCGGCCAGCTTCACCGTGTCCAGCCCGACGTGCACCAGCACGCCCTGGCCCTCCGGGGTCAGCACGATGAAGGCGTGCGGGTGCACCTTGAGCAGCCGCCCGGACACCGGTGCGACCACCTCGACGGACCCGGCGTCCGCGCCGGGCTCGACCGCCACGCCCGCGCCGACCAGTGAGGCGGCGAAGACCGGGTCGGGCACCTCGGCCATCGGGACGACGGTGCCGGCCAGCGGCGCCGCGACGACGAGGGCCGCGGCGGTCACAGCAGGTCGTTGACGTCGTCGGCCAGCGAGTCGGCCTCCGGGCCGACGACGACCTGGACGATCGACCCGGCGACCATGACGCCGTGCGCCCCGGCCTGCTTGAGCGCCGCCTGGTCGACGAGCGAGGGGTCCTTCACCTCGGTGCGCAGCCGGGTGATGCAGCCCTCGACGTCCTCGATGTTGGCTGCCCCGCCCAGTCCGGCGACGATCTGCTCGGCCTTGCCCATGTGGATCTCCTCTCGGCGACCGCGAGGTCGCGGCACTGGCTGTCGAAGCGCCCAGGAAAGCGGCTCGACCGGCTGGCGTCCAGGGTGTTGACAGGCGCCGGTCGTGCCCGTCATCCTCCCCGGTCAACTGGTCATGACCGGACCGTACCGGTTCGACGTCGCCCACGGGCGTGGCCGGTCAACGCAGAGCTCGCGCCCCCGAGGAGACCGCACATGTCCGCTCCCACCGCAGCGCCGCCGAAGGAACGCCGAGGCCTCGCCGGCCTGCAGCGCCTGGGCCGCAGCCTCATGCTGCCGATCGCCGCACTGCCCGCAGCGGGCCTCATGCTGCGCCTGGGGCAGCCCGACCTGCTCGGCCGCTTCGAGCCGCTGGAGACCGTCGCCGCCGTGCTGGCCGCGGCTGGGGACGCCCTGTTCGCCAACCTGCCGCTGATCTTCGCCGTCGGCATCGCGATCGGCTGGGCCAAGAAGGCCGATGGCTCCACGGCGCTCGCCGCAGTCGTCGGGTACCTGGTGCTGTCCAACGTGTTCGAGGCGCTCAGCCCGGTCGTGCTGGGGGAGGCGGCCGAGGGGGAGACCCAGGAGCTGATCGACTTCGGGGTGCTCGGCGGCATCGTCGTCGGCATCCTCACGGCGATGCTGTGGCAGCGGTTCTACCGCGTCAAACTGCCCACCTACCTGGCCTTCTTCGGTGGCCGGCGGTTCGTCCCGATCATCACCTCGTTCACGATGATCTTCGTGGCGGTGCTCATGTCGCTGGTCTACCCGCTGTTCGACTCGGCGCTGACCAACCTGGGCGAGGCGGTCGAGGAGAACTCGGTGGTCGGCGGCGGCATCTTCGGCACGGTCAACCGGCTGCTCATCCCGCTCGGCCTGCACCACATCCTGAACACGGTGGTCTGGTTCACCCTGGGCGAGTACGACGGCGCCCAGGGCGACATCTACCGGTTCTTCGCCGGCGACCCCGAGGCCGGCACCTTCATGACCGGCTTCTTCCCGATCATGATGTTCGCGCTCCCCGCGGCGGCGATCGCCATCTGGCACGAGGCCCGCCCGGACCAGAAGAAGATCGTCGGCGGCGTCATGCTGTCCACCGGCCTCACCGCGTTCCTCACCGGCATCACCGAGCCGCTGGAGTTCTCCTTCCTCTTCGTGGCCTGGCCGCTGTACTTGGTGCACGCGTTGCTGACCGGCAGCTCCCTGGCGCTGACCAACGCGCTGGGCATCCACGACGGCTTCACGTTCTCCGCCGGGGCGATCGACTACCTGCTCAACTTCGGCATCGCGACCAGGCCGCTGTGGCTGATCCCGATCGGGCTGGTCTACGCGGTCATCTACTACGTGCTCTTCCGCTTCGTCATCCGCAAGTGGAACCTGCGCACGCCGGGCCGCGAGGAGGACGCGGAGGCCGTCGTGGGCAGCACCGACGACGCGCCGCGGCCGGCCGCGACGCCGGGCACCGGTGCCGTCACCAGCACGGTCGAGGAGGGTCCCCGATCCTGAGCGGGACAGCGCCAGCCGGCCCCGTGCTTCGGGGCCGGCTGGTCACCGGCGGCTCGGTCGTCGACGACGGTGTGCTCGCCGTCGTCGACGACCGGGTCGCGTTCGCCGGGCCTGCCGCGGACTGGACCGGCGAGCTGCCGCCCCCCGCGCCGGGGACGCTGCTGCTGCCCGGACTGGTCGACCTGCACTGTCACGGGGCCGCCGGCCACGGCTTCCCCGACGCGGACGCCGCCGGGGTGCGTGCCGCGGCCGCCCACCACCGGGCGCACGGGACGACGACCCTGGTGGCCAGCCTGGTCTCCGCCCCGGCGGCGGTGCTGCGCGAGCGGCTGGCCGTGCTGGCCCCGCTGGTCGAGGCCGGTGAGCTGGCCGGGGTGCACCTGGAGGGGCCGTTCCTCTCCGCCGCCCGCTGCGGCGCCCAGGACCCGGCCGCGCTGGTCCCCGGCGACCCCGCGCTGCTGGCCGAGCTGCTGGCCGCCGGGCGGGGGGCGGTCGTGTCGATGACGCTGGCCCCGGAGACCGCGCACCGGGCCGAGCTGGTCGACCTGCTGCGCGCGCACGGTGCGGTGCCCAGCTTCGGGCACACCGACGCCGCTGCCGCCGAGGTCACCGCCGCGATCCGGTCGGCGGCCCCCGGCGGTCCGCTCTCGGCGACCCACCTGTTCAACGGCATGCCGCCGCTGCTCTCCCGGGCGCCCGGCCCGGTCGCCGCCTGCCTGGCCGCCGCGGCGCGCGGCGAGCTGGTGGTCGAGCTGATCGGCGACGGGGTGCACCTGGCGCCGGAGACGGTGGCGACCGTGTTCGACCTGGTCGGTCCGGGTGCGATCGCGCTGGTCACCGACGCGATGGCCGCGGCCGGGATGGCCGACGGCAGCTACCGCCTCGGCTCGCTGCCGGTCGAGGTGCGCGACGGCGTCGCCCGGCTCACCGGGGCGTCGGCCGCCATCGCCGGAGGCACCGCCCGCCTGGTGGACGTCGTCCGGGCGACCGTGGCTGCGGGAGTTCCACTGGCCGACGCCGTCCGTTCGGCGACCGCCACCCCGGCCCGGTTGCTGGGCCGCGAGGATGTGGGCGAGCTGGCCCCGGGCCGGCGGGCCGACGTGCTCGTCACCGACCTGGACCTGAGCCCCACCGCCGTCCTGCGGGCCGGTGCGTGGGTGCACCGAGAGGAGAGCTGACCGTGGAGGTCGTCCTGCTGCCCACCCCCGAGGACTGCGGGAGGGTCGTCGCCGACGCCGTCGCCGGGTCGGTGCTGGCCGCGCTGGGCCGGGGCGGGCCGGTGGTGCTGGGCCTGGCCACCGGGTCCTCGCCACTGCTGGCCTACCGCCAGCTGCTGCGCCGGCACCGGGAGGAGGGGCTGTCCTTCGCCGGGGTGCAGGCGTTCCTGCTCGACGAGTACGTGGGCCTGCCCGGCGGCCACCCGGAGAGCTACCGCGAGGTGATCCGCCGGGAGCTGACCGACGCGCTCGGGCTGGACCCCGCGGTGGTGCACGGCCCGGACGGCGCGGCCGCCGACCCGCTGCAGGCCGCCCTGGACTACGAGGCGAAGCTGCTGGCCGCCGGGCCGGTGGCGGTGCAGGTGCTGGGGATCGGCGCCAACGGGCACCTGGGGTTCAACGAGCCCGGCTCGTCGCTGGCCAGCCGCACCCGGGTCAAGACGCTCACCGAGCAGACCCGGATCGACAACGCGCGGTTCTTCGGCGACGACGTCGCCGCGGTGCCCCGGCACGTGATCACCCAGGGGCTGGGCACGATCCTGGGAGCCGAGCACCTGGTGCTGGTGGCGACCGGGGAGGCCAAGGCCGCCGCGATCGCCGCCGCCGTGGAGGGGCCGCTGACGGCGTCCTGCCCGGCGTCGGTGCTCCAGCTGCACCGGCACGTGACGCTCGTCGTCGACGAGGCGGCCGGTGCCCAGCTGGACCGGGCCGACTACTACCGCTACGTGCTGAGCCACAAGCTGACCGACCAGCGGTGGTGACCGCGCTGATCGTCGACGGGGTGGTGCCCAAGCACGAGCAGCTGCGCGGCCGGCTGACCGAGCTGGCCACCCGGCTCCCGGCGGGCGCCCCGCTGCCCGGCGAGCGCCAGCTGTGCGTCGAGCACGGGGTCAGCCGGATCACCGTGCGCGAGGCGATCGGCCAGCTGGTCAGCGAGGGCGTGCTGGTGCGGGTGCGGGGCAAGGGCACCTTCGTGGCCGAGCGGCCCGCGCGGTCCCGGCTGCACCTGGCCTCCTTCCACTCCGACATGCGCCGGCTCGGGCTGCGGCCCAGCACCGTCGTCCTGGCGGTCGCCCGGGCCGTGCCGCCGCCGGCGACCCGGGCCGCGCTGGAGCTGGCCGTGGGGGAGCGGGCCTGGCACGTACGCCGGCTGCGGCTGGCCGACGACCAGCCGATGTCGGTGGACGACGCCTGGTACCCGGTCGCGGTGGCGCCCGACCTGGACGAGGCCGACCTCACCGGCTCGCTCTACACGCTGTTCGCCGAGCGGTACGACTGCACGATCGAGCGCGCCGAGCAGACCGTGCGGGCGGCGGAGGCCGACCGGGAGTCCGCCGTCCTGCTGGGGCTGTCGCCGTCCCGTCCGGTGCTGGTGTTCGACCGGGTCTCCTACAGCGCCGGCCGGCCGGCCGAGCATGCGCTGTCGACCTACCGCGGTGACCGCTACGAGGTGGCGATGACCGTCGAGCTGGGGCAGGGGTGAGCGACCCGCAGCCCTGCACCCTGGGTGTCGACGAGCTGGTGCTGCGGCCGTGGCGGAGCGAGGACCAGGCGGCGGTCTGGGCGCTCGCCGCCGACCCCGCGCTGCGGCAGTGGAACGCCCGCGGCTTCGGCTCCCCGGACGAGGTGCGCGAGATGGTCGCCCGGCTGGCCGACTGGAGCGGCGGCGACCGGGCGTCCTGGGCGGTGACCGACGCCGTCGGGACGCTGCTCGGGTCGGTGTCCCTGCACTCGGTCGACCGCGTGCAGGGCGATGCTCAGCTGGGCTACTGGGTCGCATCGGCCGCCCGGGGGCGAGGCGTGGCGGCACGCGCGGCGGATGCGGTCTGCCGCTGGGCCTTCGCCACCGGCATCGACCGGGTGGAGCTCTACCACGCGGTGGAGAACGCGGCCTCGGGCCGCGTGGCGGCGAAGGCCGGGTTCACCCGCGAGGGCAGGCTGCGCCGGTCCTACCGCTACGGGGACGGTGTCAAGCACGACGAGCTGCTCTGGTCCCGGCTCTCCGACGACCCGCCCCCGGCGCTGCACTGAGCCAGGGGGGGGCGCCTCAGGCGGCGACGCGGGTGCTGCTGAGCAGTCGGCCGTGCTCGGCGGCCTCCCGCTCGGCGGTGGCCTTGAGCTCGGCGGCCAGCTCGGTGAAGGAGTCCAGCGCCGGGTTGACCCCGACCAGGGTGAAGTCCCGCTCGACCACCCGGAGGTCCAGCTGCCAGACGTCGGCCAGGATGCGCCGCAGCCAGGAGGTTGCGTGGTCCCAGCCCTCGCGGGGGGTACCCGCGCTGTAGTTGCCGCCGCGCACCACCGCCAGCACGGCGGGCTTGCCGGCCAGCGGTGGCTCGGCCCGCGGGCCCATCCGCGGGTCGGTGATCACCAGGTCGACCCAGGTCTTGACGTGCTGGGAGACGCCGAAGTTGTACAGCGGGACGGCGAAGAGCATGGCCTCCGCGTCGACGAGCTCGTCGGTCAGCGTCGCCGCGAGGGCCAGCGCGCCGGCCTGCTCCGGCGTCCGCTGCTCGGCCGGGAGGTAGGAGCCGGCGACGGCTGCACCCCACGCGTCGGCCGGCAGCGGCTCGGTGCCGACGTGCCGGCGGGTGACCGGGGCGTCGGGGTTCCCGGCTCGCCACTCGCGCTCGACGATGTCGGCTATCTCACGGCTGGCCGACCCCTCGACCCGGATGCTGGCGTCCAGACGGAACAGCGACATGGCAAGTACTCCCTCAGAGCTAGTAGCTAGCTGATTGCTAGCACTTCGGGAAAGCTAGCACTTCGATCGCAGGAGCACGAGGGGTGGCGGTCCTACGATGACCGGGTGGCCGAGGACCTTGTGCACACGCCGGAGGCGTGCGACGACGCGCTGGCACGCGCGTTCGGCTTCCTCGGCAAGCGGTGGAACGGGCTGATCATCGGCGTGCTCGCCGGCGGGCCGGCGACGTTCACCGGGCTCCGTCGGGCCGTGGGCGGGATCAGCGACTCCGTGCTCTCCGACCGGTTGACCGAGCTGGCCGCGGCGGGGCTGGTCCAGCGCACCGTCGACGACGGGCCGCCGGTGGCGGTGAGCTACCAGCTGACCGACGCGGGCCGGTCCCTGACGCCGGTGCTCGAGCAGCTGACCACCTGGGCCCGCGAGAGCCTCCCCGCGCAGTCGTGTGCGGGCCGGCACTGAGGCTCAGCAGCCGCAGCTGACCCCTGCCGGGGCGGTGAGCGGGTCGACCGCCGGGCGGGTGGTCCCGGTCGCCGACTCCACCGGCAGGCCCTCCCGGGCCCAGTACTCGAACCCGCCGATCATCTCCCGCACCGGGTGGCCGAGTCGGGCCAGCGCCAGGGCCGCGCGGGTGGCACCGTTGCAGCCCGGACCCCAGCAGTAGGTGACCACCGGGACGCCGGGGTCGAACTCGGCCGCGCGGCCGGCGATCTCCCGGCCGGGCAGGTGGACCGCCCCTGGCACATGCCCCTGGTCCTCGGCCCTCCTGCAGGGGCCCGCCGCGAGCTTGCGAGTGGTGGGGGGCAGGAGGGTCCTTTCAGACGTCGGAGACGTCGGTCTCCACGGCGAGCCGGCGGGCGAAGTGGGCAGCGGCGTCAGCGGGCGGGGTCGTCCAGTCCATGATCACGATGCTGGCGGGGGTGGGGCCAGGCCGACAGGCACCCGACTGTCGACCACCGCAGCGATCCCGCCCTTGACGCGGATGGCAACTGACATGTCAGATGTCCGTCATGGAATTGCGGCCGGTGACGCGAGTGCTGCTCCGCGACCAGGCGGCCGACCGCATCCGCACCGCGATCGTGGTCGGCGACCTCGCGCCCGGCGCGGTGATCAAGGACGTCGAGCTGGCCGGCAGTCTGGGGCTCTCCGTCGCCCCGGTCCGGGCAGCGCTGTCCCGGCTGGCCGACGAGGGCCTGGTCGAGGCCAAGCCGCAGAGCCACACCCGGGTCACCCCGCTGGTGCTCCGGCAGGTCCGGGACGCCGCCGTCGTCGTCCGGGCGATGCACGAACTGGCCGTCCGTGAGGCGGTGCCGCTGGTGACCGCCGACGACGTGGCGGTGATGCGGGCGGCCAACCAGCGGTTCGCTGCTGCCGTCGACCGCGGGGACGCCGGCGGGGCGCTGGCCGCCGACGACGAGCTGCACGACGTCCTGCTCGACCGCTGCGGCAACGGCGCCGTCCGGGCCACGATCGACCGCTTCACCCCGGCGATCCGCCGGCTGGAGCGGCAGCGGTTCGCCGCCGCGCACGGCCGCGAGTCCGTCGGACTGCACGACCGGCTGATCGCCGCGTGCGCAGCCGGGGACGTCGACGCCGCGTCCGCCACCACCACCGAGATCTGGACGGCGCTGCTGTCCGAACTGGAGGAGACCCCCGATGCCCAGTCTGTCTGACTTCCCCCGCCACTCCCTGCTCTTCGGCCTCTCGCCGGTGCACCGGCTCGACCGGCTGACCGCGCACCTGGGCGGCGCGGCGGTGTGGGCCAAGCGGGAGGACGTGAACTCCGGCATCGCCTTCGGTGGCAACAAGACCCGCAAGCTGGAGTACCTGGTCGCCGACGCGCTGGCCCAGGGCTGCGACACGCTGGTGTCGATCGGCGGCGTGCAGAGCAACCACACCCGCCAGGTCGCCGCGGTCGCCGCCCACCTCGGCCTGAAGTGCGTGCTCGTGCAGGAGAGCTGGGTCGACTGGCCGGACGCCGTCTACGACAAGGTCGGCAACATCCTGATCTCCCGGCTCGCCGGGGCCGACGTGCGGCTGGTCAAGGCCGGTTTCGGCATCGGGTTCAAGGAGAGCTGGGAGTCGGCGCTCCGGGAGATCGAGGCGCGCGGGGGCAAGCCGTACCCGATCCCGGCCGGCGCGTCGGACCACCCGCTCGGTGGGCTGGGCTTCGCCAACTGGGCGCACGAGGTGGCGCAGCAGGAGGCGGAGCTCGGGGTCTTCTTCGACACCGTCGTCGTCTGCTCGGTGACCGGGTCGACCCAGGCCGGCATGGTCGCCGGTTTCGCGCAGCTGGAGGAGCAGGGTGCCCGGCCGCGCCGGGTGCTCGGCGTGGACGCCTCGGCGAAGCCCGCGGAGACCCGGGACCAGGTGCTGCGCATCGCCCAGCGGACGGCGTCGGCGATCGGGCTGCAGCGCGAGCTGACCCTGGACGACGTGGAGCTGGACGAGCGGTACCACGCCGGCATCTACGGGATCCCGGACGAGACGACGATCCGGGCGATGGAGCTGGCCGCGCGCACGGAGGGGATGGTCACCGACCCGGTCTACGAGGGGAAGTCGATGGCCGCCACGATCGACCTCGTCGGCCGGGGCGAGATCGACCGGTCGTCGACCGTGCTCTACGCCCACCTCGGCGGCCAGCCGGCGCTCAACGGCTACAGCGCGCTGTTCTCCTGACCCGCTCCGGTCGCCGTCCGCTCCGTGCGCCGCGGAGCGGGCGGCGGCCGACGTGGGAGCATCCCGCGGGGCCACTCGACCGGGTGCGCAGCAGGACGACAGGAGGGCACGACGTGCCGCAGAGCAAGCGGGTCATGGTCACCGGGGGTGCCGGCTTCATCGGCTCGCACCTGTGCGACCGGCTGGTCGACCTCGGGCACGACGTGCTGTGCGTGGACAACTTCTACTCGTCGACGAAGGCCAACATCGCCCACCTGCTCGGGCACCCGCGCTTCGAGCTGATGCGGCACGACGTCACCTTCCCGCTGTACGTGGAGGTCGACGAGATCTACCACCTGGCCTGCCCCGCCTCGCCGATCCACTACCAGCGCGACCCGGTGCAGACCACCAAGACGGCGGTGCACGGTTCGATCAACGCGCTGGGCCTGGCGAAGCGGACCGGGGCGCGGATCCTGCTCACCTCGACGTCGGAGGTCTACGGCGACCCCGAGGTGCACCCGCAGACCGAGGACTACTGGGGCCGGGTCAACCCGATCGGCCCGCGGGCCTGCTACGACGAGGGGAAGCGGGCGGCGGAGACGCTGTTCTTCGACTACTGGCGGCAGCACGAGCTGGAGATCAAGGTCGTCCGGCTGTTCAACACCTACGGCCCGCGGATGCACCCGCAGGACGGCCGGGTGGTCTCCAACTTCGTGGTCGCCGCGCTGAACGGTGAGCCGCTGACCGTCTACGGGGACGGGGCGCAGACCCGGTCGTTCTGCTACGTCGACGACATCATCGACGGCCTGGTGACGATGATGGAGAGCCCGCGCGAGGTGACCGGGCCGATCAACCTGGGCAATCCCGGCGAGTTCACCATCCGGGAGCTCGCCGACCTGGTCGTGGAGCTCACCGGCTCCGCCTCGGGGCTGGACCGCCGGCCGCTGCCGGTCGACGACCCGACCCGGCGACAGCCGGACATCACCCGGGCCCGCGAGCAGCTGGGCTGGGCGCCGACGGTGGAGCTGCGCGAGGGCCTCGAGCGCAC
This sequence comes from Modestobacter sp. VKM Ac-2978, assembly GCF_026968025.1. Lineage (NCBI taxonomy): Bacteria > Bacillati > Actinomycetota > Actinomycetes > Geodermatophilales > Geodermatophilaceae > Modestobacter > Modestobacter sp. VKM Ac-2978. The sequence continues at coordinate 119,777 of NZ_JAPVBP010000006.1, read as the reverse complement.
GATCGAGTCCTTCCGCGCCGTCGTCGCCTGATCCGAGGGTTGATCTCGAGTGCCCTTGAGGTGTGAGGGTCGTCCCGGACGACGCGCAGCGCGTCGCCGGACGAGGAGGACACGTGTACGCGGTGGTCTATCGGTGGCGGCTGCGGCCAGGCAGCGAGGAGCAGTTCCGTGACGGCTGGGAACGGGTGACCCGCGCGATCCACGCCGGTTGCGGCAGCTACGGGTCCCGCTTGCACCGTGCGGCCGACGGCACGTGGGTCGCCTATGCCCGCTGGCCCGACGCGTCCACCCGGGAGCGTTGCGGGTTCGACGAACCCGAGGGGGAGCGGTTGATGTCGGAGTCGGTGGCTGAACGCTTTCCCGAGTTGACGCTCGAGCTGGTCAGCGATCTGCTGGCGGAGCCGACCGCGTTCTGACCTGCTCCATCGAGTGGGCGACCCGCGAGCGGTAGACGGCCGGGGTCTCGGGCCGTTTGATCTCGGATGCGGGTTCTGGGCCGTTGCACTGATCGGCCGACCTGCACGGAAACCTCATGGTCGACAGCCCGAGCGGGCGACGACGTCGCGGTCGGGCACGTGGGGCTCCGTACGATCTTCCTCGCTGCGCAGGCTCAGATGTCGTACTGGGCGCTGCCCGAGGCGACACGCGGATCGGGAGGAGCGCCATGCGGATCGCCGAGATCCACCTCTACCAGGTCGACCTGCCGTTGAACGGCACCGTCTACCGGATGTCCGAGGGCGCCCACACCGCCCTGGACTCGACGGTCGTGCAGATCGTGTCGGACACCGGGCTCTCCGGATGGGGCGAGACGTGCCCCATCGGCCCGACCCACGCCGCGGCCCACGCCCTCGGCGCCCGCGCGGCCCTGACCCAGATGGCCCCGGGGTTGATCGGCCGGACCGTGACCGGGCCCGCGGCGGTCCAGCGCGCGCTGCACGGCCTGCTCCACGGCCACAACTACGCGAAGGCCGCGATCGACATCGCGGTGTACGACCTGCTCGGCAAGGCGCACGACCTGAGGGTGTGCGACATGCTCGGCGGCGCGACGACCGATCAGGTCGACTCGTACTGGTCGCTGACGCTCGACGACCCCGACGAGACCGCCCGCGTCGCGGCGGAGAAGGTCGCCGAGGGCTACCCCCGCCTCCAGATGAAGGTCGGTGGACGGCCGGTCGAGGTCGACATCGAGGCGATCCGGAAGGTGTGGGAGGCGACCGGCCGCACCCCGCTCGTCGTCGACGCCAACCGGGCGCTGCTCACGCGCGACGTCCTGCGGATCGACCGGGAGTGCGCCGACATCCCGTTCGTGTTCGAGCAGCCCTGCAACACCATGGAGGAGATCGCCGCGATCCGGCCCCAGCTGGACCACCCGGTCTACCTGGACGAGAGCACCGAGGACCTCGGCGAGGTGCTGCGGGCGATCTCGCTCGGGGTGTGCGACGGGTTCGGCCTCAAGGTCACCCGCCTGGGCGGCCTCGGAGCCATGGCCACCGTCCGCGACGTCTGCGAGGCACGCTCGCTGCCCCACACCTGCGACGACTCCTGGGGCGGGGACATCATCGCGGCGGCCTGCGTCCACGTCGCCGCGACCGTGCACCCCCGCCTGCTCGAGGGCGTCTGGATCGCCGAACCCTTCGTGGACCGCCACTACGACTCGGCGCACCCGGTCCGGGTCGAGGGCGGCCGCATCCAGGTGCCGACCGGTCCCGGGCTCGGCGTGGTCCCCGACGACGGCGCCCTCGGCCTTCCCGTCGCATCGTTCGCCTAGATCGGCTCGGCCCTGCCGGGTGAGGAGCTCGTCGAGCGAGGCCGCCCGGTGTAGGAGTCGCCCACCCATTCCGCCAGTCGCTCTCCGCTACTACTCCATTCAGCAGAAGACCGGTCGCGCTGGTCGGGACTCCACCGCGGCGGGCGGCCGAGGAGGCCGCCCGGACGAGGGCCCGGCGGTTCGTCGTCGCGGTCAGGGAACGGGCGCGGGGACCCCCATGTCCGCCAACGCAGCGTGCACCTGGCGGGCGTGCCGGTGGGCGTAGCGCAGCACAGGCGTCCCCGGAGGACGCTCCTCGAGGCTCACCGGCAGGCCGAGGGCGCCCAGCCGGTCGGCCACCGCCCGCATCTCCGCGGGGTCGTCGGTGAACGAGGAGCTCGTGACCATCCCGGCCCACTTCCGTCGGTCGAGGACGACCAGGCCCGTCACCACGACGACCGGTCCGGGCGCAGCCCGGAAGAGCAGTGGCCAGCCCGTCCTCCGCAGCGCCGGCGCGCAGAGGGCCGCCGCGACCAGGCACACCCCACCGAGGGCGCCGAACCCGACGGCGTTCAGCCGTGCGGTGCGCAGGAAGCGGCCCTGGCGGTGTCGGCTCCGAGCGCTGTAGGTGACGTCGGAACGATCCACGCAGGCACCCTCTCCGGACACCCCGCCCTCGTCCAGGCCGAGTGCCGGGTGGCTCCGGTCAGAGCGGGACGGCGAGGCCCTCGGGGCTCGGCTGGGCGAGAGCGGAGGCGATCGCCTCGGGCATCGGCGCCAGTCCGGTCCCGGCCAGGACGACGTCCCGGGCGAAGCGGTGCCAGCTCTGCGACCGGCGGACCATGCCGTGCCCACCGACGATGGTGAAGCGGGCGACCCGGGCCTTCGCCCGCCGGGCCCGGACGGCGAACTCCGCGGACAGCCGCTCGGGCACCCAGCGGTCGCCGCGGCCGTGCAGGATCACCACCGTCTGACCGCCCAGGTGCATGACCGGCTCACCGGGCGGGGTCCACGGGGCGAGCGCGCAGACCGCGGTCACCGACGGCTCCCCGCCCGCGCGGAGCGCGGCTCGGCCGCCCATCGAGTGCCCGACCAGCACGATCGGGACGTCGGTGCCGTGCTGCTCGCGCAGCTGCCCGATCGCCCAGCGGACGTCCTGGTAGGCGTCGGCCGCCTCCCCGTTCCAGCCGGCGACCCGGTACCGGAGCACAGCGGTGGCGATGCCCTGGTCGGCGGTGGTGGCGTGCACGTACTGCTCGAAGGCCCGCATCCGCACCAGCGAGAGCGCCCGGGTCTTCGGTGGCTCGATGCTGGCGGGGGTTCCGCCGTGACAGAACAGGGCGATGCCCCGGGTCTCCCCGACCGCCGACCGCTGTTCCAGCTCGGGGGAGCGGGGGTCGGGGCGGTCGGCGTCGGGGGTGGGTGATGCGGTCACGTCGTCCTCGGGGTGGGGGCGGTCAACGGCGGCGCTTGCCGCCCAGCTTCACACGCGCCTTCTCGCCGAGGTCGCCGGCCTTGAGCAGGCCGTTGCTGATCGCCGAGGGACCGTTGCGCTTCTGCAGGGCCTGGCCCAGCTTGCGCAGCACATTGGTGGCCAGCGGCGCGAGGACGGTGAGGATGACCCACATGCGGAAACGGCGGGTGAGGAAGAGCCACATGATCAGCACTCTGCCCTGATCCTGCGGTCGCCAACCGGCGGCCGCGGGCTCCGCATGATCACCACGGGCTGAGGGTGGTCTCGGTGGAGCGGAGACAGCCCTCAGCCTGTGGTGATCACCCGCGCGGGGTCAGGAGGGGTCGGGCGCCAGCCGGACGACCATCTTCCCGGTGTTGCCACCGCTCAGCAGTGCCCGGAACGCGTCGACGGCGGAGTCCAGCCCGTCGACCACCGTCTCCCGGGCGACGAGCGAGCCGTCCTGCAGCCACCCCGACACCGCACCGACGAACTCCGGCCGCAGGTCGGCGTGGTCGCCCACGATGAACCCGCGCAGCGTCAGCTGCTTGCCGACGACGAACCCCAGGTTCCGCGGCCCCGGGGGCGCGGTGGTCGCGTTGTAGCCGGAGATCGAGCCGCACAGCGCGGCCCGCCCGTAGGTCCGGAAGGCGCCGATCGCCGCCTCCAGGTGCTCCCCGCCCACGTTGTCGAAGAAGACGTCGATCCCGTCGGGTGCGGCGGCACCGAGCAGGTCGGCGACCTTGCCGTCGTGGTAGTCGAACGCCGCGGAGAAGCCCAGCTCCTCCTGCAGCCAGCGCACCTTCTCTGGCGTCCCGGCGCTGCCCACGACCCGTGACGCCCCGCGCAGCCGGGCGAACTGGCCGACCAGGCTGCCCACCGCCCCGGCCGCGCCGGAGACGAAGACGGCGTCCCCCTCCCGGAAGTCGGCCAGCCGGAACAGCCCCGCGTACGCGGTGAGCCCCGGCATGCCGAGCACGCCCAGGTACAGCGACAACGGCAGGCCCGGCAGCGGCTCGACGACGGAGACGTGCGTGGCCGGGACGACGGCGACGTCCCGCCAGCCCTGGCCGTGCAGCACGAGCGCGCCCTCGGGGACGGCGTCCGAGCGGGAGGCGACCACCTGGCCGACCGTCCCGCCCTGCATCGTCTCGCCCAGCTCCCAGCTGGCGGCGTAGGACTTCGCGGCGCTCATCCGGCCGCGCATGTACGGGTCGACCGACATCGCGATGGTCTGCACCACCACCTCGCCGTCCGCGGGGTCCGGCCGCTCCATCGTCACGAGACGGAAGTCCTCGGCCACCGGCTCGCCGTGCGGGCGCCGGACCAGCTGCCACTCACGGGTGGAGATGCTCATCGCGGGAAGTCCGGCTCGTTGCGGGGGATCACGAAGACCTCGGGCACGAAGCTGGTGTCCGGCATGGTGACCATGGTCAGCACCATCCGGGCCACGTCGGAGGGCGGCATCATCCGGTGCGCCGGGATGCCCCAGCGCTCCATCATCGGGGTGTCCATCGCGGCCGGCACGATGCTGTGCACCCGCGCCGGGAAGGGCACCTCGGTGCCGTCCGGGCTGACCGTCCCCTTCTCCCGCAGCTCCCGCTGGATGCACCGGGTGGCGCTGCGGAAGGCGGCCTTGGAGCTGTTGTACGCGATCGCGCCGCTGCCGGAGGTCACCGCCGACAGCGACGTCACGTGCACCACGTCGGCGACGGTGTCCGCCGGGCGGTGCTGGACGGTCTTGAGGAACTCGCTGGTCAGGAAGACCGGGCCCTCGCAGTTCACCGCCTGGACCATCCGGTAGTCGGCGAGGTCGATGTCGGTGATGTAGCCGGGCCGGTCGATGCCCGCGACGTTCACCAGCAGGTCGAACCGGTCGCCGTGCCGAGCGAACAGGTCGGCGACCACCCGCCGGCGGGCGTCGTCGTCGGTGACGTCGAGCGCCACCACCTCGGCGTCCCGGCCGATCTGGGCGCGGGTCTTCTCCGCACCCTCGGTGTCGACGTCGCCCAGCGCGACCGTCGCCCCGGCCTCGGCCAGGGCGACGGCGACCGCCCGGCCCAGGCCGCTGGCCGCACCGGTCACCAGGGCCACCCGGCCCGACAGCTCGTCTGTCCCCATGTGTCTGCGGTCTCCTCCACGTCGGTGGCGCTGCCTTGCGCCCCCGCCACCTTGGCGCAGGGCGGGACGCCTTGCAGGACGGACCTACAGTCCAGGCATGTTCTTCTCCCGCGCCAAGACCCAGCCGGTCACCGCGGCGGACGCCCTGACCGGCCGTACCGAGCCGCTGCCCGGCATCCCCGAGGTGCACGCGGTCAACGGCAACCGCATCCAGCCGCCCTTCCCCGAGGGTCTGCAGACCGCCGTCTTCGGCGCCGGCTGTTTCTGGGGGGTGGAGAAGGTCTTCTGGGAGACCCCGGGCGTGTACTCGACCGCCGCGGGCTACGCCGGCGGCCACACCCCGAACCCGACGTACGAGGAGGTGTGCTCGGCCCGCACCGGCCACACCGAGGCGGTGCTGGTCGTGTTCGACCCGGCCATCCTCTCCTACGACCGCCTGCTGAAGGAGTTCTGGGAGGAGCACGACCCGACCCAGGGCATGCGTCAGGGCAACGACATCGGCACCCAGTACCGCTCGGCCGTCTACACCCAGGGCCCGGATCAGGAGGCGGCCGCCAAGGTGAGCCGCGACCTGTTCCAGGAGCGGTTGACCGCGGCCGGCTACGGCGACATCACCACCGAGATCGCCCCGCTGGGCGACTTCTTCTACGCCGAGGGCTACCACCAGCAGTACCTCTACAAGGTGCCGGGCGGCTACTGCCCGGTGAACTCCACCGGCGTGAGCTGCCCGGTCGGCCTCCCCGGCGTCTGAAGAAACACCCCCTGCCCCCCACCGCTCGCAAGCTCGCGGCGGGCCCCTGCAGGGGGCCGTCCCACCAGTCGAGGAGGCCTGTGATGGACGCGCTGCGCACACCCGAGGACCGGTTCACCGACCTGCCGGAGTTCCCCTTCGAGCCCCGGTACGTCGAGGTGGACGACGGGGACGGCGGCCGGCTGCGGGTGGCCGTCCTCGTCGAGGGCCCGGACGACGGCGAGACGGTGCTGCTCATGCACGGCGAGCCGTCCTGGTCGTTCCTCTACCGCCGGATGATCCCGGTGCTGACCGCGGCCGGGCTGCGCGTCGTCGTCCCGGACCTGGTCGGCTTCGGCAGGTCGGACAAGCCCACCGAGCTGACCGACTACAGCTATGCCCGGCACGTGGCGTGGCTGCGGCAGGCGCTGCTGGAGGAGCTGGGGCTCACCGACCTGACCCTGGTCTGCCAGGACTGGGGTGGGCTGCTCGGCCTGCGCCTCGTGGCCGAGCACCCCGACCGGTTCGTCCGGGTCGTCGTCGCCAACACCGGCCTGCCCACCGGTGACCACCCGATGAGCGAGGCGTTCCTGGCCTGGCAGCGGGCGGCGGCCGGCATGACGGACATGCAGGTGGGCCGGATCGTCTCCAACGGGACGGCGACGGAGATGGCGCCCGAGGTGGTCGCGGCCTACGACGCCCCGTTCCCCGACGGCCGGTACAAGGCCGGCGCCCGGGTCTTCCCCTCGCTGGTGCCCACCAGCCCCGACGACCCGGCGGCCGAGGCCAACCGGGCGGCCTGGGCGGTGTTGCGCACCTGGGAGAAGCCGTTCCTCACCGCCTTCTCCGACCGCGACCCGATCACCGGCGGCGGCGACGCGGTGTTCCAGAAGCTGGTGCCCGGGGCTCACGGCCTGCCGCACACCACGCTGGCCGGGGGTGGCCACTTCCTCCAGGAGGACGTCGGCCCGCAGTTGGCCCAGGTGACCGTCGACCTGATCGCGGCCACTCCCCGGTAGCCCGGTCGCGAGGCTGCGCCCCGTCGACAGGAGGAGGGACCAGGCGTGTACCTGCTCGTCACGATCGTCGGTGTCTGCCTGGGCTACGGCTACGCGGAGCTGGTCACGCGGCGCTCCGGCCTGACGGACCGACGTCGCTGGCTGCTGCTGGCCCCGGTCTGGGCGGTGTACCTCGTGGTCCTGCTCGCCGCCGACACCCGGGACCTGGCCCCTCAGGCGGTCCAGGCGTTCGCCCTCGCCACCGTGCTCAGCACCCTGGTCGACGTCGCAGGCGCCCTGTGGCGCCGGCGCAGGGCGACGCACGCACCGCGGTCCCGCGCCGAGGGGAGTTCCTGACCTCGGCCCGTCCGGCCCGGGGCTCACCAGGTGAAGCGGCCCACCGCCCCGCGCAGGCCGGTCGCCATCCGGGAGAGCTCGGCCACCGCCGTCGTCGTCTGGGTCAGTGCCTGGGTCGTGGAGTCCGCGGCCTGGGAGACGCCGGTGATGTTCGCGGCGATCTCGTTCGAGCCGCCGGCCGCCTCGGTCACCGACCGGGCCATCTCCGCGGTGGTCGCTGTCTGCTCCTCGACCGCGCTGGCGATCGTCGCCTGGTGGTCGCTGATCTGCTCGATGACGCCGCTGATCCCGTCGATGGCGGTGACCGCCCCCGAGGAGTCGGCCTGGATGGCCTCGACCCGACGGACGATCTCCTCGGTGGCCCGGGCGGTCTGCTCGGCCAGCTCCTTGACCTCACCGGCCACGACGGCGAAGCCCTTGCCGGCCTCACCGGCCCGGGCGGCCTCGATGGTGGCGTTGAGGGCGAGCATGTTCGTCTGCTCGGCGATCGAGGTGATCAGCTTGACCACCGCGGTGACCTCCCGGCTGGACTCGCCGAGGGCGGTGACGGTCGTGGTCGCCGCCCGGGCCTGGGCCACCGCCTGGGCGGCGACGCCGGCCGCTGCGTTGGCGCTCAGCGAGATCTCCCGGATCGATGCGCCCATCTCCTCCGCGCCCGCCGAGACGGTGCTGACGCTGCGGGACACCTCCTCGGCGGCCGCACTCACCACCTGGGACTGGGTGCTGGTCTCCTCGGCCGAGGAGGCGATCTGCGCCGCGGAGGCGGACAGCTCCTCCGCGGCGGCGGCGACCGCGTCCGCGGACGAGCCCACCTCGGCCATCACGCCACGCATCGTGCCGGTCGCCTGGTCCAGCGCGGCGCTCATCCGGCCGAGCTCGTCCTTGCTGGTCAGCCCGGTGCTGCGGGTCAGGTCACCCTGGGCCAGCCCCTCGGCCACGTGCTGCACCGAGCGGATGCCCCGGGTGATGACCGAGGCCACCAGCAGACCGATGCCCACGGCGACCGCCAGCCCCACTGCCAGCACCACGAGGGCGATGGTCCGGTGGTGCTCGTAGGACTCCCGGGCGTTGGCCGCCGCGGCCGCCGCCTCGCGGGTGTCGATGGCACGCAGCTCGTCGAGGTCTGCGATCACCTCGGTGAGCAGCGGGTCGACCTGCTCGGCCCCGGGCGGCACTGCGGTCGTCCCACCGCCTGCTGCGGCGGCGGGCACCAGGACGGCGCTGGTCAGCGTGTCGATCTGGGCCAGGTCGTCCGTCGCCTCGACGAGCAGGTCGTGCTCCCGCCCGGTCTGGTGGGTCGCGGCGTAGGCGCTCACCTGGTGCTCGTAGTCGGCGATCAGGGTGTGGACGTCGGACAGCTGTGGGGCGTGGGTGTCGATGGCGGTCGCGGTGCTGATCGCCAGCCGGATCTGCTCGACGTCGTCGATCATCAGGCCGATCTCCTCGATGCTGAGGACGTTGTCGGCGTAGATCGCCTCACTGGTCGCCGCCGAGTCGGCGAGCGCGGTCAGGCCGAGGCCGCCGATCACCGACGCGACGACGCCGGCGGCGGCCGTGGACGCGAGGATCTTGATCCGTACCGGCCGGTCGGCGAACCACTGGGCGCCCGGCAGGCGCGTGGTGCGGGGCATGAGGTCTCCCGTGAGCGTGTCTCCCGCCGCCCGTGGAGCCACGATCGGCAGTGATCCCATCGGCATCGAGGCCGCGCTTCCGGAACGAGATCACCCGATCAGGTGCACGGGTCGGTGTCGGGCTCTCGCGGGCCGCCCGGCACAGTGGGGACGTGGCCCCCGACGAACTGTTCGCCCAGCTCCGCCGCGAGCCCGACGTCGACGCGCCCGAACTGGTCGCCGTCGACGCCACCGACCGCCTGCTGCTCGACGAGGCGGCCGAGCTGATCGGGCAGCACCCGGACGGCGTGGTCGTGCTCGACGACTCGCACGGTGCGCTCACCCTGGGCGCAGTGGCGCTGCACGGCGCGACCGGCGTCCGGGTGCACCAGGACCTGCTGGTCGGTGAGCTGGCCCTGGCCGGCAACGCCGAGCGCACCGGGCACGCCGGCACCTACCGGTCGCTGCCCCTGGGGGCCGAGCTGGTGCGCGGGGCCCGGGTGGTGCTGGCGCAGGCGCCCAAGGGGCTCGACGCGCTGCGCGAGCTCGCCGAGGTGGTCGCCGCCGGCGCCGACCCCGACGTCACCTTCCTGGTCGGCGGGCGGGTCAAGCACATGACCCACGCGATGAACGACGTCCTGGCCGAGAGCTTCAGCGACGTGCACGCGACCCGTGGCCGGCAAAAGTCCCGGCTGCTGGTCGCCCGGGAGCCGAAGCCGGGGACGTCGTCCTTCCCCGTCTGCCGGGAGCACCCCGACCTCGGGATGACCGTGTGCGCCCACGGCGCGGCCTTCGCCGGCGCGAAGGTCGACCGCGGCACCCGGGCGCTGCTCCGCTCGCTCCCCGGCGCCGTGCCGGACGCCACGACGGCGCTGGACCTCGGCTGCGGCACCGGCGTGCTGGCCGCGGGGCTCGCCGCGGCCCGACCGGGGCTGTCGGTCCTCGCGTCGGACCAGTCGGCGGCGGCCTGCGCATCGGCTTCAGCGACGGTCGCCGCCAACGGGCTGGCCGAGCGGGTGACGGTCACCCGCGCCGACGCTGCCGCCGGCGTCCCGGACGGGAGCGTCGACCTCGTCGTCTGCAACCCGCCGTTCCACCTCGGCGTCGCCGTGCACGCCGCAGCGGCCGAACGGCTGTTCACCGCCGCAGCGCGGGTGCTGCGGCCGGGCGGTGAGCTGTGGTGCGTCTACAACAGCCACCTGCCGCACCGCGACGCGCTGCGCCGCATCGTCGGACCGACCCGCCAGGTGACCCGCGACCCCACGTTCACCGTCACGGCATCCACCCGCCGCTAGGCCGGGTCCTCCCTCAGTGGCCGGCACCGCCGCGGGAGACCACCGGCGGGAGGGTCGACCAGGGGAAGTCGATCCAGGCGTCGGTGTGCTTCCAGGTGTAGTCACACCGCACCAGTGACCGCGGCTTCTCGTAGACCACGGCGGTGCGCACCTCGGTGACGTGGCCGGCGCAGAACTCCTTGACCAGTTCCAGGGTCTTGCCGGTGTCGGCGACGTCGTCGGCGATCAGCACCTTCGTGCCGGTCAGGTCGACGACGTCGAGCGTCGGCGGCAGCACCACCGGCAGCTCCAGCCGCTCGTCGACGCCGGTGTAGAACTCGACGTTCATCACGAAGAGGTTCTTCACGTCCAGCGCGTAGCCGAGTGCGCCGCCGAGGAAGAGCCCGCCGCGGGCGATGGACAGGATCAGGTCCGGTTCGAACCCGCTGTCGGCGACCTGCTGGGCCAGCTCCCGGGCCGCCCGGCCGAAGTCCTCGTAGGTCAGGGTCTCCCGCTCGTCGCTCACGTCCCGATCGTGGCAGGTGCGGGCAGCGGTGACCTGCCGGTTGGCCGGATCAACTTGTGATGCACAAGACGGGCGTGCGCGGCCTGTCGCCGGAGTGTTGCGATCGGATTGTGCTAACCATCTCGGCTGCACTTCTGTGCCGTCCGGTCGACAACCCCGTTACGGCATCCACGCCGTCGACGACGGGAGCACGGCATGGGCACACGACTGCGGGACGTCTTCACCGGCGGGGGGTTGCGCCGGATCCGGATCAGCACCCGACTCCTGGCACTGGTGCTGGCGGCCGTGGTCGGCATGGGCACCATCGCCGTCATCGGGGCCCTCCAGGTGCGCCAGACCATCGAGGCCGAGCAGCGCAACAAGGCGCAGTCCGCGGTCGAGGCGGTGCTCGGCGTCGTCGCCTTCTACGGCGAGCAGGAGGCCACCGGTGCGCTGACCCGGGAGCAGGCGCAGGCCCAGGCGAGGAGCGCGCTCAGCGGGCTCCGGTACTCCGGTACCGAGTACTTCTGGATCAACGACATGAACCCGACGATGGTCATGCACCCCATCAAGCCCGAGATGGACGGCACGGACCTCACCGGCAACACCGACCCGACCGGCAAGGCGCTGTTCGTGGAGATGGTGCAGGTCGTCGAGAGCGACGGCAGCGGCTTCGTCGAGTACATGTGGCCCAAGCCGGACGAGGAGGAGCCGCAGGCGAAGATCTCCTTCGTCGCGGGCTACGAGCCCTGGGGCTGGGTCGTCGGCTCGGGCATCTACGTCACCGACCTGAACGGCGCCTTCCTCGACCACCTGCTCTCCCTGGCACTGTGGGCCACGCCGGTGGTGCTGGTGATCGCCCTGATCTCGCTGCTGGTGTCCCGCAGCGTCACCCGGCCACTGCGCCGGATGACCGATGTCCTCGCGGCCGGGGAGCTGCACGAGCGGCTGGACGTCGGCGCCGGCCGCAACGAGCTGGACCAGCTCGCCGGTGCGCTGAACACCACGCTCGACCGCGTGTCGGACGTGGTCGACGAGGTGGCCGAGGCCTCCCGGCTGCTCGACGGGGCCGCCAAGTCGCTGTCGTCCACGGGGGCGACGATCGCCGGCGCGGCGGGGCGGTCCACCGGGCAGGCCGACGCCGTGACCGCGGCGGCGAAGGACGTCAGCTGTTCGATCGACGCCGTCGCCACGGGGGCGGAGGAGATGGGCGCCTCGATCCGGGAGATCGCGCACAACGCCGCCGAGGCCGCGCGGGTCGCCGGGAGCGCGGTGACCGCGGCGGAGAGCGCCAACCAGACGGTCGCCCGCCTGGGTGAGTCCTCGGTGGAGATCGGCAACGTGGTCAAGGTGATCACCTCGATCGCCGAGCAGACGAACCTGTTGGCGCTGAACGCCACCATCGAGGCGGCGCGTGCCGGGGAGGCCGGCAAGGGCTTCGCGGTGGTCGCCAACGAGGTCAAGGAGCTGGCCCAGGAGACGGCGAAGGCCACCGAGGACATCGCCCGACGGGTGGAGGCCATCCAGGCCGACACCGACAGCGCGGTCGGTGCCATCGGCGGGGTCACGTCGGTCATCGCCCAGATCAACGACTACCAGACGACGATCGCCTCGGCGGTCGAGGAGCAGACGGCCACCACGAACGAGATGAGCCGGGCCATCGGTGAGGCCGCGCAGAGCGGGCGGTCGATCGCCGAGACGGTCGCCGAGGTCGCCCGGGCAGCACAGGAGACCCACAGCGGCGTGGCAGCGATGCAGACGGCCACCGGTGACCTGGTGCGGATGTCGGAGGGCCTGCAGCGGTCGGTCGACACCTTCCAGCGCTGACCTGCCGGTGCGGCCGGACGTGCCGGCCGCACCGGCCTCAGTGCCCGGTCTCGGCGGCCTCCGACAGGTCGGCCAGGCTGAGCCGGTCCTCCAGCACGGCCTCGGCCACCTCGTCGAGGTCCCGGCCCGATCCGTAGGCCCTGGCGCGCAGCAGGGCCAGCGCATCGGTGCTGTCCAGCTCCAACCCGATGCTGACGAAGCCGACCGCCTGCCAGACCAGTGCCCGGCGGCCGGCGGCGGGCGCGTCCAGCCAGGCCGGCCCGAACTCGCTGCGTGGCTCCTGGTCCATCGCGGCGGCGAAGCTGTTGCTGAGTGCGGTCGTGACCGTCAGGGCGTCGGCGAGGCTCAGGTCCCGGACGGAGCCGGGCGGCTGCACGAACAGGTCCAGTGAGCCGATGCCCTGCAGTCCGCCGTGCAGCGGCAGGGCGATGACACCGCGGAAGGCGGTGCGCGCGACGAGCGCGTCGTGGAACACCGGCCAGCGGGTGCGCAGCTCGTCCTCGTCGGCGAGCACCGGGTTGCCGGTGCCGTGTGCGGTCAGGCAGGGGCCTTCACCGACGGTGAACTGCAGGCGCTCCGCGATGCCGGCCTCCTGGCCGCTGCCGCCCAGCGGCAACCGCCGGTCGGCGGAGAAGTAGACGCTGAGGCCGGCGCCGGCGACCGGCAGCACCTGAGCGCAGGCGCGGGCCAGCCGCAGGGGCAACAGCTCCGGGCCGGGCAGCTCCGACTCGGCGGCGGTGACGCGGGCAGTGAAGTCCTGCGTGAGGTCCATGCCTCCCTCTCCGGGAGTGCGCACCCCAGAGCCGGCCGTGGTTGGACCGGGGGTGTCGCCAGGGCCCTGCTACCCAGGCGCGGTGTGCGTCCACACCTGCGGAGGGTCAGCAGAAGCCGGGGGTGCCCAGCCAGGCGGCCGGCGCGGCCGGGACGTCGTCCCGCAGCACGGTGCCCTCGATCAGCCCGTAGGGCCGGTCGGCGGCGTGGTAGACCACCGCGCCCGGGCCCTCGAGGTCGTTGTCCAGCCCGAACGCCGAGAGGTCCTGCAGGAAGTGGTGCCTGTTCGGCATGGACATCCGCACCTCGGCCACGTCGGCGTGCTGCTCGAGCACCGCCTCGCCCATCGCGTAGAGCGACTGCTGCAGCGCCAGGGAGTGGGTCGCGGCGAAGGTCTCCAGCAGCGTCGTCCGGACGGCGTCGTAGCTGGCGTCCCAGTCGACGTCGAGCCCGGTGTACCGCCAGCGGGCGGTGACCGCGGTGGCCAGGATCCGGTCGGTGGTCTCCGGCAGGGTGGTGTAGCGGTCGCGGGGGAAGCCCCAGAACTCCGAGCCGGTGGTCTTGAGGACGACGAGGTCACCGAGACCGGCGAGCACGTGCACGTCCGCGCCGTCCACGGTCACCACCGCGGTGCGCACGTCGCCGCCAGTGCGGGAGAAGGCGTGGTCGTGCGGGGCCCCGCCCACGGTGATCCGGTCCCAGCCGTAGGACTCGATCGCCACCCGGGCCCCGGTGACCCAGTCGTAGCTGCCGGCCAGGTGCCGGGCCAGTCGCAGGCCGAACTCCTCGGGCGAGCTGATCCCGTCGCGGGCGAAGGCGAAGACGGTGTTCTTCTGCGCGTCGGTGGACAGCACGTGGCCGTTGTCGCCGACGGTGTGCGCGGCCGCGAAGTCACCGCGCAGGGCGGTGCTGACGTCGAGGTCGACGAGGGAGTGCCGCGCGGTGGAGCGGTCGACCGCGACGACCCGCACCTCCGCCTTCCCGTACTGGTTGGGCCCGAGGACGATCGCCATGCGCGCACCTTCACTCATCTGCGTTGCGGGGATGTTGCACGTGGAACCGGAGGTTCACGAACCCCGGTAGGTGGAGTAGGCGAACGGGGAGAGCAGCAACGGCACGTGGTGGTGCTCGGCCGGCTCGGCGACCGTGAAGGTCAGCACCACCTCCGGCCAGAACGTCTCCCGGCCCAGCCCGGCGGCCCACTCGCCGGTGCCGAAGACGATCCGGTGCGGCCCGGCGGCGGTGGGCTCCTCGGTGAGCCGGCAGCGGCCATCGGCGTCGGTGACCCCGGCGGCGACCTGGCCGGCGTCGTCCAGCAGCTGCACCGTCATCCCCGCCGCCGGGCGACCGGCCACGGCGTCCAGCACGTGGGTGGAGACGCTCATGCCGCCTCCTCGCTGGCGCTCGTCAGCCGCATTCGCGGCGCTGCTGTGCACATCGGTGAGCTCGCGAGCTCGCTCACTGGAGCAGCCCCGCGACCCGCAGGCCGGTGATCTGGGCTAGCTGTTCGGTGACCTCGGCGCGCTCGGTCTCCGGGTCGTTGCGCAGCCGGCGGTGCAGCTCGACGAGCATCTCCTCGGCCGACCGACCGGCTGCGCGGATCAGGAACACCTGGTCGAACCGCTCCTCGTACTCGCGGTTGCCCTCGACCATCGCGGCCCGGACCGAGTCCGCGGCGGTGGTCATCCCGCTCTGCTCCTCGCGCGACGTCCTCGCCTCCGCCGACGGACCCTGCATCCGGTCGCCGATCCGCGCGTGGGCGGCCAGCGCGGCGCTCACCTCGGCCCAGGGGAGGGCGCGGCTGACCTCCTCGGCGCGGGCGACCAGGGCGTCGGCCGAATCGTAGGGGCGGTCGGCGGCGACGGTGCTGGCGAAGGACGGCGCTGCGTTGCAGGCTCGCAGCAGCTCCTCGGCCCGCGCTGCCGGTTCGGCGTTGAATCTGTCCAGCGGGGAGTCGGGCACGGCTGACAGGATGCCAGTCGATGATCCCTGCGGAGCTGTACGACGAGCTCGATCGGCGACTGGCGCCCGTGGACGCCGCGCGGCTCGCCGCCTATCCGGGCGAGTCGTCAGCGCGGCAGCCGGTGCACACCTGTTACGTGCCCGCCGACGCCGTCGTCCCCGGGTTGGCTGCGCACTGGGGCGCCGCGGCGCTGGCCGCGCTGGACGAGCACGGCCTGCCCGACCTCGGCCTGGACGTGGGCCTGGTCGAGCAGGTGCTGCCCCGGGTGCGGGCGAAGCTGGCCACCGAGCCGGTCGAGGACCTGCGGGTCGACGCCGAGGACGGCTACCGCGGCCCGCCCGAGGCGGAGGACGGCGACGTCACCACGGCCGCTGCGGTGCTCGCGGCCGAGACGGGGCTGCCGCCCTCCCTCGGCATCCGGGCCAAGTCGCTGGAAGGGCCGACCCGCCGCCGCGGGGTGCGCTCGCTGGACCTGTTCCTCACCGGCCTGGCCGCGGCCGGCCGGGACCGGGCGATCGTCACGCTGCCCAAGGTGACCGCGGTCGAGCAGGTCGCCGCGTTCCTGCCGGTGCTCGACGCACTGGAGCAGGCCAGCGGGCTGGCGCTGGACCTGGAGCTGCAGGTGGAGACGCCGCAGGCGGTGCTGGGTGCCGACGGCACGACGACGCTGGCCCGGATGCTGCACGCCGGCGGGGGCCGGGTGACCGGCCTGCACTTCGGCACCTACGACTACAGCGCCTCCCTGGGCATCTCCGCGGCCCACCAGTCCTCCGACCACCCGGCCGCGGACGCCGCCAAGCAGGCCATGCAGGTGGCCGTGGCCGGGACCGGGGCGTGCGCGGTCGACGGCTCGACCAACGTGCTCCCCGTCGGCACCACCGCGGAGGTGCACGCCGCCTGGCAGCTGCACGCCGGGCTCGTCCGGCGGGCGCTGGAACGCGGCTTCCACCAGGGCTGGGACCTGCACCCGGCGCAGCTGGTCACCCGCTACGTCGCCACCTACGCGTTCTTCCGCGCCGCACTGCCGGCCGCCGCGGTGCGGCTCGCCGGGTACGTCAGCCGGGTGGAGGGCGGGGTGCTCGACGAGCCGGCCACCGCACGCGCGCTGGCCACCGTGGTGCTCCGCGGCCTGGACTGTGGGGCCCTCGACGTCGCCGAGGTGGAGTCAGCCACCGGGCTGGACCGTCCGGCGCTGGACGCCCTGGCGGGTCGCCGCCGCTGAGCCCGACACGCGCGCCGTCTGACGCTCCGGCTGTGGGTCGTCGCGTTTGGTGCGAGCGTGCGGCGGGTCACCCACACGAGGGAGTACCGATCCCGGGGGCGGTTGCCGAGACCTGGGGCGGGTGATTGACAATGCCAGCAGTCTCCAGGGTCCACCGTCGGTCGAGAGGTGTCGTGTCCGTTCTCGGAGCTCGTGTCGCGCGCTCGGTGCCGCGCGCCCGCGACGACGAGCCGGGCTCCGGGCCCGAGCGGACGCGCGGCCACACGGCGCTCGTGTGCGGCTCCGACGACGCGCTGCTCCAGAACGCCGTCCCGTGGCTGGAGGCCGGCCTCGCCGCCGGGGACGTGACGGTGCTGTCCTGCGCGGAGGAGACGGCCGAGCTGCTGCGCTCGGCGGTGGGGGCCCGGGACACCCAGCTCCTCAGCGATCCCCGCGTGTCGATGCGCGGCGCCCGTGCCCCGGACGCCGTCCTCGCCACCCGTCAACTGCTCGAACGGGCCGCCGCGTCGCCGTCGGGCTCGCTCCGGGTCCTGGGCACACCGGACTTCGGCCCGGAACCTCGCACGTGGCGGGAGGCGCAGCGCTACGAGTCGGTGGTGAACGACCTGCTCGCCGACCACCCGCTCGACGCGTTGTGCGTCTACGACCAGCGGCAGCTGTCGCCCGACGTCGTCGCGAGCGCCGGGCAGACACATCCCCACCTGCTCGTCGACGGCGTCCGGGTGGCGAGCGCCGGCTACCTGCCGCCGGCGCAGTACCTGCCGGCCCTGCCGCTGCCGCGCGAGCCGATGGAGGACGGTCCGCCCCTGTTCGCCGTCGACGGAGCGCGGTCACTGGGCACCCTGCGGCACCAGCTGGCCGCGGTGCTGGCCACCTGCGTCCCCGACCACGACCAGGGCGCCGACCTGCACCTGGCGGTCAGCGAGATGGCGGCCAACGCGTTCCGGCACGGCACGCCGCCGGTGTCGGCCCGGGTCTGGGCCTCGGCCGACCGGGTGGTCTGCACCATCACCGACTGCGGCACGGGGTTCGCCGACCCGCTCGCCGGCTTCCAGCCCGCGCACGGGGACGACCTCTCCCAGGGAGGCATGGGCCTGTGGCTGGCCCGCAAGCTCTGGGACCACGTCGACC
This sequence comes from Modestobacter sp. VKM Ac-2978, assembly GCF_026968025.1. NCBI lineage: Bacteria > Bacillati > Actinomycetota > Actinomycetes > Geodermatophilales > Geodermatophilaceae > Modestobacter > Modestobacter sp. VKM Ac-2978. The sequence goes on along the minus strand of NZ_JAPVBP010000006.1, from coordinate 102,068 downwards.
TGCTCCCCGGGCCCGACGGCCTGACCGTCCGGCTGAGCTCACCGCTGCGCTGAGCCGCAGCGACCCGGGGTCGGCCGACGCGCGCATCCGGTGCTCCGTCCGCCCCTCGTGGGCACGGTGACCGGCCGGACCGGTCTCTCAGAACTAAGGTGTCCGGTGTGATCGTGGTGACTGCGGCCGGTGGGCCCACGGGGACGGCGGTCGTGCGTGCGCTGCGTGCCCGGGGGGAGTCGGTGCGCGCCGTGGTCTCCAGCCGAGGCCCCCGGCCGGAGCTGACCGAGCTCGGCGCCGAGGTGGTCGTCGCGGAGCTGACCTCGCCGATGGCCTGGTCCTCGGTGTTCCGGGGCGCGGACGCCATGTACCTCATCTGGCCGAACTTCGACCCGGACGAGGCCGAGGGTGCGGCGGCGCTGTTCGCCGAGGCCCGCCGGGCCGGGCTGCCCCGGGTGGTCTACCACTCGGTGATGCGCCCGCAGCTGCGGGTCATGCCGCACCACGCCGGCAAGGACCTGGCGGAGGAGGCCCTCGACAGCAGCGGGTTGGCGTCGTGGCGGGTGCTGCAACCCTGCTCCTACGCCGACAACCTGGACACCCAGCTCGAGGCGGCGCAGACCAGCGGGGTGCTCCGCAGCTTCTGGGGCCTGCGGACGGCGCAGTCCGTGGTCGACCTGCGGGACGTGGCGGAGGCCGCAGCCGTGCTGCTCACCGAGGACGGCCTGGACGGCGGGACCTTCGAGGCGGCCGGTCCGGAGGCACTGACCGCACCGCGGCTGGCCGAGCTGATCGGCGAGTGGCTCGATGACGAGGTCGTCGCCGACGACGTCATCCCCGGGGGCGAGGTCCCCACCGGGTATGCGGCCCGCTGCCAGCGCACCATGTTCGACCACTACCGGGCGCACGGCTTCGTCGGCAGTCCGCGAGTGCTCACCGGCCTGCTCGGCCGCCCGCCGCGCACCTTCGCCGAACACCTCGCCGACCTGCCGCGCCCTGGGGAGCCGGCGCCGTGAGCGACCTGCTGGACGACCCGGCGCGCGCCCAGGACGGGAACGGGACGGCCGGGGACGCGATGGACGTGATCCTGGCGCAGTGGGCGCAGGAGCGGCCGGACCTGGACTGCTCCCCGATGGGCGTCATCGGCCGGATCAGCCAGCTGCAGCGGGAGGTCTTCCTCGCCCAGCGGGCCACCTTCGCCCGGCACGGGCTCGATGCGCCGTCCTTCGACGTCCTCGCGGCGCTCCGCCGGGCGGGGGAGCCCTACCAGCTGACCCCGACCGCGCTGATGCGGACCGCCCTGGTCACCTCCGGCGCCATCACCCAGCGGCTGGACCGGCTGGAGGAGAGGGGCCTGATCACCCGGGGCCGCAGCGAGGCCGACGGGCGGGCCGTCGTGGTCACCCTGACCGACGCCGGGCGGACGGCGCTGGACACGGCGCTGCCGGACCACCTGGAGACCGAGCGGGACATGCTGGCGGCCCTCTCGCCCGAGGAGCGCACGCAGCTGGCCGGGTTGCTGCGCCGCTGGCTGATCAGCCTGGGCCGCGTGCCCGGCGGCACGCCCGACCCCAGCTGATCCGACCTCGCCTCCGCTGGGGTCCACCGGACTGATCGTCCGGCGGACCCCGGCCGAGCCGGCCGTGGCACCGGCCGTCGCGCTGGGGTCAGCCCTCGGTGTCCTCGTCGAGCTCCTGCTCCACCTCGCCGACGCCCTCGTCCACCTCCTGCTCGACACCGTCGTCGACGACGTCGTCTCCGCAGGCGGCCGTCGTCAACGACGCGGCGGCGATGGCGAACGCAGCGAAGGCGCGGCGGACGGTCCGGGGACGGGTGGAGCGGGACATGAGACCTCCTGGCTCGAAGCTGATGGTGGCCCGGAGGGAGGTGCCCGGTGAGGCCTGCAGCAAACGAGCGGAGCCGGGCGGGAGCGCGGTCAGCTGTGGTCGTGGCCGTGCGGGGTGGCCTCGTGCACCTCCTCCGGGTGGCCGTCACGGCGGTCGACGATGGTGAAGCGCCGCCACAGGCCGCTGAGCTGCAGGGGGCGGGCGACGGCGGCGGTGTGCACCACGAGGGGGGTGTCGATGCCCCGGGGCTGGGCCATCCGCTGCAACTGCACCAGCGTCGCCATCCCGGCCGAGTTCATGAAGGTGACCTCGCACAGGTCGACCCGGACCTGCTTCAGCGTGGCACCGGCCAGCATCAGGTCGGTCATCTCGCGCACCAACGGCCGGCGGGCGTGCTCGGTCAGTTCGCCGACGACCGTGATCTCGGCGGACTCCGCGTCGTGTGTGGTGACCGTGACCTCGACGTTGGGGGCAGGTTCGTCCATGGCTCCTCGGTTCCCGGCCGGGGCACGGTTCACTCCTCGGCCTGTCCTCGGGCGAGCAGCAGCAGGCTGTAGGCGGCCAGCGAGGGGCCGTCGGTGAACCGGCCGTCGCGCACCATCGCCCGGAGCTCGGCCTCGGGGACGAACGCCGAGCGCATGTCGGCCTCGGTCGCCTCGCGGGCGGTGGGGCCGGGCGTCAGCCCCTCGGCCAGCCAGACGTCGAACTCCTGGGTCGTGAGCCCCGGCGCCAGGTCCAGGTGCCCGAGGTGGCTCAGCCGGGCCGCCCTCAGCCCGGTCTCCTCGGCCAGCTCGGCGCGGGCAAGCTCCTCTGCCGTCCCGGTCCCGCCCGCCGACCAGGTGCCCTGTGGGAACTCCCAGGAGCGGCGGCCCAGCGGGTGGCGGAACTGCTCGACCAGCCAGAAGCCGTCCCGCTCGGCAGCGATGACCAGGCCGAAGTGCGGCCGCTCGACGACGGAGTAGACGCCCGGCGATCCGTCGTCCAGCTCGATGGCGTCCTCGCGCAGCCGGAGCCATGGGTTCCGGTAGACCTCTCGGGTGCCCGTCGTCCGCATGCGGCCCAGACTGGCAGAGGAGTGCGGAGGAGGACGCCGATGACGGAACGCAAGCCGGAAGGTGTGTCGTTCGAGAGCTGGGTCGAGCACCAGATCGCGCAGGCCCGCGAGCGGGGAGACCTGGAGGGGCTGGCCGGCGCCGGCAAGCCGCTGCCCCGGCGGGACCAGGAGAAGACCACCTACGAGTGGGCGCTGGAGTGGGCGCGGCGGGAAGAGGCCGACGTCGCCGCGATCATGCCCACGGGGCTGGCCCTGCGGAAGGAGCGCGAGGAGCTGCCCGCCCGGGTCGCCCGGCAGCCCACCGAGGAGCTGGCCCGCGCGGTCGTCGAGGCGCACGTCGCCCGGGTCGACCGGTACTACCGGCAGCCGGTCGACGGGCCGTGGATCGCCGTCGGGATGCCGGACGTCGAGGAGATGGTCGCCGAGTGGCGGCTCAGCCGCCCGGTCGTCGTCCCCGGGCCCGCGGCGCCGGAGCCGGCGCCGTCACCCCGCCGCCGGCGGTGGCTCGGGCGGCGGGCCGGCTGACCGGCCGGTCCGGTGCTCGGTCGCGTCCAGCACGGTGGAGGGTGCGCCGCACGACCGGCGCCGGCCACCCGGCTCGACCGTGCGCTGCCCGCCCGGGCACCGCACGAGGTCGCGCGGTGCCCGGGTGGGTCACTCCTGCTCGGCCGGCACCTGGATGTCGACGCTGTCGGCGACGATGTACTCCTGGCCCGCGAAGTCGGTGTAGCCGTCGTCGGTCAGGTCCAGGCCCAGCTCCTCCTCGACGGCGGCCTCGTCGAACCCGCTCTGCACGGTCCCGGTGACGAGGAGGACCTGCCCCTCCTCGAGGACGCCGGCGATGTCCGAGCCCACGACGAGCAGCGGCTCGGCGGAGGTCTCCTCGATGCCGGTGATGGAGAAGGAGTTCGGGTCGACCACCTGGTCCACGGTCGCCGACACGGTCACCTCCTCGCCCACGAGGGCACTCGCCTGCTCGGGGAACCCGGAGTCGTAGCTGCCGTTGTAACCGGCGTCCGCGTCGTCCCCGGCGTCGGCCTCGCCGTCCTCCCCCTCTCGTTCCTCCAGCAGGTCCCCGGCGCTCCGCACCCTGTCGGAGGCCGACTCTCCGGCGGCGGAGTCGTCGCCGGAGCCTTCGTTGCCGCAGGCCGCCAGGGTGAGGGGCGCAACGGCCAGGATGCCGGCGAGGCAGAGCTTCGCGATGGGACGGGTGTGCTGCTGCACGGTGGTTCCTCTCGTCGAGCCGGGCGCGGGACGCCCGCCGCAGGTTCCGGACACCACAGTGATTGCCACAGCCGGCCACGGCATGCCCACCGGCGAGAACTCGACGCCAACACGTGACGGGGCGCGCGGTGCGGCCCGGTCCGCTTCCTCGTCAGCCGTGCTCCCGGTCGCCGTCCTCGTCGTCGGCGTGCCGGGCCTGCAGCTCACGGGTGGCCATGCCGCCGGTGCCGCCCTCGTCGTACTGGCCGGGGTGCAGGTTGGGCTGATCGGTCTCGTGCTCGCTCTCGCTCATCACGGCCGAGCCTGCCCCGGCCGGCCGGTACCGGCCAGCCGGGGTCCTCCTTCAGAGCAGGTCGAACTCGTTGTGCGACTCGCCGCCGGAGAGCAGCGCGTAGCCGGGGCCGCGGTCGAAGAACGGCTGCACCTCCGGGCGGGCCGCGCGGAGCTCCTCGCGCAACTTGGCCGTCGCCGCCTCGTCGGCCGTGCCGTCGTCCCGGAGCACCACGCCGTAGTCGTCGCGGGCGCCGGCGACGCTGACCTTGTGCCAGGAGATGTCCCGCAGCACCTCGTCGACCGGCCGGTCCAGCGGGTCGCCCCAGCCGCCGCCGCCCGTCGTCCGCACCCGCACGACGGTGCCGGCCTTCAGCGGCTCGGCGTCGGCCAGCGCGTCGACCTCGTGCTCGTCGGGTCCGCCCGGGTCGACGGTGATCGAGAACGGCCGCCCGGCCCTGCCGCCCTTCACGCCCCAGCAGGACAGGATCGACCGGTCGGCGATGGACATGAAGTGCGCGTCGCGCAGCACCCGGATGTCCTTCTCGTACCCGCAGCCGCCGCGGTACCGGCCCGGGCCGCCGGAGTCCTTCGCCAGCGCGAGCCGCTCGATCCGCAGCGGGAAGCGGGACTCGGTGAACTCGGTGGGCAGGTTCCGGGAGTCCGGGACGACGTGGATGGTGTCCTCGCCGTCGGCGTAGTACCGCCCGCCGGAGCCGCCGCCGAGCACCTCGCGCATCAGGTACGGCTCGCCGTTGGCGTCGGTGCCGTAGACGCCGGTGTACCGGATCGTCTCCTGGTCGGCGGGCATCCGGCCGCCCGTGGCCTTGGCCAGCACCCCGGCCAGCACGCCGAGCAGCCGCAGGATCACGAACGTCCGGGCGTTGGTGGGCGCCGGGAAGATCGGGGTGAGCAGCGTCCCCTTCTCCGGGAACCTCATCTCGATCAGCGGGACGACGCCCTCGTTGACGTCCAGCTGTGCCATCCGCTCCGGCGACTCGGCCAGGTTGCGCAGGATCGGCGCCAGCCACTTCTTCAGGAAGTTGCCGTCGGCGTAGTCGCCGCAGTGGTTGATCGGGCCCTTCGCCTGCGGGCCGGTGCCGGTGAAGTCGATGACCAGCGGGACGTCCTTCGTGGAGTCCATGGTCAGCGTGATCCGCTGCCGGTGCAGCTGGGGCTCGTCGACGCCGTCGTGCTCGGCGTAGTCCTCCCAGACGTAGGAGCCGTCCGGGATCTGGGAGAGGATCTCGCGCCGGTACACCTCGGTCGAGCTGCTCAGGATCGACTCGAAGCACGCCTCGACCGCCTCGACGCCGTACCGGTCGAACAGCTCACCGAGCCGGCGCGCGCCGGCCAGGCAGGCCGAGCACTCGGCGTCCAGGTCGGCGGCGAGCGAGTCGGGCATCCGCGAGTTGCGGGTCATGATCGTCAGTGCGGCGTCGTTGCGGACGCCGCGGTCCCACAGCTTGATCGGGGGGACCATCAGGCCCTCCTCGAACACGCTGGTGGCCGCCGACGGCATGGAGCCCGGCACCGCGCCGCCGATGTCGTCGTGGTGGCCGAACGCCTGGATGAAGGCGACCACGGTCGGGGCCCCCTCGACGTCGGCGAAGACCGGGACCGTCACGCACAGGTCGGGCAGGTGGCCGATCCCGCCCTCGGAGAGGTAGACGTCGTTGTGGAAGTAGACGTCGCCGGGGTTCATGGTGTCGATCGGGTGGTCGCGGACCACCGGCTGCACCAGCGCGGAGTACGAGCGGCCGGTGAGCTTGCGCAGCTGCCGGTCGTGGATGCCGGCCCGGAAGTCGTGCGCGTCCCGGATCATCGGGGAGCGGGAGGTCCGCCCGATCGACGTCTCCACCTCCTTCTCGATCGCGGCCAGCGTGCCGGCGACGATCTCGACCAGCACCGGGTCGGCGGCGGAGGGGCCGAAATCGCGACTTTGGCCCTGATCGGTGCTCATCGGGTGGTCTCCTTCGTGAGCAGCAGGTTGCCGAAACGGTCGACGGTGGCGGAGAAGCCGGGGTGCACCGGGACGGTGGAGCCGAACTCCTCGACGATCGCCGGGCCGGCGACGACGTCGCCGGGGGAGAGGTCGGGCCGCCAGTACAGCGGGGCCTCGACCCATTCGTCGAAGAACACCGGACGGGTGCCGCGGCGCGCGTCGCGGTCGGACGGCGCCGGCTCGACGATCTCCGGACGGCGGATCGGCCCGATCCCGCTCACCCGCAGGTTCACCCACTCCACGGCCTGCCGCGGGTCGGTGGCGAAGTCGTAGCCGTAGAGCTGGTGGTGCGCCGCGTGGAAGGCGGTGGCGACGGCGTCGATCGCCGCGTCGTCCAGCTCCCCGTCGCCGACCGGCACGCGCACCTCGAACGCCTGGCCGACGTAGCGCAGGTCGGCGGTGCGCTGCATCCGCTGCTCGCTGCGCGCGAAGCCCTCGCCGTCCAGGGCGACCTCGGCCTGCCCCTCGAGCTCGGCGAAGGCGGTGGCCAGGGTGGCGGGGGAGACGTCGGCGTGCCGGGCGACCATCGTCTGCACGTAGTCGTTGCGGACGTCGACGGTCAGCAGCCCGAAGGCGCTGACGTTGCCCGGGTTCGGCGGCACCAGGGTGCGCGGCAGCCCCAGCACGTCCATCAGCCGGCAGGCCAGCAGCGAGCCGGAGCCACCGAAGGTGGTGAGGGTGAAGTCGCGGACGTCGAGGCCGCGGGCGACGGTGACCTGGCGCAGCGCGTTGGCCTGGTTCCACGCCGAGATCTCCAGGATCCCGGTGGCCAGCGCCTCGACCGTCAGCCCCAGCTTCCCGCCGAGCTGCTCCAGCCCGGCCCGGGCGGCGTCCACCGACAGCGGGATCTCCCCACCCAGCAGGTGCGGGGGGATCCGGCCGAGGACGACGTGCGCGTCGGTGACCGTCGGCTGTTCGCCGCCGTTGTCGTAGCAGATCGGCCCCGGGTCGGCTCCGGCCGACTTCGGCCCGACCTTGAGCGTGCCCTCCGGCGACAGCCAGGCGATCGAGCCGCCGCCGGCGCCGACGGTGACGACGTCGATCATCGGGATCTTGGACGGGTAGTCGCCGACCGAGCCCTCGGTGGTCAGCGTCGGCTCGCCGTCGATCACCACGGTGACGTCGGTGGAGGTGCCGCCGCCGTCGCAGGTGAGCACCCGGTCGAAGCCCGCGGTGCCGGCGATCAGTGCGGCGCCCAGGGCACCCGCGGCGGGGCCGGAGAGCATCGTGGTGATCGGCTGGTGCACCACCTCGGAGGCGCTGAGCACGCCGCCGTTGCTCTTCATCACGTAGAAGGGGACGGCGGGGGCGATCTCGTCGAGGCGGCGGCGGATGTTGCTGACGTAGGCGCCGACCTTGGGCTTCACCGCGGCGTCGACGAGCGTGGTCACCGAGCGCTCGTACTCGCGGTACTCGCGCAGCACCTGGGAGCTGATCGAGACCACGGCGCCCGGATGTTCCACGTGGAGCACGTCGAGCATCGCCCGCTCGTGCGCGTCGTTCGCGTAGGAGTGCAGGAAGCAGACGCCGATCGTGGTGATCCCGGCGTCCTTGAAGAACCGGGCGGCCGCGACGGCGTCCTCGCGGGAGAAGGGCCGCACCTCGGCGCCGGTGACGTCCAGCCGGCCGCCCACGGTGCGGACCAGGTCGGCCGGCACGATCCGCGGCGGCTTGACCCAGAAGTAGCTGTTGCCGTAGCCGTCGGGCACCGACTGCCGGGCGATCTCCAGCACCGACTCGTAGCCCTCGGTGGTGATGAACCCGATCCGGTCCAGCTTGCCCTCGAGCAGCTGGTTGGTGGCGACCGTCGTCCCGTGGCTGACCGCGGTCACCGCCGACCCGTCCAGGCCCAGCTGGCCCAGCACCTTCTGGACGCCGGCGAGGAAGCCGTCGGCCGGGTCGCCCGGTGTGGACGGCGTCTTGGTGGTCGCGACCTCCCCGGTCTCCTCGTCGACGGCGACCACGTCGGTGAAGGTGCCGCCCGTGTCGATCCCGATGCGGACCCGGCGTGAGCTCATGTCGAGAAACCTTAGTGCTGAGATACCTCGACCGGAAGACGTCGACCGATGAACTCCGTGTTACCCGGTGGGCCCGCGCGGCCGGCGGTCGCCGGCCGCGCGGGCCCGGGTCTCAGCCGGCGAACACCCCCGCCAGGTGCTCGCGCAGCGCCGGCTCGCTCACCGGCCGGGTCCGGAAGCCGACGTGCCCGTCGGGCCGCACCAGGTACGCCGCCGTCCCGGCACCGGCGGTGCCGTACGCGGCGGCGTAGGCGCCCCGCGCGTCCCGGAGCACCGGCAGGTCGACCAGCGGTGGGACGGCGACGTCCGGGCCGGCGATCAGGTACGGCCGCACCTGCCCCCCGGTGTCCTGCCGGACCGATGCGGCCAGCTCCTCCAGCGCGCGCAGCTCCTCGGCCCCGACGCCCTCACCGGCGGACAGCAGCAGGGTCGCGTGCGTGCCCCGGGTCAGCTCGAACAGCCGCAGGTCGTGCGCGACGCCGAACCGGCGCAGCCCCAGCACGTCCGGTGCCCGGTGCCCGGGCTGCGGCCCACCGGTGAACGCCGCCGAGCCGCCCGACTCCCCGACCAGCGGGCTGCCGGCGTAGTTCATCGTCATCTGCATCTCGAGCAGGAACTGCGCCCGCTCGTCGTCCATGTCCATCTCGTCGGTGAACGCGATGGCCACGGCGCGGTCGACGATGGCCTTGCCGGCGGGCCGGCGCTCGGCCTCGTAGCTGTCCAGCAGCCCGGGGGAGGCCTGCCCGCGGACGGCCAGGGCCACCTTCCAGGACAGGTTCCAGGCGTCCTGGATGCCGGTGTTCATGCCCTGGCCCCCGGCCGGCGGGTGCAGGTGGGCGGCGTCCCCGGCGACGAACACCCGGCCGGTGCGGTACCGGTCGACGATGCCGTGCTTGACCCGGAAGATCGACGACCAGCGCAGGTTGCTCGCCGTCGTCCCGGCCGGGCCGAGGTCGTCGATCGCGGCCTGGATGTCGGCCAGTCCCGGCGGGTCGTACTCCTTCCAGAACCCGGGCGGCACCACCCCGCTGCCGATCGTCTTCTGCAGCCGCTGCGGGGCCAGCGTCGCCACCCGGTAGCGGTGGGCGCCCTTGAGCGGCACGCACACCAGCATCCCGGTGAAGTCGCCGTCCTCCTCGATCCGCACCCAGCGCACCAGGTGGCCCGGCGGCATCTCCCAGTCGACGTCGACGTCCCCGAGCATGAACAGCTGCGGGAACATCGACAGGCCACCGTCGAAGGTGAGCCCGAGCTGCTCCCGCACCACGCTGCCGGACCCGTCGGCGCCGATCAGGTACTGCGCGCGGGTGCTCGACCGGTTGCCCGCCGCGTCGACGAGCTCCGCGGTGACGCCGTCGTCGTCCTGGCTGAAGCCGGTGACCTCGACCCCCCGGTCGACCGGGACGCCGAGGGAGGTCAGCCGGTCCCCGAGGATCCGCTCGGTCTCGTACTGCGGCAGCCCGAGGTGGGCGTAGGGCAGCTCCTCCAGCCCGGACCAGTCGACCTGGTGGGTCTGCTTGCCGTTGACGAACACCGTCTGCCCGTGCAGCCAGCTGCCGGCGTCCATCGCCTCGGTGACGATGCCCTGGTCCTCCCAGATCTCCATCGTCCGGCAGTGCACGCCGATGGCCTTGTCCGCCTGGGCGGCCGGCTGGGCACGCTTGTCCACCACCCGGACGGCGATCCCGCGCCGGGCCAGCTCGATCGCCGCGGTCAGCCCGGTCGGGCCCGCGCCGACCACCAGCACCTCGCACGCGGTGCGGGTCGGGACGTCCACCGGCGGGGGAGCGGCCGCGACCGCCGGCTCGGCCCGGGGTGCCGGCACGCTGGTGGTCTCCGGCGCCGCCGGGGCCGGTGCGGGACGGGTGGCCCGGACGCCGCGGACCCCGGCCTCCTGCGGGCGGAAGCGGATCTCGTAGAGCTTGCGCTCGAAGAAGACCGACAGCCAGCGGATCAGCGGCCCGCTCTGGTCGGCGTGCGAGGGGTCGTCCACCCAGTTGCGGAAGTCCTGGTCGGACTCCCACTCGGCGAAGATGTGGAAGATGTCCGAGCCGGGTTCGCGGAGCAGCTCCTCCCGGATCAGGCCCGGCGTCCCGCGCAGCCGGTCGGTGACGACGGCGTAGGCCCGCTCGAACGCCTCCTCCTCGCCCGGGGCTACCCGGGTGCTGATGTCCACCCGGACGTGCGAGGCCTGCTCGCCGCCGGCGATGCCGTAGCGGATCTCGTAGGTGCTGCGGTCGGCGTCCTCCCGCAGGTCCCGGAGCGAGGCGGTCAGCGCCTCCCGGGCGGCGGACCGGCCGAACGCGTCCGCCGCCGCCCGGTCGGCCCACTCGCCGACGATGAGGAAGGTGCGGGCGTCGTCGGCGTCCCGCATCAGCTCCTGCTTGACGTTGCCCGGTTCCCCGGCGATCTGGACCGCCGCCGTACGCCACGCCTCCTCGAACTGCTCCTCGCAGCCCTCCCGCACCCGCATCCGCAGCAGGGTGCGGACCGCGCCGCCCGGCTCGGTGTCGGTGGTGGGAGCCGCGTCCTCCAACGTCGTCATGACGTCCTCTCCTCGGTGGGCCGGCGCAGCACCAGGCTGCTGTTGAAGCCGCCGAACCCGCGGGCGAGGACGACGGCCGTCTCGACCTGCTGGGCCCGGCTGTGCTGGACGAGGTCGAGCCCGGGGGCGTCGACCGGGTCGTCGAGGTACGCGGTGCCGGGCACGATCCCGTCCCGCATGGCCAGCAGGGCGGTGGCCACGTTGAGCGCCGAGCCACCGGCCATCAGCCGTCCGGTGAAGGACGACGGCGCGGTCACCGGCACCGGGTCGGCGCGCCCGCCGAACACGCGCTGCAGCGCCTCCAGCTCGAGGGCGTCCAGCTCCGGCACCCCGGCCGCGTCGGCGAGGACCAGGTCCACCTCGTCCGGGGTGATCCCGGCGTCGGCGAGGGAGAGCTGGATCGCCCGGGCGTACTGCCGGGCGTCCGGTGCGGGGTCGGCGTGGTGGTGGGCGTCGTGCGTGGCGCCGTGGCCGACCACCTCGCCCCACACCCGTTCCACCCCGCGGGCCCGGGCGGCGCCGGGCTCCTCGACCAGCAGGATCGCCCCGCCCTCGCCGACGACGTGGCCCGAGGCCCGCCGGTCGAAGGGCTTGTAGGCGTCCTCGGGGGCCGTCGCCGTGGACAACCGCCCACTGGTCGCCTGGCAGAGCAGGGCGTAGGGGGTCACCCCGGCCTCGGTGCCCCCGACCAGCACCGCCGGGGTGCCGCGGCGCACGACGCGGCGGGCCCAGCCGATGCTGTCCAGCCCACCCGCGCCCTCGCTCACCACCACACCCGAGGGGCCCTTGTAGCCGTCCCGGATGGAGATCTGGCCGGTGCTGGCCGCGTAGAACCAGGCGATCGACTGGTAGGCGCCGACCGACTTGGGCCCCTTGGCCCACAGCCCCTGGATCTCGTGCTGGCTGAACTCGTTGCCGCCGGAGCCCGCGGCCAGGAACACCGAGGTCGCGTAGGCGTCCTCGGGTGCGGTGTACCCGGCGTCCTGCGCCGCGAGCGTGGCCGCCGCCAGCGACATCCAGGTCCAGCGGTCGGTCTGCACCATCAGCCGGGGGTCGACGTGGTCGGCCGGGACGAAGCCGGTCACCTGCCCGGCCAGCGAGACGCCGTACTGCGTCGGGTCGAAGCCGACGATCGGCCGGATGGCCGGCTCGCCGCGCACCAGGGAGGACCAGTGCGCCTCCACGCCCACGCCGGTCGGCGCGACCACGCCGATACCGGTGACGACCAGCCCGGTCATGGGGTCCTCCTCGTCGGGTGGGCCAGCACGATCGCGGACTGGAAGCCGCCGAAGCCGCTGCCCACCGACAGCGCGACGTCGACCTTCTGCTCCCGCGCGGTGTTGGGCACGTAGTCCAGGTCGCACTCGGGGTCGGGCACCTCGTAGTTCGCCGTCGGCGGCACCACGCCGCGCTGCACCGCCAGTGCGGTGGCAGCGATCTCGATCGAGCCGATGGCGCCCAGCGAGTGGCCGATCATCGACTTGATCGAGCTCATCGAGACCTGCTGGGCGGTCGGGCCGAGGCTGAGCTTCACCGCGGCCGTCTCGTGCCGGTCGTTCTGCTTGGTGCCCGAGCCGTGTGCGTTGACGTAGCCCACCTCGTCGGCGTCGATCCGGCCCTGGTCCAGGGCCAGCCGGATCGCCTCGGCCATCTCCACCCCGTCGGGGCGCAGCCCGGTCATGTGGTGGGCGTTGCAGCGGTTGGCGTAGCCGCTGACCTCGCAGTACACCTCCGCACCCCGCCGTCGGGCGTGCTCGAGCTCCTCCAGCACCAGCACCGCGGAGCCCTCGCCCATCACGAACCCGTCCCGGCGGGCGTCGAAGGGCTTGGCGGCGTGCTCGGGGTCGTCGTTGTTGCCGGTGGTGGCCCGGATCGTGTCGAAGCAGGCCATCGAGATCGGCGAGATCGGGGCGTCGCTGGCCCCGGCGATGACGACGTCGGCGTCACCGTCCTCGATCATCTGGCTGCCGTACCCCACGGCGTCGATGCCCGACGTGCAGCCGGTGGAGACCACGGTGGCCGGCCCCGAGGCGCCGAAGCGCACCGCCAGCTCGGTCGCCCCGCAGCTGGGCACCAGCGCGTGGTGCAGGAACCGCGAGGCGTACTGCGGGTCGACCAGCCAGTGCGTGCCGGCGTCGCTGACCGCGACGTACTCGTCCTCCAGCCGCATGGTGGCCCCGACCGCGCTGCCGAGGACGACGCCCACCCGGTCCGGGTCGGTGGCCTCGACACCGCCGCCGAGCGCCAGCCCGCTGTCGGCGACCGCCTCGTCGGCGGCGACCATCGCCATCTGCACGAAGCGGTCGTTGCGGAACACCTCGTGGGCGGTCAGCCCCAGCTTCCGCCCGTCGAAGTCGACCTCGGCGGCGACCTGGGAGCGGAAGCGGCTGGGGTCGAAGAAGGTGATCCGCCGGGTCGCCGTCCGGCCGGCGGTGATCATCTCCCAGAACCCCTCGCGGCCCATCGAGCCGGGTGCCACCACGCCGATGCCGGTGATGACCACCCGGCGCCCGGTCGTGCTCACCGGACGCCCATCGAGCCCGGGGAGGGCTCGGTGTCGACGTGGCCCAGCTCGGGGCGTGGGGCCAGCGGGCCGGCGAGGAAGACGAAGAACGCCGACTCCGGGCCGTCGTTGACGATCCGGTGCCGCACGCCGATCGGGATGTGCAACGCCGACTCGCCGCCCAGTCGGCGCTCCTCACCGTCCAGCGTCACCAGCACGTCGCCGGAGACGCAGTACAGGAACTCCTCCGAGTACGGGTGCCAGTGCTCGGTCACGACCTCGCCCGGCTCGAGGGTCAGGGTGCCCATGAAGCCGGCGGTGGCGCCCACGCTGGTCGGCGAGAGCAGCACCCGGATGTCACCGCCGCGCCGGCGGTTGGGGGCCGCGTCCGAGCGGGACACGGTGGGTCCGCACCGCACCTTCGTCGTGGGGTGCTGGATGGTGGTCATCTCTCTCCTCTGCTGGGGGCTGCGCCGGTGAGCGCGTGTTCGGCATGGGGGTCCGGGCCGGGCAGGCCCGGGCCGGTGGCCAGGAGGACCGGGAGGCCGGGGTGGACCTGGCGGATCAGCGGGCCCAGGGTCGGGACGGCGCCGACCTCGACGACCCAGGTCGCCCCCGCGTCCGCCACCAGGGCGTGTGCGGTGGCCTCCCACTGCACCGGTGACATGAGGTGCTCCTGCAGGCACCGGGCCAGGTGCTCCGGGTCGCGGGAGGGCCGGGCGTCGACGTTGGACAGCACGGGCACGCCCGGGACGGACCAGTCCAGCTCGTCGAACGAGGGCGCCAGGCGATCGGCGATCGACTGCACCAGCGGACCGTGGCCGGCGGCCCGCCCCGGCAGCCGGACCAGGTCCAGGCCGGCGGCGACGACGACCTCCCGGGCCTGGGCCAGCTCCGGGCACCAGCCGGAGAGCACCACCTGGGACGGCCCGTCGTACGCGGCGATCGCCAGACCCGAGGTGGTCCCCAGGTCCGCGACCACCGCCTGGGCGACCTCGCCGGCGCCCGGCCCGACGACGGCGGCCATGCCCGCGGTGGACGGGCGCGGGCCGTGGGCCAGCATCTCGGCCCGGCAGTCGACGAGGTCGACCACCTGGTCCAGCCGGAGGGCGCCCGCAGCCACCAGGGCCGCGTACTCGCCGACGCCGTGCCCGGCGACGGCGACCGGCTGCAGGCCGGCGGAGGCGAGGCTGCGGCAGCCCGCCACGCCGACGACGAGGGCCGCCAGGTGGGCGACCGCCGGGTCGTGCAGGTTGAGCGGGTCGCCCCACCACGCGACGACGTCCCGACCCAGCACGTCGGAGGCCTCGGCCACGACGTCCCGGGCGGCCGGGTCGGGCAGCCACGCCTCCAGGGCACCGGGTGCGGCCGTCCACTCGCCCGGCAGGACGACGGCCGCCCCGGTGCGCGGGCCGGTCACCGCGCCGGCTCCGGATGCCGGGCGGCCGCCTCGACCTTGTCCCGGATGACCGCCATCTGGATCTTGCTGTTGGCGTCGATCCGCTCGGTCATGCCGGCGGTGTCGATGGGGGCCTCCGGGCGCATCCGGAAGTCCTGCACCCACCGCATCCGGGTGCCCGCGCCCTCCGGTGCGTAGCTCCAGCGGATGTCCATGAACTCGAACGGGCCGGGCTCGACCCGGTGCGCCACCACCTCGTGCCGTTCCTCGTCCAGGGTCCGTTCGGAGACCCAGCTCCACACCCGGCCGCTCTCGTCCGGGTGCATCTTCAGCCGGAACCGGAAGGTCGAGCCGGTGTGCGCGAGCACCTCCACCTCGGCGTACTCGGTGAACAGGTCCGGCCACGACGGCAGGTCGTTGGTCATCGTCCAGACGTGGTCGATGCCGGCGTCGATGAAGATCGAGTTGTCGGTGTGGCCGACGGTCCGGCCGTCGTTCTCGGGCGTGCTCATCTGGGTCCTCCGGTGGTCGAGGGGATGTGGCGGTGGGGTTCGGCCCCGTCCAGGGGCTCGCGCCGATCTCGCGAGGCGGGACGTGGACGGGGTCCTTCGTCAGGCCGGCTGGGACTGGGCCGCGGAGACGGTCGCGACGATGTCGCCGAGCGTGTAGCGCTCCGCGTCGTCGTCGGGCATCTCGGTGCCGAACCGGTCGTGCAGCTCGGTCTGCATCGAGAGGAAGGCCAGCGAGTCCAGCCCGATGTCGGAGAAGTGGGCGTCGGGGTCGGTGGTGCGCGACTCCGGCGGGAGGCCGGCCTTCTCCGTCAGCAGGTCCATCAGGTCGGTGAGGGTGAACGGGGCGTTGGTCATGGCGGGATCGGACATGGCGGTGTTCCTTCCAGGGACGGGACGGGGACGGGCGGTCCCGGCCGGTGCTGCTCGGGTGCCGGGACGAGTTGGAGGGGGCCGTGCGGGACGGGCAGCCCCGTGGTCGAGCTCTCGGCGAGGGCCGCCGACTGCACGAGCAGGTCGGGCAGTGCGCGGTCGAGGAACTCGATGTCGTGGCAGTCGGCGCGCACGTCGGGGTGGCGCAGCAGGGCGCGGTGCAGGCCGACGGTGGTGCGCAGGCCCGGGCCCTCGATCCGCAGCTCGGCCAGCGCGCGGTCCATCCGCCGGATCGCCTGGTCCCGGTCCGGAGCCCAGACGACGAGCTTGCCGAGCAGTGAGTCGTAGTGCGGGCTCACGTCGTCGCCCTGGCGGTAGCCGGTGTCGAACCGGGTCCACGGGCCGCCCGGGGGGCGCAGCACGTCGAGGTGCCCGGGTGCGGGGGCGAAGCCGCGGGTGGGGTCCTCGGCGTTGATCCGGCACTCGACCGCGGCCCCGCGCGGGACGACGTCCTCCTGGCGCAGCTGCAGACGTCGGCCGCTGGCGGCCAGCAGCTGCTCGCGGACCAGGTCGACCCCGGTGAGCATCTCGGTGACCGGGTGCTCGACCTGGATCCGCGCGTTCATCTCCATGAAGTACGCGCCCGCCTCGTCGACGAGGAACTCCACGGTGCCCGCCCCGGTGAAGCCGACCGAGAGCGCCCCGCGCACGGCCAGGGCGCCCAGCTCCTCCCGCTGCTCGGGGGAGAGGTGACCGGCCGGACCCTCCTCCAGCAGCTTCTGGTGCCGCCGCTGGAGCGAGCAGTCGCGCTCGCCGAGGGAGATCCCGGAGCCGTGGGCGTCGCAGAGGACCTGGACCTCCACGTGCCGGGCCCGGGTCAGGTAGCGCTCCACGTAGACCGTCGGGTCGCGGAAGACCGCCCGGGCGACCGCCCGCGTGCTGGTGAAGGCCTCGGTGAACTCCGCGGGGGAGGTCACCACCGTCATCCCGCGCCCGCCCCCGCCGGCGACGGCCTTGATGATCACCGGGTAGCCGATCGCGTCGGCGATGGCGCGGCCCTCGTCCGCCGTCCGGACCGGTTCGACGACACCGGGCAGCAGTGGCAGCCCGGCGTCGGCCATCAGCCGCCGCGCCGTCGCCTTGTTGCCCATCTGCTGCATGACCTCCGGCGGCGGGCCGACGAAGGTGAGGCCCTCCTTGTCGCAGATCTCGGCGAAGTCGGGGTCCTCGGAGAGGAAGCCGTACCCGGGGTGGACGGCGTCCGCGCCGGTGCGCAGTGCCGCCTCGATGAGGTTGGGCACGTGCAGGTAGCTGTGCCGCGGTGCGGCCGGGCCGATGTGGACGCTCTCGTCGGCCATCTCCACCACCGCGGAGTCCCGGTCGGGGGTGGAGCAGGCGGCGACCACCTCGATGCCCAGCTCCCGGCAGGCCCGCGCGATGCGGACGGCGATCTCCCCGCGGTTGGCGATGAGCAGCCGGCTGATCACCGCGGGCCCCCGTCGCAGCGCAGGTACATCAGCACCTGGCCGTACTCCACCGACTCGGCGTCCCCGACGACGACCTCGGCGACCACCCCCGCCTCGTCGGCGACGATCGGGTTCATCAGCTTCATCGCCTCGACGATCCCGAGCGTCTGACCGGCCTCGACCTCGTCGCCGACCCGGACGAAGGGCCCGGCGTCCGGGGCCGGCGCCGCGTAGAACGTGCCGACCAGGGGGGCGTGGACGGCGGTGAGGTCCGCCGGCACGTCGGTGTCGGGGGAGGGGTCCGCGGCGAGCGTGAGGCCGCGCGGCCCGGCGACGCCGGCGCCGTCGGCGGGCGGACGGTCCTCGGTGGCCCACTCGATCTCGATCGAGCTGTCCCCGTTGCGCACGGTGAGCCGGCGCAGGTCCCCGGGGAGGGTCCGGGCCAGCTGCAGCACGTCCTCCCGCAGCGAGCGCACCTCGTCGTCCTCGCCGGCGGGCGGGCCGGTCACCTCGGCTCGCTGGGCGAGCTCCCCGGGGCGCACGTCACCGCTCCACCGGCAGGACGGGCTGGAGCGCCCGCACCGGCCGTCCGTCGTCCACGTCGATGCGGGAGAACCGCCGCGACCGGGCCGCCAGCAGGGCGTCGACGTCCTGCCCGGCGAGTTCGTCCAGCTCCCGGCGGACCGCAGCGCGGAGCAGCCGCGCCGCCTCGGCCGGGTCGGTGTGCGCACCGCCCGGGGGTTCGGCGACCACGGAGGTGGCGATGCCGGACCGGTACAGGTGGGCCGCACCCAGGCGCATGGCCCGGGCGGCGGTCGGCGCCGCGGTGGCCGTCCGCCACAGGATGGCCGCGCAGCCCTCGGGGCTGATCACCGACAGGTAGGCGTTCTCCAGCACCAGCAGCCGGTCGGAGGTGCACAGCGCCAGCGCGCCGCCGCTGCCGCCCTCCCCGGTCACCACCGAGACGACCGGCACGCGGAGCCGGCTGCTGCGCATGATGATCTCGGCGATGGCGTGGGACTGCCCGTGCTCCTCCGCCTCCGGTCCCGGATGGGCGCCGGGGGTGTCGACGAGCGTGACGACGGGCAGCCCGTGCACCTCCGCGTGCCCGAGCAGCCGCATCGCCTTGCGGTAGCCCTCCGGGTGGGGCATCCCGAACTCGTGCGCCACCCGTTCGCGGACCGAGTGCCCCTTCTCGTGCCCGAGGACGACGACGCTGTGGCCGCCGATCGAGGCCACGCCCCCGATAAGGGCGGGATCGTCACCGAAGGCGCGGTCGCCGTGCAGCTCGACGAAGTCGTCGAAGGCGGTGTGCAGGTAGTCCGACGTCGTCGGCCGGTCCACCACCCGGGCCCGCTGGACGACGTCCCACGGGTCGCTGTCCGGGGGCGGCGTCACGTCGGGGGCGGTGGGGTCCGGCTCCTCGTCGACCTCCCCCCGGGGCCGGTCCGGCGCGTGCAGGGCCAGCAGCCGCACCAGCAGCGGACGCAGCTCGGCCCGGCTCTCCACCCGGTCGACCAGGCCGTGGGCCAGCAGGAACTCCGCGGTCTGGAAGTCGCTGGGGAGCTCGGCCCGGATCGTCTCCTGCACGACGCGGGGGCCGGCGAAGCCGACGTGCGCGCCGCGCTCGCCGACGAGGACCGAGGCGAGGGTGGCGAACGAGGCGGACACGCCCCCGTAGGTGGGGTCGGTGAGCACGCAGACCGAGAACAGCCCGGCCTCGCGGAGCCGGCCGAAGGCCTCGCTCACCCGGGCCATCTGGAAGAGCGAGAAGACGCCCTCCTGCATCCGCGCCCCGCCGCTGGCGCACACGGCCAGCAGCGGCAGGCACCGCTCGAGCGCCAGCTCGGCGGCGCCGCTCACCCGGCGCCCGACCTCCACGCCCATGCTGCCGCCGAGGAAGCCGAAGTCCATGACGGCCAGCACCACGGGGGTGCCCCCGATCGTGGCCACCCCCACGACGACCGCCTCGGACTCCCCGGAGCGGTGCGCGGCGTCCTGCAGCCGGTCGGGGTAGGCGCGCAGGTCGGTGAAGCCGAGTGGGTCGCCCTCCCGTTCTGGGAAGACCGTCTCGGCGAAGCTCTCGGGGTCGACGAGCTGGTCGATGCGGGCCCGGGCGCCGAGCCGGAGGTGCGCATCGCACTCCGGGCACACGTGCAGGTCACGCTCGAGCCGTCTGCGGTAGAGCAGCCACCCGCAGGCGGGACAGGAGGTCCAGTCCGTCGGCGCCGGCGGTGCGGACACCCCGGGCGTGGTCATCGAGGAGCGTGTCATCTCGGCCTCTCAACCGTGTGCTGTCGCTCGCCTCATTCGGGCGAGGACGTCCAGTGGTAGAAGCGGCGGGCCATCGCGTCCTGCGGTGAGCGCCAGGTGGGGCTGTACGCCTCGATGTAGGGCTTCAGGTCATCGCTCACGGCGCGGAAGGCAGGCAGCGACTGGGCGACCTGCATCGCCTCCGCCGGGGGGCGGTCGAAGCCGACCAGGTGCACGTAGATGCCGTGGAACTGGAACAGCGACCGGTGCCGCACCCCGATCTCGTGGGGCATCGAGGTCGCGTCGTAGCGACCGAAGACGGCGGCCACGTCGTCGGCGTGGGCCGGGTCCATCTTCGCGATGATCATCGTCTCGTGCACGGCTGCTCCTGCGGGCGTCGGGATCGGACCAACGAGGCGAACGCTAGGTCTGCGCCGGCCCGGTCGGCATCGGCCGCACGGGCGGTTCTGCAGGCGCACCCGGAGGCGTGGATGGGGGCGCCGCCTCCACCGCGAGGAGGGGGACCGGATCGCCCGGACGCCCGGGGTCGCCCGTCCGTCGTCGGTCACCTCCACCGCCCGGCGCGGTCGGGTGGTGCACCCGGGGCCGGGGGGACCACGACCCGGGTATGAACCCTGGGTGCGTTCGGTGACAACGCGCCCAAGCCGGTGGCGCTCACCGTGTGTCATCCCCTAACTTCCGAGACCGGTGAGATCCAGGCGGACGCCTCCTCGCGCCGCACGAGCGGAGTTGACAAGGATGACCGGCGACCCGTACATCGGCACGGCCCGCGAGGCGCTGCCCGATGGCGCGGTCGCCCGGTCGGCCGGCGACGGGGCACCTGCCGGTCGCCAGGGCGCCCCGGCCGGTGACGGCGCGGTCCGGGACGACGGCGGTGCCCCCTTCCGGGTGCTCATCTGCGACGACCACGAGGTGCTCCGGCACGGCCTGCGGGCAGTGCTGCTCCGGGCGCCCGACCTGCGCGTGGTCGCCGACGCGGGATCGGCGGCCGACGCCCTCGCCCTGGCCGTCCGGCTCCGGCCCGACGTCACCGTCGTCGGCCTCGGGGCGTGGGGACCGGTCGTGGCCGAGCTGGTGCGTGCGCTGTGCGAACTGGGGGTCCGGGTGGTCCTGCTCGGTGAGCCCGGATCGGGCAGCGACCTGGTCGACGCCCTGCAGGCCGGTGCGTGCGGCTACGTGCACACCACGGTCAGCCCCCAGCGGCTGGTCGACGGCGTGCGGGCGGTGGCCCGGGGCGAGATGGTGCTGGACGCGGCGGCCACCGGCGAGCTGCTGCACCGGCTGGACGCACCGGGGCAGGCCGACGGCGCTCGGATGTCGTTCAGCGGGGTGCTGACCGCGCGGCAGATGGCCGTGTCGCGGCTGGTCGCCGAGGGCCTCACCAACGCCGAGATCGCCGAACGGCTCGCCGTCAGCCGGGCCACCGTCAAGGGCCACATCACGGTGGCGCTGCGTCGGCTGGGGCTGCGGGACCGCACTCAGCTGGCGATCCACTTCCACCGTGCGGCCGGCGACCTGCAGGCCTGAGCGCCTGCTGTGAGTTCCGTGGACGAGAACCGACACAGGAACTCGATTGTCCGTTACCGTTCTGTCACCGCTGCTCTCGTCGGCCCACCGGGCGGTCGAGGGCGGTCCTTGCGGTGGCATCAGGGGGAGTTCGCATGAGACTTGCCGACCCACGGACCGAGACCGGGCACACCGATGCGCGCCCGCGGCCTGCCGACCCACCGAGCGTCCGGGCGGTGCTGCACGACGTCGTGGTCGTGCCCGACGGCCCGCCACCGCGGCCCGACCTCCGGCCCTGCGCGCGGCGGACGCCCCGGCACCTGGTCCAGGTGCTGATCTGTGAGGACCAGGAGGTCTTCCGGCTCGGGCTCCGTGCGGTCTTCGAGGCCCAGCCCGACATCGCGGTCGTCGTCGAGACCGCCGACCTCATGGAGGTCGTGGCGGTCGCCGACGGCCCCGGGACCCGCGTCGTCGTCGTCCGGCAGAGCCTGGTGGGGAGCGCCGCGCTGCCGTTGCTGCGTGACCTGTGCCAGCGCGGGGTGGGCGTCCTCGTGCTCGCCGAGGCCGGCGGCGGTGGCCGGACCGGCCTGATGGACGTCCTGCAGTGCGGGGTCCGCGGGTTCCTGCCGCGTCGTGCGGCGGCCCAGCGGCTGGTGGAGGCGGTGCGCGCCCTCGCCCGCCAGGAGCCCGCCCTCGACGCCGCCGTGACCAGTCAGCTCGTGCGCCACCTGACCGGGGAGGTGCCCAGCCAGACCGTGGTGGCCCGGGCCCTCGACCGGCTGACCGAGCGCCAGCGCGAGGTGGCCGAGCTGGTGGCGCAGGGGCTCAGCAACGAGGAGATCGCCGGCCGGCTGTTCCTCAGCTCGGCGACGGTGAAGAGCCACCTGACGGCGGTGATGCGCCGGCTGGACGTCCGGACCCGGACCCAGCTGGCGATCCTGGTCAACCGGGAGGACCTCCCGGCAGCCTGAGGAAGTCCCCGGCTCTGCAGTCCGGAATGGACAGCCGGTCGAATGGACACGTGAGCGCACCCATCGCACTGTCTGCTGACGACTTGCTCGCCGGGTGGAAGCGGGCCGGGGTCGCCCCCGGGATGAACGTGATCGTCCATGCGTCGCTGTCCAGCCTGGGCACGGTCATCGGCGGAGCAGCCACTGTGGCCGAGAGCCTCCGCCGGGCGGTGGGAGTGGACGGGACGCTCGTCGTGCCGGCGTTCACCCCGCAGGTTGCCGACCCAGCGCCGTCCGTGACCGGTGTCCCGGGGGGTGACGTCCGCGCACGCCGCGCCGATGTGCCGTTCTTCACCCCCGACCTGCCCTCGCCCATGGGGGCTGTGGCGGAGGCGGTCCGGACGTTGCCCGACGCGGTACGCAGCCGGCACCCGCAGGCCTCGGTGGCTGCGGTCGGCGCACACGCAGCTGAGATCGTCGCCGGGCAGCCCTGGCACTTCGCGGTCGGCGCGGGTTCACCCTTCCAGCAGCTGCACGACCTGGACGGCCAGATCCTGTTGGTGGGTGTGGGCCACGACCGGAACAGCTTCCTGCACCACGCCGAATCGCTGGTGCAGCACCGGCGGCTCAAACAACGGCGGTACCCGGTCGAGGTGGACGGCGAGCGGGTCTGGTGGGAGACCCTCGACGTCGGCGACGACAACGGGACGTACTTCCCCCTCCTGGGCCGGCAGTACGAGGAGCGTGCCGGCATCCGCCCGACGACGGTTGGCACCGCTCGAGTCGTCCTGCTACCTGCACGTGGCCTGGTCGCCTTCGCCGCCCGGCGGCTCGGCGAGTTGATCAGTGAGAGCTCCGCCGTCTGAGAGGTGGCGGGACATCGCGCTGCCTCGGACGGCACCCCCTCAGACGACGTCGCGCCGGGTCAGCAGCAGGCCGGTCACGATCGTGAACAGCACGAGGAACCCGGTGAGCACCCAGGCGGCCTGGGTCCCGTCGACGGTCGCCGCCACCCCGGGGGTGCGCAGGGCCGCATCGGGCCCGGCGAGCGCGGCGACCAGCGAGCCGGCGTTGACCCCGGGCAACGCGGCCTGGGCGGTGTCGAAGGCCCCGAGCAACGGCGCGGCGACGTTCACGATCAGGTTCTCCACGGCCAGCACCCAGACCAGCCCGAGCGCGATCGGCAGCGCGGTGCTGCGCAGGGCGTGCCCGAGCAACAGGCCCAGCGCACCCCAGGTGGCCGCGATGAGCAGGCCGCCGCCGAGCCCGCGCAGGAGCCGGCCGACCGTCGGCCAGTCGGCGGTGGCGGACTCGCCGGCGGCGATCGCCCCGCTCGCCAGGGCGGTCAGCGCGAAGCTCACCAGCACGGCCACGGCCAGCACCACGAGCAGGGCCAGGAGCTGAGCCGCCAGCACCTGGAGGCGGCGAGGGCCCTGGCCGAGCAGCGTCTTCAGGGTGCCCCAGCCGTACTCGCTGCCGGCCAGCAGGGCACCGAGGGTGAGCAGCAGGGCACCACCGAACAGCGGCAGCCCGGAGAGCGAGTTCAGCACCAGCTGGTCGGGCAGCATGCTCGCCAGCAGCACCTCCGGCGGCAGGCCCTCGAACGTGGCGCCGCGCTGGTAGCTCACGTAGGGGATGACCGTGCTGAACACCAGCTGCAGCGCCGGCCACAGCCCCAGCAGCACCCAGGTGGCCGGCCGCCGGAGGAGCTTGGTCAGCTCGGCCCGGACCATGGCCCCCAGCGACCCCGCCGTCCGGCCGGTCGTCGGGGCGGGGCGTGCGGGCTGCGCCGTCCCCACCCCGGGGTCATCGGTCTGCGTCGTCGCGCTCACCGCGCCGCTCCTCTCCGGGAGACCCGGGACAGCCGTCCGGTCCGTCGCGCCGGAGGACCGTCCGGTTCGGGGCCCGCGGCGGCCAGCTCGGACCCGGTCATCTGCAGGAACACCGCCTCGAGGGTCTGCGCCTCCTGGCGGAGGCCGGACACCTCGACGTCGGCCAGCACCAGCGCCCGGTTGATCCGGGCGGCGTCCTCCGGCCCCGCCTGGGCGTGCACG
Organism: Modestobacter sp. VKM Ac-2978; assembly: GCF_026968025.1. NCBI lineage: Bacteria > Bacillati > Actinomycetota > Actinomycetes > Geodermatophilales > Geodermatophilaceae > Modestobacter > Modestobacter sp. VKM Ac-2978. Next base: position 78,081 of record NZ_JAPVBP010000006.1, on the reverse strand, counting down.
ACCCCGTCGACGACCGACACCCGTTCCGGGCCCAGCAGCCGGGTGGTGACCGCGGCGGCCTCGCCCAGCGGCTCCGCCTCGATCACCAGCCGGCGGAGCCCGAGCAGTTCGTCGACGCTGCTCTCCACCACCAGCCGGCCGGAGGAGATGACCGCCACCCGGTCGCAGACCTGCTCGACCTCGCCGAGGAGGTGGCTGGACAGCAGCACGGTGTGGCCGTCGGCGGAGAGCCGCCGCAGCAGGGCGCGCATGTCGGAGATGCCCGCCGGGTCCAGCCCGTTGGTCGGCTCGTCCAGGACGACGAGCTCGGGGTCCTTGAGCAGCGCGGCGGCGACGCCCAGCCGTTGCTTCATGCCCAGGGAGTAGGTGCTGTAGCGGTCCCGGGCGCGGTCGGTCAGGTCGACGGTGCCCAGCACGGCGTCCACCCGGCCGGCGGGTGCACCGGCGTACCGGGCGAGCACCCGCAGGTTCTCCCGGCCGGAGAGGTACGGGTAGAACCCCGGGCCCTCGATCAGCGCGCCGACGCCCGCCGACGGGGAGCCGGCCGGCCGGCCGAGCACCGACGCCGTCCCGCTGGTCGGGCGCACCAGGCCCAGCAGCGCCCGCAGCGTGGTCGTCTTGCCCGCCCCGTTGGGGCCGAGGAAGCCGTACACCTCCCCACGCCGCACGGTGAGGGAGAGGTCGTCGACGACGGTGCGTGGCCCGTAGCGCTTGGTGAGGCCGGCGATCACCACCACCTCGTCGCCGGGGCCGGACTCGACGAGTGGCCGCACACCGACGGCCTGCGCTGGGGGCATGGCGGGACTGTGCTCCTGCGGCTGCGGTGCTGTCGACGGCGACTCGGGGTCGATCCGCAATTCCCTCGACGGGCGGCAGACCTGCGGTGCGCGGGCCAACCAACGGGTGCGACCCGGGGCGGGCCCGGGATGCGACCCCGGTCGCAGGTCGCCTCCTCCGCAGGTCGCGGGTTGCCACCTCGGGTGGGGAGAGTTGTCGACCCGCGGCGGCTGCGCGCGGTGCGGCGCGTCGAAGAGGGTTGTCCTCGCCTCGGGACCGGAAGCGGGACCGGGACGCCGGAGTGGGCGCCGCACCGGCGCGGCTCACCAGCGCGGTTCCTTCCAGGAGGGCGAGAATGGACAGCAGCACCAGCACAACGAGGGCACGCCGGGTCAGCTGGCGGACCCGCAGCCGGACGATCGTCCTGGCCGCAGCCCTGACCGTCGGGGCCCTGCCGGTGGGCACCGCCGCCGCGGGCGGCCCCAGCACCCTGGTGGTGCGCCCGGGGGAGTCGATCCAGGCGGCCGTCGACCGGGCGTCCTCCGGCGACACCATCAAGATCGCGCCCGGCACCTACCAGGAGGCCGTGTGCGTCGAGGGCAAGGGCCTCAAGATCATCGGGTCCGGCCCCAACACGACGCTCATCACCTGGCCGGAGTGGGGCCCGGGCGCACCGCTGCCCGACGTGGCGCCCAACGCCTGCTGGACGGCCAGCGAGGGCACGGACAACGAGGGCGATCCCAGCACCCTGGCCGACGACGTGTCCGGGATCTTCTTCCTGAACCCGGACAGCCCGGTCACCGTCGCGAAGCTCGGCACCCGCAACCACCCGGCCAGCGGGGTCGTCGGGTGGCAGGCCGACGGCTTCACCGTCAAGGCCACCTCGGGCATCGGCCACGAGCGGTACGGCGCGCTCGCCGCGGCGTCCACGGACATCACGATCGCCGGGAACGTGTACAAGGGCGTCGACCGGGGTGCGCCGTGGTTCGCCGGCACCGCCGGAGTCGGGGTCGGTGACTCCGACAACGCGAACGCGCGGATCACCGCCAACTACGTCGAGGGCTACAACCTCGGCATCTTCGTCCGCGAGTCGCGCGGCGGCTCCATCACCGCCAACAAGGTGACCGGCAACTGCGTCGGCGTGCTCTTCTTCGACGACGCGGTGACGGAGGTCCCGGACGCCACCCGGCAGGTTCAGGGCGGTGACTTCACGATCAAGGCCAACGCCTCGATCGCCAACAACCGCTACTGCATCGCCGGGCGTGACGGCGCCCAGCTGGTCTCCGGGGTCGGCATGTCCATCACGAACGCCGACTCCGTGCGGGTCGTCGGCAACCTGATCACCGGCAATCGCCCGGTCATCCCGGCCGGGGCGGAACCGATCAACTACCCGGCCGGTGGGCTGACGCTGGTCAGCTTCGCCCCGCCGCCGGGCACCCTCCCGCCCGGTGTCGCCGGGCCGGGGCTGGTGGAGAACATCGAGGTCAAGTCCAACCGGATCCTGGACAACGAGCCGGTGGACGTCTGGGTGACCCGGCCGATCCCGAACACGTTGCTGCAGGAGGCCGGCCCGGGGATCACCTTCCGGGGCAACAACTGCGGGGTCAGTGACCCGGCGAGCATCTGCGCCGACTGACGACCCGGGCACCGGGCGAGGCCCCCTCCCGTCCGCGGGAGGGGGCCTCGTCACGGGGCCCCGCCTCGGCGTCGCGCGGGGAGCCCGGATCGGGGGCACGCTGGCCCCATGGACATCACCGAGATCATCCTCGAGCAGCACCACCAGCAGCGACGCATGTTCGCCTACCTGGACGAGATGCCGCGCGGTGACAACGAGGCGCTGAGCGCCATGTGGGACCGGCTGGCGGCCTTCCTCGAGGTGCACGCCGAGGGGGAGGAGAAGTACTTCTACCCCCAGGTGCTGAAGCTGGGGAAGGGCAACCCGGACGGCGGCGTGCGCGACGAGGTCGAGGACGCGGTCTCCGACCACAACGAGATCCGGGACGCCGTCCGGAAGACGCAGGACCACCAGGTCGGCACCGACGAGTGGTGGACGGCGGTGTGGGAGGCGCGCAAGGCCAACGACGACCACATGGCCGAGGAGGAGCGGGAGGACCTGCTCGACTTCCGGCACCACGCCGACCTGCAGACCCGCCACGACATCGCTGTGCAGTTCCTGACCTACGAGGCGAAGCACGTCACCGGGATCCCGATCCAGGACAAGGACCCGGACACCTACATCGAGCAGAACGGCTGACCACGTGCAGGACCGACCGCGGATGACGCTGACCGGCACCGTGCTCGACACCCCGGACCCGCGCGGGCTCGCGCGCTTCTACGCGACGATGCTCGGCTGGCCGATCGCCACCGACGACCCCGAGTGGGCCACGCTGCGCCCGGGCGGGCCGGGGCTGTCGTTCCAGTTGGAGGCCGACCACGTGCCCCCGGTCTGGCCGGCCGGCCCCGGAGACCCGCGGATGCAGGCCCACCTGGACGTCGCCGTCGACGACCTGGACGCGGCCGTGGAGTTCGCCCGGTCGCTGGGCGCGACCGTCGCCGAGTTCCAGCCGCAGGCCGACGTCCGGGTGATGCTCGACCCGGCCGGCCACCCGTTCTGCCTCCACCTCCCGGAGTGAGCCAGCGGCTCCCGGCTCAGAGCTGGTCGTCCGGACGGCCGGCGAGCTTGCGCGCCCGCGCGACCGACAGGTCGTCGAGACCGGACACGCCGGTGTCCCGGTGCTGGACGGCCTGGTCCTCGATCCAGCGGGTGTGCGCCTCCCACGCGGCCTGCTTGGTCATGTCCAGTGCCCGGCCGATCGCCGCCCAGGACGCCCCGGTCTCCCGGGCGGACCGCACCGCCAGCTGCTGCCCGTAGCTCGCCTTCCTGGTGATCACCTGGCTCAGCGCGAGCAGCTCCAGGGCCTCGGGCTGGGTGAGGTGCTCGGCGGCGACGGAGTCCTCGGCGCTGGGATCGGCGAGCGAGTCGCGGGCTCGGAGGTCGTCGTAGCGGGCGACCGCCGTCCGCAGGGTGTGCTGGACGGCGAGCTCTGCGGGGCTGGTCATGCGCTCGACGGTCCTCGTCAGGTCAGCCTGACGCCAGCCGGTTTGCTCGCAGCGTAGGGCTCCCCTGGGTCCCTCCCGGTGGCGCCGGCCGGCGCCACCGGGAGGTCCCTCACAGGGACCGGGCGGTCGCCGGCAGGGCGGCCAGGCGTTCCCGCAGGAACGCCACGACCTGCTCGCGCGCCTCGTACGTCGGGTGGCCGGGGGTCGCTGCGTCGGTACTGGTGAGCACCCGGTGCTCCTGCTGGGCGATGCCCGCCTCGTTGCCCGGCCGGTTGTTCACCGACACCGGCAGCCAGCCGTCGCCGAACACCGCCCGCAGGGCCCGGAAGCGGTCGCTGGGCGCCGCGGTGTCCTCGCTGAACCGCAGGCCCATCAGGCGCAGGCCCTCGGCCGTGACCCGGGCCTGGACCGCCGCACGCTCCCGGTCGGACATCCCCGGGTCCCGCCGGCGTCCCGGGGTCAGCGGGAGCGGCGTCGACGGCTGGCTGGCGACGGGCGCGAGCACGGCCGGCTCGGCGGCGGAGGCCAGCGCCAGACCCCCGCTGACGCCCATCCCGATCACCCCGACCCCCGGGCCGCCCACCCGGTCACGTACCCGGCGGGCCACGGCCCGGACGTACTCGGCCGCCGGCCGGTCGGCCCGACGGGCGAGGGCGCGGAACTCCCGGCTGGTGCAGACCCCGGCGGAGCTGCGCACCGCGTAGCCCGGGCTCGTCGGCCGGCCCGGATCGCCGAAGAGGTCCACGGCGGTGACGGTGAACCCCGCACCGACCAGGTGTTCGGCCAGGCCCATCACCTCCGGCGTGAGGCCGGGCAGCTCGGGCAGCAGCACCAGGCCCGGCCCGGAGCCGCGCGTGTGCAGGGTGTGGGTGATGCCGGCGTTGGTGAAGGGCTCGGGCGCCCAGCCGGCCAGGACGGCGGATGACGACTCTGTCATCGGCTGATCGTGGAGCACGGGAGCCGATCGGTCGAGTCCTCGGCGAGGAGAACCGCTCGGAACGCTCCCCGGCGACGCTGCTCGGTCCGCACCGACGCCCGCCCAGCCGGTGTTCCGTGACGATCCTGCGTCGGTTCCCCGGCTCGGCGTGTCCCACCCGCCGAGTCGGGTGAAGCTGGGTACATGGATGACGCACAACCGGTCGAAGGACCGCGGGACGACGACGCGGCGCTGCGGGCACCGGCCGGCCGTGCGGCGCTGTCCGGGCTGCTGGCGGCTGCGGCGGGCATCGGGGTGGTCGAGCTGGCCGCCGGCGCCATCGACGGGGTGCCCTCGCTGGTCATCTCGGTGGGGGACGCCGTCATCGACAGCGTGCCCGGCTGGTTGGAGCGTGCCGCGATCGCCGCGCTGGGCACCAACGACAAGCCGGTGCTGCTGGCCTCGATCGGGCTGGTCGCCGCGCTGCTGGGCGCCGGCACCGGACTGCTGGCACGCCGCCGGTTCGTGCTGGGTGCGGTCGCGTTCGTGCTGATCACCGCGCTCGGTGTCGCCGCCGGCCTCGCTGCGCCGGACGCCTCCGCCGTCCTCACCGTGCTGGCCGGGGTGCTGGGCGCCGCGGTGGGGGTCACGATCCTGTACCACCTGCTGGCTGCCGCGGCCGCGGAGACGCGGGCGTCGGACGGGCCCGGGACGACGGGCCGCCGCAACTTCCTCCTGCTGGCCGGCGGCGCCGCCGCGGTGGCGGTGATCGGCGGCGTCGGCAGCCGACTGCTCATGGGGCGCGAACGGCTGACCGAACTCCGGGCGGCGATCCGGTTGCCCGTGCCGGTCCGGCCGGCGGGACCGGTGCCGGCGGGTGCCGACCTGGAGATCGCCGGTCTGACGCCGCTGTTCGTGCCGAACGAGGAGTTCTACCGGATCGACACCGCGCTGCGGGTGCCGACCATCGACTCGGCCGAGTGGCAGCTGGAGATCCGGGGGATGGTGGACAACCCGTTCACCCTCACCTACGACGAGCTGATGGCGATGCCGCAGATCGAGGCCGACATCACCCTGTCCTGCGTCTCCAACGAGGTCGGCGGCGACCTGGTGGGCAACGCACGCTGGCAGGGGGTCCCGCTGTTCCGGCTGCTCGAGCGCGCCGGGCTGCAGGAGGGGGCGACCCAGCTGGTCGGCCGGTCGGTCGACGGGTTCACCGCCGGGTTCCCCACCGTCACCGCCCTGGACGTCACCGAGGCCATGGTGGCCGTCGGGATGAACGGCGAGCCGCTGCCGGCCGAGCACGGCTTCCCGGCGCGGCTGGTCGTCCCCGGGCTGTACGGCTACGTGTCGGCGACCAAGTGGCTCTCCGCGATCGAGCTCACCGACTGGGACGTCGACGGCTACTGGGTCCCCCGCGGCTGGGCCAAGGAGGGGCCGATCAAGACCTCCACCCGGATCGACGTCCCCGGCCCGGGGCGGACCATCACCGCAGGGGAGCGTCCGATCGCCGGGGTGGCCTGGGCACCCACCCGCGGCATCGAGGGCGTCGAGGTGCGCATCGACGACGGCCCCTGGCAGCAGGCAGAGCTGGCCGAACGGCTCGACGTCGACTGCTGGCGGCAGTGGTACCTGCCCTGGGACGCGACCCCGGGCGTCCACGTCATCACCGCCCGGGCCACCGACGGGCTCGGTGAGGTCCAGACCGACGAGCGCACCCCGGTGGCCCCGGACGGCGCCTCCGGGTACCCGGTGATCGAGGTCGTCGTCGAGAGCTGACCGGCCAGGGGCGGGTCAGTCGCCGACCCTCGCCTGGACCCGGTCCAGCAGGGCACCCAGCGCCGCGTTCACGATGTCGCGGTGGGTGTCGTTGACCAGGTGCCCGGCGTCCTCCACCAGGACCAGCTCGGCCCCCTCACCGATCTGTGCCGCCATCCGAGGCGCGGAACGGGTGGGGATGGTGCGGTCCGACGTCCCGGCCAGGACGAGGACCGGCACGGTGCGCAGCGCGGCGACCGCGGGTCGTAGGTGGCCAGGCTCCGCAGGTAGGCCGACAACACCCCGACCGGGGTGTCCGCCCACATCCCGGTCAGCGCACGCGCCGCGTCCTCGGGCGGGTCACCGGCGAACAGCTGCCAGCGGAGGAGCCGCCGTCCCGGCCGGGTCCGGAACGGACGGAACGCGCCCACCAGGGGGGCCACCAGCCACAGCAGCCACGCACCCCCGGTGGACAGGCCGGTGCGGGCCCGTGCGGTGATCGGGGTGCTGGCCCGCTCGGCGCCGTCGAGCGGTGCGGCGCGGGTGCTCATCAGGGCGGCACCGGCGATCCGGGTGCCGAACAGCTCGGGCCGCTCAGCGGCCAGCGCGAGCACGGCCATGCCGCCCATCGAGTGCCCGACGACCACGACCGGCCCGTTCCCACCCAGCTGGTCGACGACCTGGCCGAGGTCGTGGCCCAGCTCGGCCACGGTCGCCCCGCGCCCGCCGGCCCAGCCGCTGGAGCCGTGCCCGCGCTGGTCGTAGCGGACGACGCGGGCGCGGCTGCGCAGGGCCGTCCACTGGGGATCGAACATCTCCGCGGAGACGCCGATGCCGTGGACCAGCACCACCGTCGGTGCGTCGACCTCGTCGGCGACCTCCACGTGCAGCCGCACCCCGTCGTCGGTGCGGACGGACGGCGAGAACCCGTTCGTCCGGCGGGCCAGCCGGCGGGCGTTCTCCCGGCGTGCGGCGGCCCCGGCGATGAGGACCGCAGTGGTCAGCACACCGGCGGCCACCCCGTGGTCACGTGTGTTCACCTGGTCCCCCGCGGGGCGTCCGGCTCGGTCATGGCGTAAGGCACGACAGCGCCTCTCCACAGTGGGGTCCGACGGGTTCTGCAGGGTGCAGGACGACGACGTCCCCGGACCGCAGCAGTCGCGGGCCCGGGGACGCCATCGGGAGTCCAGCGTGGGATCACTCGACGAGGGTGATCTCCGAGGCCTGCACGTAGAAGTCGCCGGTCTCGAACTGCGTCGTCGGGTCGAAGAGCTGCAGCTCGGTGAGGAACTCGTCGTCGACCTGCTCGAGGGTCCCGCCGAAGCTCACGGTGTCACCCTCCGCCACCTCGAACGGCGACTCCTCGGAGTCGGTCCCACCGAACTCCCCCAGCCGGACCAGGATCGTCTGGCCGGCCTCGGGGCCGACGAAGAACGCCTCGTCGGCGACGACCGCCGCCACCTCGACGGTGTTGGCCTGGACGGGCTCCCCGATGCTGGCGCTCAGGTCGACGGACGGGTCCAGCACGTCCAGGTCGCCGACGAGCACGGTGCCCAGACCGATCTCGGACGCGGGCGCCGAAGGCGACACGGTCTCGGTGCCGGTGATGTCGGTCTCGGTCTCGGTGGTGGTCTCCTCGACCACGGCGCCCGCGCCGGCGTCGGCGTCGAGGTCGTCGTCTCCGGTGAACTCGGCGATGAGCCACCAGAGCAGCAGCGCGGCGAGCAGGGCGGCCAGCAGGAGCCACGGCCACATCGGCCGCTTCTTCTCTGCTGCCTTGGTCGCGCCGGTCGTCGTCCGTGGGTCGGTCATCGGTTCGTGTCCTCTCGGTCGGCGTGCGTGGGCTCCCCTGAGGGGTGCCCGGTGACCGAGGGGAAGTCCGTCAGGCGGCGGAACGTGACCGGATCGCAACCCGCCCGGTCACTCGTTGCTCGGGTCCTCGGCCGGGTCGGGGAAGCTGAACCGCTCGAAGGGGTCGCTGTCGTCGGCGGACACCGGGACCTCGACGGTGATCTCGCCGGCCTCCTCGAACACGAACGTCACCGGGATCGACTGGGAGGAGCGCAGCTCCGTCTCCAGACCGACGAGGACGATCGACGGCGATCCCTCGGCCCCGATGTAGGTGTTGTCGTTCTGGGCGACGGTGATCTCGACCGCGTCCAACGGCTCCGCGCTCCCGTCGAGACTGACGGCCTCCTCGAAGTCCGGGCCGGTGACGTCGACCAGGGTGACTGGCTCGGTGCCGATGTTGGTCAGCGCGGCGTAGAGCGGCACCTCCGCACCCACCTCGTAGAGCCCGTCGACCGGGTAGGCGAGCTCGACGCCGACGACCTCGACGTCGGTGTTGACGTCGACCGACGGGGCCTCGGGGCCGCCGACGATCTCGCCGCCCTCGTCCGTCACGACCTCGCCCTCGTCGTCGTTCAGGCTGGGGGAGTCCTCGGTCTCACCGCAGCCGGTCACGAGCAGCAGTGGTGTCGCGGCGGCGAGCGCGATGCCGGGCCACCGTCGGTACCGGGGGAGGTGCGAGGTCATGGTGACGTCCGTTCTCTCGGCGAGCAGGGATCAGCCAGCGGCCTACCCGGCGGGTGGCGCGGTAGGCGTGTCGCTCAGGTCACGGTGTCGCAACGATGGTCGGGCTCCCCGGCGAAGCTGGGTAGCGGGCTCCTCATGAGCCGGCCCCTCACCACCTCGACCCAGGCGCCATCGGACCGCGAACCGCCGCAGGCGCCCAGTCGCTTCGGCGTCCGCGCGGTGCTGGGACTGGTGGCCCTCCTCGTCGGCGCCGTGCCGTTCCTCGCGCTGTGGCTGCTGGTCCAGGAGAGCTGGTCGCCGCTGGCCTCCCTCGACGGCGAGGTCGCGGCGGACCTGAATGAGGCGGTCAGCGGCTCGTCCGTGACGGTGAGCGTGCTGCGTGCCGTGACCGACCTCGGGGGCACCGGCGCCTCGGTGCTGGTGACGGTGCTGGCGACGCTCTTCCTGCTCATCCGCCGGCACCGCCGGCTCGCCGCGTTCGTCGCGGTCACCGGGATGGGCCTGCCGGTCCTCATCCTGCTCACCAAGTACGTGGCCGACCGGGCCCGCCCGGTGGTGCTGAACCCGGTGGTCGAGACCCCGGCCAACCAGAGCTTCCCCAGCGGTCACGCGATGACCGCCGTGGTGACCTGGGGCGTGCTGCTGCTGGTGTTGCTGCCGGTGGTCAGCCGCCGGGTGCGCCCGTGGCTGATCGCCCTGTTCGCGCTGCTGGTGTTCGCGATCGGGTTCACCCGGCTGGCCCTCGGCGTGCACTTCGTCTCCGACGTGCTGGCCGGCTGGGCGCTGGGGGCGGCCTGGCTGGCGATCACCACGATCGCCTTCCGCGGCTGGCAGCACGACCGGCACGAGGACAGCGACGAGCCGCTCGACCCCCTGGAGGTCGACCCCGCGGAGGCCCCGCGGCCGGCGCCCACCCACCAGCCGGTGCTCCCCGCTGGACGGACGACGGTCCTGCAGCTGGTCGGTGCGGCGGCGGCGTTGTTCGCCGTGCTCGTCGGGCTGGGGCTGCTGGTCACCCGCGTGCTGAGGGACACCGCTCTGGGCCGGTTCGACCAGAGCGTCACCGTCTGGTTCGTCGACCAGCGCACCGAGACGCTCACCACGGTGGCCGACGCGGTGGGGATGCTGTCCGGCACCCGGGCGGCCATCGCGGTCGGGCTCACCCTGGCGGTCCTGTCACTGGCCTGGGTGGGCAGCTGGCGCCCCGTCGTCTTCGTCCTCGTCGTGATCGTCGGCGAGGTGATCATCTACTTCGTCGTCGGCCTGGTCGTCGGCCGTGTCCGGCCCGACGTGGTCGACCTGACCGAGGGGCTGCCGGCCGGCGCCAGCTGGCCCTCCGGCCACTCCGGGATGGCCGTCGCCCTCTACGGCGCGCTGGCCGCGCTGGTCATCGGCTACGGCGTCAGTCGCTGGCGGTGGGCCGTGCTGGCGTTGCCGGTGCTGCTCGCGCCGGCGATCGGCATCACCCGGATCTACGTCGCCGCCCACTTCCCGACCGACGTCGCCGCCGGTCTGCTGCTGGGCACCGTGTGGGTCCTGGCGTGCGCCTGGGCCTTCCGCATCGCCTCCGGCCGAGGTCTCCGGCACCCCGCTCGGGGCGCGGCGATGGCCGGCCGGGCATGAGGCGCTGGTCCGTCCGTGTCGGGCTGGCCCTGCTGGCGGCCCTGGTCCTGCTCATCGGCTACGGCGTCCTGATCGAACCGCGGTTGGTCCTCGACGACGACCGGGAGGAGGTGGAGCTCCCCCGGCTGTCCGCGGAGGCGGCCGGGCTGGAGGTCGCCCTCCTCGCCGACATGCAGATCGGCATGTGGTGGGCCAACACCGGGATGGTCGAGCGGGCGGTCGAGCGGGTGGTGGAGGCCGAGCCCGACCTCGTGCTGCTGGGCGGGGACTTCGTCTACCACGCCGGTCCGGACGTCGAACCCGAGGTGGCGGCGGCGCTGGACCTGCTGGCCCCGCTGCTGGACGCCGGGATCCCCACCTACGCCGTCCTGGGCAACCACGACTACGCCAGCGACGCCGCGGAGGAGCTCACGACCGCGCTGGAGGGCGCCGGGGTCCCGGTGCTGCTCAACGAGTCGGTGCCGGTCCCCGGCACCGGCACCGACCCGCTGCACGTCGTCGGGGTCGGCCCGGTGCGCCCCGGTCTGGTCGACGTCGACCAGGCGCTGAGCGGGCTGCCGGAGGACGCGCCGCGGGTGGTCCTGATGCACAACCCGACGGCCTTCCCCGAGATGCCGCCCGGCAGCGCGCCGCTGACGGTGGCCGGGCACACCCACTGCGGGCAGATCGCGCTGCCCGGCCTGCCGCGCTGGAGCTGGCTCGGGTTGACCGAGGAGGAGAAGGTGGTCGCCGACGGGTGGTCACCGGCGGAGTACGGCGCCGGGGGCAACGCGCTGTACGTCACCTGCGGGCTCGGGTTCAGCGCGCTGCCGATGCGGGTCAACGCCCCGCCGCAGGTCGTGTTCTTCGAGCTGGAGCCGGCGGAGTGAGCGCCTCCCGCCGATGACTTCGGCCCGGCCGCCGGGTCTCTGAGTGCACGGGCCGCCATCCGGGCGGCCGGACTCCGGAGGTCTGCCATGCGCCCGCTCGTCGTCACCACGTTCCTCACCCTCGACGGGGTCGCCCAGGCCCCGGGCGGCCCGCAGGAGGACACCTCCGGCGGGTTCTCCCACGGCGGCTGGCTGGTGCCGCACTTCGACGAGGTGATGGGCGGCCAGATGGACGCCTGGTTCGCCACCGCTCAGGACTTCCTGCTCGGCCGACGCACCTACGAGATCTTCGCCGCGCACTGGCCGAAGATGCCCACCGAGGGCGACCGGATCGCCTGGTCGCTGAACGCGCTGCCCAAGCACGTCGCCTCGCGCACGCTGGAGTCGGTCGACTGGTCGGGCGCCCGGCTGATCGAGGGGGAGGTCGCCGACGCCGTCCGCGCGCTCAGGGCCGAGGACGGCGGTGAGCTGCAGGTGCACGGCAGCCTCGGACTGGTGCAGACCCTGCTGGCCGAGGACCTGGTCGACGAGCTGCGGCTGGTCGTCTTCCCGGTCGTCCTCGGCTCCGGGCGGAAGCTGTTCGCCGAGGGCACCGTGCCGCGCACCTGGCGGCTGGTCACGTCGACGGTGTCCGGCACCGGGGCCGTCCTGGCCAGTTACCAGCGGGTCGGCGAGGTCGAGACCGGCTCGTTCGCCCTCGACGAGGGCTGAGCTCGCCGGTCAGTCGGTGAGCTGGCGCAGGATCCGTTCCAGCTCGGCGCGGTCCGCGGCCGAGAGCCGGGCGAACGGTGGAGGATCGGCCGCTGCTGGCCTTGTTCCCGAGTCGGTAAGACGATGATGAGGTGGTCTCGCTCGGGGACCGGTCGGGTTGCGGGGTGCCCTTGAAGATCTGGTTCCACTTGTCGCTAGAGCCCGGGCGCCGAGAAGACGCAGTTGTGCTCCTGGAGCGCCTAGGAGTCGCCGTCCGGGATGGCTTGGCAGACCTCGCTCCGGGTCGCACGGTCCTGGTGGCGGTCCGGGAGAGTCCTTTGTCCCGAGCAGCGGCCGGGGCCGAGGGGGCAACTGAAATTCTCGGAGCCCTGCACCAGGCCGGCATCGAGAGTCATCTGCTGGCCATCGAAAAACCCCGAGACCCCGAGCCGTCAGGGACCCGCTGGTGCGTATTACGGTCGAAGGGCGACTTGAACAGACTGCTCCGCTGGGTTGACGCCGGTGTGGTCGGTAAGAGAAAAACGATCGGTAGCGTCCGGGGGGCGTTGGCGGCTCGCTTCTTGGGTGCTGGGCTATCTGTGGCGGCCGCGAGTCCCAAAGTCGCTGAGTCCATCGCGCACTCGCTTCGACCAGGAGCAAGAGTTCTTCAGGTCGCCGCCCTTTCGACGCCTACGCGTCTAGGAGTCGCGCCGGGTCCCCGACTGGATGCTGTGGACCTGTGCATTTTGCCTATCGTCCTGATCACCAGCTATGTGGTCGGGGCGTTCGGAGCGGTGGCGCCGGAGACCTTCACGAACATCGGCATTGCGATCGCAGCAGTCGTGCTGGTCGCTGCCGTCAGTCAGGGAACCTACGCTGCCCGATTGGCGCGCTTAGGTAGAATTTCTGCCCTGTGTGCGCTTTGCGCCTTGCTCAGCTGGGAACTTCGCTTGTTCTTTTCTCAGCCGGTCCAGACGGCCTGGCAAATTGTGTTGGCGGCCGTTTCGCTGTTGCTCGGTGCAGGAGTCGTCATCGAGTGGCGCAGCCGCCGGCTGGGGACCAGTGCACCGTGGACACTCCCGCTGGCTATCACGTTGCTGGGCGGCCTTACCGTCGCGCTGGGATCGCTGGAACACTGGGCGTACACCGCAGGTCTAGGACTGCCCTACGGTGCTCTAGCTGGCGACACGATGTCGAAGGTCCTCGTTGGGATCATTCCACTGGCCGTCGCCCTCGCCACGGTGCTGGTCGTCACGGGCTTGTACGGACTGATGCGTTGGCTGCTGGGTTCCGATGCGGTCAGCTCGACCATTCTCGTGCTTGCCGCGGTGATGGGAATGTTGACAGCAGTTCTCCTCGCCATCAACGACGGCGTCGATGATGCGCGGGAACTGGCTGTGGCTGTGGATCGACGGGAACGGGAACTCCCGTACTTCTCAGTGATAACGCCCTCGTGGGTGTGTGCAACAGTCCGTGCGGACGACGCTGCCGTAGAGGGCGGGACCGTCGACGAGTCTCGGCCGTGGGTCCTCATGGGCGAGCATGGGGGGCGGTATGTGCTTTGGCGGTCTGCGGCCGATCACCGCAGGGTCGGGGTCGACGTGCTTAGTGTTTCGCCAGCGACAGCGCGTACGCGCTGTCCGAGCTGACTCGCGGGTTAGCAGCTCCTAGGCCGCTGGCTGAGCCCGCCGGTCAGTCGGTGAGCTGGCGCAGGATCCGTTCCAGCTCGGCGCGGTCGGCGGCCGAGAGCCGGGCGAACAGCTCCTGGGAGTCCGCGGCCCGCGCGTCGTCCACCTCGCGCTGCACCCGGCGGCCGGTCTCGGTCGGCGTCAACCGCACCGCCCGCCGGTCGCCCGGGTCGGTGGCACGCTCGACCAGCCCACGCTCCTCCAGCCCGTCGGCCACCTCGGTCGCCGATCGCGGGGCGATCCGCAGCGCCTCGGCCAGCTCGGAGAGCCGGACGCCGTCGCGGGCGCAGACCACCCGGAGCGCCCGGGCCTGGTGGGGGGAGAGGTCCCAGGGTGCGAGCGCGGCGATGAACCGGCGGCGCAGCGTGCGGGCGACCCGCATGAGCAGGTCGCCGAGGGTCGCCGTGCCGCGGTCCGTCACGGCGGGAATGCTACCTGCGGCCCTGAGGTTGCCACACGGTGAGGTAACCTCAGGAAAGCAGAGAGGGGTGGTCGCCATCGACCCCATGGACCCAGGTCGGGGAGGCGGGCGCTCCGGCGGGCGGCCCGACCCGGCCGACCGCGCCCAACTGGAGCGCGCACCGGTGAGCTGGAGTCGCGTCGCGGGGCTGTTCCGCCCGTACCGGCGGCAGCTCGCCACCGTGGTCACGCTCATCGTCGCCAGCTCGGCCATCGCGCTGGCCACGCCGTTCCTCATCCGGCTGGTCATCGACGAGGCGATCCCCGAGCAGGACGTGCCCCTGCTCGGCTGGGCGGTCGCCGGCATGGTCGGCGTGGCCGCGGTCACCGCCGTCCTCGGCGTGCTGCAGACCTGGCTGTCCACCACCGTCGGCCAGCACGTCATGCACGGGCTCCGGACGGCGGTGTTCACGCACCTGCAGCGCCAGTCGCTCGGCTTCTTCACCCGCACCAAGGGCGGTGAGGTCCAGTCCCGGCTCACCAACGACATCGGTGGCATGCAGTCGGTGGTCACCACCACGGCCACCTCGTTCGCCGCCAACGCCACCACCGTGATCGGCACCGTCGTCGCCATGGCCGTGCTGAGCTGGCGGCTGTCCCTGCTGTCCCTCGTCGTCCTGCCGCCCGCCGTCTGGCTGACCCGGCGGGTGGCCCGGATGCGCCGCGCCATCACCGCCGAGCGCCAGCGGTCCCTGGCCGACCTGCACTCCCAGGTGGAGGAGGGGCTCAGCGTCAGCGGCGTGCTGCTGGGCAAGACCCTCGGCGCGGGCCCGGCCCAGTCCCAGCGGTTCGCCGGCACCTCCGACGTCCTGGTCGGGCTCGAGGTGCGGTCCCAGCTCGCCGGCCGCTGGCGGATGGCCACCATGAGCATCGTGTTCGCCGGCATCCCGGCGCTGATCTACCTGATCGCCGGGCTGCCCGCGACGTCGGGCGGGATGACCATCGGCACGCTCGTCGCGTTCACCGCGCTGCAGGGCGCGCTGTTCCGCCCACTGATGGGCCTGCTGGACATCGGCGTCTCGCTGACCGCCTCGATGGCGCTGTTCAGCCGGGTCTTCGAGTACCTCGACCTGCCGGTCGACATCGACGACCCGGCCCGCCCGGTGCCCCTCGACCCGCGCGCGGTCCGCGGCGAGGTGCGGTTCGACCACGTCGGCTTCCGGTACCCCGACGGCACCCGCGACGCGCTGCACGACGTCGACCTCACCGTGCCCGCCGGGGCGACCCTGGCGCTGGTGGGGGAGACCGGGTCGGGCAAGAGCACGCTCGCCTCCCTGGTCGCCCGGCTCAACGACCCCACCGCCGGGCGGGTCACCGTCGACGGCATCGACGTCCGGGACGTCTCCCTGGCCGACCTGGCCCACGTGGTCGGCGTCGTGGCCCAGGAGACCTACCTGCTGCACGGCACGATCGCCGAGAACCTGCGGCACGCCAAGCCCGACGCCACCGACGCCGAGATGGTCGACGCCGCCCGCCGGGCCCAGGTCCACGACGTCATCGCCGCGCTGCCGGCCGGCTACGAGACCGTGGTCGGTGCCCGCGGGCACCGCTTCTCCGGCGGGGAAAAGCAGCGGCTGGCGATCGCCCGCACGCTGCTGCGGGACCCGCGGGTGCTGGTGCTCGACGAGGCGACCAGCGCGCTGGACAACACCACCGAGCGCGCCGTCCAGGCGGCCCTGGACGAGGCCAGCCAGGGCCGGACGACGATCACCATCGCGCACCGGCTCTCCACCGTCCGGGACGCCGACCTGATCGCGGTGCTCGCCCACGGCCGGGTGGTCGAGCAGGGCACCCACGAGGAGCTGCTGGCGCTGGGCGGCCGCTATGCCGAGCTCGCCGGCGCAGCCGAGCGGGAGGCCGTGCTCGCCGTCTGACTGAGCCGGGATGGCGGTCGGCGAGTCGTCTCGGACGTCTTGACACCGTTTCCGATCCGCAACTAGCGTGACGCGCATCACTCGGGAAACCGCTTTCCCATTCTCCTCGAAGGAGTGGCATGCGCGCACTGCGTCGCACCCTGATCGTCACCGCGGCCGGAGCCCTGGCCGTCACACTCGCCCCGACCGCGGCATCGGCGCACGGCCGCGACCCGGGCCGGGACCTCGGTCGGGAGGTGCTCGGCGCGCAGGACGGCTGGGCCGCCGCCGAGGGCGGCACGACCGGTGGGTCCACGGCCGACCCGGCCCACGTCTTCCACGTCCACACCTGGGAGGAGTTCCGCGCCGCTCTGGGTGGCGACGCCGCGCGCGGGGACACCACGCCGCGGATCGTGTACGTCCACGGCGTCCTGGACGCCCAGCGGCGCACCGCCGACGGCGCCGTCGACTGTGCGTCCTACGAGGTCGAGGGCTTCGACATGGCCGACTACATCGCGGCCTACGCGCCGGAGGTCTGGGGGGACCGAGACCGAGCCCACCGGTCCGCTGGAGGACGCCCGGGCGGCGTCCGCGGACGTCCAGGAGGCCCAGGTGCGCCAGTACGTGGGCTCCAACGTCACGATCATCGGAGTCGGCCGGGACGCCGGCATCGTCGGCGCCGCGCTCACCGTGCGCGGCTCGGACGACGTGATCATCCGCAACCTCCGGCTGTCCGACGCCTACGACTGCTTCACCGCCTGGGACCCGACCGACGGCGACGCCGGTGCCTGGAACGCCGCCTACGACAACCTGTGGCTCGCCGAGTCCACCCACGTCTGGGTCGACCACAACACCTTCGACGACGGGCAGAACCCGCCGGAGGCGCTGCCCGTCGTCTACGGCCAGAAGTTCGAGGTGCACGACGGCCTGCTGGACATCACCAACTCCTCGGACCTGGTCACGGTCTCCTGGAACGAGTTCCGGGACCACGACAAGACCAACCTCGTCGGCTCCTCCAACAGCCGGGTCGCCGACCGCGGCCGGCTGCGGGTCACCTTCCACCACAACCTGTGGGAGGACATCGGCCAGCGCGCGCCCCGGGTGCGCTACGGCGACGTGCACGTCTACAACAACTGGTACGTCGTCTCCGACCCGGCGGCCTACCAGTACAGCTGGGGCGTCGGCGTGGAGGCCGAGATCGTCGCCGACAACAACTTCGTCCAGCTGGCCCCCGGGGTCGACCCGGCGTCCTTCGTCGAGGACTGGCGCGGTGACGTGCTCGACGGCGCGGGCCTGGACGAGTCGGGGACGCTGGTCAGCAGCCGCTCCTGGCCGCGCCGGACCAGCCTGGTCGAGGCCTACAACGCCGTGAACGACCCGGACATCCCGACCACGGTGAGCTGGACGCCCACCTTCGTGGAGCGGATCGACCCGACGGTCGCGGTGCCGGCGCTGGTGAGGGTCAAGGCCGGCTCCGGCCGCCTCCGCTGACCGAGGGCGCCCTCCCCGCCGGTCCGGCGGGGAGGCGTCGTCTCATGGGCGGACCAGGACGTCGGGGCGCAACAGCCCCAGCTCGTCGCGGGTGGTCGGCCACAGGCCGTCGGCGGTGAGCACCTCCGGACCCCCGTCGCCCAGCAGCAGGGTGTCCTCGATCTTCACGCCGGGGGCGGACGGGTTCCAGGCGACGGCCTGTCCGGTCACCAGCCGGACCTCGCTGTCCGGGGTGGCGACCGGGTCGCGCCCCCAGTAGCCGGTCGGGCCGCCCTGGTGGTGCCGGGTCCACTCGTCGGCCGGGAAGCCCTGGTCGGCGTAGGCGCTGGCGCCGGCGGCGAAGACCTCGCCGAGCGGGCGTCCGGGGGTGGAGGCGGCCAGGAACGCCGTCTCCACCGCGCGGATCCGTGCGTCGGCATCGGCCTCCGCGGCGGTCGGCGGCGCGAGGGCGACCCAGCGCGTCGCGTTCGCGATCAGCCCGTGCCGCCGACCGCACACGACGAGCATCACCCGCCGGCCGAGCACCCCGTCGGTGGGCAGCGCGTGCCGGAAGGGCAGCCGCTCCTCCCCGGCGACCAGGACGACGAACGGCTCGGCCCCGCGGGCGAGCAGCTCACCGCCCAGCCGGGCCGCGGCCTCGCGCTCGGTCGTCCGGGGCTGCAGCGACAGCGCGGTCGCGGTCAGCGCCTCGGCGGCGTCCCGGCCGAGCCGGCGGTACCGCTCGGTCTCGACCGGGAGCAGGCTCGCCCGGGCGGCCCGCAGCCCCTCCGCGGCGACCGGGTCGGCCTCGGTCAGCACCCCCGGGGTGCCCGGCGCCAGGTCGGGCCCCAGCAGCGGTGCCCACCAGTCGGTCACCTGCACCCGGACGTCGGCGGGCAGCTCCTCGGCGGCGAGCCGGTCGGCCTCGTTGTTCGGCACGAACACGGTGTCCCCGGCGGCGTCGACCACGACGGCGATCACCCCGTTCTCGGCGGACAGCTTGACGGCCGGCCGGGCGCCGTCCAGGTACCAGGACAGCGAGCCCACCGAGGTGAGCACCAGCCGCTCGTGCCCGGTCCGGTGCAGCAGGTCGAGGACGCGTTCGCGCTTGACCGCCCGATCGGCGGCCGAAGGTCGGTCCAGGTGGGGGTGCACGGTGTCCTCCGGTGGTGGTCAGGCGAGCCGGCGGGTGCTGTCGCGCAGCACCACCTCGGCGTGGACCTTGACGGCCTGGCTCGTGGTCTGTGGTTCGGTGTCCAGCGCCAGCTGCGCCGCCCGGGCGCCCATCTCCTCCAGCGGCAGGTGCACCGAGGTGAGCGAGGGGACGACGTCGCGCAGCGGGGCGATGTCGTCGAAGCCGGCCAGCGAGACGTCGTCCGGCACGCGCACGCCGGCGGCCCGGAAGCCGGCCAGCGCGCCGAGGGCCATCACGTCGTTGACGGCGAAGACGCAGGTCGGCAGCGGGCCCTGGGCGATCAGCCGGGCGGCCAGGCTCTCTCCGCCCTCCCGGGTGAACTCCCCGTGCAGCACCTGCAGGTCGGCGACGTCGATCCCCTCGGCGGCCAGCCCCTCCCGGAAGCCGGTCAGCCGGTCGCGGGAGGTCAGCAGCCCGCGTGGCCCGGCGAGCACCGCGAAGCGGCGGTGGCCCAGCCGGCACAGCTCGCGGGCCAGGGCGCGCGCTCCGGTCCGGTTCTGCGGCACCACGGCGTGGGTGCCCAGCCGGTCCTGGCTGATCACCGCGGCCTGGCCGCCGGCCGCCGCGTAGCCCTCGAGCTCGTGGGCCAGCCGCTCGTTGTGCGCCCGGTCGGTGGTGCGGCTGCCGCAGATGATCAGCGCGCGCACCCGGTGGGAGCGCATCGTCTGGACGAACTCCAGCTCGCGGTCGACGTCGCTGTGCGTGCTGGCCAGGAACACCACGAGCTCGCGCTCCTCGACCTGCCGCATCACCCCGCCGGCGATGCTGGAGAAGTACGGGTCCAGGACGTCGTGGATGATCAGGCCGACCACGTTGCTGGCCCCCCGGGCCACCGCCTGGGCCTGGGCGTTCGGCGTGTACCGGAGTTCCTGGGCCGCGGCCAGGACCCGGCCGCGGTGCGGTTCACCGACCGAGCGGCTGCCGCTGAGCACCCGGGAGGCGGTGGCCAGCGAGACGCCGGCGTGGGCGGCGACCTCGGAGAGCAGGACGGGGCCGCTGCGCCGGACGACGGGGGCCCCGACGACCTCGTCCGGCGTGGCCCGGCGGCCGGTCGGGCTCTCCCGAGCAGCGGTCATCGCCGTCCACCTTGGCCCGGCGGGGCCGTGAGCGCATCCCCGATGGCCTGGGAGCTCGGCGTCCCGTCGGCCACCAGGGCCCGGAAGCTGCGGGTGGTGGCCGCCCCGGGGGCGAGCCGCACCGGGTGCTCGGCGGCCAGCTGGGAGCCCAGGCCGGGGTAGTCGTCGACGCGGACGAACCAGGGGTCGCCCTGGGTGGTCTCGTCGGTGCCGGCCAGCGCCACGGTGAACGGCGCCGGGCCGGTCGCGGCGAAGGCCACCCAGGCCGTCCGGGTGCCGTGCACGGCGTCCTCGCCCTCGGCGTCCGGGCTCCACACCCGGGCCCCGGTCACCGGGGGGAGCCGCCAGAACAGCCCGCCGTAACCGGCGCCGCTGCGCCCGTTGGTGGCGGGGCTGCCCAGCTCCACCGGGGCGTCGGTGGCGTTGCGCAGGGTGGTGGTCAGGTCGAGGGTCCAGGCGCCGGCGAGCGGAGCGGGCGCTGCCTGCACGGTGCGCTCCTCGGTGAGCAGCGTGCGCCCGTCCGGGCCCAGCCAGTCGAGGGTCTCCCGGAAACCGTCGGGTGCCTGCGCCGTCCACCCGGTGTGCACCTGGCGCCCGTGGTCGGCGCGCCAGGTGTAGCCCTGGTCGCGGAGGTAGGTGCGGCCGCCCCAGACGTTCGCCCCGCCGACGTCCTGCAGGGTGACCGAGACGCCCAGGTGCCAGCGGTGGTCCTCCGGCTGGGCGTCGGTGACCGGGGTGCCGGCCAGCGTGCTGACCGGGTGCAGGAACGGCCGGGGGGCGAGCACGCCGGGGAGCCCGGCGCCGTCCCAGCAGGTGGCGACCACCGTGCCGGCCACGGTGAGCGTGGTCAGCACCGTGCCGGGCGGCGAGGGCTCCTCCGGGACGTGCCCCTGGTGCAGGGCCTTGAGCGCCACGGTCAGTGCCCCACCGGGGACGGCGCGGCACCCGGCCGCCGCACGGCCGGGGCCGTGGCCCAGGGAGCGCCGAGCTCGGAGAACAGCCGCAGCTCCTCCGCGGCCCGGTCGACCAGCGCGTCGATGCCCGGGACGACCTGGTGGGCGGTGGTGCCCTCGCCCTCGGCCCGCCGGTGCGCGGCCGGGACCTCTGCCGGGTCCGGGGCGCAGCGCACCGCCTCCACGACCTCCATGAAGGAGCGGGTCGCCGCCGGGGGGACGAGCAGCGGCCGGGTGCGGTCCTGGAGGTGGGCCAGCAGGTCCTCGAGCAGGTCGGCGGCGTCGTGCGTCGTGGTCTCGTCGACCCCGCCGGCCTGCAGCCGCACCTCGCCGGTCTTGTAGGAGAGCGTGATCCGCCCGGTGCTCCCGTGCACGACCAGGACGGGGTCCCGCGGGTGCTCGGCGGCCAGCGTCGCGGCGATGGTGACGACGAGCCCGTCGGCGGTGCGGATCCGCAGGCAGGAGGTGTCGTCGGCCTCGATCGGGTTGGCCCGGTACAGCTCCACCTCGATCGACTCCAGCGAGCCGGCACCGGTGGCCCCGGCGAGGGCCAGGGCGGTGGCGACGGCGTGGGCGAAGGGGTTGGTGAGCGCGCCGTCGACGACCGGGACCCCGTCGACGCTGCGCCGCCCGGCCCAGCTGGCCCGGCCGTAGTAGGACGCGTCCCGGACCCACGCGCAGGCGCCGCCGATGCCCCGGACCGTGCCGATCGCCCCGCCCTCGACCAGCGAGCGCACCCGGCCGATGGCCGCTGAGCCCAGGCTCTGGAAGCCGATCTGGCAGGCCGCCCCGGTGCTCTCGATGCCCTCGACCAGCCGGTCGAACTCGGCCAGCGTCGGGGTGGGGGGCTTCTCCAGCAGCACGGCGCTGCCCGCCCGGGCGGCGGTGAGCGCCAGGTCGGTGTGGGTGTGGATCGGCGTGCAGATGATGGTCACGTCGGGGCTGGTCGCTGCGAGCAGCTCGTCCAGCGAGGCGGCGACGGGGACGTCGCCGGCCAGTGCACGCAACTCGTCGTCCAGCGGCCGCGGGTCGCAGATCCCGACCAGACGGACCTCGCCGGCCGCAGCCAGCCGGCGCAGGTTCTGCAGGTGCCAGCGACCGTGGCCGTGGGCTCCGACGAGCACCACCCGGCCGGCGGTTCGGGACTGTTCTGGCACGTGATCCCCCTTGACCGAGCCAGTCGTCGGCGCAGTCGCCGACGGGATGCTGAGCGTAGCCAGACCTGCCGAGATGGGAAAGGGCTTGCCGAGGAGTCGGCCCGGGCGCGTCGGACTCGGGATCGTCGGTCGACGCGAACGCGCTGGTCAGCTGGACGACGTCACTCTTGTGGCCGGATCGTGACCGAGTGGCCCGAGTCGACTCGTTGACATGCCCGAGCGGACCCGAGTAGAAAGCGCTTACCCACTTGTGAGGCAGAGCACAGCGGCAGCCGGGTGGTCCGGGCGGTCTCGTCGAGCGTTGACAGCAGTTCGGCCGGGGGTCTAGAAAGCGCTTACCAACATGTGAGCCACTGCACATCCGACGCACCGGACGACGTCGTCCGACGAGCTGCACAGAGAGGTGAGAGCCCGTGTCGTCAACGCTCGACGTCAAGTCGCGCGAACGCTCGCACGACGAGGCTCCCGGAGCCACGGGTCGTGCTGCGCCCCGTGGGCGGAAGTGGTGGACGCGTCGGCTCACGCCGTACCTGTTCCTCGCCCCGTGGTTCGCCGGCCTGCTGTTCATCACCGCCGGGCCGATCGCCGCCTCGGCGTACCTGTCCTTCACCGACTACAGCCTCATCGGGGCGCCCGAGTGGATCGGGCTGGCCAACTTCGAGCGGATGTTCGACGACCCGCGGTTCTACCAGTCGCTGAAGGTCACGTTCATCTACGTCGTCGTCTCCGTGCCGATCCAGCTGGCGTTCGCCCTGTTCCTGGCGATGATCCTGGACCGCGGCCTGCGCGGCCTGGCGCTGTACCGGTCGATCTACTACCTGCCCTCGCTGATCGGCGGCAGCGTCGCGATCGCCATCCTGTGGCGGCAGATCTTCGGCTCCGACGGGCTGCTCAACCAGGTGCTCCGGTTCGTGGGGTTCGAGAACCCGCCCGGCTGGGTCTCCGACCCCGACTACGCCCTCGGCACGCTGATCATCCTGAACGTCTGGACCTTCGGCGCCCCGATGGTCATCTTCCTGGCGGGGCTGCGGCAGATCCCGACCATGTACTACGAGGCGGCGTCCCTGGACGGCGCGGGGAAGGTCCGGCAGTTCCTGCAGGTCACCCTGCCGCTGCTCTCGCCGATCATCTTCTTCAACCTCGTGCTGCAGACGATCAACGCGTTCCAGACGTTCACGCAGGCGTTCATCGTCAGCGGCGGCACCGGTGGTCCGGCCGACTCGACGCTCTTCTACACGCTCTACCTCTACCAGCGCGGCTTCGGCAACTTCGACATGGGCTACGCCTCGGCGCTGGCCTGGTTCCTCCTGCTCATCGTCGGTGGGCTGACCGCGATCAACTTCTTCGCAGCGAAGTACTGGGTGTTCTATGGCGACTGACCTGACCGTGGCCCCCCCTGTGGCCGCCACGGAGAAGCTGCCCGACCGGGAGAAGAAGCAGCGGCCGCGCTGGCTGGCGCACATCGTGCTCATCCTCGGTGCGCTGCTCATGCTCTACCCGCTGCTGTGGATGCTCTCCAGCTCGTTCAAGTTCACCGAGGACATCTTCAGCCAGACCGGGTTGATCCCCGAGCGCGTCACCGGGCAGAACTACCCCGACGGCTGGACCGCGCTGCCGCGGGACTTCGGCCACTACATCTGGAACTCGCTGGTCATCGTCGTCGGTTCGATCATCGGCAACCTGCTGGCCTGTTCCTTGGCGGCCTACGCATTCGCTCGGCTGGACTTCAGGTTCAAGAAGTTCTGGTTCGCGGTGATGCTCGGGACGATGATGCTGCCGATCCACGTGGTGATCGTGCCGCAGTACATCCTGTTCTCCGAGCTCGAGTGGATCAACACGTACTGGCCGTTGATCGTGCCGAAGCTGCTGGCCACCGACGGCTTCTTCATCTTCCTGATGGTGCAGTTCATCCGGGGCATCCCGACCGAACTGGACGAGGCCGCCCGGATCGACGGCTGTGGGCACTTCGCGATCTTCTGGCGGATCGTGATCCCGCTGTCGGTGCCGGCCCTGGCCACCACGGCCATCTTCACCTTCATCTGGACCTGGAACGACTTCTTCAGCCAGCTGATCTTCCTGACCGACCCGGAGATGTACACCGTCCCGGTCGCCCTGCGGACGTTCGTCGACGCGACGAGCCAGACGCCGTGGGGTCCTGTCTTCGCCATGTCGATCGTCGCCCTGGCGCCGGTCTTCGGCTTCTTCCTCGCGGGCCAGCGCTATCTCGTCCGAGGCATCGCCACCACGGGGCTCAAGTGACACCACCCCACGGCTCACGCGGCACCCATTCACGCAGCACTTACAAGGAGGTAAGGAACGTGCACACGAACCGGACGAATTGGGCGCGTGCGCCCTGGCCCACCCGCCTCGGCGTGACCGGCGGCGTCCTCGGGCTGCTGCTGACCACCGCTGCCTGCGGCGGCGACAGCGGCGGCGGAGGCGGTGGTGCGGCTGCCGACGGCGGCACCACCCGGGAGGACGGCCCGGTCAGCATGCGGATGTCGTGGTGGGGCAGTGACACCCGGCACGCGGCCACCCAGCAGCTGATCGACCTCTACGAGTCGGAGAACGAGGGCGTCACGATCGAGGGCGACTTCACCGGCTTCGCCGACTACTGGGACCGGCTCGCCACGGGCACCGCCGGTGGCCAGGCGCCGTGCGTCATGCAGCAGGACACCCGCTACGTGCGGGAGTACGCCGACCGCAACGCGCTGCTGGACCTGACGCCGTACATCGAGGACGGCACCATCGACACCAGCAACCTCGACGAGAACGTCGCCGAGACGGGCATGGTCGAGGACGCCACCTACGCGATCCCGACCGGGGTGAACGCCTTCTCCGTGGTCATCGACCCGGCGGCCTACGAGGCCGCCGGGGTGCCGGTGCCCGACGGTTCGTCCTGGACCTGGGAGGAGATGGTCGACACCGCCGCCCAGGTCACCCAGGCGACCGGCGGCCAGGTGTACGGCATGCAGGCGATGGGCCTCAACGGTGGTGACACCAACTTCGAGGTCTACGCCCGGGAGCAGGGTGAGGCGCTGTTCGACGAGAACGGCGAGATCGGCTTCACCCAGGAGACCCTGGCCGAGTGGTGGAACATCGAGAAGCAGGCGTCGGAGACCGGCGCCGAGCCGCCGCCGTCCACCACCGTCGAGGTCTTCAACGGCGGGGTCGACCAGGCGCTGGTCGCCACCGGCCGGGGTGCCTCGGGGTTCTGGTGGACCAACGAGCTGCCCGCCCTGACCGCGGGGGCCGGCACCGAGCTGCAGTTCATGCGGTTCCCCACCGAGGAGGGGGACGGCGAGACCGGCATGTACCTGAAGCCGGCCATGTTCTGGGCGGTCAGCAGCAGCTGCGAGAGCCCGCAGGAGGCCGCGATGCTGGTCGACTGGCTGATCAACTCCGAGGACGCGGTGGAGATCATCAAGGCCGACCGCGGCCTGCCGGTGAACACCGAGCTGCGTGACCAGATCGCCCCGACGCTGGACCCGGCCGGTCAGGCCGCCGTGTCCTTCGTCGAGGAGATCACCCCGGACCTGCAGGACCCGCCGGCGCTGCCCCCGCAGGGCGCCGGTGAGGTGCAGGCGATCCTGCAGCGCTACACCGAGCAGATCCTGTTCGACCAGATCTCGGTGGAGGACGCCGCCGAGCGGTTCATGACCGAGGTCGAGTCGGCGATCGCCTGATCGCCGGCCAGGGGGCGGCCGGTCACCGGCCGCCCCCTGGCACCCCCTCCCTGCGCCACCCGCCCCACCACCGAGAGGGAGACGTGACCACCACCGCCTCGTCCGCGCCCCCGGAGCCGCGTCGCTACGCGATCGTCGGCACCGGCCACCGCGCCGAGATGTACGTCGCGGCGCTGCTGGGCAGCCATGCCGACGTCGGCCGGCTCGTCGCCCTCTGCGACCCCAACAGCACGCGGATGGCCTACTACCAGCGCCAGTTCGCCGCAGCCCACCCCGGCGCGGCGCCGCTGCCGGCCTACGGGCCCGAGGACTTCGACACGATGCTCGACCGGGAGCAGCCCGACGTCGTCATCGTCGCGAGCACCGACTTCACCCACGCCGAGTACATCACCCGCGCGCTGCGCGCCGGTCGCGACGTGATCACCGAGAAGCCGCTGACCACCGACGCCGCCGGCTGCCGCACCATCGTCGACGCCGTCGACGAGACCGGCCGCGACCTCGTCGTCACCTTCAACTACCGCTACTCGCCGCGGAACGCCGCCGTCCGCCGGCTCGTCGCCGAGGGCGCCATCGGTGCGGTCACCTCGGTGCACTTCGAGTGGGTGCTGGACTCCGTCCACGGCGCCGACTACTTCCGCCGGTGGCACCGGGACAAGTCGCTGTCCGGCGGCCTGTTCGTGCACAAGGCCACGCACCACTTCGACCTGGTCAACTGGTGGGTCGGCGCGGTGCCGGAGACCGTCTTCGCCCTCGGTGACCTGCGCTTCTACGGCGACGCCAACGCCAAGGAGCGGGGCCTGGGCGAGCGCCCGGCGCGCAGCCACGGCGCCCCGGACGCCGGCCGCGACCCGTTCGCCCTCGACCTGGCCGGCAACGACCGGCTGCGCCAGCTCTACCTGGAGGCGGAGGCCGAGGACGGCTACATCCGCGACCAGGACGTGTTCTCCCCGGGCATCACCATCGAGGACAACATGGCGCTGCTGCTCCGCTACGCCGACGGCCCGGTGCTCAGCTACTCGCTCAACGCCCACGGCCCCTGGGAGGGCTACCGGGTGAGCATCAACGGCACCGAGGGCCGGATCGAGCTGTCGGTGGTCGAGCGGGCCGCGGTCGTCGCCGCGGACGACGTCATCGGCGGGTTCGGCGTCGCCGTCGACCCCAGCGCCACGCCCGAGGAGGTCCAGGCGGCCTCCGGTGCCCGGAGCGAGGGCACCGAGCTGGTGCTGCAACGCCGCTGGGAGGCCGCCCAGCGGATCGAGGTCCCCGAGGGGCCCGGTGCGCACGGCGGTGGCGACGCCCTGCTGCTCGACGACCTGTTCCGCCCCGGCACCCGGTCGGACCCGCTGGGCCAGGCGGCCGGCTGGCTCGACGGCGTCCGCAGCGTCCTCGTCGGCGCGGCCGCCAACCAGTCCCTGACCACCGGCCAGGTCGTGCACCTGGCCGACTACGGCATCCCGCTGCGGCCCGAGGCCGCAGCCGCTCCCGCCGGGAGCACCCGATGACCCCCTCACCCGCTTCGGAGGCAAGCACCGTGGACAGCTCGATCGGCATCATCATGAACGGCGTCACCGGCCGGATGGGCTACCGCCAGCACCTGGTCCGGTCCATCCTCGCGATCCGGGACGCCGGTGGGCTGCAGCTCGCCGACGGCCGCCGGGTCGTGCCCGAGCCGATCCTGGTGGGCCGCAACGAGCGCAAGCTGGCCGACCTCGCCGCCCAGCACGGCATCGAGCGGTGGACGACGGACCTGGACGAGGCGCTGCGGGACGACTCCGCACCGATCTACTTCGACGCCCAGGTGACCCAGGCGCGGGAGAAGTCGATCAAGGCCGCGATCGCCGCCGGCAAGCACATCTACACCGAGAAGCCGACCGCGGAGTCCCTCGAGGGCGCCCTGGAGCTGGCCCGGCTGGCCGCCGAGGCCGGGGTCAAGAACGGCGTCGTCCACGACAAGCTCTACCTGCCGGGCCTGGTCAAGCTGAAGCGGCTGATCGACGGCGGCTTCTTCGGCCAGGTCCTGTCGGTGCGCGGCGAGTTCGGCTACTGGGTGTTCGAGGGCGACTGGCAGGAGGCCCAGCGGCCGAGCTGGAACTACCGCAAGGAGGACGGCGGCGGCATCGTCGTCGACATGTTCTGCCACTGGTCCTACGTGCTGGAGAACCTCTTCGGCCGGCCGGAGGCGGTCACCGCCAAGGCGGTCACCCACGTCCCCACCCGGATCGACGAGCACGGGCAGCCGTACCCGGCCACCGCCGACGACGCCGCCTACGGCATCTTCGAGCTGCCCGGCGGCGTGATCGCGCAGATCAACTCCTCCTGGGCGGTGCGGGTCTACCGCGACGAGCTGGTCGAGTTCCAGGTCGACGGCACCGAGGGCAGCGCCGTCGCCGGGCTGCGCGAGTGCAAGATCCAGCACCGGGCCACCACCCCGAAGCCGGTCTGGAACCCCGACCTCCCGGTCACCGAGCGGTTCCGGGACCAGTGGCAGGTCGTGCCGGACAACGCCGACCTGGACAACGGCTTCCGGGCGCAGTGGGAGCAGTTCCTCCGCCACGTGCTGGAGGACGCCCCGCACGCCTACGACTTCCTCGCCGGTGCCCGCGGCGTGCAGGTGGCCGAACTGGGCCTGCAGTCCTCGGCCGAGGGGCGCCGCATCGAGATCCCCGAGGTGACGGTGTGAGCGGCCCGACCGTCCGGCTGCCCCGGGCCGACGGCACGGTCGCCGAGCACCGGCTCGGCGAGCCCGGCGCCTTCACGCGCCCCGACGGCCCGCTGACCAGCCGCACCGCCTACGCCGCGGCGCACGTGGTGGCCGACCCGTTCGGCGACAACACCCCCGGTGCGCCGGTGGACGTCGACTGGGAGGCGACGCTCGCCTTCCGCCGGCACCTGTGGTCCTACGGCCTGGGCGTCGCCGACGCGATGGACACCGCCCAGCGCGGCATGGGCATGCCCTGGAGCACCACCGCCGAGCTGATCCGCCGCTCGGCCGCCGAGGCCCAGGCCTGCGGCGGGCTGCTGGCCTGCGGTGCGGGCACCGACCAGGCGCCGGCCGACCTGGCCAGCACCGACGAGGTGCTGGCCGCCTACCTCGAGCAGATCGAGGTGGTCGAGGGCGCCGGCGCGAACGTGATCATCATGGCCAGCCGGCAGCTGGCCCGGGTGGCCCGTAGCGCCGACGACTACGCCAAGGTCTACGCCCGGCTGCTCGAGCAGGTGTCCCGGCCGGTGGTCCTGCACTGGCTCGGCCCCATGTTCGACCCGGCGCTGGCCGGCTACTGGGGCTCGGCGCAGCTGACCGAGGCCACCGACACCGTGCTGCAGGTGATCGCCGACCACAGCGCCAAGGTCGACGGCATCAAGGTCTCCATGCTCGACGAGGCGCACGAGGTGGACATGCGTCGCCGGCTGCCCGACGGCGTCCGGCTCTACACCGGCGACGACTTCAACTACCCGACCCTGGTGCGCGGGGACGGCGAGTCGTACTCGCACGCCCTGCTGGGCATCTTCGACGCGATCGCCCCGGCCGCCTCCACCGCCCTGCAGGCGCTGGACCGCGGGGACCTGGCCACCTACGACCGGCTGCTCGAGCCGACCGTGGCGCTGTCCCGGCACCTGTTCGGCACGCCCACGTACTACTACAAGACCGGCATCGTCTTCCTGGCCTGGCTGGCCGGCCACCAGCAGGGCTTCCGGATGGTCGGCGGGCTGGAGAGCTCGCGCAGCCCGGTCCACCTGGCCGAGGTCTTCCGGCTGGCCGACGCCGCCGGGCTGCTGCCCGACCCGGAGCTCGCCGCCGGGCGGATGAGCACGTACCTGTCGACCGTGGGGGTGGCCCAGTGACCGCCGACCCGCGGCTGGCCAGGCTGTCGATCAACCACAAGACGGTCGAGGGCTGGTCGATGCCCGACTTCGTCGACGGGGTGGCCGCGGCGGGGCTCTCCGCGCTCGGCGCCTGGCGCGAGCCGGTCGCCGAGTTCGGCCTGGAGCGGTCCGCGAAGCTGATCCGGGACGCCGGCCTGCGGGTCACCTCGCACTGCCGCGGCGGGTTCCTCACCGCGACCGACCCGGTCGCCCGGGCCACGGCGCTCGCGGACAACCGGCGGGCGATCGACGAGGCCGCCACCCTGGGCGCCGAATCGCTGGTCATGGTGGTCGGCGGCCTGCCCGCAGGCTCCCGCGACCTGGTCGGCGCCCGGGAGCGGGTGGCCCAGGCGCTGGCCGAGCTGGTCCCCTACGCCGGCGAGCGGGGCGTGCGGCTGTCCCTGGAGGCGCTGCACCCGATGTACTGCGCCGACCGGGCCGTGCTCTCCACCCTCGCCCAGGCCCTCGACCTGGCGGCGCCCTTCCCGTCGGCGCAGGTGGGCGTGGTCGTCGACACCTTCCACCTCTGGTGGGACCCGGAGGTCTGGGCGTCGATCGCCCGGGCCGGTGACCGGATCGCCTCCTTCCAGGTCTGCGACTTCCTCATGCCCATCCCGGCCGACGCGCTGATGGCCCGCGGCTACATGGGCGACGGGGTGATCGACTTCCCGCCGTTCGTGGCCGCGGTCGAGGCGGCGGGCTGGACCGGGGACGTCGAGGTGGAGATCTTCAACGCCGACGTCTGGGCCCAGCCCAAGGCCGAGGTCGTGGAGACGGTGAAGCAGCGCTACCTGGACGTCGTGCTGGCGGACGGGGTGCCCGCATGAGGGTGCTGGTGACCGGGGGCGCCGGCCGGCTCGGCCGCAGCGTCGTGGACGGGCTGGCCGACGCCGGCCACGAGGTGGTCTCGGTCGACGTCACCGCCGCGCCGCTGGAGAAGGCCGCCGCGACGTTCCCGGCCGACCTGACCGACCTCGGCCAGGCCTACGGGGTGATGGCCCGGTACCGGCCGGACGCCGTCGTCCACCTGGCGGCGATCGCCGTCCCGTTCAGCCGGCCCGAGTCGGTCATCCACGCCACCAACACCGCGCTGGCCTACAACGTGCTGCAGTCCGCCATCGATCTCGGTGTCGGCACCGTGGTCACGGCCAGCAGCCCCACCGTCATGGGCTACGGCAGCCCGGCCGGCTGGGCGCCGCGGTACCTGCCGCTTGACGAGGAGCACCCGGCGCGGCCGTGGAACGCCTACGGGCTCTCCAAGCTGGCCGCCGAGCAGACCATGCGGATGTTCGCCGCCCAGTACGGCGACCGGGTGCGGCTGGCGGCGTTCCGGCCGTGCTTCGTCATCGCGCCGGAGGAGTGGGCGGGGGCGCCGACCCAGCAGGGGCACACGGTGCGCGAGCGGATCGCCGACCCGCGGCACGGCGCGGTCGCGCTGTTCAACTACGTCGACGCCCGTGACTGCGCGGACTTCCTGGACACCCTGCTGGGCAAGGCCGGCGAGGTGCCCAACGGCGAGGTCTTCTTCGTCGGCGCCCAGGACGCGCTGGCCGAGGCGCCGCTCGCCGAGCTGCTCCCGGAGTTCTCCGGGGTCGCCCCGGAGCTCGCCGCCGGCCTGACCGGCACGAGCCCGGCGTTCAGCACCGCCAAGGCGGAGCGGCTGCTGGGCTGGACGGCGTCGCGCAGCTGGCGCACGGAGCTGCGATGAGCACGGTCACCGGGCTGTCCAGCCGGCTGTTCCGGCTGCCGCTGTCCCGGCCGTGGGGCGCCGACGTGCCCGCGCTGCACCTGCTGGTCACCGAGCTGGAGACCAGCGACGGCCGCACCGGCACCGGGTTCAGCTGGACGCCGTCGATCGGGGCCCGCGCGCTGCAGTCGCTGGTCGATCACGACGTCGCCCCGATGGTCGTCGGTGGGCCGGTGGAGCCCGGCGTCGTCTGGGACCGGCTCTGGTGGCACCTGCACGAGGCGGGCGGCGGCGGGCTGACCACGATGGCGATCGCCGCCGTCGACACCGCGCTGTGGGACCTCGCGGCCAAGGCCGCCGGGCAGAGCCTGGTCGACCACCTGGGCCGCCGGCGCGACTCGGTCGCCGTCTACGGCAGCGGGGTCAACTTCCACTACTCCCTCGAGGAGCTGGTCGCGCAGACCGAACGCTGGGTCGCCGACGGCTGCACCGCGGTGAAGATCAAGGTGGGCCGCCCCGACCTGGCCGAGGACGTCGAGCGGGTGGCCGCCGTGCGCGCGGCGCTCGGGCCGCACCGCCGGCTGATGGTCGACGCCAACCAGCGCTGGGACCTGCCGACGGCGATGCGCGCGGTCCGGGCGATGGCGCCCTACGACCTGTACTGGGTGGAGGAGCCGCTGGTCGCCGACGACCTGCCGGCGCTGGGCCGGCTGCACGACGCCGGGCTGGGCGTGCCGATCGCGGTGGGGGAGAACGTCTACACCGCGTTCCAGTACCGCGCGCTGCTGGCTTCCGGAGCGGCGGACGTGGTCCAGCCCAACGTGGTGCGGGTCGGCGGGATCACCCCGTTCCTGCGGATCGCCCAGCTCGCGGCGGCGGCGAGCGTGCCGGTGGCGCCGCACCTGCTGCCGGACGTGTCCGGGCAGCTGGCGATGTGCCTGCCGCTGACCACCATGGTCGAGGACGTCGAGGACGCCTCGTTCGCGGCGCTGGGCGCACTCGCCCAGCCCAGCGGGGTGACCATCGCCGACGGCGTGCTCCGGGCGCAGACGGCGCCCGGCCACGGGCTGGTCTTCGCCACCGACCGGATGGAGGCGCTGGACGGCTGAGCCGCCGGCGCGTGCACCACACCATTGATCACGGAAAGCGCTTGCCGTACGGTGACGGCAGTCACAGGCGCGACAGCGCACGAGCGAGGGAGCTCCCCCATGGCATCGGTCACCTACGACAAGGCGACCCGGCTCTACCCCGGCAGCGACAAGCCGGCGGTCGACCAGCTCGAGCTGCAGATCGAGGACGGTGAGTTCCTGGTCCTCGTCGGCCCCTCCGGCTGCGGGAAGTCCACCTCGCTGCGGATGCTCGCCGGCCTGGAGGAGGTCGACGGCGGCGCGATCCGGATCGGGGACAAGGACGTCACCGACGTCGAGCCGAAGGACCGGGACATCGCGATGGTGTTTCAGAACTACGCGCTCTACCCGCACATGAGCGTCGCCGACAACATGGGCTTCGCGCTGAAGATCGCCGGGATGGGCAAGGAGGAGCGCCGCTCCCGGGTCGTCGACGCGGCCAAGCTGCTCGACCTGGAGCCGTACCTGGACCGCAAGCCGAAGGCGCTCTCCGGTGGGCAGCGCCAGCGCGTGGCGATGGGCCGGGCGATCGTCCGCTCCCCGCAGGTCTTCCTGATGGACGAGCCGCTGTCCAACCTGGACGCCAAGCTCCGGGTGCAGACCCGCACCCAGATCGCCTCGCTGCAGCGCCGGCTGGGCATCACCACCGTCTACGTCACCCACGACCAGGTCGAGGCGATGACCATGGGCGACCGGGTCGCGGTGCTCAAGGACGGCGTCCTCCAGCAGGTCGCCAGCCCCCGGGAGATGTACGACCGCCCGGCCAACGTCTTCGTCGCGGGCTTCATCGGCTCCCCGGCGATGAACCTGGCCGAGGTGCCGCTGGTCGACGGTGGCGCCCGGCTCGGGGACATCCGGGTCGAGCTCCCGCGGGAGACCCTGACAGCTGCCGGTGCGGACCAGTCCGTCACGCTCGGGTTCCGGCCCGAGGCGCTGGAGCTGGCCGAGCCCGGGCAGGGCTTCAAGGTCAAGGTCGACCTGGTCGAGGAGCTGGGCTCCGACGCCTTCGTCTACGCCACGATCGCCGACGAGCAGCTGGCCGAGCACCTGCACGGCGGCGACACCGCGCAGATCGTGGCCCGCGTCGACGCGCGGCGCCCACCGGCCAAGGGCGGCGACGTGTGGCTGAGCATCCGGCCCGGCGAGGAGCACGTCTTCTCCACCAGCACCGGCCGGCGACTGTCCCACTGATGGCGGGCCCCGTCCTCCCCACCCTGCGCGAGCTCGGGGCGGGACTCGGGACGGGGCCGACAGGGCTGGGCCCGGGGCGGGGGCGATGACCGATCCCCTTCCGGGGCGGGCGCCGCGGTGGCTGTTCCAGCTGCTGGGTGTGATGGTGCTGATCCAGGCGGCCATCGCGGTCGCCCGGCCGGTCTCCGCCTACCGGGCGATCGACCTGGGTGCCGGGGCCACCGAGATCGGCCTGCTCACCGCGGCGTTCGCGCTGCTGCCGATGGTGGTGGCGTTGCCCCTGGGCCGGGCGGCCGACCGCTGGCGGCCGGAGCCGATCCTGGTCAGCGGCGTGGTGCTGCTGGTGGTCGGCTGCGTGCTGCTGGCCACCAGCGGCTCGTTGCTGGCCGTGGCGCTGGGCAACGTGGTCCTCGGCCTGGGCAACCTCGGCTGCATCGTCGGCGGGGAGAACGTCGTCGCCCGGCTGCCCGGGGACCGGCTGGACTCCGGTTTCGGGCTGTTCACCGCGGTCGTCTCGGCCGGGCAGCTGGTCGGGCCGGCGCTGGCCGGGGCGGTGCTGGCCACCGCGCCGGGGGAGCTGTCCACCGGCACCGCCCGCGCGCTGATGCTCTCCGCCGCGCTGTGCGCGCTCGCGCTGCCGGCGTCCTGGTGGCTGGCCAGCGGTCGGCGGTTCCCGGCGGCCGCGGCCCGGCCGACCGGCCGGACGTCGGCCTTCGGGCTGCTCGGCCGACCGGCGGTGCGCTCCGGGATCTTCGCCAGCCTGGTGCTGGCTGCCGCGGTCGACCTGCTGACCGCCTACCTGCCGCTGCTCGGGGAGAACCGCGGCATCTCCCCGGCGGTGGTCGGGGTGCTGCTCAGCGTCCGCGCCGGCGCCACGGTGGCCTCACGGGTGCTGGTGCAGCGGATGCTGGTCCGGGTCGGCCGGGCCCGGTTGGTCGTGCTGAGCACCGTCGGCTCGGGGATCGCCGTGGCGTTCCTCCCGGCCACCGGCAACGTCTGGGCGCTCGGCGCACTGCTGGCGCTGATCGGGTTCCTGCTCGGCGTGGGCCAGCCGCTGCTGATGACGCTGATCATCCGGGCCGTCCCCGACGACGCCCGCGGCACCGCACTGGCGCTGCGGCTGGTGGGCAACCGGGTCGGGCTGGTCGGCACCCCGGCGGCGGCCGGGCTGCTGGCCGGGACGGCCGGGGTCTCCGCGGCGTTCTGGCTGCTCGGCGGCCTGCTGGCGGTCGCCGTGGTCGGCGCGCGGCACAGCGACTGAGCGACCGGCGGGGGAGGCGCCTCCGCCGAGTGACAGCTGAGCGGGCTCTCGCGCCGGAGGAAGCCCACTCAGCTGTCACTCGGCAACGGCCGCAGCGCATCCGGCACCGGTGGTCCTCCGAGACCAGTGATGCACAACGCAGTGGGGAATGGTCGCCGCTCGCGACGGCCTTCCGCCTGGCATGGACCTGTTCTCCCCCGTCACGCTCGGCGACCTCGAGCTCGCCAACCGCGTCGTCATGGCGCCGCTGACCCGCATGCGCTCCGGTGCCGCCGGCGTCCCCGGTGACCTGGTGGTCGAGCACTACGCGCAGCGGGCCGGTGTCGGCCTGATCATCACCGAGGGCACCTACCCGAACGCCGAGTCGCGCGCCTACCCCGGCCAGCCGGGGATCGCCGACGACGAGCAGGAGGCCGGCTGGCGGCGCGTCGCCGAGGAGGTGCACGCCCGCGGCGGTCGCATCGTCATGCAGGTGATGCACGGTGGCCGGGTCTCCCACACCGACATCGCCGGCACCGACCGGATCGTCGCCCCGTCGGCCATCGCCATCCAGGGCGAGGCGCACACCCCCAAGGGCAAGGCGGCCTACCCGGTCCCGCACGCGCTGACCACGGAGGAGGCGCGCGCCACGGTGGCCGACATCGTCGCCGCGTCGAAGCGCGCCGTCGCCGCCGGCCTGGACGGCGTGGAGGTCCACGGCGCCAACGGCTACCTGCTGCACGAGTTCCTGTCGCCCGCCTCCAACCAGCGGGACGACGTCTACGGCGGCTCCCCGGAGAACCGGGCCCGGTTCGTGATCGAGGTCGTCACCGCGGTCGCCGAGGCCATCGGTGCGGGCAAGGTCGGGCTGCGGATCTCGCCCGCCCACAACATCCAGGACGTGCTGGAGACCGACCCGGACGACGTCCGGGCCACCTACGGCGCACTGCTCGACGCGCTCCGTCCGCTGGGCCTGGCCTACCTGTCGGTGCTGCACGCCGAGCCGGCCGGCGAGCTCGTCCAGGAGCTCCGCCGCCGCTTCGCCGGCCCGCTGATCGCCAACAGCGGCTTCGGGACCGTGACCACCCGCGCCGAGGCGGTGCAGCTGATCGAGGCCGCGCACGCCGACGCCGTGGCGGTCGGCCGCGCGGTCATCGCCAACCCCGACCTGGTCGCGCGCTGGGCCGGCGAGCACGCGGAGAACGAGCCGAACCCGGCCACGTTCTACGCCGCGGGTGCCGAGGGCTACACCGACTACCCGACCCTGCAGCTCAGCCAGAGCTGAGCGCTTCCGCCGGCGCCGTGGGCGATGAGTCCCGGCGCCGGCGGACGTCTTCGTAGGTGAGGCGCCCGGACGGGCGTCCACCGAGCGTGGGCGAGGGAAGGCATCGAGATGACCGGGAACGCGCATGACCTGCAGTCCTGGGCGGCGAGGACGTACGACGGGCTCGCCGACCTGCTGGCCGACGGGCCGGCCGGGGCCTGGGACGCCCCCTCGCTCTGCGCGGGCTGGCGGGTCCGGCACGTGGTGGCCCACGTGACCATGCCGGCGCGGCTGTCGGCCGAGCAGTTCGGTGCCGAGATGGCGGCGGCCGGCGGGGACTTCACCGTGCTCTCCGACACCGTGGCGGCCCGGGACGCGTCCCTGCCCGCCGCCGAGCTCCTGGCTGCGCTGCGCTCCTCGACGCTGCACGGCTGGCAACCCCCGGGCGGTGGCGCGGTCGGTGCACTCAGCCACGCCGTCATCCACTCCCTCGACGTGACCGTCGCGCTCGGCGAGCCGCCGGTGGCACCGGCCGAGGGCGTGCTCGCCGTCCTCGACCAGCTCACCGCGGCGGACGGTGCGTACTTCGGGATCGACCTGACCGGCCTCCGCGTGGAGGCCGCGGACACCGCCTGGAGCTGGGGGGACGGCGAGGTCGTCCGCGCGGACAGCGGCCACCTGGTCGCCCTGCTGAGCGGCCGCACGCTCCCCGACGGCCGAGCCCTGCCCCGGACCTGACCCCCGCCAGGGTGGCGCCGTTGTGCGCTGATCGTCGCTTCCCGGGCGGCGGACCGACGACCAGCGCACAACGGCGGGCCGAGCGGCCGCGCGGTCACGGAACCGTTGCGGACCGTTCAGCCCCTTGACATGTGGTCGTCGTCACCCCGACGATCCCCCGCATGACTACGTTGTCATCGGGATCGACCGACGAGTCGATGACTACGTTGTCATCGGACGTCGCCGCAGGTGCGGGCGCTGGTCGGACGCTCGGCCGGCTGCCCACGATGGTCGACGTCGCCCGCGCCGCCGGCACCTCGCAGAAGACCGTCAGCCGGGTGGTCAACGCCGAGCCCGGCGTCCGTCCCGAGACGATCGAGCGGGTGCAGCGGGCGATCGCCGAGCTGGGCTTCCGCCGGCACGACGGCGCCAGTCACCTGCGCCGGGGCACCAGCACCGCGAGCATCGGCCTGGTCCTCGAGGACCTCGCCGGCCCGTTCTACGCCGCGCTCACCGCGGGCGTGGAGCGCCGGGCCCGCGAGCACGGGTACCTGCTGCTCACCGGCTCCGCGGACGGGGACGCCGAGCGCGCCGGCCGGCTGGTGCAGGCCTTCGCCGCCCGCCGGGTCGACGGTCTGCTCATCGCACCGAACCTGGTCGGCGACGAGGTGCTCACCGCCAACCTGCCGCCCGACGTCCCGGCGGTGCTGCTCGACCGGCCCAGCGCCGACCACGGCACCGACGAGGTGCTGTCGGACAACGCCGGCGGCATCGCCTCGGCCGTGCACCACCTGGCCGAGCGCGGGCACCGGTCGATCGCCTACCTGGGCGACGACGAGCGGTTCTGGACCTCCCGCCAGCGCCGCGACGGCTTCCTCGCCGCCTGCGCCGAGCGCGGCCTCCGCACCGAGGGCCTGGTGTCCCTCGGCGCGCTGACCCCCGAGCGCATCGCCGCCGCGGTGTCGGGTTGGGCTTCGGCCGGGGTCACCGCCGTGGTGACCGGCAACAACCGGGCCAGCGTCGCCCTGCTGCACCACCTGCACGCGCGCACCGGTCCGCGCCCCGCGCACGTCGGCTTCGACGAGCTCGACCTCGCCGACCTCCTCGACCCGCCGCTCACCACGGTCGCCCAGGACGCCGCCGGCATCGGCTCGGCCGCGGTCGACCTGCTGTTCGAGCGGCTCGCCACGCCGACCCTGCCGCCCCGCTCGGTCGTCGTCCCCACCCGTCTCGTCGTCCGGCGGTCCAGTCCGCCGCCGGACGGCGCGTCCGCACCACCCGTCAGGAACGACCGATGACCGCCCGTCCCGACCTCCAGGAGCAGCCCATGTCCCGCACCCGCCTCTCCGTCCGCGCCGCCGTCCCGGTCGCGCTCACCACCGCCCTGCTGCTGGCCGGCTGCGGTGGGGGCGACGACGAGTCCGCTGCCGCCGAGCCGGCCGCCGAGGGCTCCACCGACTCCGCGGTGCCCGACACCAGCGACATCGTCGGCGGCGTCAGCGAGGACGCCGCGCTGGCCGAGGGCCTGCCGGCGGACCTGGCCTCGCTGTCCATCGGGTCGAACGTGCAGTCGCCGCCGAACAACTTCTACGCCGAGGACGGGTCGACCCCGGTCGGCTTCGAGGTCGACATCATCACCGCGATCGGCAACAAGCTGGGCCTGGACGTCGAGTACTCCGACATGGCCTTCGACTCGCTGATCACCGGCCTGCAGACCGGCCGGGTCGACGCCACGATCGCCGGGATGAACGACACCGCGGAGCGGCAGGAGTCGATCGACTTCGTCGACTACTTCGAGTCGGGCATCACGATCATGGTGCAGAAGGGCAACCCGGCGGGGATCGAGGCCAGCGCCGACCTGTGCGGCCAGGCCATCGCCGTCGTCCAGGGGACGACGCAGGAGGACTTCGCCGCCGAGCAGTCCGCCGAGTGCGAGGCGAACGGGGAGGAGCCGCTGGCGGTCACCGCGACCCCGAGCGACTCGCAGAACCAGACGCAGCTGCGCACCGGCCGGGTCGACGCGATCCTCAACGACCTGCCCACCGCCGTCTACATCTCCCAGACCGCCGGCGACGGTGAGTACTTCGAGACCGTCGACCAGGACCCGATCAACGGCGGCCCGTACGGCATCGGGCTCAGCAAGGACGACGCCGCGCTGCGCGACGCCATCCAGCAGGCGCTGCAGTCGCTGATCGACGACGGCACCTACGACGAGATCCTCGAGGCGTGGGACGTCACCTCCGGCGCGGTCGACCAGGCGACCGTCAACGGTGGCTGACCGCGCCGGCGCGGCGCTGACCAGGCCGGTCGACGCACCGGGGGACGGCGAGCTGCTGCCCCAGGTGCGGATCCGGCACTGGGGGCGCGTGGTCGCCGGGCTGGCCGTCCTCGCCGTGCTGGGGTTGCTGTTCCAGGCGATCTCGCGGGGCGACATCGACTACGCCAGCATCCCGGCGCTGCTCACTCAGGACGTGATCCTGGAGGGGCTGGTCGACACCATCGTGCTGGCGGTGATCGCCCAGGCCGGGGCGATCGTCATCGGCACGGTGGTGGCGCTGATGCGCACCTCGGCCAACCCGGTGCTGCGCTGGGTCTCCTGGGCCTACATCTGGGTGTTCCGCGGTCTGCCGGTGCTGCTGCAGATCCTGCTTTGGTACAACATCGCGCTGGTCTTCCCGACGTTCTCCATCCCGATCCCGTTCACCGACGCCTACCTGCTCGACCAGCCGGCGAACGTGATCATGACCGGCTTCCTGGCCGCGCTGCTAGGCCTGGGGCTCAACGAGAGCGCCTACATGGCCGAGATCGTCCGGGCCGGGCTGACCAGCGTCGACCGGGGGCAGACCGAGGCGGCCAAGTCGGTCGGGATGTCGCCGGCGAAGGTGCTGAGCCGGGTCGTGCTGCCGCAGGCGATGCGGGTGATCATCCCGCCGACCGGCAACGACTTCATCAACATGCTCAAGGGGACGTCGATCGCCTCGGTCATCGGCTTCACCGAGCTCATCCACGCTGCCAACGCGCTCTCCAGCCGCAGCCTCGCGGTCATGGAGACGCTGCTGGCCGTGGCCGTCTGGTACATGGTGGTGGTGAGCGTGGCCAACGTCGGGCAGTACTACCTGGAACGGCACTACAACGCCTCGATCCGGCCCACGGGCACCCGCGGGTCGGTGTGGGCCAAGGTCGGCGGCTCGCTGCGCACCCCGCCGTTCATGCGGGGCTCCCGGTGAGCGCCGCGATGGGCGAGGGTGCCGCCCAGGGCGAGGTGCTCGTCCGGGCCCGCGGGCTGCGCAAGCACTACGGGTCGCTCGAGGTGCTCCGCGGCGTCGACCTGACGGTGCGGCGCGGGCAGGTCGTCGTCCTGCTCGGGGCCTCGGGTGCGGGCAAGAGCACGCTGCTGCGCTGCGTGAACCACCTCGAGGCCGCCGACGGCGGCGAGATCTGGGTGGACGGCGTGCCGATCGGCTTCCGGCGCGACGGCGACCGGCTGCACGAGCTGCGCGAGAAGGACGTCGCCCGGCAGCGTGCGGAGATCGGCATGGTGTTCCAGCGGTTCAACCTGTTCCCGCACCGCACCGTGCTGGCCAACGTGACCGAGGGGCCGGTGCAGGTGCGCGGCGTCCCGCGGCGGGAGGCGGAGGCCTACGCCCGGGAGCTGCTGGAGCGGGTGGGGCTCGGCGACAAGGTCGACACCTACCCCGACCGGCTCTCCGGTGGGCAGCAGCAGCGGGTGGCGATCGCCCGGGCGCTGGCGATGCGGCCCAAGCTGCTGCTCTTCGACGAGCCGACGAGCGCGCTGGACCCCGAGCTGGTCGGGGAGGTGCTGGCGGTGATGACCGAGCTGGCGCGGGAGGGGATGACGATGATCGTCGTGACCCACGAGATCTCCTTCGCCCGCGAGGTCGCCGACCACGTCGTCTTCATGGCCGGCGGGGTGGTGGTCGAGGAGGGGCCGCCGGAGCAGGTGATCGGCGCGCCGCAGCACGAGCGCACCCGTGCGTTCCTGGCCCGGGTGACCGCGTGAACCCTGCCTACCTGTCCGCCTTCGCCGAGGAGGAGGGCTACCTGGACTTCGCCCGGGTCGGCCCGCCGTCCCGGCCGGTGGTCGAGGCCGGCACCGCGGCGCTGGCCGCGGTGTCGGCCGCGGGGCTGGGCACCGTCGACGAGCTGATGGGCGCCGAGGGCCGGGCGCTGGCCGCGGCGTCCCGGCTGCTCGGCTTCCCGCCGGGCAACGTCGCCTACTCACCGAGCACCTCGGCCGGCCTGTTCCAGGCGGCGTTCGCGGTGCGCGGGCCGGTGCTGGTCAGCCCGGCGGAGTTCCCGGCCAACCTCTACCCCTGGTGGCGGGCGGAGTCGGCCGGGCGGCTGGACGTCGTCCCGCTGCCGGTCGGGCCGGTGACGCCGGACGCCGTCCGCGCTGCCCCGGACGCGGCGGCGCTGGTCGTCAGCGCGGTCGACTTCGCCACCGGCTTCCGGGCCGACCTGCCCGGCCTGCGCGAGGTGCTGGGGGAGCGGCTGCTGGTCGTCGACGCGATCCAGGGTCTCGGTGCGGTCGACGTCGACTGGACGGCGGCCGACGTGCTGGTCGCCGGTGGGCAGAAGTGGCTGCGCAGCGGTTGGAGCACCGGGGTGGTCGCGGTGTCCGACCGGGCGCTGGAGCGGCTGGACCCGCTGCTGGCCGGCTGGACCGCGGTGCGGGACGCCACCGACTACGACGGCGTGGAGCACCCGCTGGCCGCCGGCGCGGCCCGGTTCGGCACCACCAACACCAGCCCGGTGGCGCAGGCGTGCCTGGCCGCGGGGCTGATGCTGCTGGAGTCCGCCGGGGTGGGCGGCGTCGCCGGCCGGATCGCTGCACGGGTCGAGGAGCTGCTGGAGCTGCTGGACCGGCGGGGCGTGGTGGTGACGTCGTCCCGGGAGCCGGCGGAGCGGGCCGGGATCGTGGCGTTCCGGGTGCCGGGCGTGGACGGCGCGGACCTGCACGCTGCGCTGGGCCGGGCCGGGGTCACCTGCACCCGGCACGGCGAGCGGGTGCGGCTGAGCGTGCACGCGACGACGACGCCGGCCGCGCTGGACCGGGTGGACGACGCCCTGCTCTCACTGGGTGCGGCGGCCGCCCAGGCCTGACGGCAGGTCCGGGCGGCTGCGGCACCCGTTCCTGCCAGGTCTCGATCCGGTGACGGTCGACGCCGGCGTCGTGCGGGAGTCGATCCGGTGGGCACTCACCGTGTTGCGGGCCGCCCACACGGGGAATGACGACCGCCACCAGCCGACACACGACGTCCTGGGCCCGTCGTGGCCCGGTGAGGAGATCGTCATGCGCACCTCCACCCCGTTCCGCTCGTCCGCCGTCCGTCCGGGTCGGCGCAGCCGGCTCGTCTCGGTGCCGGTCACCGGTGCGGCCGCGCTCGCCCTGGTCCTCACCGGGTGCGGCGCGGAGGGGGAGGACGGCGTCACCGCGGTCGAGATCTACAACGAGGAGGCCGAGGCCCTCGGGGAGAACGCGGGGGTCACCCAGGACGAGGCCGACTTCCTCGAGGAGGAGGAGCCGGCGGAGGCCGGTGCCGTGGGCGCCGTCGCGCCGGGTGCCTTCGTCGCCGGTGACGTGGGGATCCCGCAGTTGTTGACCGAGGCCGACCCCCAGACCGCGCTGGCCGGGCTGCCCGACGAGCCCGCGGTGGCCACGCAGGTCCCGGTGTTCGCCGTCCCCAACGACGAGGGCTTCTGGATCGGCACCGAGGAGGTCCGCATCTGGGTGCAGCTGACCGCGCCGGGTGAGTCCCCGGTGGACGTCAGCCCGGGCGATCGGGTGTCCTTCACCGGCGAGGTCGTGCCGAACGACGACGGCTTCGTGGAGGGGCTGGCGCTGCCCGCCGACCAGGCCGCCGTGCTCACC
This sequence comes from Modestobacter sp. VKM Ac-2978, assembly GCF_026968025.1. Lineage (NCBI taxonomy): Bacteria > Bacillati > Actinomycetota > Actinomycetes > Geodermatophilales > Geodermatophilaceae > Modestobacter > Modestobacter sp. VKM Ac-2978. The sequence goes on along the minus strand of NZ_JAPVBP010000006.1, from coordinate 35,333 downwards.
GCCCTCGGCCACCACGTGGAGGTCCCGGCCGGCGAGATCACCATCGCCTGAACCAGGGCAGTGGTGTCCGCCGGTCAGGCGGCGTGCTGGACGGGGAGCTGGTCGGTCAGGGCCTCGGCCAGGTGCCGGCCGCGGGGCGGCAGCGGCGGCGCGGCACGGATCAGCTGGACCGGCTCGGGCTCCGGCTCGGCCTCCGCGGGCGCGATGTCGACGACCGGCTCGGCCACCGGGGCCGCCACCGGGGCTGCCGCCTCGGGCAGGGACATCCGGACCGATGCCGGGTCCTCCGCGATGGTGGCGACGGCGGCCAGGCCGTCGGCGTGGATGCGCGCGATGGACGCCAGGACGGCGGTGGCCATCTCCTCGATGGCCTGCACGTCCGTGGCGGTGTGCTCGGCAGCCGCGTGGATGCTCATGTCCACCTCATCGGCAGCCCCGGGCCGCGCCGGAACTGGTTCGTCACGGCGTTCTGGTGATCTCCGGCCGACGGCTCAGTCCTCCAGCAGCCCGGCCTCGTGCGCCAGAATCGCCGCCTGGGTGCGGTTGGCCAGGTCCAGCTTGGTGAGCAGCCGGGACACGTAGGTCTTCACCGTGGCCTCGCTGACGAACAGCCGCCCGGCCACCTCGGCGTTCGAGTCGCCGCGGCCCAGCAGCGCCAGCACCTCCCGCTCCCGGTCCGTCAGCGTCTCGACCCGGCGCAGTGCTTCGGCCCGCCGGGGCGCGGACCGGCGGCGCACGTAGGAGTCGATCAGCGTCGTGGTGACCGCCGGGGACAGCGTCGCCGTCCCGTCGGCGACCGCCCGCACGGCGGCGGCGATCTGCCGGGGTGGGGTGTCCTTGAGCAGGAAGCCGGCCGCGCCGGCGGCGAGCGCGGCGTGGACGTACTCGTCCTGGTGGAAGGTGGTGAGCACGGCGACCTGCGGCGGCTGGGGCAGGGCCAGGATCTGCTCGGTCGCCGCGAGCCCGTCCAGCACCGGCATCCGGACGTCGATCAGCACGACGTCGGGCCGCAGCTCCCGCGCCGCCCGCACACCGGCGGCGCCGTCCCCCGCCTCACCGACGACCTCGAAGCCGCCGGAGGACTCCAGCACCGTGCGCAGGCCGAAGCGCACCAGTTCCTCGTCGTCCACGAGCAGCACCCGGACCGGGTCACCGGTCATGCCGGCAGCACCGCCTCGACCACGAAACCGCCGTCCAACCGGGGCTCGGCCGTGAGCCGGCCGCCGAGGGTGCGCACCCGCTCACCCAAGCCCACCAGGCCGTACCCGTCACCGGGCACCGGCTGTGGCGGGCGGGTCGGTGCGCCGTTGACCACCCGCAGGTGCAGCTCCTCGGGGCGGTGCTCCACGCTCACCTGCACCCGGGCGCCGGGGGCGTGCTTGCCGGCGTTGGTCAGCGCCTCCTGCGCGATCCGGTAGGCGGCCCGGCCCACCACGGGGTCGACGGGGACGTCGGCGACGCCGGTCAGGGCGACGTCCATGCCCGCCTCGCGCGCCTGGTCGACCAGCCGGGGCAGGTCCTCCAGGCCCGGCTGCGGGCCCAGGGGTGCGTCCTCGTCGACGTCCCCGGCGCGGAGCACGCCGACCATCTGACGCAGCTCGACCAGCGCGCGGCGCCCTGCGGTCTGCACCTGCCCGGCGAGCTGCTCGACCCGGTCGGCGTCGCGGGCGGCCAGCTCGATCGCGCCTGCCTGCAGCACCATCAGGCTCACCCGGTGCCCGACGGCGTCGTGCATCTCCCGGGCGATCCGGGTCCGCTCGAAGAGGACGGCGTCGCGGGCGAGCAGCTCCCGCTCGGCCTCGGCCCGCTCGGCGCGCTCGCGCAGGACCCCCAGCAACTGCTCGCGGGTGCGCTGCCAGATCCCCAGGGCGGCGGGGAGGGCGACGATCGCCCCGGTGGCGGCGGCGACGATCGTCCAACCCCCGACCGTGACCGGGTCGGCGGTGACGGCGATCGCCACGGCCCCACCCATCCCCACCCCGCCCCGGACCCACCACGAGTTGCTGTAGCGGCCGACGGCGTAGCTGGCCAGCAGCCAGGGCCCGGTGGGGGAGAAGCCGAGCACGGCCGACACGGCGCACACCGCGAAGGGGACCGCGGGTTGGGTGCGGCGGAAGAGGAACAACCCGAGGGCCATCAGCGAGGTGGCCACGGCGACGGCGCCCAGGTCCAGCGACGGGGCCGCGAGGGTGCCGAAACCGCTGACGATCATCACCACGGCCAGCCCGGCGAGGCCGGCCTCCAGCGCGATGCCGCGGGTGGTGAGTCCCGGCCAGATGCGCTCGCGGACCCCCATGGGTCGGAGCGTAGGTCGTGTCCGGCGAGCTGCGGGTCACCCGCGGGGCGACTGCCGACGTCCTCTTCCGGATGACCGGGTCGCACCGTCCGGTGCGCGAGGTGGCGGCCTCCGGCCGACGCGCTGACCAGGGGGTCCACCGCAGATTGGGGACACCACACCGAACCCCGGAGGCACCCATGATCTCGGTCAGCGGACTGACCAAGCGCTACGGCGCACGCACCGTCGTCGACGACGTCAGCTTCACCCTCGAGCCCGGCACGGTGACCGGCTTCCTCGGCCCGAACGGCGCCGGCAAGACCACCACGATGCGGATGATGACCGGGCTGATCCCGGCGACCGCGGGCACGGCGACGATCGACGGCCGGCCCTACGCCGACCTGCCCAACCCGGGCGCTCTCGTCGGCACCCTGCTCGACGCCTCGGCCGTGCACCCCGGGCGTACCGGCCCGGCGCACCTGGGGCTGCACGCCCTCGCCGTCGGCGTCGACTCCCGCCGGGTCGACGAGGTGCTGGAGCTCGTCGGCCTCGCCGACGCCGCCCGCCGGCCGGTGGGCGGTTACTCGTTGGGGATGCGGCAGCGGCTCGGCATCGCCGGCGCGCTGCTCACCGTCCCACCGGTGCTGGTGTTCGACGAGCCGGCCAACGGCCTGGACCCGGAGGGCATCCGCTGGTTGCGGGCACTGCTGCGCAGCTACGCGGCGAACGGCGGCACGGTGCTGCTCTCCTCGCACCTGCTCGGCGAGGTCGAGCACACCGTCGACCGGCTGCTGGTGATCGGTGGCGGGCGGATCGTCGCCGACGGGCCGGTCGGCTCGTTGCTGGGCGCCAGCGGCACCGCGGTCCGGTCGGTCGACCCCCGCGGGCTGGCCGACGCGCTGCGGGCCCGGGAGTTCCACGTGGAACGCCAGGCCGACGGCGTGCTGATCGTGGACGGTGCCGAGCCAGCCACCATCGGCGCCGTCGCCGCCGAGGCCGGGGTCGCGCTGATCGACCTGCATCCCGTGCAGCGCGGCCTCGAGGACCTGTTCTTCCAGCTCACGGAGAACTCCGGAGCTGCCCCCACCCCCGCTGAGCACTGAGGCGCCCCGACATGACCACGAGCTCGAACACGATGACCCTCGACACTGCTGCTCCGGTACGGCCCGCCGTCCGTCCGACCCGCGCCTCGCTGCCGACGCTCGTCGGCCTCGAGGTACGCAAGACCCTGACCACCCGCTCCGGCCGGATGCTCGCCCTCGCCGGGGTGCTGGCCGGACCGGTCGGGATGGGTCTGCTGGAGGCCAGCGACGACGCCTTTCCCTCCGTGGCCGGCCCGTTCGCCGTGGTGGGCATCATGACGGGGCTGTTGCTGCTCGCCATGGGGGTGCTGAGCACCGCCGGCGAGTGGACGCACCGGACCGCACAGACCACCTACCTGCTGGTGCCGCAGCGCGGCCGGGTACTCGCGGCGAAGGCCGTCGCGACGGCGCTGCTCGGCGCGGCCCTGACCGCCCTCTCGATGGGGGCGTCGTGGCTGATCCTGGCCGTGCTGGCCGACCCGAGCGTGTCCTGGGACGGCGCCGCCCAGGCCGCGCTGACCGCGGTGGGCGCCGGGGCGGCGTTCGCGCTGATCGGGGTGGGGGTCGGCGCCGCGACCGCGAACACCCCGGCCGCGCTGACCGGCCTCTACCTGACCGTGCTCGGGCTGGTGCAGATCATCCGGGCCTGGGACACGCAGGTCGCCGACGCCGTCGACCCGCAGCAGGCGGTGCTCCGGTTCGCCCGCGGCGACGCCGAGGTGGCCTCGCTGCTGACCCTGGGCGGCTGGGTGGTCGCCTCGCTCCTCGCGGGCTGGGTGCTCAGCAGGCGGCGCCCGGTGCAGTGACGGCAGTCCACCGGCGACGGCCGGGAACCGGTTCGCCGGCTCCCGGCCGTCGGCGTCGGGGTCAGCAGTGCTGCCGGACCGCCGCCAGGAAGGCTGCCGGGTCGTCGGCGAAGAGGCCGATCCGGTGCACCGTCGTCGTGCCTTCCGGGAGCCGCACGCTGACCGGCTGGTCGAGTTCGACGTCGACGTTGGTCCGGTCCTGCATCCAGAGGTGCAGGGTGACCGCGCCGGCGGCGTCGCGGGTGAGCCGCGGGGCCTTCTCCGCCCGGGTGTCGAGCCGCCGGGTCACCGCGGTGATCGCGGACCACGGCAGGGCGACGTCCACGTCGGTGGAGTACCGGGCGTGGATGCCGTCGGGGCCGACCGAGTGCGGCCGGGTCACCAGGGCTGCGAGGAAGCCGAGCATCCAGGTCACGCCCCAGATGCCGAGGACCAGCAGCGGCACGCGCACGACCGGCCAGCGGTGGACGACCAGGTCGACGACGACCAGTTCGAGGACCGACAGCACGATGAAGGTGACGATCAGCGGCAGCACCGCGCGGTGGTAGGTGAACGCGACCGCGCCGGCCGGCACCCGCGGACGGCGGAACAGGAACCGGTGGAGGCTCTGCCATACGCCGATCTCCATCGCGATCGCGCGGCGGGCCAGGTGGGCGACGAGCTGCCGCCCGGTCCGACGGGGGACGACGACGGCGGTCACGTCGGGCTCCCGTCGTCCATGAGCTCGTGCAGTCGCGCGGTCACGGCGTCCAGGTCGGCGGTGAACCGCTGGAGCTGAGCGGTGTCGAAGTCGGAGACCAGGTGCGCGGCGATCTGCCCCCGGCTCGCGACCATGTCCGCCATCGCCCGGGTGCCCTGTTCGGTCAGCGTCACCAGGGTGGCCCGCCGGTCGGTGGGGTGCGGTTCGCGGCGGGCGAACCCACCCTTCTCCACGGCGTCGACCAGCCCGGTCACGTTCCGCGGGCTGACCTGCAGGGCCGCGGCCAGGGCCTGTTGCGTGGACGGCCCGCGGTGGTGCACCTCCCAGAGCAGGTGCGTCCGAGCTGCGGTCAGGCCGGCTGGCCCCAGCTCCCGGGACATGTCCTGCTGGATGAGCAGGGCGATCTCCAGCAGGCGGTCGAAGACGTGCACGCCGTCGGGCATACCGTGACGCTACTTCACCGTGAAGCAACTTCACAGTCCCTTGGTCAGGCGGTGGTGAGCGCGCCGGCGTGAGGGAGTGGCTCGCGGTCGACCGGGCGGGTGAAGCCCTTCGCGATCAGCCGGACGGCGAGGCTCATCTCCCAGGCGGTGACCGGGATGGCGGCGACGAAGCGCCAGGGGCTCGTGTCCTCGTACAGCCCGAACAGCACCGCGGTCGACGAGACGAACACGAGTGGACCACCGATCAGCCCGAGGACGGCGATCCAGCGGGGGACCAGTCGGGAGCGGTGCATCAGCCAGGCGAGCAGCAGGCTGTTGACGCCGATGACGAGGCCCGGGCCGAGCAGGAACGTCCAGTCGTGCACTGCGATCAGCGCCCGGGCGACCTCGGTGCTGCTTCCGGCGCCGCGGAGGGTGACCAGCGACAGGGTCGCCGCGATGCCGGTGGTGATGACGGCGGCCTCGAGCAGCCGGCCACAGACGTAGCCGAGCGCCACGCTCTCGCTCTCCCGCTTGACCACCGGGTAGAGCGCCACGGCGGTGCCGATGCACGAGGCGGCGAGGACCACCTCGAGGAAGCCGCCGAGCAGCACCCGGCCGTCGGAGCCGGCACCCAGCACGTAGGCCGGGTCGCCGAGTGCTGGTTGGTACAGCGCCAGTCCGGCGATCGCGGCCACGGCCGCCACGATGAAGAACCACCCAGCCGCGGTGGCATTGCCTCGGTACCTGCTCATCGTCTGGCCTCCTGTCGATTGGTGTACGGCGTACACCTACGACGGAGAAGCTAGGTGTACGCCGTACACCTGTCAACGAGGTAGGTTCCGCTCATGGCTCCTCCGGGGCGGCGAGCGCCGCTGAGCACCGATCGCGTGCTGCGCGCCGCAGTGGAGCTGGCGGACGCGGTGGGCATCGACGCGGTGAGCATGCGGCGGCTGGCCCAGGAGCTCGGCGTCGTCCCGATGGCGCTGTACAAGCACGTGGCGAACAAGGACCAGCTGCTCGACGGGATGGTCGACGTCGTCCTCGGGGAGATCGAGCCGGCGGACCCGGCGCTGGACTGGCAGGCAGCCGTCCGCGCTCGGGTGCTGTCGGCGCGGCGGGCGGTGCTGCGGCACCCGTGGGCCCGGCAGGCGATCGAGTCGCGCACGCACCGGACGCCGACGGTGCTCGGCTACATGGACTCGCTGGCCGGCGCGTTCCGCCGCGGCGGGTTCTCCGCCGACCTGACCCACCACGTGATGCACGCGCTGGGCAACCGGATCTGGGGGTTCAGCCCCGAGCTGTTCGACGAGCCGCCCGCCGCCGATGCCGCGCCGCCGTCGGCCGAGGAGCAGCAGGCGCTGGCCGCGCAGTTCGCGGCGGACTACCCGCACATCCTGGAGATCGCCGTGGCGGCGACCGGCGGCGACCTGTCCGGCGTGGGCGCCGGCTGTGACGAGCAGTTCGAGTTCGAGTTCGCCCTCGACCTGCTGCTGGACGGCTTCGACCGGCTCCGTGCGCAGGGCTGGACCTCCGCGCGCACGGCGACGTCAGGCCTGGTGTGACCGCTCGTCGTCCGGGGCCGGGCGGTGCCAGCCCTGCTCGACGGAGCCGCGGCAGCGGTCGGGGTCGTCGCCACAGGCGGTGAACAGCGCGCGGAGCAGGAGCGGGCCGTGGTCGAGGGTCTCCCGCGGGAGCGGTCCGGTGGCGACCAGGGAGACCAGTCCGTGGCCGATGGCCCAGCTCTGGATCGCCAGGTCCAGCGGGACGACGTCGGTGCGGAACCGTCCGACGTCCCGGCCCCGGCGCGCGGCCTGGACCAGGTGCTCCAGGGTGGCGTCGGCGGCCGGCAGGTCCTCCAGGTCGACGCTGGCGTCGAACATCACCCGGTAGAGGTCGGGGTGGGTGAGGGCGTTGTCCAGGTAGGCCGCGGCCAGGGCGGTGAGGTCGCGCACCGGGTCGTCGGACACCGGCACGGTCGTGAGCCGGGCGCCCAGCCGGGTGAAGCCCTCCTGGCGCAGCCCCTGCCACAGGCCGTCCATCCCGCCGAAGTGCGTGTAGACGGCCATCGTCGAGACGCCGGTGCCGGCGACCAGGGAGCGCAGCGTGATCGGCTCGCGCGCCCGGAGCATCGCGGCGGCCCGCTCGATCAGCTGGGTGCGGACCGCCGGGTCCTTCGGGCGGGCCATGGCCGGAACACTACATGGCATAGCGATGCTATGTTCAGCGCAGCCCGGAGCGCCCGGGCGTCCGTGAACGAGGAGTCAGCATGTCCATCACCCTGGTGAACCCCGCAGGGCTGCCCACGACCGACATGTACCACCAGGTCTCGGTGGCGACCGGCTCGCGGCTGGTCTTCGTCGCCGGCCAGGTCGCCGTCGATGCCGCGGGGGAGAAGGTGGGCGTCGGCGACTTCGCCGCCCAGGTCGAGCAGGCCTACCTCAACGCGGGCACTGCGCTGGCCGAGGTCGGCGCCACCTTCGCCGACGTCACCAAGCTGACCTTCTACGTCGTCGACTGGACGCTGGACAAGTTGCCCGCCTTCCTCGACGGGGTGGCCCGGGCGGCGGCGCAGCTGGGCGCCACCTCCGCCGCGCCCGGGTCGATGATCGGGGTGTCGGTGCTGTTCGATCCCGACTTCCTGGTCGAGCTCGAGGTTACCGCCGTCCTCGACTGACCCGGGCCGGCGAGGTCGCCGGCCCGGGCCGCGGGACCGCTACCGGCGGCGGGCCGCCGGGGTCAGCGCGGGTGTCATCCACATGTTGTCCGCGACGTTGATCGTGTGCCCGGGCGGGACGATCTCGTCGATCCGGTCGAGGACGTCGCTGGACAGCTCGACGCCGTCGGCGGCCAGGTAGGACTCCAGGTGGTCCATCGTGCGCGGCCCGACGATCGCCGAGGTCACCGCCGGGTGCCGGACGACGAACCCGATGGCCAGCTGCACCAGGGTCAGCCCGGCCTCGTCGGCGAGCGCGCCCAGGGCGTCGGCGGCGTCGAGCTTGGCGGCGTTGGCCGGGTTCGCCGCGTCGAAGACGCCGGGGAACCGCTGGGCGCGACCGACCGAGCCCGGCCCGCTGACCTCCTGGCCCTTCCGGTACTTGCCGGACAGCCAGCCGCCGGCCAGCGGGCTGTAGCTGAGCACGCCCATCCCGTACCGCTGGGTCGTGGGCAGGACGTCGACCTCGACGGCGCGGGTGAGCACCGAGTACGGCGGCTGCTCGGTGCGGAACCGCTCGCGGCCGCGTCGCTCGGCGGTCCACTGGGCCTCGACGATCTCCGACGCCGGCACCGTCGAGGCACCGAAGGCGCGGATCTTGCCGGCGTGCACCAGGTCGGACAGCGCGCCCAGCGCCTCGTCGACGTCGGTGTCCGGGTCGAGGCGGTGCAGCTGGTAGAGGTCGATCCAGTCGGTGCCCAGGCGACGCAGCGAGTTCTCCACGGCCTCGGTGATCCAGCGCCGGGACATGCCGCGCTGGTTGGGGTCCTGCCCGAACGGCAGGCCGACCTTGGTGGCCAGGACGACGTCGTCGCGCCGGCCGCCGGCCAGCGCCTTGCCGACGACGGCCTCGGACTCCCCGCCGGAGTAGACGTCGGCGGTGTCGATGAAGGTGATGCCGGCGTCGAGGGCGCGGTGGACGATCCGCACGCCCTCGTCGTGGTCGGGGTTGCCGACGGCGCCGAACATCATCGCGCCGAGGCAGAGCTGGCTGACGGACATGCCGGTCCGGCCCAGGGGTCGCTGTTCCACGGTGTGCTCCTCGCGGTGGGTACGATCTGTCCGATGTGGACAGGCTGTCCACCTACCGTACCGGATAACCTCTCCACTTAGGAAGTCATGCCTGCCAGACGTGCCGACGCCGAGCGCAACCGCGAGCGGATCCTCGCCGCCGCGCGAACCGGGTTCGCCGAGCCGGGCGCCCCGCTGTCGATGGCCGAGGTCGCTCGCCGCGCCGGCGTCGGGATGGCCACGTTGTACCGCAACTTCCCCGGACGGCGGGACCTGCTGGAGGCGCTCTACACCGACCAGGTGGACGCCGTCTGCGCGGCCGCTGCCTCGGTCGACGGATCACCCAGCGACCGGTTCCTCTCCTGGGTCGACCACTTCGTGGGCTTCTTCGCCAGCAAGCACGAGATCGCCGCCGAGCTGCTCGCCCAGGCCGAGGGCCCAGGCCCGGTGCTGGACCGGAGCCGGGAGCGGGTGATGGCCGCCGGCCGGCCGTTGCTCGCCGCGGCGCAGGAGGCCGGCGAGATCCGGGGCGACCTGACGCTGGAGCAGGTGCTCGACATGGTGATCGCGGTCAGCGCGATCCACGGCGACCCCGACTACTCGCGGCCGATCCTGGTCGCCGCGCTCGACGGCCTGCGGGTCACCGGCTCGCGGCGCTGACCAGCTCGGCCGTCAGCCTCCGGACTCGGCGGCGGATGCCTCGGCGCGGGTGCGCTCGTGGTGCCGGCGGGCCTTCATCCGGTTGCCGCACGTGGCCATCGAGCACCAGCGAGCCCGGTTGGGCTTGCTGTGGTCGATGAGGAACAGTGCGCACTCGTCGTTGGCGCAGGGTCGCAGCCGCCCGGGGCTGGTGCGGCGCACGGCATCCCAGGCCAGCAGTGCCCGGACGGCCAGGGTGCGGGCCGGCGGCACGTCGGTGAGGCTCCAGCTGATGCCCTCGTCCTCGATCGAGGGCGCCAGGCGCAGGTCGGACAGCAGTGGTGCCAGCGACTGTGCACCCTCGTCCCCGCGAGCGACCGCCTGGAGCGCGTCGCGGGCGGCGCGGGTCGCGCCCTGTTCGGCGGCCGATCCATCGCCGCCCCGTTCCCGTAGCCAGGCTCTGCCGGGTTCGCCGTCCAGCAGGTCCCGCTGAGCGTGGTCGACGATCGGTGTCGTGTTCAGCAGCTCGAGCAGGAACGCCTCGTCGGCGGGTGAGTCGTCGACCAGCTGCATCTAACCTCCTCGGTTCGTTTGACAGGTTACACGCTGCCGTGCCAGCGTCTGTAACCACCAATCGAACCTAGAAGGGTTAGCCACCATGGCACACGTCCACCACCGCTTCGCCACCGTCGACGGCCGGCAGCTGTTCTACCGGGAGGCCGGACCGGCCGACGCGCCCGTCGTGGTCCTGCTGCACGGGTACCCGACCAGCTCGTTCATGTTCCGCGAGCTGATCCCGCAGCTGGCCGACCGCTACCGGGTGATCGCCCCGGACATGCTCGGCTTCGGGCTGTCCGACGCGCCGCCGGTGACGGAGTTCGACTACACCTTCGACGCACTCACCGACCTGACGGCCGGCCTGCTGCGCGAGCTGGGCGTGACCCGGTACGCGGTCTACGTGCAGGACTACGGCGCCCCGGTCGGCTGGCGGCTGGCGCTGCGCGACCCGGAGGCGATCGCCGCGATCGTCACGCAGAACGGCAACGGCTACGACGCCGGCTTCGTCGAGGACTTCTGGGCGCCGGTCTGGGACTACGCGCAGAACCCGAACGTCGACACCGAGGCGGCGGTCCGGGGCGCGCTGAGCATCGACGCGATCCGCTGGCAGTACCTGCACGGGGTCGCGGACGGGACCGTCGTCAGCCCGGACACCTGGCACCACGACCACGCGCTGGTCTCGCGCCCCGGCAACGACCTCGCTCAGCTGGCGTTGTTCCGCGACTACCGCACGAACCCGCCGCTGTACCCGGCGCTGCACCAGTACCTGCGCGACAGCCGGGTGCCCGTGCTCGCCGTCTGGGGAGCGGGTGACGAGATCTTCGGCCCGGAGGGCGCGCGCAGCTTCGCCCACGACGCCGTCGACGCCGAGGTCCACCTGCTGGACGGCGGGCACTTCCTGCTCGAGAGCGCCGGTGGCCAGGTCGCCGAGCTGATCCGCGACTTCCTCGGCCGGCGGCTGGCCGGAGCTGCGGCGCCCTGATCTCCGGTCAGGGGCCGGTGGGGGGCCAGTTCTGAAGAACGACGTCGGCCACCAGCTGGAGCTCGGCACGGCTGGTGCCGCCTGCGGCCTGGACGGCGATCCCGTTGGCCACGGTCATCAGGTACCGGGCGAGCAGCCCGGGATCGACGCCGGCCGGCAGGTCGCCGTCCTCGACGGCCTGCTGGAAGCGGGCCCGCAGGTGGGTGGTGCCCTCCTCTCGCCAGGCGGTGAGCGTGTCCCGGGCCGGGCGGCCGGACTCGCCGGCCGCCAGGGACCCCTGGACGCTCAAGCACCCGGCAGGGCAGTCCGGGAGGGTGCTGGCCTCGACCGCGCCGCCGAGGAACGTGGTGGCCACCTCGCGGGCGGTCGGTTGCCCCAGTGCCCGGGCGACGTAGGACGCCGGGCCCTCGGCGTACCGGGTCAGCGCCTTGCGGAACAGCTCCTCCTTGTTGCCGAAGGCCCGGTACATGCTCGTGCGGTTGATGCCCATGGCACGGGTCAGGTCGTCGAGGCTGGCGCCCTCGTAGCCCTGCGCCCAGAAGACCCGCACCGCGCGGTCGAGGGCCTCGTCGACGTCGAAGCCGCGCGGCCTGCCGATCGGTGCCGTCCGCTCGTCCTCCACCACTCCAGCGTACGTCTTCGGTACCGAGCGGTTCAGAAGTGCTACGGTCTCATTCGGTACCGCTCGATACCGAAGTCTCTGGAGGCAGCTGTGCAGAAGGTCGTGCTCATCACCGGTGGGACGTCGGGCATCGGCCTGGGGCTGGCCGAGGCCTTCCTGGGCGACGGAGCGGCGGTGGCCGTGTGCGGCCGATCGCGGACGGCGCTCGACAGTTTCAGCCGGGCGCATCCGGAGGCGCTGGCCGTCCAGGCAGACGTGACCGTCCCGGAGGCGCGAGACGCCGTGCTCGACGCCATCACCCACCGGTTCGGCAGGCTGGACGTGCTGGTCAACAACGCCGGCACGTTCGTCGAGCGGGACTTCGCCGCGGACGACGCCACGGCGGCGCTCGAGCAGGAGATCGACCTGAACCTCACCGCACCCATCCAGCTGACGGGTGAGGCGCTGCAGCGCTGGCCGGCCCTGGAGGCGATCGTGTTCGTGACGTCGGGGTTCGCCCTGGTCTCGCCCACCCGGGCCCCGACCTACGGCGCCGTCAAGGCCGGCCTGCACGGCTTCGCCGAGGGACTGCGCCGCCAGCTGGCACCTCGCGGCACGCACGTGCTCGAGGTGCTCCCGCCGACCACCGACACGCCCATGAACGCCGGCCGGGCCGGGCCGAAGCTGTCACCTGACGAGGTCGCCGCGGTGACGCTGCGCGCACTCCGGCAGCGGCGGCCGATGGCGCTGCCGGGCCAGACGAAGCTGATGCCGACGTTGCTGCGCATCGCGCCGCAGACCCTCGGGCGGATGGTCGCGAGGCTCTGACCGTCACGGACCGCCGTGAGCGGGGTCAGTCCGTGGCGTCGTCCTCGCTGTCGGTCCAGCGCTGCCCCCGGTCGCCCCAGCTGCTGTCCACCCGCTCGGTGATCCACGCCTCCAGGTCGGCCAGGCGCTCGTCGGCCTGCTCCTGGGTCAGGTCGCCGTCGGTGACGGCCTGGGTGACGCGCTCCTGCGCGGCCGCGACCAGGGCGTCGACCAGGGTGTCCACGGCCACACCCTGCTCCTCGGCCACCGAGGCGAGCGTGGCACCGTCGGCCTCAAGGGCCGTGCGCAGGTCCTCCTCCGTCATGCCCAGGGCCGTCGCCGCGGTCTCGAGGCCACGACCGTTGCCAGGGCCGCCATCCCACCCGCCGTGCCACCCGCCGTGTCCGCCGGCGTGTCCACCACCGAGGTCGGCCGCGTCGAGGGTGGCGGCCACCTCGTCGACCTGCTCCTGGGTGAGGGAACCGTCCGAGACCAGCCCGGCCAGTGCCTCGGTGATCCGGTCGACCCGCGATGACTCCGCGGCGGCGGGGTCGGTCGAGTCCGTGGCGGCCAGGGCAGGGACGGCGACGGCGGCGCCGCCCACGGCGAGCAGCCCGGCGGTGGTGAGGGTGATCAGCTTCGTGCGCACGATGGTCTCCTCCGACTCCGGTCAGGCGATCCGACCGATGCCCTCAGCGTCGGCCGAGCGCCTGTGCGCACCCTGTGGTCCCCATGGGCCTCGCCTGTCGAGATGAGCCCGGCGCCGCCCGCGCCGCGCGGTCAGCCTGCCCGGGAGGTGAGGCCGACGGTCAGCCCGGCGCCGACCACCGCGATGCCGAGCCACACCAGCGGTCCGGGCGCCGCACCGCCCATCGCCACGCCGACCCCGGCGGCGGCGACCGGGGCGACACCGGTGAGCAGGCCAGCGCGGGCGGTGCCCAGCCGGCCGACGGCGGAGTACCAGAGCACGAAGGCGACCGCGGTCATCCCGACCGCCAGGTAGCCCACCGCGGCGAGCTCGCCGCCGGTCAGCTCGGCGGCCGCCGTCGGCCCCTCGGTGGCGAGCCCGAGCACGCCGAACACCACCGCCGCGAGCCAGGTGGTGTGCACCGAGACGCCCCACGCGCCGTGCCTGGCCAGCAGCGGGACGGCGAGCAGGGTGAACCCGGCCTCGCAGGCCAGGACGACGACCGCCCAGGCCAGCCCGACGGCGTCACTGCGGCCCAGGCCCTGCACCAGCCCGGCGCCGACGGTGACCACCGCGGCCGCCAGCAGCACCCGCGCCTCGGGACGCCGTCCGGTCATCAGCGGCCCGACCACGGCGAGCGCGATCGGCACGCTGGCCACGGCCACCCCGAGCACGGCCGGCTCGGCGTGCTCGGACCCGCGCACCAGCGCCACGTTGAACAGCACCATGCCCGTGCCGACGATGCCGAGCAGCCAGGCCCACTCCGCACCGCGCGGCCTGGTCACCGACCGTCCGGCCAGTCGGGCGAAGCCGACCAGGATCAGGCAGGCCGCGGCGTACCGGAGCGACTGGGCGGAGAACAGCGGTGCGTCGGAGAGGACGGCGGAGATCGCCACGCTGCTGCCGACGAAGCCCATCGCGGTCGCCCCGGTGAGGACGGCGGTGGCCGCCGACTGCTGCTGGGGTGCTTCCGCCGTGACCGTCATGGCTGCCATGCTGCTGGCCTGCTGGTCCACCGTGGAGGGCCAATCACCGTCGTCGGGAGTGGACCAATGCGCGGCGCCGACTTCCTCCAGCTCGACCCGGCGGTCGCGCCGGCGCGCGGGCTGACCGACTGGCTGACCGCTGAGGTGCGGGCGGCGGTGCTGGACGGTCGGCTGGCGGCGGGCGACCGGCTGCCGGCCACCCGCGCACTGGCCGGCGACCTGGGCATCGCCCGCGGCGTGGTGGTCGAGGCCTATCAGCGGCTGGTGGACGAGGGGCTGGTCGCGGCCCGGACCGGGTCGGGCACCGTCGTCCTGCCCCGGTCGGTCGCGGCGCCGCCCCGCCCCGCCGTCGACACACCCGCCGGGCCCGTGCGGCTGCCGCTGCCGACGAACCGGCCGGCGGCGGAGGGCGAGATCGACCTGTCGCCGGGGGTGCCCGACCTGGCGGCGTTCCCGCGGGCGGCCTGGCTGCGGGCGGAGCGGGCGGTGCTGCGGGACGCATCGGCGGCGGACCTGGGCTACGGCGACCCGCGGGGGAGTGCCCGGCTGCGCGGCGAGCTGGCCGGCTGGCTCGGCCGGACCCGTGGCCTGCAGGTCGCGCCGGAGCAGGTCCTGGTGGTGTCCGGGGTGGCGCAGGCGCTGGCGCTGCTGGCCCAGACCCTGCGGTCGCGGGGCGCGGAGACGGTCGGTGTGGAGGACCCGGGGTCGCGGGGTGCGCGGGAGGAGTTCGCCCACTGGGGGCTGCGGCCGGTCGGGGTGCCGGTGGACGCCGACGGGCTGGTCGTCGCGGCGATGCCGGCCGTGCCGGCGGTGATGGTGACGCCGGCGCACCAGTTCCCGACCGGGGTGGTGCTGTCGCCGGGGCGGCGGCGGGAGCTGCTGGGCTGGGCCCGGGACGGCGGCGGGCTGGTGATCGAGGACGACTACGACGCCGAGCACCGGTACGACCGGGCGCCGGTCCCGGCGTTGCAGCCGTCGGCGCCCGAGCACGTGGCGCACACCGGGAGCACGTCCAAGACGCTGGCGCCGGGGATGCGGCTGGGCTGGCTGGTCGCGCCGTCGTCCCTGGACGCCGACCTGGTGGCGGCGAAGCACGCGAGCGACCTGGGCAGCCCGGCGCTGCCGCAGCTCGTGCTGGCCGAGCTGCACCGGTCAGGGGAGTACGACCGGCACCTGCGGCTGGTGCGGAGCCGGCAGCGGGCCCGGCGGGACGCGCTGGTGACCGCGCTGGCCCAGCACCTGCCGGGCGCGGTCGTCTCCGGGGTGGCGGCCGGGCTGCACGTGCTGATCACGTTCCCCGGCTCGGACGCCGACGACGTCGAGCTGGCCAGTTCCGTCCGTGACGCTGGGGTCGTCGTGCACCCGCTGTCCTGGCACCGACTGACCCCTGGCGACCCCGGCCTCGTCCTCGGCTACGCCGCCAACGCCCCCGACCGCCTCCGCACCGCGATCGAGCGTCTGGCCGACGCTCAGCCCCGGCGGCCCAGGAGGTAGCCGATCCAGACGCCGAGCAGGGTGAGCAGTCCGCCGCCGGCGGCGCCGACCAGCAGGGGCCGCGCCTCGGCCGGCACCCAGCCGCCCGCAGCGGCCGGGGCGTTGGCGTAGGTGGCCGGAGTGGGAGCGGCGTTGGCGGACGTTCCCGCGGGAACGTCGGCGGCGATCGGGATGACGTCGGCCACCACGTTCGGCTCCACCAGTTCCTTGTCCACCGCGGAGAAGAACTGCCCGGCCATCTTCTTGGCGACGCCGGTGATCATCCGCTGGCCCACACCCGCGACCGCGCCACCGACCACGGCGTCCGCCGAGTACGTCAGCTCCGTGCCGTCACCCGAGGGCGCCAGGTTGATCTGCACCGTCGCCCGCACCGACCCCGGCCCACCCGAGCCGGACGCGTGCATCACGTACGACTTCGGGAACGACAGATCGCTCAGCCGCACCTCACCTGCGTACTTCCCGCGGATCGCGCCCACGCCGGCCGAGACGACGATCGTGTAGCTGTCCTCGCCGACCTGCTGCAGCGACTCGCAGCCCGGGATGGTCCGCGCCAGCACCGCCGGGTCGGTGATCACCGCCCAGACCTGCTCCGGGGCCGCCGAGAGGACCGCACTGCCGTCGAGGTTCACGCCATCGCTCCAGAGTCGTGGGGAGAAGAGTTGGTCACGCGCTCGGCGTCCGAGCGCACCAGGTCGTACAGCTCGGTGGGGGAGATCGGCATCGCCGCGATCCGCCGTCCCACCGCGTCCTCGATCGCCGAGGCGATCGCCGCGGACCCGGGGATGACGCCGGCCTCGCCGGCGCCCTTGATGCCCAGCTCGTTCAGCGGCGACGGCGTCGACTGGTGGTCGATGTCGACGTCGGGCACCTCGGAGGCGTACGGCATCAGGAAGTCCATGAACGAGGCGTTGGTCAGCTGGCCGTCGCGGTCGTAGGCCATCCGCTCGTACAGCGCCCCGCCCACGCCCTGCGCGACGCCGCCGTGCACCTGTCCCTCGACGATCATCGGGTTGATGATCGTGCCGCAGTCGTGCACCACCG
The DNA here is from genome assembly GCF_026968025.1 of Modestobacter sp. VKM Ac-2978. NCBI lineage: Bacteria > Bacillati > Actinomycetota > Actinomycetes > Geodermatophilales > Geodermatophilaceae > Modestobacter > Modestobacter sp. VKM Ac-2978. Next base: position 18,525 of record NZ_JAPVBP010000006.1, on the reverse strand, counting down.
CGTACTGCTCGATCTGGATCTCCCACGTCGCCGGGTCGATCTCCACGACCACGGCGTGCGCGCCGGAGGCGAAGGTCGAGCGCAGCGGGGAGTAGTAGTCGGTGTGCTCCAGCCCCGGCGCGTCCCCGACCGCGACCGGCGGCTTGGAGTCGTCGCCCGGCCCGGAGAACTGGGTCGCCTGCCGCGCCGCCTCGTCGAAGGCGTACCGCAGCGGGTTGGACAGGACGGCGACCGTGCGCAGCGGGATGGAAGCGCCCGGCGTCCCCTTGACCTGGACCAGGCCCTCGTCGATCTCCAGGTCGGCCGGGTCGGCTTCCAGCACCTCGGCGGCGATCCGCAGCGCCTTCTCCTTCACCCCGCGCGCCGCGAGCGCGACGGCGTTGCCGCTGACCACCGCGGCCCGGGAGGCGAACGTCCCGACCGCGTACCCGAACCGCCGGGTGTCGCCGGTGGTGACCTCGACGTCCTCCATCGGGACACCGAGCTCCGCCGCCGCCAGCTGGGCGAACACCGTCTCGTGTCCCTGGCCCTGCGAGGTCAGCCCGGTGGAGACCAGCACCTTGCCGCTGCCCAGCACCTGCACGTGCGCGCCCTCGTACGGCCCGGGCCCGGTGCCCTCGACGTAGGGCGCCATCCCGATGCCCAGCAGCTTCCCGCGCGCCTCGGCCGCGGCCCGCCGCTCGGCGAACCCGTCCCAGTCGACCAGCACCTTCAGCTTGGCCATCATCGCCGGGTAGTCACCGGAGTCGTAGATCAGCGGGCGGCCGTCCTGGAACGTCAGGCCCCAGTCATAGGGGAACTGGTCGGGCTGGATCAGGTTCCGCTCCCGCACCAGCGCGCGGTCGATCCCGAGCGCCTGGGCGATCCGGTCCATCGTGCGTTCCATCGCGAACGTGCCCTGCGGCCGGCCGGCCCCGCGGTAGGGCGTGACGATCACGGTGTTCGTGTAGACGCTGTTCACCCGGGCCCGGTAGACCGGGATGTCGTACGGGCCACAGAGCTGGGTGGCCGTGTTGATCGGCACGATGATCCCGTAGGGCGTGTACGCGCCGTTGTCGTGCCAGACCAGGACGTCGAGGGCCGTGATCCGCCCGTCGTCGTCGTACCCGACGCTGATCTCCTGCCGCTGCTGACGCTCGTGCGCGCTGGAGATGAAGTGCTCGCGCCGGTCCTCGGTCCACTTCACCTCGTGGCCCAGCAGCCGGGCGGCCATCGGCACGAGCAGCTCCTCCGGCCACGGGTGCACGATCTTCACGCCGAACCCGCCGCCCACGTCGGGCGCGATGACCTCGACCTTCTCCATCGACAGCTCGAGCTTGGCCGCGATCGCCGCGCGCACCGAGGTGGAGGCTTGGGTGGAGGAGTAGACCCGCAGCGAGGAGTCGGCGTCGTCCCAGCGGGCGTGCACGCCCTTGCCCTCCATCGGCATGGAGGCGCTGCGCTCGAAGTACTGGGTGAAGGAGAGCGTGTGCGCGCTGGCGGCCAGCGCCGCCTCCACGTCGCCGGTCTCCTGGTGGTGCCGGGCGGCGACGTTGTCCGGGACGTCGTCGTGCACGGTGTGCTCGGCGGCCTCGGCCGCGTCGACGCCCACCACGACCGGCAGCTCCTCGTAGCTGATCTCGATCAGCGCGGCGGCGTCCTCGGCGATGTACCGGTCGGTGGCCACCACCATCACGATCGGCTCGCCCACGTGCTGGGCGACGTCCTTCACCAGCGGGTAGCCGGTGCGCGGGGCGGTGAGCTGGGGGTGCGGGATGAGCACCGGCAGCGGCTCGGCCATCGGGCCGGTGAGGTCCTCGTAGGTGTAGATCGCCAGCAGGCCCTCGACGTCCATCGCCGCGCTGACGTCGATGTCGAGCACCCGGGCGTGCGCGTACGGGCTGCGGACGAACGCCGCCTCGTAGGCGCCGGAGCCGATGTCGTCGAGGTAGCGGCCCTGGCCGATGATCAGCCGGGCGTCCTCGCGCCGGCGCACCGGCTCCCCGAAGAACTTGGTCGTCACCGCCCCGCCTCCTCATCCCCGACAGAAATGGCCATTTCTGTCGGGGTGGTCGCCTCGCGCATGGTCGCTGCTGCGTGCCGGCAGGCCTTCTTGATGTTGGCGTAGCCGGTGCAGCGGCACAGGTTGCCGCCGACCAGCTCGTCGACCTCCTCCTCGGTGATCTCCACCGACGGGTCGCGGGCGTCCAGGCCGGCGGCGATCGTGGTCAGGAAGCCCGGCGTGCAGAACCCGCACTGCAGCGCGTGGCACTCCCGGAACGCCTCCTGGATCGGGTGCAGCACCTGCCCGCCCTGGTGGTCCGAGCGCGACAGGCCCTCGACCGTGGTCACCTCGCGGCCGTCGACCTGCACCGCGAGCACCAGGCAGGAGCGGGTCGGCTGCCCGTCGACCAGCACCGTGCACGAACCGCAGACGCCGTGCTCGCAGCCCACGTGCGTGCCGGTCAGCCCGAACTCGTGCCGCAGCGCGTCGGACAGGAGCCAGCGCACCGGCACGGTCGCTTCACGTGGAACACCGTTGACGACCACGGAGATCGCCCGCTCGGTCCTGACCTCGGTCACGCGGTCCTCCTGGCTGCTTCGGCGCCGGCGTCGGCCAGCGTGCGGGCGGTGAGGGTCGCGACCAGCAGTCGCCGGTAGTCGGCGCTGGCGTGCAGGTCGCCGTCCGGGTCGACCAGGCCGCGGGCCAGCTCGCCGGCCGCCGCCCAGTCCGCGGAGTCGACCGGCTGGCCGACGACGGCGTCGGTCAGGTCGTGCACCTCGGGCACCAGCCCGACGGAGAGGTAGGCCGCCCGGGCGGAGCTGACCCGCCGGTCGGCGTCCAGCGTGACGACGACGCCCGCCCCGCAGACGGCGTAGTCGCCCTTGCGCCGGGCGATCTCGGCGAACGCGGTGCCCGCCCGCTCCGGCAGTGCCGGGAAGAAGGCGTCCAGGACGACCGCCGGCCCGTGCACCGAGGTCTCCAGCGGCCCGAGGAAGAAGTCGCCCCAGCCGATCGTCTCGCGCCCCTCGGGCGTCGCGACCGTGACGGAGCCGTCCGTCAGCGCCAGCACCGCGGTCATCTCGCCCGAGGGGTCGGCGTGCGCGATGGAGCCGACCGTCGTCCCCCGGTTGCGGATGGCCGGGTGGGCGACGTTCGCCGTGGCCCGGCCGAGCAGCGGCTGGACGCCGGCCGCCTCGGAGGAGGCGAGCAGCTGGGCGTGCCGGACCAGCGCCCCCACTCGCACCCCATCGGGGCCGGCGGAGATCTGGTCCAGGCCGGGCACCCGGTTGATGTCGACCAGGGTGGTGGGCGCGGCCAGTCGCATCGACAGCAGCGGCAGCAGTGACTGCCCGCCGGCGAGCACCTTCGCGCCCTCGCCCTCGCTGGTCAGGACGTCGAGCGCCTCGTCGACCGAGGTCGGGTCGGCATAGCCGAACGGAGCGGGCTTCACCGGGTGCGGGTCACCTCCGGGTGCGGGCCTACGGGGCGGGGAAGGCGCAACTGTGTCACCGGATCCTGGGAGGCGGAAGTACCTCAGTGCTAAATCTTCGTGACGGCGTCCAGGAGCACGGCAGGCGCGCTGCCGGCTCCCGAGCTGCGAGGATCGGGGCATGTCCCCGTGCCACGACGTCCCGGCTGCATGACGCCCGCGGCGGCGGCCCGCACGATCCGTGTCGTGCTGGTGGCCATGGGCGCGGTCGCGTCGGCAACAGGCACGTCGGTGGTCGCACGGGGTCCCGCCGCCATCCCGGGTGGCGCGCCGACGACGGCCAGCGTCGACAGCGTGCTGCGCTTCTACGCGGTCTGGTGGGCGGCGCAGGGGCCGCGCGCCTGGCGACTGGCCCGTGATCCGGCGCTCGATGCGGATGAGCTGCGTTCGGTCTGCGCCACCACGGTCATCGGAGGAGTGGCGCGGCTGGTCGCGGTGCAGGCGAGCGGGCGGCCTCACCCGTTGTTCTCGGCGTTGACGGCCCTGGAGCTCACGCTGCCCCCGGTGCTCCTCGCCCTGCGGCGCCGACTCCCGGGGCTCTCCGGCCGCAGAACCGGAAACGGTCTCTCACCGCTAAGAGGGTTTCTCCGGTAGCGTCCCGCCAGGTGAGCGACAGTCCAGTCCGGCACGTCTCCCTGCGCAGCGGCGTCTACGCCGACTCCGTCCGGCTCATGCAGGTCAGTCGCGAGATCGGTGACCGCCCCGGCGTGCACACCGTCGTCGTCGCGATGGCCACGCCGCTGAACCTCGAGCTCGCCGCCGGCATGGGCCTGGCGCCCGACGGCGAGGCGAAGCCCGACCAGCTGCTCATCGCGCTGACCGCCACGGACGACGCCGAGCTGGCCGCCGCGGTCGCCGCCGTCGACGCCGCGCTCACCGCCCGCGCCGACCGGGGCGAGGCGCAGACCATCCCGCCCCGCACGATCGGCGCCGGCCTGGACGGCGCCCCCGACCCGACGCTGGCGATCATCAGCGTGCCCGGGCAGTACGCGGTCGCCGAGGCCGCCGACGCCATCGCGGCCGGCCGGTCGGTGCTGATCTTCAGCGACGGCGTGCCGGTCGAGCACGAGGTCGCGCTCAAGCGGGCCGCGCACGACGCCGGGGTGCTGGTCATGGGCCCCGACTGCGGGACGGCGATCGTCTCCGGGGTCGCCCTCGGTTTCGCCAACGTCGTCCGCCGCGGTCCGGTCGGCCTGGTCGCGGCCTCGGGCACCGGCGCCCAGCAGGTCAGCTGCCTGCTCGACGCGGCCGGCGTCGGCGTCTCGCACGTGCTCGGCGTCGGCGGCCGCGACCTCTCCGAGGCCGTCGGCGGGCTGGCCACCCTCGATGCGCTGGCGGCGCTGGACGCCGACCCGGCCACCGAGCGGGTGCTGCTGGTCTCCAAGCCCCCGGCTCCGTCGGTCGCCGCCCGGGTCGCCGAGGTGGCCCGCGGGCTGGACGTCCCGGTCCGCTCCGCTGCGCTCAGCCCCGAGCAGCCCGACCTCACCGCCGCGGTCGAGGCGCTGCTCGGTGACCTGGGCGTCGCCGTCCCCGAGTGGCCCTCCCGGCCCGGGACCGCGGACGCGGTGCCGGACGGCGCCGTCCTCAAGGGCTTCTACTCCGGCGGCACCCTCGCCGACGAGACGATGCTGATCGCCGCCCCGGCCCTGGGCGACATCCGCTCCAACACCCCGCTGCGCCCCGAGCTCGACCTCGGCACCGACCTGGCCGCCCGCGGCCACGTGGTCGTCGACTTCGGCGACGACGCGCTCACCGTGGGCCGCGCGCACCCGATGATCGACCCGACGCTGCGGCTGGAGGCGATCGCCGGCCTCGCCGCCGGCGGGGAGCCCGCCGTCCTGCTGCTCGACGTCGTCCTCGGCCACGGTGCCGACCCCGACCCGGCCGCCACCCTGGTGCCCGCCCTGCGGTCGGCCGGCCTGCCCACCGTGGTGGCGCTGGTCGGCACGGAGGGCGACCCGCAGGGCTGGTCCCGGCAGGCCGACGCCCTCGCCGAGGCCGGCGCTGCGGTCTTCGCCTCCAACGCGGCCGCTGTCCGCTACGCACTCGCGCTGTTGGGAGACCAGGCATGACGGAGCCCCTCGGCGGACTGCTGTCCGCCCCGCCGTCCATCGTCGCCGCCGGCGTCGAGGTGTTCTCCACCGCGCTCCGGCAGCAGGGCGCGAGCGTCACCGACGTCGACTGGCGCCCGCCGGGCTTCGGCAGCGCCGACGACCTCACCCAGCTCGCGCTCGACCCGCGCCGGGCGGCCGCCAACCGGGTCGCCGTCGAGCGGGTGCTGGCCGCCGGCTCGCTGCTGGTCGACGTCCGCCCGGCCCGCGAGGTGCTCGACCTGCCCGACCGGATGCTGCTGCACTCCGGGCCGCCGCTCACCTGGGAGACCGCCTCCGGCCCGATGCGCGGCGCGCTCATCGGCGCTTGCGTCTTCGAGGGCTGGGCGACCGACGTCGCCGACGCCGAGCGCATCCTGGCCGCAGGCGAGATCGCGCTCGACCCCTGCCACCACCACCGCACGGTCGGCCCGATGGCCGGGGTGACCAGCCCGTCGATGTGGATGTGGTGCCTGGAGGACCCGGCCAACGGCGGGCAGGCCTGGTGCAACCTCAACGAGGGCCTGGGCAAGGTGCTGCGGATGGGCGCCTACAACGACGAGGTGCTCACCCGGCTGGCCTGGATGCGCGACGTGCTCGGCCCGGTGCTCCAGCGCGCCGTCCGCAGCCGCCCCGAGCCGCTGGACGTCAAGGCGATCCTCGCCCAGATGCTGCAGATGGGCGACGAGGGGCACAACCGCAACCGCGCGGGCTCGCTGATGGCGCTGCGCGAGCTGTCGCCGTCCATCGTCGGCGTCGACGCACCGGCCCAGGACATCGCCGAGGTGCTGCGCTTCATCGGCGGCAACGAGCACTTCTACCTGAACCTCGGCATGCCGACGGCGAAGCTCGCGATGGACGCCGCCCGCGACGTCGCCGGGTCGTCGATGGTCACCGTGCTGTCCCGCAACGGCACCGAGTTCGGCATCCAGACCGCCGGCACCGGCGACCGCTGGTTCACCGCCCCGGCCAACACCCCGGTGGGGCTCTACCTCGGCGACTACGGCCCCGAGGACGCCAACCCCGACATCGGCGACTCCGCGATCATGGAGGCCTACGGCGTCGGCGGCTTCTCCATGGCCGCGGCGCCGGCGATCGTCCGGTTCGTCGGCGGCACCGTGCCCGACGCCCTGGCGACCACCGAGCGGATGTACCAGATCACCCTGGCCGAGAACCCAGCGATGCAGATCCCGATCATGGGCTTCCGCGGCTCCCCGACCGGCATCGACGTCCTCCAGGTCGCCCGCACCGGCTGGCTGCCGCAGATCAACACCGGCATGGCCGGCCGGGTCGCGGGAACCGGCCAGGTCGGCGCCGGGCTCGTGCAGCCGCCGCAGGCCTGCTTCGAGCAGGCCCTCGCCGCGCTGGCCCAGGAGTCCCGCGCCGCCTGATCCTTGCGGATGTCAACCAGTGGGCTAGCGTGCCCGGGTGGGGAACGCCAGGTGGACGTCAGGTGGCCGGACCGCAACGGACCGGCGGGCGTTCGCGGTCTTCTGGCCCCTCGCCGCAGTGGGTGGTCTGCTGGCCGGGCTCAGCCTGGTGCTGCTGCGGATCACCCCCTGGGACGTGCTGCGCGACCCGTCGTCCCCGCTGGTCCAGCTGCTCGACGTCCGCGCCGAGGGCAGCCTGCACACCTGGTTCAACGGCGCGCTGCTGACCGTGGGTGCGGCCCTGCACGCCGGGGTGGCCGTGCTGGCGCACCGGGCCGGCCGGACCGCCTGGCCGTGGCTGCTGACCGCCGGGTCGCTGGTCCTGCTCTCCGTCGACGACCTGCTCGCCGTGCACGAACGGCTGGAGCCGCTGGGGCGTGCGCTGGGCGCGGGGGAGGGCGGTCTGCACTTCGCCTGGGTGCTGCCCGGACTGGTGCTGGCCGCCGGTCTGGCGGTCGTCACGGTCGTGGCGGCCCGCCGGCTTCCGCCGTCGCCGCGCCGGTGGATGCTGCTGGGCGTCGCGGCCCTGCTCGCGGCCGCCGTCGGCCTGGAGTCCGCCGGCGGGTTGGTGCTGGACTCCGTGGGGGACGGCGCGCTGTACGTGCTGGTCTCCCACGCCGAGGAGCTGATCGAGACGTGCGCCGCGGCGGCCCTGCTGTGTGCCGGGGTCGCCGGCGTCCGGCTGCGGAGCGGTCCGGCCGTCGACGGGCTCCAGGTCGGCTACGTGCCCGGCCCCGAGCAGAGCTGCACCTAGCAGTCCCGCACCGAGCGCTGACGATCCGGTACCCGCCGTTACCCCACGGCGTCCTCGGGTAGGTCGCATCGCACGTGACCGGACCCGGTCACCCGGAGACGGAGGGTGGGGCCATGGCCAGCTGCGAGGTCTGCGGGAACGACTACCGGCTCAGCTTCGAGGTGCACGCCGCGGGGGCGGTGCACACCTTCGACAGCTTCGAGTGCGCGATCCACGCGCTCGCACCGGTGTGCGAGAACTGCGGGGTGAAGGTGGTCGGGCACGGGGTCGAGGCCGACGGCGTCTTCTTCTGCTGTGCGTCCTGCGCCCGGATGCACGGGCAGGACAGCGCCGAGCAGTTGGTCGACCATGCCGGCCGGGCACCGGACGAGCGGTGAGCATGGACGCCTACCCCGTCGTCCTCGCGCTCGTGCGGCCGCTGGTCCTGGGCCTGTTCCGGCCACAGGTCGAGGGGGCGGACAACCTCCCGGCGACCGGGCCGGTGATCCTGGCCGGCAACCACCCCTCGACCCTCGACCAGTTCTTCCCCCCGGTGCTCAGCCACCGCCGGGTGACCTACCTGGCCAAGAGCGAGTACTTCACCCGACCCGGGCTGCTGGGCCGGGCGATGCGGCTGCTGCTCGAGAGCATCGGCATGGTCCCGCTGGACCGCGGCGGGGCCACGGCCGCCGAGGCCGCGCTGCGGCGCGGTCGGGAGGTGCTCGCCGGTGGTGGGGTGCTCGGCATCTACCCCGAGGGCACCCGGTCACCCGACGGCCGGCTGCACCGCGGCAAGACCGGGGTGGCGCGGCTGGCGCTGACCACCGGGGCCCCGGTCGTGCCGATCGCCGTGATCGGCAGCCGCGCCCTGATGCCCCCGGGCGCGCGGCTGCCCCGTCCCGGCCGGGTGGTCGTCCGGATCGGTGAACCGCTGGACTTCTCCGACCACCCGGGGCCGGCCGACGACGGGGCGGCGCTGCGCAGCGTGACCGACGAGGTCATGGCCGAGCTGCAGCGGTTGTCCGGTGCCGAGTACGTCGACCGGTACGCCGCCGACGTCAAGGCCGAGGGGCGCGACCGCGCGGCCTGAACCCCCGGCGCCCGCGCTCAGTCGGGGAGACGGACGGCGAGCAGGGCCACGTCGTCGTCGACCCGCCCACCGAGCTCGCCCAGCAGGCCGTCGCAGAGCCGGTCGAGGGGTTCGCGGCCGGTCCGGGTCAGCTCGTCGACCAGCCAGGCCAACCCGTCGTCGAGCGGTGCGTCGCGTCGCTCGATGAGTCCGTCGGTGTAGAAGAGCAGCGTGTCGCCCGGGCACAGCCGCAGGGTGTGGTCGGTCCGCGGGGCGCCGGGCGCGATGCCGAGCAGGCTCTCCGGGGGGCGATCGAGCAGCGTGACCCCGCCGTCGGCCTGCGCCAGCACCGGCGGTGGATGGCCGGCGTTGGACCACCGGAGCAGCCGCGTGCCGTCGACGGCATCGGGCGACCGCGCGTCGATCCGGGCCACCAGCACCGTGACTAGGGTGTGCAGCTGCAGCGCGGCGAGCACCTCGTCCAGGGCCCGCAGCACCTCCGCCGGGGAGCCCGTCGAACGGTGGGCGATCGCCTGGAGCATCGCCCGGGTCTGGGCCATGCTCGCGGCCACCGGGGCGTCGTGCCCGGCGACGTCCCCGATGACCAGCATGGTGCTCCCGTCGGGGAGGGAGAAGGCGTCGTACCAGTCGCCGCCCACCTGGGTGTGCTGGCTGGCCGGCAGGTAGCGCACGGCCGACTCCAGGCCGGCCACCTGCGGCGGCGGGCCGAGCAGGTTCAGTTGCAGCGCCTCGGCCATCTGGAGCGTCGCCTCGGTGGTGGCCGCCTGGGCGCTCAGCCGGGCCAGCTGGGCCTCGCGTCGCTGCCGGAGCGTGCAGGCGCCCACGGCCAGGACGCCGCCGATCGCCACCGCCAGCAACCGGACGGCCTGGGGGACCAGCGTGCTCGCGGTGTACTGCTCGTCGTAGATGCCCAGCAGCGCTGCCAGGACGAGCGCGAGGACGGCGTAGCCGACCGTCGCCCGCCGGCCCAGCGTCGTCGCCGCGAGCAGCGGGGACATGACGACCAGGCCCAGGATGACCTGCTCCGGCCCACTGAGGACGTCGGTCACCGTGACGACGGCCAGCACCCCGGCGGGCAGCGCCCGTTGCAGGCGTTGCGACCTCGTCACCGCAGCAGCTCCTCGTCCGTCCGGCCTCCCCCGGGCCAGCGCAGTGATCAAGGTAGCCAACCCACTGGTCAGCCTCGTGTACCCCGGGTGTGAGCGAGATCGGCGTCGCGCCGATGCGTGCGGCCGACACGGCGGGTACACGGAGGTGTCGTGACCAACCATCTGGAGGCCCGCTCATGTCCAGCGTCTACACCGCCGTCGCCACCGCCACCGGGGACGGCCGCAACGGCCACACCCGCTCCTCCGACGGTCTGATCGACCTGGACCTGGCCACCCCGAAGGAGATGGGTGGCGAGGGCGGGGCCACCAACCCGGAGCAGCTGTTCGCCGCCGGCTACGCCGCCTGCTTCCTGTCCGCGGTGAAGATGGTGGCCCGCAAGCAGAAGGCCCCGATCAGCGACGCCGGCGTCACCGCCGAGGTCGGCATCGGCCCGAACGACGCCGGTGGCTTCGGTCTCGAGGTCGCGCTGCACGTCGAGCTCGGCGGCGTCGACCAGGCGACCGCGGAGCAGCTGGTCGAGGCCGCCCACCAGGTCTGCCCCTACTCCAACGCCACCCGCGGCAACGTCCCGGTCACCCTGGAGACCACCGTCGCCTGACGGAGGACGACGGCCCACCGATCGGTTCCGCGACCGGGTGGGCGCCGGTGTCACCGCGCCGGTCGCGGAGAGAACGGATCGCACGTGCGCCCAAGCGGGTGTCGCTGCGTCTGACGAGGCTGTGGGCCGTCACACTCGCTCGGTGATCGTCGCCACCCGGGAGGACATCGCCGAACAGCTCTGGCTGCGCGATGAGCAGGAACTCGCCGTGGCGATGCTGGACTGCGACGCCGCCACCCACCGCCGGGTGATGGAGCGATCCACGGCCTGGCGGTGGAGCTCGCTGCGGCACGACACCATCGACGAGCTGCTCGTCGCCGGCGCCGTCGAGGTGCTTGACGGGAAGCGGAACAAGCCGCGGCGCTGGCAGCCGCGCTCCGAGGACACGCTGGCGGCGTTCTGGGACCTCGTCGGCCCGGAGCGAGACCGGCGGACCCCCGACGACCCCGCCGGCCAGGTGCTCGGGCTGTTGGGCGATGAGCTCGGGGGGAATGCTCCTTGATCGGAGGAGGACCCACGGAGTCAGAGCTGACCGAGTGGCCGTACTGGTCTCTCGACCTGCCCGGCCTCACCCAGCGGAACGCCAACCGGCTCCTCGTCTGGGCGCTGGAGCAGCGCCTGTCTGCGGGCGGCTCCGTGCTCGACCCTTTCGTCTGGTGTGTCCGGTACAGCGACGAGGCGACCGTGCGCAGCCTGGTCCGGGCCTGCGAGCTGGCGATGGGCACCGGGCAGCTGGGTGACGAGCACGACGTCACTGCCCTGCTCGAGGACCTCCGAGAGTGGCTGGCCACGGCGACAGCGCAGCTTGATGATGACCTCGGGTGGGACGACGAGGCGAACCCAGCGGAACCTGAGCTCGGTCCTGTGCCACCCGACCCGGCGCACGCGACGATCGACCACTACCTGCGGTCCGCCTATGGTGACCCGGCGCACCCTGACTTTCAGCTCGCGTGGGCCAGGGCAGGTGCGAACGTGCACGAGCCGATCCAGCGGGATCTCGCCGCGATCGCACCGGTTCAGGTGCTCCCGGTGGCGGACTCGGACGACGTCGGCTGCTCCTACCGACTGTCGCTGCCCGATGGTCGTCACCTGGAGGTCCACGTGTCCGCGTCGCTGCCCTACGGCGCGGTGGTGGAGGGAGGTCACGACGAGGTGGTGCGGTACGTCACCGAGACGGACGACAGCAGAGCAGGCCACGCAGTCGCGGTCCTGCTGGCGCATCGGGTCTGGCCCCTGACTGCGGCACATTGCCGGGCGCTCTCGCCCGTGATGGACGAGCGCAGCGGCGCCAGAGGACCGATGACCTACTTCCAGGCCCTCATCGGATGCGACCGCAGGACGCCGTGACCGACATGACTGCGGCGCCGGTCGGGGAGCCCCGACCGGCGCCGCGCGTCGTCCGTCAGGTCTTGACGATGGCGGCGACCGGGCCGCCGCCGGAGGGGCCCTGGTGCACTGCGGCCACCGACACGAACACCGCCGGGTCGCCGGTCACCGACGCGGCGACGCCGCCGACGGTGGCCTTGATCTGCCGGTGCCAGAAGACGTCGGAGTCGTCGAGCATCGCGTTGCGCCGGCCGCGGACGTAACCGGTCGGGTCGGCCTCGCACTTGAGGAAGACGTTGACCAGGTTGCCGTCCAGGTCGGAGGTGTGCGGGCGCTCCGGCAGCTCGAGGCCGGCGTCCCGGATGGCGTTCCAGATGCCGTCCTGGTCGAGGGCGTCGGTCATCACCGAGTGGCCGATCCGGTAGTCGCCGCCGTGCCCGCGGGCGTTGCCGACGACGATGATCTGCGCCCGGTCCAGCTCGACGCCCGAGGAGCAGGAGGCGACCGCGCTGAACAGGTCGAAGTCGCGCATCACCTGCTTCTGCTCCGGCATCTCGATCTCGCCCAGCGCCAGCGCGATGCCCAGCGCCGTCGTCCCGTTGGAGAGGTCCATCGAGCCGTGCGGCTCGTCGTAGTAGGTCTCCTGGCCGCGGGACTTGGCCTCGCGGATCGTCTCGATGGTCAGCAGCGGCGTCTTGGTCTGCACGTAGTGGACGTCGGCCGGGTCGGTGATGCCCGCCTCGGCCATGGCCCGGCGCACACCCTCGGCGACCTTCTCCACCATGGTCAGCCGGCCGATGTCCTCGGGCAGCAGCACCTCGCTCATGGCGAACCCGACGGTGAGCCGCGGCTCGTCGGTCTTCTCCACCGAGTCCTCGGGCAGCGTGGCGAAGATGGTGGCGTGCGGGCTGATCACGCCGTCCGTGCCGCCGGACCACACGATCGGGATCTCGCCGACCTCCTCCTTGCTCCGCGAGCCCTTCTCCATCAGCACCTCGCGGAAGGCACGGTCGGCGATGATCCGGGTGTAGTCGTTGACGCCGCCGTTGCCCTCGGTCTTGCCGATGACGGCGATGACCCGGTCGGCCTCCATGACGCCGTCGTCGATGAGCTTGGCGAGCTCGGAGGCGTCGCTGACGTTGTGCAGCGGGACCTTGCGGACCTCGATCGGTGCGGGCATGGCTACTCCTTCTGTGCGGTGAGGACGGTGCCGACGTCGTCACGGGCGACGGCGTCGGAGATGTGGGTCAGTGCGGTGATGACGGCGCGAGCGCCCTGACGGCCGTCCCCGGAGTCGGTCACGAACCGGAGCGCGGCCTCGACCTTGGGGCCCATGCTGCCGCGGGCGAACTGGCCGGCGTCGGCGTGGGCACGCATCTCGGCGACGGTGACCCGGGTCAGCGGGCGGGCCGACGGGGTGCCGAAGTCGACCATCACGTGCGGGACGTCGGTGGCGATGACCAGCGTGTCCGCACGGAGCTCCCGGGCGAGCAGCGCGGCGGTGAGGTCCTTGTCGATGACGGCCTCGACGCCCAGCAGCGCATCGCCGTCCTGGGCGCCCGGGACCACGGGGACCCCGCCTCCGCCGGCGCAGACGACCACGAACCCGGCGCTGCTGAGCGCCGAGATGGCCGGGACGTCGACCACCGACAGCGGCTCGGGTGAGGGGACCACCCGTCGCCAGCCGCGCTCGCCGCGGTCTTCCCAGTTCTGCCCGAGCTCGATGAAGCGCTGGGCCTCGTCGCGGGGCAGGTGCCGGCCGACCGGCTTGGACGGCGTTGCGAAGCCCGGATCGGCGGGGTCGACGAGGGTGCGGGTGACCAGCGCCGCGGTGCGCTGCGGCGAGCCGAGGGCGGCCAGCGCGGCGTCCAGCTCGTCGGCGAAGGTGAAGCCGATGGTCGCCTGGGTCTGGGCGACGTTCCAGTCCAGCGGGACCGGTGGCACCACGTGCGCGGCCAGCTCGTTCTTGACCAGCAGGTTGCCGACCTGGGGACCGTTGCCGTGGGTGAGGACCACCTCGGCCCCGGTGGCGACGACGGCGGCCACGTGCCGGGCTGCCACGGCGATGGCGTCTCGCTGAGCGCGTGGGGTGGCGGAGCCGTCAGCACCGGTCATCGCGTTGCCGCCCAAGGCGATGACGACACGACGGGGGAGGGCCATTGCGTGACCCTAGCGGTGAACTGCCTTAGCGGTGAAGTACCTCCGCGAGAATCAGGCGGCGGCCGCGCTCCCGGGCCGGAGGACGACGGCCGGCCGCTCGGCCGTGCGGAGCACCCGGACGGGGTCGGCGGGCTGTTCCCAGCTCTCGGCCAGCGCGGCGATCGCCGCGAGGGCCTCCTCGTGCAGCCGGGCGATGGCGGCCAGGCCGGCGGTGGTCGCCTCCTGGACGACGGTCTGCGGGCCGAAGGGGACGGCGTCGTCCTCGTCGGTCGGGGCCTCTGAGCCAGCCGGAACGGTCACGACCTCCTCATCGGCAGTCCACGACCGGATCGACACCCACCGTTCTCGGATGGTCGTCCGCGAGCGCGTTCAGCGGCGCCAGAAGTCGAAGCGGTCCCGGCCGGGGCGGAAGCCGGCCTGCTCGACGACGTCGACCGCCAGGTCGAACCGCTGCCCGACCAGGTGTGGCTGGTGGCCGTCGCTGCCGAAGCTGACGGCGTCGCCGCCCTCCTCGCGGTACCAGCGGAGCAGCCCGACCGACCACAGCGGGCTGGTGGTGTTCACCTCGAGGGCCCGGCCGCTGCCGGCCAGCGCCCGGAACACCGCCCGGTACTCCTCCTCGAACACGGCTTCCGGGTACTGCTCCCGGCCGCCGGGCCAGTAGCGCCGGGGGTAGTCGCAGTGGGCCAGCACCTGGAAGACGTCGCTGCTCTCGATCATCGCCACCATCTCGGTGAGGTAGCGGCGCATCGTGGCGATGACGTCGACGCCCGGGGCGTGCAGCAGCCGGTTGACGCCCATCAGCCGACCGTCGACCGGCAGCGAGTGCAGCGAGCCGAGCACCCGGTCGACCGGGGAGGCGCCCAGGTGCGCGGCGACGCTGGCACCGAACAGGTGCGGCTCGCCGGCCTCGACGCCGGACCAGACCCGCAGCGTCGGGAAGCGCTGGCGGGCCTCCCAGATCGTCTCGGCGTAGAGGTCGACGTCGATCGGCAGCTGGTTGGCGGGGTGGCGGTCGGTCAGCCCCTGCGCGGTGGCGCGATCGGCGGCGTCCCAGACGGTGAAGTCCAGGTGCTCGGTGAAGGCGATGGCCGGGAGGCCGATCTCCACGGCACGCTCGCAGGCGCGCAGCAGAGAGGCTCGTGGGCCGGTGTCCCACGAGAACTCGGAGTGCACGTGGTTGTCCGGGGGCAGCATCGAGGCCCATCCAACCGGTCGTCCACAGCCACCGCACGCCCAGGTCCCCGTTGTCGGTGCCGCCGCCTACGGTCGGGGGCATGAGCACCGCTGTCGAGACCGATCTGGCCGATGAGGCGCTCGGCGTCCTGCGCGAGCTCACCGGCCGAGCCGATGCCGTCTTCCGCGAGGGGCAGGACGCCGCCGTCACCGCGCTCGTCGAGCGGCACCAGCGCGCGCTGGTGGTGCAGCGCACCGGCTGGGGGAAGTCCGCGGTCTACTTCGTCTCCACCGCACTGCTGCGCCGCCGCGGTGCCGGCCCCACGCTGCTGGTCAGCCCGTTGCTCGCGCTGATGCGCGACCAGGTGGCCGCGGCCGCCCGCGCGGGCATCAAGGCCGTGGAGATCTCGAGCTCCAACGTGACCGAGTGGGACGACATCAACGCCCGGCTCGCCGCCGACGACGTCGACGTCCTGCTGGTGTCCCCGGAGCGGCTGACCAACCCGCGCTTCCGGGACGAGCAGCTGCCCAGCCTGGTCGAGCGCTGCGGGCTCCTGGTGGTCGACGAGGCGCACTGCGTCTCCGACTGGGGGCACGACTTCCGCCCCGACTACCGCCGCATCCGCGACCTGCTCGGTCAGCTGCCCGCCGGCACCCCGGTGCTCGCGACGACCGCCACGGCCAACGAGCGGGTGGTCGCCGACGTCGCCGAGCAGCTCGGCGCCGGCGGGGTCGAGGTCACCACGGTCCGCGGCCCGCTGGCTCGCGACTCGTTGCGGCTGGGCGTGCTGCGGCTGGACACCGACCGCGCCCGGCTGGCCTGGCTGTCGGCGCACATCGGCGACCTGCCGGGCAGCGGCATCGTCTACACGCTCACCGTCGCCGCGGCCGAGGAGACGGCGGCGCTGCTGCGCGACGCCGGCCACGAGGTGCGCGCCTACACCGGGCGGCTCGACGACGCCGACCGCAAGGACGCCGAGGAGGCGCTGCGGGAGAACCGGGTGAAGGCCCTGGTCGCCACGTCGGCGCTCGGGATGGGCTTCGACAAGCCCGACCTGGGCTTCGTCGTCCACCTGGGCGCACCGTCGTCCCCGGTGAGCTACTACCAGCAGGTGGGCCGTGCCGGCCGCGCCGTGGCCAACGCCGACGTGCTGCTGCTCCCCGGCCCCGAGGACATCGCGATCTGGCAGTGGTTCGCCACGTCCTCCATGCCCCGGGAGGACCACGCCGCCGCCGTCCTCACCGCGATGGCCGACGGCAAGGCGTGGTCCGTGGCCCGCCTGGAGACGGTGGCCGACGTGCGCCGCTCCCGGCTCGAGCTGCTGCTCAAGGTGCTCGCCGTCGACGGCGCGGTGGAGCGGGTGCAGGGCGGCTGGCGTTCCACCGGCGTCCCGTGGGTCTACGACGCCGAGCGGTACTCCCGGGTCACCGCTACCCGGGAGGCCGAGCAGCGGTCGATGCTCAGCTACGCCCGGCCCGTGGACACCGCCGAGTGCCGGATGGCCTTCCTCCAGACGGCCCTCGACGACCCGACCGCCGCCCCCTGCGGGCGGTGTGACGTCTGCGCCGGCCCCTGGTACCCCACCGACGTGCCGGCCGGGGCGGCCGAGGCGGCCTCCGCGCGGCTGGACCGTCCTGGCGTGGAGCTCGCGCCGCGGGCGCAGTGGCCCACCGGCGCCGACCGGCTGGGCGTCGAGGTGAAGGGCAAGATCGCGGCGGGCGAGCAGATCGCCACCGGTCGAGCCGTGGCCCGGCTGACCGACCTGGGCTGGGGTCAGCGCCTGCGCACCCTCCTGGGGGACGACGGCGTCGGTGGCGTGGCCAGCCTGGCGGAGGACCTCGAGGCGCCCTCGATCGAGGAGGACCCGGACGCCGCCAACGACGTGAGCCACCGGGTGATGCGGCCGGGCCTGCCCAACGACGCACCGCCGGACGAGGAGCTGCTCAAGGCCTGCGCGCGGGTGCTGGGCTCCTGGGACTGGTCGCAGCGCCCAGCCGGCGTGGTGGCGATGCCGTCCCGGCGGCGGCCCGCGCTGGTGACGGGCGTGGCGCAGGGGCTGGCGCAGCTCGGGCGGCTGCCCTACCTGGGGGCTCTCGACCTGGCGCACGGCGGCCCCACCGGCGGGCCGGGCGGCAACAGCGCCTTCCGGCTGGCGGGCGTCTGGCAGCGCATCGTGGTCGGGCCGGAGCTCCGCGACCGGCTGGCCGAGCTCGGTGACGCCCCGGTGCTCCTCGTCGACGACCTGGCCGACTCGCGCTGGACCATGACCGTCGCCGGCCGGGAGCTGCGGCTGGCGGGAGCCGGTGCGGTGCTGCCGTTCGTGCTGGCACTCAGCGCCTGACGGGTTGTCCACAGGTTTTCGAACACCTGTGCGAAACCGGGGGTAACCTCCCTCCATGTCGCTCGCGCACCAGCCGTCGATCTGGGACGTGGCCGAGGAGGCTGCGCTCAGCCCGCTCGCGGGGCGGGTCTCCCGGCACCTGCTGACCCGTGGCGCCTGGGTCGACCACCTGCCCGGCTGGGTCGAGGGATCCGACAGCGTGCTCGACGTCCTGCTGGGCGACATCGGCTGGCGGGAGGACCGCCGGCAGATGTACGACCGCGAGGTCGCCGTCCCCCGGTTGCTGCGTTGGTACGGGGGCGGCGAGGTGCTCCCGCACCCCGTGCTCACCGACGCCCGCACTGCCCTCGACGACC
Organism: Modestobacter sp. VKM Ac-2978; assembly: GCF_026968025.1. Lineage (NCBI taxonomy): Bacteria > Bacillati > Actinomycetota > Actinomycetes > Geodermatophilales > Geodermatophilaceae > Modestobacter > Modestobacter sp. VKM Ac-2978. Next base: position 641 of record NZ_JAPVBP010000006.1, on the reverse strand, counting down.
ACTACCGGCCAGAGCTGGGCGAGCCGTTCGTGACGGCCGGCATGTGCCTGTACCGCGACGGCCGGGACAGCGTCGCCTGGCACGGCGACCGCATCGGGCGCAGCCGCACCGAGGACACGATGGTCGCCATCGTCTCGTTCGGCTCCCCCCGGCCCCTCCTGCTCCGGCCGATGGGTGGCGGCGAGAGCCGGCGCTTCACCCTCGGGCACGGCGACCTGGTGGTGATGGGCGGCTCGTGCCAGCGCACCTGGGAGCACTGCATCCCGAAGACGACCAAGCCCGTCGGCCCACGCGTGAGCGTCCAGTTCCGCCCCCGCGGGGTGGCCTGAGCCGCGTTCTCCCTGCTCAGCAGCGCATCCGGACCGTTCGAAGACCCCTCCGGGGACCCCCCTGCAGAGCCCCTCTGAAGGCGTGTATCGTTCTCCATGCACCAAGCGAGAACGGACCGGGCCGCAGGGCCTGGGAAACCGCCGGAAGAACCCCCGAGGTTCACCCGCTGCGGAACTTGGTGTAAAGTGGAAATCACCGCCACGGAGAACGGCCAAGAAATTGGTCGGGGAACGTGCGCGTCCGCTCCTTGAGAACTCAACAGCGTGCCGAAAGTCAGTGCCATATATCAATACCCCCATTCGGCGTCCTTC